>NZ_CP054052.1:0-713734 GCF_013283835.1 Poseidonibacter lekithochrous | reverse complement strand
CTAAACTCTCAACTCTATTAGCTTCTTCTTGTGCTTTTTCTTTCCAATATTCTAACTTCTGAATTAATACTTCATCTGTTTCAACACATTCATATTTTTCAGTAATATTTCGTAATTGCTCTTCTAAATCTTCAATCTCAATTCTAGAATTTGCATTTAACTGTTTTATCTCTTTTTCTTTTGATTCTTTAGTATTAGCTAATTCTTCTTTTAATTTTTTTAATTGATATTTTAAATCAGCATTTTCTTTTGAAACTTTTAGAGCTAAATCTTTTTTAGATTCATTCTTTTTATATGTAGATAATTCATTTCTTAGATGTTTATTCTCAATAGTATATTTTTCAACAGAATATATATATTTTTCACTATTAATTTCAGATTTTTTTAAATCATTTTTAGCATTTTCAAGCTGATCTTTTAATTCTCGAATAATTATATTTTGCTCAGCAGAACCTTCTTTACTTCGGATAAAAATATCACTTTTATCTTTCATTAATGCTAATTGAATATCTCTTTTTTTATTTACTTCATCAGTAATATCTCTTTGAATAGAAATAGTACCTGTAATTTCACCTTCATCATCAAGAGTATTTATTACATATGCATCAGTTGTATAAATTCCATGTTCTTTTGTAATATTTTTTAATACCCCATGCCAAGGTTTATTATTTAGAACTTTTGCATACATATTAGTATATATATCTAATGAGGCATCAGGATGTCTTAGAACCTTAAATTCTTCTCCTAAAAGTTCATCCTTATCATAACCTGTAATTTGGCAGAAAAGCTCATTTACGTAAGTTATATTCATATGAATATCTGTTTTAACAACAATGTTATTAGAATCAATAACTTCTTTATATTGCTCTAACTCTTTTGTTTGTTGTTCTAACATAAATTCTTGATACATTACACTTGCTAATTCATTCATAACTTTAAGTAAGTTTCTAACATCTACAGGTTTGTTAATATAATCTTGAACTTTTAGTTTAATTGATTCAGATAAATATTCTGAATCAGAGTGTGCCGTAGCAACTATTACGGGAATTTGAGGGGATTTTTCTCTTATATATTTAACCATATCAATACCACTCATAATAGGCATATTAATATCAGTTAAAATAATATCTATTTCATCTTTGTTTTCTAGATAAGTATCTAGTCCTTCTCTACCATTACTAGCAGTAAAAACTTTAGAGAAGAAACCTGAAAGTAATTGTTCTAGTTCATTTCGAACAACAAGATCATCTTCTACATATAGAATCTGTAATCTTTTTAACAGTTTTTTATCTATTGAAGACATGAAACTATTTTATTTCCATACTTGTAATTAGGTCAATAAATTTAATAAAATCAAATGGTTTTAAAATATATTCATCAACTCCAAACTCCTTAGCTTTTTCTAAATATTCAGTTTCTGTATGAGCTGACATGACAATAATAGGTATATCTAAACCTCTTTCTTTCATGTTTTTTATCATTTCTAAACCATTCATATAAGGCATATTAATATCTGTAATAACAGCATCAATATCAGAGTTCTCTTCTAATCTTTCTAAAGCTTCAACCCCATTATTCGCAGTAAGGAAGTTCGCTTTTAATTTAACTAAAGCTCCACTAATAATATCTAATAAATCTTGTTCATCTTCAACAAATAGTAACTTTAGTGATCTTAATTTTTCTATTTTTTCTTGCATTTTATTTCCAATAATTAGTCTTGTAACTCTTCTTTCGCAACAACTTTTTCAATATCCATAACAACTAACATTTCATTATTATCTAATCTAACATAACCTTTTAGGTATTTAGCAGGAATTGCTGAACCCATCTCTGAAACAGGTGCTAGAGTACTTGTATCAAGTCTTTGTACATCATCAACTAAGTCAACAACAATTCCAACCATTCTACTATCTTCTGTAATTACAGCAATAACAGATGTATTTTCATCATATACACTTTCACTAGTGTTAAACTTAATTCTAATATCTAAAATAGGTACAACTTCACCTCTTAAGTTAATAAGACCTTTTACCCATTCTGAAATATTTGGTAATGTAGTAATAATTTCTGGATAAGTTAATATCTCTCTAATTTTAGGTAGTTCAATAGCATATTTCATTGCACCTAACTCAAAAGTCATAAATTCACTTGTATTAGCATAATCAATTACTTTTTCTCTGTTATCCATAAATATTCCTTTTTTTAATGCACATTTGCCAATTTTTAATAAAGAGTTTTAAGAAAACACTAATTTGGTTTCCTTCTTCTATGTAAACTACAAATTATATTTGTGTATTACAATTCAATTTAGATTTATTTTATCTTTTCTAAACTTAAAAAATTATTGTTTTTTTACTTCATTAATGGTACACATAGCAATATATTTAGGAGTTTGTAGGGAAATTACATCATTAGTACTTAGATTCTCTAGAGATATTATTTTATTATCTTTAGTTATTTGAACAAAACCTTTTTTATCTTTTTTATCTGGATGATTTAATTCAAAACTATTTTTTAATAATGTTATTTGATTTTGAGCCTGAGTTAAAACTTGATCAGAATTATTTTGAAATGTTCTTTTTAATAAATCTAAATCATTATTTGCTTTAATTAACTTTTGAGATATATCATTATCAAAAGAGCTTCTTAAAAATTTGATTTCTGAAGTAATAAAATTAAATTTTGATTCTATTGAGTTTTGTTCAAATAATCTTTTTAAATTAAATACATCTTGTTCTTTATTATAAAAAATCGTTTTAATTTTATTATTGTATTCATTAGCTAAAGAATCAAGATAAATTCTATGTTCATTAATATCTGGTAATGCAATTTCAACAGCATTAGAAGGAGTTGCAGCTCTTACATCAGATACAAAATCAGAAATAAGATAATCAACTTCATGTCCTACAGCTGAAATAATAGGTGTAGAAGCTTCATAAATAGCATTAGCAACTATTTCCTCATTAAAAGCCCATAAGTCTTCTATACTTCCTCCACCACGTCCTACAATCATAATATCGCAGTTTAAATTATCTGCATATTTTATAGAATTAGAAATATCAAAAGCGGCACCTTCACCTTGAACAAGTGCAGGAACTAAAATAAATTCTACTAAAGGCCATCTATGAGATGCAACTTTTTTCATATCTTCAATTGCAGCACCAGTTGCTGATGTTACTAAGGCAATTTTTTTAGGATATTTAGGAAGTTGTTTTTTTATTTCAGGATTAAAATATCCCTTCTCTTCTAGTTTATTTTTTAGCTGCTCAAAAGCAAGAGCTAAAGCGCCTTGACCTGAGGGTTCAATCTTATTACATAATAATTGATAATTCCCTCTTGGAGCATAAACAGTAAGATTACCAGTTATAACAATCTTTTGCCCTACTTCAAGCTGAAATTTTAAATATTTAGCATTTCCTCTAAACATCACACATGAGATTGTTGAACTTTTATCTTTTACAGAAAAATAGATATGTCCTGAATTATGATAAGTAAGATTGGAAACCTCACCTTCAACATAAACTTGAATAAAAGTTGTTTCTAAAAGAGATTTAATTTGTGCATTTAAAGAAGATACAGAAATAGGAGAATTCATAAGTGTCCTAGCTTATGCAAGAAAAAATTATATTTTTCTTGCGATAATTAGTGTTGAGATATTCATTGAGAATGATTTAACATGTACAGGCTCTAAACCTGCTTGTTTTAACTCTTTACATAAGTTATCTTTAGTTAAAAATTCATCAATTGAGTTTGGTAAATAAGTATAAGCTTCTTTATTTTTTGAAATCATTCCACCAAGAACTGGCAAAACTTTATTCATATAAAAATCAGTTAAGTAATCTAATGGATTAGTTTTTTCATTTTTTGTAAACTCTGAAATTACTACAAGTCCATCTTTTTTAAGAACTCTTGCAAATTCATCAAAAGCTTCTTGTCTCTCAACTACATTTCTAATTCCATAAGAGATAGAAATAATATCAGCAGAAGAGTCCTCTAATGGCATTTCAGTTGCAAAGGCTTCAATAAAATCAACATCAGGAAGTTTTTTCTTTCCTACTTCCATCATTCCAACACTTGGATCTACACCAACAATGTTTTCTAAATCAATATTATTCTCTTTTGCAATTTGTTTCCAGAACATAATCATATCACCTGTACCACAAGCAACATCTACAATCTTTTCGATTTTATTGTTATTGTAAAGCTCAAAAGTTTTATTACAAGCTTTGTTTCTCCATGATTTATCAATTCCCATTGATAAAACTCTATTTGCTACATCATAAGTTCCAGCGATATCATTGAACATTGATACAATTTTTTCTTGTTTACCCATTCTTTTTCTAATCCTAATTACTAATTTTTATAAAACAAATTTTCCAATTACTAGGCCTAAAATAAAACCTAAATTTACAGCAACTGCCAAAAGTAAATAAGAAAACTTCCTGTTTGTATCAGGAATTTTTCTCATAATATCTTCTTGTTGTAATAAAGTCTTTTCGAAGTTATTAGAAGACTTATTAAAAGTTTTTGAAGATTTTTCTAAATTTGAAACTGCTTTTTTTAGTGCAATTTCTGAGAATTCCATTCGTTCAACAAGCTCTTTAGCCTGTTTAAAACTCATATCACTCATTTTTTAATATCTATCCACTGATCTAAATCACAAAAAATTCTATTTAATGTATTGATTACATAATCTTTTGCTTCAGTTTGTATTCTTCTAAAAAATAGATATTTTCTAGCGCTTTCAATATCACCTAACTCTTTAGCTTGTATAGCTTTAGCAGCAAAATCAGTGTTATTATATGCCATTTCCCAAACTGTTGAACCTAAGTATCTACTCATTGTAATTACTTTATCGTTTTTAACAGGGAAATATTTTGGATCTTTTACAAAATCACAAATAACTGAATTTGAATCTAAATATTTATGTCCAAAAAAGTTAATAAATTGTTCTTGATAATAATCTTCATCCATAGAAATAGATCTATTTAAAGCAAAGATTACATTTTCCTCTGGATTTTGTTCAATCTTTTTAATTCTTTTCATAGTTGCAATTGCATTTTTTCCATCAAGCTCACCATCACCTAAAGGAATAACCCATTTAACATTACCAAAAGAACCAACTTTTTTGATCTCATCTAAAACTAGTGTTGATGTTTTGTTTCCACCTACATCAACAATAACCTCGTGATTATCATCCATTAAGATTAACTCATCTAATTCAGTTAATCTATTAGTTCCTAACATTCTTTTATTAACAATTTCAGTTCTTGTAAAAGATTGACTGTCGTTATTTTCATCATCAATTTCGATGTATGTTACTTTTTTACCATGCTTCTTATAAAGATAAGGCGCGATAACTTGCATAGCAACTGTAGACTTACCTACACCACCTTTAGTCTGTGGAATTATAATCATCAATTAACCCTTGCGATTGCGTTTCATAAACTCGACAATTTTGCCATGAAATCTAGCATATAGCTTGTTTATAGAGATCTCATAACCATAAAGTTTAGCAATTTTATCGTAATTTTCATTAATTCCATATTCACACCAAGCTTGCAGCTCGTCATATGATTCAAACTCATATCCAAATCTTTTAACTAATCTATTTGTATAAGAGTCAACAACCATATAATCTTGTCTACAAGAATAACACAAAATTGCATCAGCAGTTTCAGGACCAATACCTTTTTGTTTCAATAACCACTCTCTATTAGTACCTTTACAGAAGTTCTCAAAAGTATCATATTCTTCAATTATATTTTTTGCTAATTGTATTAATCGTACAGATTTTTGGTTTTTAAAACCACTTGGAGTAATGGCTAAAATTAGTGTTTCTAAATGAGCAGTACTTAAAGCCTCTAAACTTAAAAGTTCTTCTTCTCTAAGATTTTCTAAGGATTTTTCTACATTAAGCCATTTTGTATTTTGGGTTAATATAGCACCTATTAATATTTCAAATTTATTATTATTTGGCCACCAGTATTCAAGATTTTCATCTATTAAATCTTGATTCTTTAGATAAACCAATAAGTCATAAGAATTATCAATATTAATCAATCATAGCCTTAGTTATAATATATTCACTTTGATTACATAGTTTTTTGATTTTAAAAGCATCTTTAGCTTTTCCCTCTTCAATATCAATAACCATCATTTGTAATATTGACTTACAGTTATTTGGTACTTCAAAATGCCCACCTATACCAGTACAAGCTTTTTGAATTGGAACATATGAATCCATTCCAATAACATTGTCTCTACATCCAGTAAGACCAATATCAGTAAGATAAGCAGTGTTATCCATAATTTGTAAATCATCAGTACTAACATGAGTATGAGTACCACAAATACCACTTACAAGGTTTTTGAACATCATTAGCATTATTCTTTTTTCACTAGTAGCTTCCCCATGAAAATCAATAAAAATATTTTTTACATCTTGTTCATGAAGTTCGTTTACTAATTTCTTAGCCCAGTTAAATGGATTTTCAACTGTTGGCATTGCAAATTGTCCCATTAGATTTATAACAGCAAGTTTTTCAATTCCATCTTCTGTTTCTATATCACAGATTTTTACACCAGAACCTGCTAGTCCTTCTGGATAATTATCAGGTCTTAAAACAGCTTTAGTTTCAAGTAGAACAAACATATCTTTTTTCTTATCAAAAGAGTGATTTCCACCTGTAATTACATCAATACCAGCTTTTAACAACTCATCACAATTCTTTACAGTTAATCCAAAACCGTGACTTGCATTTTCTGCATTTGCTATTACAAAATCAATATTATATTCATCTCTAATTTTTGCTAAATTTTCTTTAATTATTTTTCTACCTGGACGACCTACAATATCACCAATAAATGCTACTCTCAAAATATTCCTTGACTCTTTTAGTTTTGGCAATTGTAGCAAGTGTATCTTTAGGGGTAACTTTTTTAGTTAAATTTTTTAACTTTTATTAATATTTCTTGCACATGTAACAGCTGATGAAAATGCTATTTGGAAGTTAAAACCACCTAGTTCACCAGTAATATCAAGACATTCACCAAGAAAATATAAATCTTTTTGTTTTAAACTCTCAAAGTTATTATGGTTTATTTCTTCAGTGGAGATTCCACCTTTTGTTACTTCTGCTTTTGTATAACCAAAATTACCAGCAGGTGCAAACTCATAATATTTCAACATTTTTAATTTAGTTTTTTCTTCTTCACTTAATGATGATATTGCTTTATCTTCTACATCAATTGATTTTAAAAACTCTTGAGTAAATCTTTTGGCAAAAGGAAGGGCTGAAGATATTTTTCTATTTCCCTTTAGTAAGTTTTCTATTTTTTTATTAGGTAGGAAATCAATTGCTAGTTTTCCTTTTTTCCAATATAAAGATGTAGTTAATATAACTGGACCAGAACAACCTTTGTGAGCAAATAACATTGAACCTTCAAATCTTTTACCCTCTACAAAAGTATTCACATAAGTAGAAACTCCTGAAAGATTTTTGAACCAGAATTGATCTTTTTGAACTGTAAAACCAACAAGTGCTGGTTCTAGTTTTTCAATAGTGTGTCCAAATTTTCTAGCTATATCATAAGCAATAGAAGAAGCTCCAAGTGTTGCAAAAGATAAACCACCACTTGCAACTACTAATTTTTTAGCTTCAATAGTTCCATTGGCTGTTTTTATTTTAAATACTTTATTATGTTCAACATCTACAACTTTCGTATTTAAATATTTTTTCACATGTGTTGTTAGTTTTGTAAACATATCTACAACATCTTGAGAAGAATTACAAAAGTAAGTACCTTTTACAATCTTTGGATTTAGTTTAGGAAAGACATTGTTTTTATTTAGAAATTTTAATAAGTCATCTTTTGTATAATTTTTGAGAAGTTCTTTTACAAAAGATCTATCACCTAAGTAGTTTTTTTCTGTCACTAGTTCATTTGTAATATTACACTTAGCTCCACCAGAGATTTTAATCTTTGCTCCAACTTTTGCATTTGTATCTATTAAACAAATATTTTTAAATTCTTTTTTATCTAATGAAGAGGCAAGCATCAAACCACTTGCTCCTGCTCCAATAATAGCTATATCGTAGATTTTTAATCCTTTTTACAAATAAACCTATTCAGACCATTTTCATAGTCATATTCATATTCTAATGTATAGTTATTTGCTTCTAAAATATTTCGAACTATATACAAACCTAACCCAAAAGAATCTTTAGAAGAGTCTTGGTGTGTAAAAAATGGTTCAAAATAATCTTCTAGTGGATGTTCTAAATGTTTTCCTGCATTTTCAAAGATAAGATCATCTTCATTATTTTTAATAGTTACTTTCTTATCTGATGAATACTTAATAGCATTATCAATTAAATTCTTTACTGCAATTGAGAATAATTTGAAGTTTACATCAATTTTTTTGTTTTCACATTTTAAAATTACAGCATCATCTTCTACCATTAAAATATCTTTTGCATTATCAATAACATCATCAGTAAAATAGAAATTCTTTTCTACATTTTTTGTAGATGAAATAAGTTCTTCAATAGATGCAAATTCATTGATCAGTGATTCTAATCGTAAAAATACTTCTTTTAGTTTTTCATCATTAGCATCATTTCTTTCAATCTCAGCTAAGAACTTACCTTTTGTAATTGGTGTTTTTAACTCATGCATTATATTTCTAATAAATACATTTCTTGATTCTTTTACATTTTTAAGTTTTAAAGCTGCTTTTTTAAACTCCATACCAAGCTGTGATACTTCATCTTTGGCTTCTGTATTACAACATTCAAAGTCAAAGTTTTCATCCCCAAGGGTTTTAACTTTGTCTTTTAATATTCTTAATGGCATTAGTTTTCTATATGTAATTAAATACATTAATATAATTGTTATTATTACAATTGCAAAAACTGAAATAATATATAAATTACTATTTTCACCTGCTGGTCTATTATCTCTAATTAAAAGGGTTTTCCCTTTTTTCTTCATATAAATATAGTTTCTATCGTTTAGCTCTAATACTCTAAATACAGAGTTTCGCTCTCTTGATTTTCGCTCAATTAATACTTTTGTTTTAGGATTATAAGTAATTGCATTTATATTGCCTTTTTTGATAAGCATCGTATAATCAAGTTCTTCTAAACTCTTTGCAAATTTGTAGTTTAGAGCACCACGATGATGTTTTAACATTATTTTTTTAACAATAGGTATATACCTATCAAAAAGTGCTTTTTCTTGTATATTATAATTATATGTCATTAATACAATAAAACTTGTAATTACTAAAATAATTGATATGATAAAACTTACTGTAATTGTGAAAAATATTGATGATTTATTCATTGTGAAAATTTATACCCCATTCCTCTGATTGTTTGAAGATATTTAGGTTCTTTTGGATTATCTTCAATTTTATGTCTAATTCTGTTAATAATAACTGCTAATGAGCCAGAATTCTCATAATCCTGATTTAATAAATCTGAATTATCAAAGATTTCTTCTCTAGAAATAACAAAGTTTTCTCGTTTTAACATCAAAGATAAAACTTCATACTCTGCTGCTGTTAGTTTAACATAATTTCCATTTTTTGTAATCTCTTTTTTCTCTACATCAAGATTAAAGATTTTATTATTATCCTCTTTTTCAACAATATTAGAATGATTAAATCTTCGTAAGATTGTTTTTATTCTAACTTCTAATTCTCTTGGATCGTAAGGTTTAGGTAAGTAGTCATCAGCTCCTAATTGTAAAGCTGTAACTTTATCAGTAATATCAGATCTAGCACTTGAGATAATAATAGGTATATCAAAATCTTTTACAATTATTTTACATACATCTAACCCATCCATTCCAGGAAGAGTTAAATCTAAAATTACTAAATCAAATTTGTTTACTTTTAATGAAGAAAGAGCCAAAAAAGGCTCTTCATAATTTGTAACTTCGATATTAAATTGCTTTAGATATTGGGTTAAAACATCTGCTAATTCTATGTCATCTTCTACCATCGCAATTTTTATCAAAATTTATCCTTTGTTATATCTACTTTGCATTTTTTCAGCTTTTAAATCAAGTAAAACTTTAAATTGTTCTTTTTGTTTTGCATTTAATACTGCATGAATTTTACTAATCATTTCAGCTTTAGATTTTATCATATTATCTCTTTTTTCAGACATAATTTTTATAAACTCATTTTGATCAAAAGATGATTTAGAAAATGCCGTATTCATACCTTGACGTTTTGATTTTGATGTTTTTACAATTTCTTTGATTTGTGTTTTTTGTTCAGCTGTTAAATTTAAATCTTTTAAAATACTTTTAAACATCATTTTTCCATGATGAGACGATTTTTTCATCATTTTCATTGAGCTGTGTTGATTCATCATTTCATGTGATTTTTTATTATTGCATGAAGCATAAAGTCCTGTTGCTAATAATGAACTTAAAACTAAACCTGTTAATACTTTTGATGACTTTGTCATTTTCTATCCTTTTGTTTTTTGATAAGAAAATTATGACATGTAGTTTTTAACGAAATTTAAATTTTATATTAACGTAACTTTAATAGAGAGGGATTTTGAAAGTAAATATTAAAAACTCTATAAAAGAGCTTTTAATACTTTGTTTAATTCTTCTGGGTTTGTAAAGTGGTCAACTTTTTTGTAAAAGTTTCCATTTTTATCAAAAATATAAATATAAGAAGTATGAGCAACTGAATAATCCATTGATGAACCTTCTAAAGTTACTTTTTTATAATAAGTTTTATATCTATTTACAATATCATCTAAATTTTCTTTATTAGATGTAGCACCCTTAAATGTAGGATGAAAATAACTAGCATATTCATCTAAGGCTTCAAGTTTATCTCTATCTGGATCAACAGAAATAAATAAACCTTCAAAACTATCTAATTGATCTTTTGAAAAGCCATTTAATGCAGTAGATAAAGTACTTAATGAAGTTGGGCAAACATCAGGACAATATGTATATCCAAAATAAATAGCTAAAACTTTTCCATTATATGAATCTAATGTTAAATCACCAGTTTTTGATGTTACAGTAAAGTCATACTGTTTTTTATCATTATAGTTATCAATATAAGGTTTTGCTATAAAAATTATACCAATTGCAATTAAAGCAGAGGCTAAATAGTTTATTACTTTTTTCATTGTATTACCTTGTAGTTTTAAATTGGAATCTTGCTCCAATTCTTTCGCTCATTTTATCTATATCAATATCAGCATTCCACTCCATATTTCCAACAGGACAAGTTGGTAATGTACCTTTTGTTTCATAAAGTCCATTTCCAAGATTTTCAAACTTTAAATTGAAATATCCCATCATCATATTAGTAGAGTAAACATTGATATTTAAATCATCTAATTTATCATTAGAGCTTGTCACTCTAAATTTAATATTTTCCATTAAGGGAATATGTTTTGGAAAAATCTCTAATTCAAACTTTGTTCCATCTTTTACAGTTACTTCACACGGACCTTTTTTTAAATCACAATTACTATCTTGAATACTATATTGTACATCACCTTTTATTGAATTATATACTTCATTAAAATCAACAAAAAAATAAGCTCCAACAATTGAAAGAATTACAGTAATTTGAACAATTAACATTTTATTCATAGTTTTGTCTTATTTTGATCCACATTTTCCAGCGCCACAAGACATACCAGAACTCTTTTTATTCATTCCATGACCCATTTTCATTCCAGCCATTACTTTTTTTACAGGAGCAAATACTTTTAAAGTTTGTCCATTTGAAAGATTTAAATTAATTTCTACATTCATCTCTTCTTTTAATGGTTTAGTTTTTAATCCAAGTAACATTACATGAAAACCACCTGGTTTTAATGTAGTAGAAGAGTTAGCTTTAATATCAATCTTTGGTACTTGATACATCATCATTACACCATCTTTCATATCATGAGTATGTAATTCAGCAACTTTTGAAGCATCTGAAGAAGCACTCATAACAGAAATATCTTTATCTGAAGAGTTATGTAATTCCATAAATGCAGCACTATTTGGAAGACTTGGCGGTGTTGCTCTTACATAAGCATTCTTAACTGTAATAGAAGATGCGTAAATTGTACTAGCACTAGCAATTAATAAAAGTAAACTTTTTAGTTTCATGGATATCCTTGATTATAATTTGTCTTAATATAACAAATATATGTTAATTATGTATTAATTCAAATCAAGATTTCTCATTTAATTATTTATGTTTATACATAAAAATATTATTTCTATATGTGTAATTATTATACATTTCCCTTAAGTTCATATTTTGCGTAGCAAAATTGCTATTCTTTTATTGTAATAGATATTATTTTGTTGTATACTGACCTTTAACACAGCAAAGGCAAGAGTATGAAGTTATCAAACTTAACTGCAAGAGCAATCTTTTTTGTTGCATTTATCTCAACTTTAATTGCTTTTCTAATTTCAATAATATTCCAATATAAAATATTCAAAGATGAAACAAAACTAATAAAAAATGACTATATAGAATTCAAAAAAAATGAAATAAAAAATGAAGTAAATAAAGTATTCAATACAATTTCTGCAAAAGAAACAATAATAAACAATCAAATAAAAGACAAACTAAAAGATAGAGTAAATATAGCTTATAGTATTGCTAATACTATTTATGAAAAAAACAAAGCTATTATGAGTGAAAATCAAATAAAAGATATCATCCTTACAACTTTAAAAGATATACATTATCAAGAAAAAAACTCTTACTATTTTATTAATAGAAACGACGGAAAAGCAATACTTTTTAATAAAATTTCTAAACTACATGAAAATATAAATATATTAAATAAAAAAGACTTATCAGGTAAATATTTTGTAAGAGAACAAATAAAAATTGCAAAAGAAAAAGAAGAAGGTTTTTTAGAAACATATTTTGTAAAACCTAATTCAACAAATAAAAAAGAGTACAAAAAAATCACTTATGTAAAAAACATCAAAGCTTTTGATTGGCATATTGGTACGGGTGAGTACATAGACGATATGCAAGAACATATAAAAGATAATATTTTGAAAGATATTTCAACAGTTAGATTTGGTAAAAATGGTTATATTTTTGTAAATAGACTAGATAAAAAAGCTTTAGTATTTGACGGAGTAAAACTTCCTCATGCAAAAGACTATCCAAATGACGAACTGTATAAAGAACAATTAAATGCAATTAAAAATAAAGAAGGTGGATATTTCTTTTATAAGTTTAAAAAACTAAATACACTTAAAGAGTATAAAAAATTAGCTTTTGTTAAAAAATATGAGAAATGGGACTGGATTATAGGAACTGGTGTATATATTGATCAAATTGACCAAGATATTATTGAAAGAGAAAAGAAATATACAAAAAATATTTTAAATCAAATTAGTACTATTGTATTCAGTTTCCTAATTTTACTATTTATGATTTATTATATATCACGAAAAATGTCTTTACATCTAGATAAAAACATATCAAATTTAATTAAGTCATTTAAATTAGCTTCAAAAAACTATAAAAAAATGGATACGGATAAACTTACATATCTTGAATTCAAAATATTAGGAAAAAGTCTTAATAAAATACTACTATCAAGAAATGAAACAGAGATGAAACTACAAAGATATATTAAAATTGTAAATGAAAATGTAATTATTTCTTCAACAGATGAAAAAGGTTATATCACAAGTGTAAGTGAAGCATTCTGCAAAATCTCAGGATATAAAGAGAGTGAATTACTAGGACAAAACCACAATGTCGTAAAACACCATAAAATGAACTCTGGTATTTTTAAAGATATGTGGATTGATATTCAAAATGGAAATACTTGGTATGGTGAGATAAGAAATAAAAATAAGATTGGTGGTACATATTGGGTAGAAACATTTATTCAACCAGAATTTGAAAATGAAAAAATTATTGGATATACAGCAATCAGTCAAGATATTTCTGATAAAAAAAGAGTTGAGTTTTTATCAATCACAGATGAATTGACAAAACTAAATAATAGAAGATTTTTTAACCAAGTAATAGAAAATGAAATTAGCAGATCTATTAGAGGGGATTTATATCTATCTTTTATGATGATGGATATTGATTATTTCAAAAACTACAATGATACTTATGGACATAAAGCTGGAGATGAGGCATTACAAGAGTTTGCAAAAGTTCTAAAAAGCCATAGTAATAGAATAAGCGATTGTGCCTTTAGACTAGGTGGAGAAGAGTTTGGTTTAGTATTTACAGCAGAAGATGAAGAAAAGTCATTAAGATTTGCAGAACTTCTTCGTAAAGATGTTGAAAAGCTAAGAATTGAACATAAAACAAGTAAAGTAGCTGATTATTTAACTGTATCAATTGGATTAGTGGTAAGAAAAGGTAAAAATATCCATGATAGTGCAAACTTATATAAACTAGCAGATGAAGCTTTATACAAAGCAAAAAATGAAGGAAGAAATACTGTAAGAACAAACTAATTTAATATCTTCATAAACTCTTTATATTAAGGTCTTATAATAAGAAAAAGAAGGAGTTTAAAATGAAAATATTAGTTTTCTTACTTTTATTAGTAAACTCTATCTTATCCTCTACTCTAAATGCCCATGATGCAAGAAGTTTTTCATTAAAGTTTCACTCTTTTGCATGGAAAACTAATTGGGAAAAACATAGCATTGAGTACGATGAACTTTTAAATGGTGGTCCACTTCGAGATGGAATTCCTCCAATTGATAAACCAAAATTCCAAAATATGAAAGAAGCATCTTCTTGGATAAAAGATAATGAGCCTTTAATTTTTGTTCGAATAAAAGACAAAACAAAAGCTTATCCAATCCAAATTTTAATATGGCATGAAATAGTAAATGACACAATATCAGATAAAAATATTGTAGTTACATTCTGTCCATTATGTAATGCTTCTATAGTTTTCAACAGAGATATAGATGGAAAAACTTATGATTTTGGAACATCAGGTTTACTTCGGAATTCTGACTTAGTAATGTATGATAGACAAAGTGAATCTTTGTGGCAACAATTTACTGGAAAAGCAATAGTAGGTGATTTAATAGATACAGAATTAGAGACTATTAATTCTTCTATTGTTAGTTTTGAAGATATAAAAACCCACTATCCAAACACAGAAATTTTATCAAAAGAGACTGGATATTTTAGAGAATATGGAAATAATCCTTATAGTGGTTATGACGATATCAATCAATCCCCATTTATGATTAAGGACGATATAGATCCTAGATTAGCCCCAATGAGAAGAGTAGCAACAGTTAGTCTAAATAACAAAGACAAAGCATACTCATATAAAATTCTTAGGGATAAAAAAGTCATAAATGATGAATTTGAAAATAAGAAATTAACACTTTTTTATAAAGACCAAATTGCTTCAGCATTGGATGATAAAGTTATTTCAAAATCTAAAGATACAGGTAGTGTAGTTATTTATGATAGAAATATAGATGGTAAAGTTTATGATTTTTATTATAAAGATGCATATTATGATAAACAGACAAATTCAAAATGGAATATTTTTGGAAAAGCAATAGAAGGTGAGCTAAAAGGGACTCAGTTAAAAACTGTAGTTCATGGTAGTCACTTTTGGTTTGCTTGGGCTGTTTTTAAACCACAAACAATAATATACAAATAGCAGTTTTTGCTATTTGTATAAATGTCCTGCAAGATTACCGCTAGAGAAAGACCATTGAAGATTATATCCTCCACAAGGTCCATCTAAATCCATAACTTCTCCACAAAAGTATAAACCATCGATAATTTTACTTTGCATAGTTTCTGGATTAATCTCTTTTAGACTAACCCCACCTCTTGTAATCATAGCTTTTTTAAAACCTACTGATTCTGTAACAGTTAAAGGAGTACTAGATACAATTTTTACTAGATCATTTCTTACCTGTCCACTTTGATCTTTGAATTTTTTACTAATATCTGCACCAACTTCTAAACATAAAGCATTTGATACAGAAGCTGGCAATAAAGAGCTAATTAGCTCTACTACATTTGCATCTGGTTTTAAAGAAGCTTGTTTTTTAAGATGTTGGAATATATCGTCTTCACTTTTACCTTTTACCATATTTATAAGAAGTGGAACTTCATCATATTTTTCTAATAAAGGTGTGATTTCTCGTGAAAAGTCTAAAATAACTGGACCTCTTAAACCTTTTGATGTAAAAATCAAATCCCCAACTGCTTTTAATTTCTTAGCTTTTTTCAAATCAATTTTTACAATAGCTTTAGCAATAGTATCAGCAGTACAATCTGCTACCCATTTTTCTTTCACATAGACAGGAAGCATAGCAGGATAAAGGTCTGTAACCTTATGACCTACTTCTTTTGCAAACTCATAACCATCACCATTTGCTCCAAGCATAGGAAAACCTAATCCACCAGTAGCAACAATAACATTAGGAGCATCAAACTTTTCATTTGTAGTTTGAACACCTGTTATACTTTGTCCATCAAAAAGTAATCTTTCTACTTTCATATCACATAAAATATCTACTTCTAATCTGTTTAATTCAGCATGTAAAGCTTTGATAATTGTAGCTGAGCTATGGCTTTTTGGAAATATTCTAAAACCATCTTTAGTATCAGTTTCAACTCCAATACTTAAAAAAAATTCTAATAAATCTTTTTTGTTCAACATGCCAATTGCTGTTGTCATAAATCTTCCATTTCTTCCAAATGAAGTCATAAAATCTTCAGTACTCAAAGTATTAGTAAGATTACATTTTCCACCACCAGTAGCTTTTAATTTTGCACCTAAGCTTGGTAGTTTCTCTAAAAGTAGTACGTTTTTGCCTTGTTTTCTTGCAGTTATGGCAGCAATCATTCCTGCGCCACCAGAACCTACAACTATTACATCATAATTTGTATTCATGGGTGCAATAATAACCAAAGATTGTTGAATATTTGGATATACTGCGTTTATGAAAATAAGAGTAGGAACATTTAATTTATTTCAGTTTGTAGAACCGCCATATTCATGGTACACAAAAAAAGAGAAGTTCAATAATGAACAATGGGAAGAAAAAAAAGCTTGGATTAAAAAACAAGTATTATCAATGAACTGTGATATTATTGGTTTCCAAGAAGTATTCTCAAGAGATGCTTTAAAAATACTAATGAATGAATTAGGATTTGAGTTTTTTCAAACTGTTGATTTTGCAAAAACAAAAGATGAAAATAAAAAAGTTTTTGTAAGTACTACTGTTGCAATTGCATCAAAGCATCCTATTACAAATATCCAAGAAGTAAAAGCACATATTCCAAGTCTAAAGAAACACTACTTTGAAGGCTTTTTTAAATTTGCTAGAATTCCTATAAAAGCAAATATTACTCTACCAAATGGAATAGATACAACTTTTTATATCTGTCATCTAAAATCAAATAGATTAAATGAATTTGAATATGTATTTAATAAATCACATACATTAGAGCAGAAAAAAGAACAAGTAGATAAAGCTTTAAAAGATAAATACTCAAAAGCATTAAAACAAAGATTATGTGAAGCATCATCACTATTTTTTGATATTAAAAAACAAAAAAACAAAGCTTCTGTTTTAATGTGTGATTTAAATGACAAAGAATTTTCAATAACAATTGAAGCACTTACAAACAATAAGTATCACGATAAAAATAGAAAAGAAACATTCACATTAGTTGATGCTTATCATCAACATGATAAAAAAGTCTATAATCCACATCCAGAAGCTAAAGATCCAAAAAGACCTGCTACTAGTCATTTTGCGGGAAAAGGCAATGTTTTAGATTATATATTTATCTCAAATGATTTTAATAAAAAGAACAAAGATAGAATTGCTCAAATAAGTAATTATGAGATTTTGGATGGACATTTAAAAGATAATCCAGATGGTTCATTACTAAAAAGTGATCATGCTCAAGTGGTATGTGAACTAGAATTTTTGTAATTTCTTTTATATTTATCAAATAACCCACCATTAACACACTTTGAAAATATATAATGTTACTCAGAGTTAGCTAAACAGCATATCAGTTTAGAACTGAAGACATATAGACCCATATAGTTTTCTTTATACTCCTCCTTGGTAATAAAAGAAGAGAAAGTATTTGTGCTACTTTCTACTTCTTCTTTCAACTTAACTAATCAATTAATATATTATCTTTTCATAAATTTTAAAATTCTTTTTAAATCATATTTTTTAACACTATTTTGACACATTTTACTTTTATAATCTTTTCAGAGATAAGTTAGCGAGAGTTAATTTATTGTGAAGTATTGCGATTTCTGCTTTCTTCAAACTCCTCCTAAATTAAATTTGAAAGGGAAAGTGGTGCTTCCTTCCCTTTCCCCATTTGCAGAAATTCGTAAAAAGTAAGACAATACACCATCTTTACATTTTTTTTATTTATAATAATAACTAGTAAGTTAGAATGCGAACTAGCTTATTAAATATTATAAATAATGCTTTCTTTTCTCCTTGATTGAAAAAAGGCAAAGATTTCCTTCTTTAACAGATTAATGATTTCTAAAGAGATGGAAATGTTACAACAATCATATAGCCAATGAACCCCATTTTGTTGTAACATTATCCATTTTTTATCTATACACACTAAAACCACATTATTTTTATTTATACTGTTTTCATAATTAAATTAGCGCGAACTAGTTTGATGTATTAATATTGATTTTATAAACTCTCCTAAAATTAAAATCATAAAAAAAGGGAAAGGATTTAATTATCCTTTCCCTTTTTTATTTTTAATAAGACTAATAACCTTCCCAAAAAGACTCCTGAGAATAAACCATAAAATAAAGAAATCAATACTACAAATGATAAATCATGTATAAATTCTAATTCTTTTGCTGTTACAACACCCACATAATACTTAAGAAGAAAAATACTCATTATTAAATAAAAAGGTAGAAAACTACCCTTTATAAAAAATAGTCCTTCTTTTAAATCATAAGTACTTTTTCTAGGAATTTTAAAAAAATATGATAAATAAACTCCAATACCTAAACCTAATAAATAAGAAATATTACTTTGAATATCAAATCCAAAAGCACTAACTACTCCTAAATATGATAAAAGAAGCATAATAGCAGGAAAAATAAGAATCTTATTTATAGATAACTTTTTATCTTTTGTTTGCAAAAGTCCAAGAAAAACTAAAAATACAAAAAGAATAAATACCCATATTGGTGTATTTTGAATAATCTCTAACATATTAACTTTCCTTGTTTTATTTTTCTTCTATCCAAACCTCAAGTAAATTACGAGCAATAGCTATTTTATCTGGTATTGTGAAAGTAGAAGTTTTTTTATTTGATAAGACATCTTTTATTTCATCTTTATGAACCCATATAGCATCTGCTATTTCATGAGGGTCTAGATTAAGCTCTTGGCTTTTTGCTTTCATTCTCATACCAATCATCAAAGTAGAAGGAAAAGGCCAAGGTTGAGAGGCTACATACTCTACATCATAACCTTCAATTCCTGCTTCTTCAAAAAGTTCTCTTTTTGCTGCTTCTTCTAAACTCTCCCCAGACTCAACAAAACCTGCAAGACAAGAGTATCTTCCTTCTTTGAAATTAACTCCACGTCCAAGAAGACAATATTCTCCAAAAGTTACAAGCATAATAACAACAGAATCAACTCTTGGGAAATGCTCAGTTTTACAAACATCACAATCTCTTCTCCATCCAGCTTTAGTAAGAGAAGTACTAGCTCCACATGATGAGCAAAACTTATGAGAGTTATGCCAGTTTAAAACAGATGCTCCTTGAGCTAGTATTCCAAACTTATCTTCATTTATAAAATCAAGATTTACAGACTCTCGTAATGGAATTTTTGATAAATCTTTCTTTAGTTCATCTTTTAAAGTAAAAGCAAAATAAGTAATACCCTCAAAACTACCAAGAAGAACTATCTCTTCTTTATTCACATCATAGTTCTCAAAAATATCTTGGGAAAACAAATACTTCTTATTTACCTCATCTACAATAATATTAGCATCATCAAAAACAAGAAATAAAGAATTTGAATCATCTAATAATCTATCAAACTCTTTTTTATCTGCTCTTACTTGATCTAATCTATCTAAAGGATTTTGACTAAAGTATGGGTATAAGTTTTTCATCTATTTTCCTATATTTTATCTAGAACTATTTTCTTAAGTATCTTAAAGTAGTAGCAATAATATCATCATCATCTTTTGATGGTGACTTAATACTCTCTTTTGTATCATCAGACTTTGTAAAGGTAATATTCATTTCATAAGATGAGATAGTTTTTATTCCTTTTTGTAATCCTAAGATTTTAATCATGATTAATTCTAAGAATTGACTTGTTGGAAGGTCTGGCTTACCAAATCTATCTTCCATTTCTTCTTCTATTACATATACAGCTTCTTTATCACTACACTTTGATAATCTTCTATATAATTCTAATCTTACTCTATCTTCTACTATATAGTCTTCACTAATAAATGCAGAAATAGCAAGTTTAATATCTACTGTTTTATTCTCTTCTTTTGTGTCACCACTTAGAGTCGCTAAAGCATCTTCTAACATCTTAAGATATAAACCATATCCTATTTGTTTAATATGTCCACTTTGTGCTTCACCTACGATATTTCCACCACCTCTGATTTCTAAATCTTGGTGAGCTAAAGCAGTACCTGAACCTAAGTAAGAATTAGACTCTAAGGCTACAAGTCTTTTTACTGCATCATCAGTAATTTTCTTTTTATCTTCTACTACGTAATAACAGAACCCTTCTTTGTCACTTCTTCCAACTCTTCCTCTTAATTGGTGTAAATCAGCAATACCGAATCTGTCTGCCCCATCAATAATAATTGAGTTAGCATTTGGTAAGTGAAGACCTGATTCTACAATTGAAGTAGCAAGTAAAATATCAAACTCTTTATTCTCAAATCTATCTAGCAGCTTTTCTGCATCTGCTGGTTTGATTTTCGAGTGAATAACTTCTATTTTGATATTTGGAATAATCTCTTCTAAATCAGATTTTTTAGCATCAATAGAGGCAATATTATTATGAACATAAAACAATTGTCCACCTCTTCTTTTCTCTCTTAAAACAATCTCTTTGATTAGTTTATCGTTATACTCTTTTACATAAGTTCTCACACCTAATCTCTCACTTGGAGGAGTAAGTAAACTACTCATACCTTTTAGTTTAGATAGTGCTAGATTTAGAGTTCTAGGAATTGGCGTTGCAGACATAGAGAAGATATGGACATCATCTCTTAGAGCTTTTAATTTCTCTTTTTGTTTTACGCCAAACTTATGTTCTTCATCAATAACAACTAAAGCTAAATCATTCGTTTTAACAGAAAGTAGTGAGTGAGTTCCAATAACAAGTTTTATTGAACCATCAGCAAGACCATTTTTAATACTTGTTTTTTCTTTTGCACTTGTTTTACCATCAAGCTTAGCCATAGTAATACCATACTCATCAAATCTCTTTTGCATTCCATGATAATGTTGTGTTGCTAAAAGTGTAGTAGGACAGATAAATAGAGCTTGTTTATCATCTAAAACAGTAGCTAATAATGCATTCATTGCAACTTCTGTTTTACCAAATCCAACATCTCCGGAGAGTAATCTATCCATTACTCGACCACCACTTAAATCAGAGAATATTTCTCTAACTGATCTGCTTTGATCTTTTGTATAATCAAATCCTGCATGAGTTTGGAAGTCTTGAAGTACTTGTTTATCAGTATTAATCTTAATACCATTTACAAGCTCACGTGCTGCTGCCATTTTGATAATATCATTTGCGATAGCAAATAGTTTATCTTTTACTTTCTCTTTTAACTTAGCAAAGCTTCCCTTACCTAGTTTATCCACAACAGCGTATGAGCTACCATCAGCTACATACCTATCTACTGTATCTATATTTTCAACAGGAATTAGAAGTTTATCATCCCCTGCATACATTACTATTACGAAGTCTCTTTTCGCACCCATTACAGTTACAGGTTCAATACCTTTATATTGACCAATACCATGTTTTTCATGTACTACAAAATCATTCATTTGTAATTCATCAATTACAAGTTTAATTTTCTTTTTTCTTCGTTTTTTTATCTCTTTATTAAGTGAGATAATAACTTCATCATCACCTACAAGATTTAGAATATATGGTTCATAAATATAGTTTATTTTCTCGTCAGTTAGTTCTAAATCAAAAGATTTAACTTTAGCTTCTGAGCTTGAGATAATATTAATCTTTTTGCCCTCATGGAAAGAGATAAACTCTTTTACATTTGCAGGTGCAATTTCTTGATAATCTCTTGCTTTATATATTTGAGGTGTTGCTAAAAACTTATCTTTATTTAATCTTTTCTCTTCAAATACATAAGCTTCATCCAACTCTTCTAAAGCTTCTTGCGTGATAAATGAACTCATATTTTGAGGTAAGTATTCCCCTAAGTCATTTAAGTACCAAAATCCAAGTGAGTGAATATCTTGAATAAAAGCATCAGAGCTTACACTTTGAACTTGTTCATTTATCTGCTCATATGTACTTTCATCTAAAGCTAAAAAAGCGGGACTTATAGTAAAAGTCTCAATCTCTTCTTTGAAAGATTTTTGGTCTTCAATATCAAACTTTCTGATACTTTCAACTTCATCATCAAATAATGAAACCCTATATCCAAATTCACTCCCTAGTGGACAAATATCAATAATATCTCCCCTGATAGAAGCTTCTGCCTCAGATGTTACAATATCTACGAAGTAATAACCCCAATTGTAAAGTTTTGATTTTAACTCTTCTACATTGATTGTATCAGCAAAAGAGATTTCAAAGTTATCAAAACACTTATCTTTTGGCATTGGGTATGAGATAGTTCGTACGGGTGAGATTAGAATTTTATTTTGTTTTTTGTAGTTATAAAAGCCATTTAAAGATCTCGTAATATCTTGTAGTTCTTCAGAGAATGAAAGTAAATCATCCCCAAAGTTAGCTCTAAAATCAGATAACACAAAAGGAGTAAACCCTAAGAAAGAGACAATATCAGAAGCTACTTGAGCTTGTTTATCATCATTTACGATTAAGAGTTGACACTCTTTTAATCGTTTTTCATTCTTTAAATCTTTTAGAAACTCATAAATATCTTTCACTATTTAGCTTCTTCTTTTAGTTCTTCAAAATCGTTTGTTTCCTTATCAAAGTAGTATGGAGGATAAGGTGTTTCGTTAAGTAAAAATACTAAGTTAGCATCAGAAAAAGAGTTTTTAGTTAATCCTTTTCTAAACACTTCTAAAATATATGCTTTAGTTGAAAAAGTTGTAGTTGATGATTTTGCAGTATATACAAACTCTTCACCCTCAACTACTGTAAAACCTTCTTTTTTCACATGTTTTTCAAACTTTTCTTTGTCTTCAAGTCCACCAACATCTAATAATACTAATACGTCTAATTGTTCCATTATTTAATAATCCTTAATACTAACCCTAAAAAGGGAAACTTTTTATCTTTATTTATTTTAAGTAAATGTATTTTAACATATTTAATATTTTATTCTTAATTATTAAGAACAAATACTATTTAAAGAAAAAATAATGAACTTTTTTATATAGTTCATCAAACAAACAAATTAAAAGGCCTACTATAAAAACTTTCAAAGTCAATAAACATTTTTTATTTTTAATATTATTTTTTATTTTTTACACTTCGCTACATGCAGAATATAAAGTTTCATTTTTTGACGATAAAACTCATTATAAAGATATAAGTCAAGTTTTAGACAAAGAGTTTCTACCAACTTCAAGAAAAGAAACATTTGGGAAAAAGAAGTTTTTATGGCTAAAAGTTAATATAACTAACAAAACAAATAAAATAGAAGATAACTATCTTTCCTTAAGAAATATTCATATTATGAAAGATGTTCATTTTTTTACAATTAAGAATAATAAAGTAGTAAAACAAAATATTTCATTTAATAAATATAAAAATCCAGATGTTAAACATCGTATTGGAAATATTTTACTTTACAACAATGAAATTTCTCCAAATGAAAAGATAGAAGTTTATATTTATATGACAGCCGGATCAAATATATATTATGAAATAAATAATGGAAGTTTAATTGAAGTAATGGCAAAGGCCGCTAAGTCTTCGGCTATTCTAGTAATATTAACTGGAATTTTATTAGCCTTAGGAATATACTATTTATTCTTATATCTTTTCACTCCAAATAAAGAATATATATACTATACATTATTGGTTACAACAATGGCAACATGGAGTTTTTATGTTTATGGAGGATATGCATACTATTTTGATTTATTTAGTATTGGGGCATTTGTAAATGTTCTTATGGTTTTTCTACCTATGTTTACAACTCTATTTTTTCAATCAGTATATAAAGATACTTTACAATTTAAAAACTATAATAGAATATTAAATGTTTTTGTTTTCATATTACTTATTGCTTTAGTATATGAAGTTTTAGGAAGAGTAGGTTTATACGAATTAAAATTTAAAGTTACTGGTTACTTAGCTTTTATTTATATTGCAAATTTATTTACAATTTTTATCATAGGTTTAATTATTTATTTTAAAAAGCTACCTTTAAGTGGACTTTTTTTGTTAGCATTTAGTGCAAATTTTATAGGTGTAATAGTTACAATTAGTTTTTTTAGAGCCAAACTTCCATATACTGAAATTACATTCTATGGAAATATGATTGGAAGTGCTATTGAAGCTATTTTATTTTCAATTCTTTTAACATACAAAATGAGACAAGTATATAAAGATAAAGAAGATGCCATAAATGCAACAAAAGTTCAATCTATAAAAATAAATATTATGAGTGAAACTATTGATTTTATTTCTCATCAATGGAGACAGCCTTTATCTCAAATTAATGCCTCTGTTATGGCTATTGAAGATATTACATACAAGAATAATAAAAATATGGATGCACAAGAATTAGATAAAGAATTATTACATATAGAAAATACTACAAACTATATGTCTTCAACAATAGATGATTTTAAAAATCTTTTTTCTACTGATAAAAAAGAAGAAGTATTTCTTTTAAATAAAATTCTTTTAAATTCCATCTCTATTGTTCAAAAGACATTTGAAAATCAGAATATATGTATTAAACACCATATTGAAAAAGAGCTATTTATAAAAGGTAATAAAGGTGATATTGCTCAAACATTATTGATTATAATTAATAATGCAAAAGATGTATTAATTGAAAGAAAAATTGAAAACCCGATAATAAATATTAATTTATTTAGTGATGAAAAGACAATTAAAATACACATTAGTGATAATGCTGGAGGAATAAAAGAAAGCGTTAAAGATGAAGTATTTAACGCTTATTATACAACAAAAAATAAAAATGAAGGTTCAGGTTTAGGTTTATATATTGCAAAAATGATTATTGAAAATAAAATGAATGGGTCTTTATATATTGATAATATTGAAAATGGAAGTTGTTTTTGTATTGAACTTCAAAAGGAAAATATAAATGGATAATGAATTATTAGATTACAAAGTTCTATTCATAGAGGATGATAAAGAAATCAATCAAAGAGTCACAGCTAGACTTAAAAGATATTTTAAACATGTAGATTCAGTATTCAATGCAGAAGATGGATATGTTCTTTACCTAGATAAAAGACCTGATATTATATTTATTGATGTAAATCTTCCTAAAATGAATGGACTTAATCTATTAAAAAAGATAAGGGAAAAGGATCATAATACAAAAGCAGTAATGCTAACAGCAAAATCTGATATAGATACAGTATTACAATCAACTAGTTTAAAACTAACAAAATATCTTATAAAACCTCTTAATAGAAAAGATTTAGAAGAAACTATTTTACTTTTAAAAAAAGAGATAACTGACTTTAAAGTAATAAATGAGAATAATTTTCATTTCAGTGATAATTATTTTTGGAATGTAGAAAAAAGTGAGCTAAAGCACAATTCTAATATAGTGACTTTAACTCCAAATGAAAATAAACTATTTCAAACTTTTATAAAAAACATAAATAGAATCCTAAGCTATGATGATTTAAGTTTAGAACTTTGGAATGATTTTAATGAAGATAAAAATGAAGCATTAAAAACCACTATTAAAAACTTAAGAAAAAAAATACCAAAAGATCTTATTCAAAATGAATATGGAATTGGATACAAATTAATTTACTAAGTATTAATACTCCATGATAAGGTTTGTTCTGCAAATAGTGGAACAACTCTCTCTTCCTTGTAAGAATATTGCGATGGAACTACAAAATCTTTTTTTATTAGTTTTATACTTTTATTAATAGGTTTTAATCCATAGATTTTTTGTGCATTTAAACTTATAAAAGCATTTAAATTATCTAGTTTTCCATTCTCATCAAAAAGTTGTGTTAATGCTTGTAAAGCAATAGAAGATGAGAATATTCCCGCAGCTCCATCATCACACTCTTTTGTTTCTTTTCTATGTGGTGCAGAGTCTGAACCAAACATTACTTTAGGATATGCATTTAAAGCTAATTCTTGTAAAGCTTTTTTATCCTCAGGTCTTTTAACTATTGGTTTACAAAATGCATGGGGATTTAGCATACCACCTGTTACATCATCTAAAGTCAACATCAAATGATGAACAGTAAGAGTTGCATAAAGATTGTCATATTTTTTAAGTAATTCAATTGATTCTTTACTTGAAATATGTTCCATTATGATTTTTAAATCTGGAAAATTAATAGCCAAAGATTCATATATAGGTAGAAATTCTTTTTCTCTATCCATTACAAAACCTTTTGTTTCTCCATGTATACATACAGGAATACCAAGTTTAGACATTGATTCTAATGTTGGTCTTAAAACTTCTACATCCATAGATGATACACCAGTCTCAGAATTTGTAGTTACTCCAAATGGATAAAGCTTAACTGCGATTATCTCATCTTTTATATCTATTAAAAACTCATAAGAATAATCCACTTGAAAAAATATTGTTACATAAGGCTCAAACTCATCGTCTTTACATGCTTCTTTGATTCTATTTTTATATGCTAATAAAGCTTCTTTTGTAGTAAGAGGAGGAAGTAAATTTGGCATTATAAGTGCCCCTGAAAAATGTCTTGAAGTAAATGGTCCTACAAGTTTTAGCATATCATCGTCCCTTAAATGAAGATGCATATCAAGTGGTGAGTTTATTATAAAACTGTTCATATTATTAAAATCCTTTTTTGTATTATCATTTGCAACTAAGTTGCATTTAAAAGTGATTTGCTATGATACCAAAATGCAACTTAGTCGCAAAAGGATAAAATATGAATATTGATTTTAAAAAATCTAATGGTTTAGTTCCAGTTATTACACAAGAGCATGGAACAAACGAAATACTTATGCTTGGTTATATGAATCAAGAAGCTCTAGACCTAACTGTTGAAACAAAAATTGTTCACTACTTTTCAAGAAGTAAAAATAGAATATGGAAAAAAGGTGAAAGCAGTGGACATATACAAAAACTAATTGATTTAAAAGTAGACTGTGATTATGACACTATTCTTACTACAGTAGAACAAATTGGAGGCTCAGCATGTCATACTGGGGCTAAATCTTGTTTTTTTAGACCTTATTTAGAAGAAGTTACAAAAAAAGAACATACGGAAAATATTTAATAAGATGAGTTTAGATTTAGTTTTACAAAATATTTTAAACCCACCTATATTATTCTTTTTCTTAGGAATGTTAGCTGTATTTTTAAAATCTGATTTAACTATACCACAACCCCTACCAAAACTATTTTCATTGTATTTACTTATTGCTATTGGTTTACATGGAGGATATGAGTTATCAAAAAGTGGGCTTAGTTTTGATGTTTTAAAAGCATTAGGGCTTGCTGTTTTTATGGCTATTTTAGTTCCTATTTATAGTTACTTTATACTAAAAACTAAACTTGATACCTATAATTCTGTAGCCATTGCTTCTACTTTTGGTTCAATTAGTGCAGTTACTTTTATCACGGGAATTACCTACTTACAAACTATAAATATAGAATATGGTGGATATATGGTTGCAGCTATGACTCTAATGGAATCACCTGCTATTGTAATAGGACTTGTATTTGCAGCAATATTTACAAAAGAATCAAGTGATGAAAAAACAAAATGGAATGAGATTTTAAAAGAAGCTTTTTTAAACCCTTCTGTTTTTCTACTTATGGGAGCACTTATTATTGGTATGAGTACAGGGCAGAAAGGTTGGCATTCAATGGAGCCACTTTTTGGTACATTATTCAAAGGGTTTTTAGCCTTTTTCCTTTTAGATATGGGATTAGTTTCAGCTAGGAAAATATATGAACTTAAAAAAGCAGGACTATTTTTAATAAGTTTTGCACTTATTATGCCAGTAGTTAACGCAAGTATTGCTATAGCTTTAGCTTCCTTTTTTGGACTTTCAAAAGGTGATGCATTTCTTTTAGCACTTTTAAGTGGTTCAGCCTCATATATAGCAGTTCCAGCTGCTATGCGATTATCAGTACCACAAGCTAATCCAGGGTTGTATTTACCTTTGAGTTTGGCAGTTACTTTTCCTTTTAATATCACGATAGGAATCCCTTTATATTATTACATCATAAACACATTTTGGAGTTAGAACATGAAAAAAATAGAAATCATAATAGAATCAACATATACAAATAGATTACTTGAACTTTTTAAAAAGAATAGTATTACAGCATATACTCTTATAAAAGATATAGAAGGTTGTGGAGGGCATGGTCTTAAATCAAGTGACGATATTACTGATGTTTTCTCAAACAATTATATATTTACAGTTTGTACTCAAGATAAATTTTTTACTATAAAAGATGAAATAAAAAGCTTTATTAAAAAGTACGGTGGCAAATGTATTGTAAGTAATGCAGAGATTTTTATTTAGGTTTGAAATGAAATATTTCATCACAATATTTTTTATATTTTTAATAAGTACAAAAGCCTTTGCTCACCCTCATACTTTTATTGAAGTTGAACCAACAATTGAAATAAAAGATGAGAAAATAAAAAAATTCAATATCAAATGGACTCTGGATGAAATGACATCAATGATGTTAATTATGGAGCTTGATAAAAATGCAAATGGAAAGTTTGAAAAAGATGAAAATAGTTATATTTATGATAGTTATTTTGTCTCACTTGAAAAACAAAACTTTTACATGAGTGTTAACTCAAATAAAAAAGAACTAAGAATAGAACCTAAAATATTTAAAGCATCTATTAAAGACAATCGTCTAATTTATAGTTTTGATATTCAAAACAACATAGATTTAAAAAACTTGAAAATTGATTTTTTTGATGAAAATTTATTTGTAGGAATGATGATTGAAAAAGAGTATATAAAAATAAATGGAATAAAAAAAGAAAAACAAAATAAATTAAAAACAACTATCTTTGGAGTAAAATAACATGAACTTTTATGATGAATTCATCAAACAAATAATCCAATATCAATTTCAAATAAACAGTTATATCTCATCAACAATAAGAAGTATAAATGACGAAAATACCTTATCAGCTTCCTTACTTGTTTTAAGTATAGCTTTTTTATATGGACTTATTCACGCAGCAGGACCAGGACATGGAAAAGCATTAGTTGCTTTTTATTTTTCAACTTCTAAAAATGCCTATTCTCAAGCCTTTTCTTTAGGTTATTTAATATCTATAATTCATGCTATTTCAGCACTTGTTTTAACATTTGGAATATATTTTATTTTAGAATCGATGTTTCGACAAAACTTTAATTACTATTCTAAAATAACTATGCAAATAAGTGCAGCTATGATTATACTAGTAGGATTTTATATAATTACATCTTCTTACCTCTCAAGAAAACACAAAGAACAAAAACTTCAAAAAAACAAAAGTAAATATGCACTTGCTTTTAGTGCAGGAGTAGTTCCCTGTCCTGGAGTTATGACTATTGTACTTTTTTGTATTATGTTAAAACAGTATTTATTAGGAGTATTAGCAGCTATTTCTATGAGTATTGGTATGGGGTTTACTATTTCTTTAGTAGGAATATTATCTATTTCTTTGAATAAAAAAACAAATAGTTTCCTAGAAAACAAGAGTTTTATTCTAGAGATACTTGGAGGTATTCTAATTTTACTTCTTGGTACTTTACTTCTTTATATAAATTATTAGAAGCCTAGATTAGGCTTCTAAAGAAAAGTTGAAACAAATCCAATTAGTCCACCAAAAACAGCACCCCAAACTACTAGCCATCCAAGATGTTCTCTGATAATCTTTTGAATCATCTCTTTTATCATAATAGGAGTTAACTCATCTAATCTTTTATTTACAATTGATGATAGTTTTTTATGAATATCTTCACTTAAATCATCTGATTTTAATGACTCAGATAATACTGCTTGAAAAGAATCACTATTTGAAATCTCAATAATAGAAGCTTGAAGTTTTTTAGTAAATGGTTCTTTTAAAGGCTCTAATGCAGCCTCTCCACCAAACATACCAAGCATTCCACCAAATGATGATTCCATTACTGCACTTTTTAATGAATCATAAGCTGGTTCAAAATCTGTTTTGTTTAATACTTTTTCAAAATCAATTTTACTCTTAGCACTGTCAACCTCATCTTGAAAAAACTTTTTTAAGTTCTCAGGTGTAAAAAACTGATTCATAAGTAAGTTATGGATTGATTGTTTAAAAGCCCCAAACTTTCTCTCAATAACCCCAGACCCATAAAGATACGGTACTTTTTCAAAAAGCATGTGAATTGCAAGCGTATTTGTAACTGCTCCACTAAGTGCAAATAGCCCTATTGCAAAAATTGTGTCATTACCGTTTGAATAACCATAAGCCATGATTAAAACAGTAAGTATATTTGTAATGTCAGATTTGTTCATTTGTAAAATCCCCTTCTTTTATTAAGAGGATTTTAGCATAACTTACGTAAGAAAACTTTTTAAAAAAGTCTGAATGGTTACCTAGGTAGGTTACTGTTACCTTTTTGTAATCAAAGGTAACTACAATTTTACCAAGGAGAATATATGATTGATGTTCAAAAAGAGATTGAAAAAAAGTTTCCAAAGATAAATAAGAAACAAAATTTTTTAAAAAAGTCTTTATTTAAAGTTGCAAAAAAAATAGTACATGAAGATTCTATAAATAAGTTTTTAACACAAAACTCTCATCTAAAAGGTTTTGAGTTTGTTGATGCTGTTTTAGATTACTTTGATTTTGACTATACTACATCTAGTAATGACTTACAAAACATTCCAAGTTCTGGTAAAGTTGTAATTATTGCGAACCATCCTTTAGGTGGATTAGATGCACTTTGTTTATTAAGACTTATCTCACAAGTAAGAAAAGATGTAAAAATTGTAGCTAATGATTTTTTAGTAGGTTTTGAGGCATTAAACTCACTATTAATTCCAATTGATAACTACAAAATTAGACAATCAAAAAAAGATATCAAAAAGATATATGAAGCATTAAACAATGAAGAAGCTATTATCATTTTTCCAGCAGGAGAAGTTAGTCGAGCTACATCTAAAGGTATAAAAGACCCAACATGGAGTAAAGGTTTTTTAAACTTTGCACAAAACTCTAATGCACCTATTTTACCGATCTTTTTAGATGCTAAAAATTCAAAAACATTCTATACAATTTCAGTGATTAATAAAACATTCTCAACATTGTTATTATCAAATGAAATGTTTAAAAAGAAATCAAAAAGAATCAATATTAAAATTGGTCAAATTGTTCCAAATGAAAATATAGTTCCAAAAGGTTTAGATAAAAAATATATTACAAACCTATACAAAAAACATCTATATGCCCTAAAAAAAGGGAAAAAATCTTTTTTCCAGACACAATCAGCAATTGCTCATCCTCAAAAAAGTGCTGACATTCTAAGTGAATTAAAAAAATCAGAACTTATTGGTGAAACAAATGATGGCAAAAAAATATACCTTTACGATTATACTGATGATTCTGTAGTACTAAAAGAGTTAGGAAGATTAAGAGAAATTTCTTTTAGAAAAGTTGGTGAAGGTCTAAATAAAAAAAGAGATACTGATAAGTTTGATATTTATTATAGACATATTATTTTATGGGATGATAATGATTTAGAAATTGTTGGAGCTTATAGAATTGGTAACTCTGATTTCATTTTCAAAAATATTGGGGTAAAAGGTTTTTATTCTAATACAATTTTCAAATATAATGAAGATATGACACCTTATTTAAAAAACTCTATTGAATTAGGTCGTTCTTTTGTACAACCTAAATACTGGGGTACAAGAGCTTTAGATTATCTTTGGTATGGAATTGGTGCCTATTTAAAAAAGAATCCAAATATAAAATATATGTTTGGACCAGTTTCTATGAGTGCTAGTTTTCCAAAAGTTGCAAAAGACATGATGGTATATTATTATTCACACTATTTTCAACATAACAAAAGTTTAGTTACTCCAAAACAATCATATCAATACTCAAATAATATAAATGATATTAAAGAGATTTTTAATCTTACTGATAGAAAAAAAGATTTTAAACTTCTAAAATCAACTTTATCAAATATGAACTGTTCAGTTCCTACTTTATATAAACAATATAGCGATATTACAGAAGAAGGGGGCGTGAAATTCTTAGATTTTAATGTTGACCCTGATTTTGCAGATTGTGTAGATGGATTTATTTTAGTAGAGGTTGATAAAATAAAAGATGGACCAAGAAAAAGATATATAGATAGGGATTAAACCTCTATCTATATATAAAGTATTTATTTACTAATACCTAAAGAATACTCTAATTTTGCAGTATTACTTAAATATGTATAATACGCATTAACTAAATTAGTTTTTGATTTTGTATACTCTAATTTTGCGTCATTAACTTCTAATAAATCATTTAATCCCGCTTTATATCTTTCATCCGCTAAATTTAAATTTCGTGTTGATAAATCAAGACTTAATAGATTGATTTTAATACTTTCAAAACTTTGTTCTAGATTTAAAAATGCACTTGTTACATCTTGTCTAATTTGTAGTTTTTGTTGCTCAAACTGTTTTTTTGTTGTACTTAGATTGGCTAATGATATTTTTTTATTTGCACTTGTAGTATCACCTGTGAATAAATCCCATTTTAGATTTAATAATACAGCTGTTTGACTTTGTTCAAGTGAGCTTATATCATCTGAGTTTTTATCACTATAAGATGCACTTACATCAATTGTAGGGTAATATTCAGCTTTTGCACTATTAAAACTTGCCTTATTTGTTTTTATTAAGGCTTTGTATTTTTGTAATTCTGATCTATTATCAAAAGCTTTATTTATTAAATTATCTAGCTTTTCATCTTCGATTTTTATAGATTTAGCTAAAGATGAGATATCTTTATTATCAAATTTCACATCTATTTGTTCATCACTTGAACTACCTAATAATGAAATTAATTTAGTTTTAGCAATCTTTAGATCATAATTTGTCTGAACTAGTTTTAGTTTAGAATTTGATAGATTTAATTGGGCATTAATTACATCAATTTTTGTTCTCACCCCTGCTTTGAAATACTCATTTGCTTGAGATAGTTGTAGTTCATCTAAAGATACAGCTTCTTTTGAAACAATAATTTGTTGATATTTATTCAAAATATCATAATAAGCCTCTTTAATAGAAAGAATTGTATCTTTTTTACTTGTTTGTATTTCAGAACTAGAAGCTTCTAGATTATACTTTGAAGCATCAATAGAGTTAGATGTTTTCCCAAAATCATAAATAAGTTGACTAGCACTTAGAGTTACACTTGTAGCATCACCTTCTTGAGTAACTCCACTAGCTTCAATATCATAATTTCCAATATCAGCACTAGCATTTACTTTTGGTAAATATGCTGATTTCGCTTTTTTTAATTCTTGTGTTTTAATCTCTTCTTGGTATTTTGATACCTGGATATTAGTATTGTTTTTTAATGCAATATCTAATATCTCATCCAAATTCATTTCTTTTGCATTAATTGAAGTGCAAAGAAATAAAGCACAAGTTATTGAAATAAATTTTGTTTTTTTAAGCATGTTGTTCATCCTTATTACTTTTTCCCTCTCTTAATTTTTGTAAAACAACAAATAATACAGGAGTTAAAAGAAGTGTTAAAATTGTTGACATAATCATTCCACCAAATACAGCAGTACCAAGTGATTGTCTAGAAGCAGCACCTGCTCCACTTGCATAAACTAAAGGTAAAATCCCTAAAAGAAAAGAGAAAATAGTCATTAAAATTGCTCTTAATCTCATAGTAGATGCCATTACCGCAGCATTTACAATACTCTCACCTTTTTCTCGAAGTTCCTTAGCAAACTCGATAATCAAAATCGCATTTTTTGAGGACATTCCTATTAGTAATACTAAACCAATTTGGGTATATGTATCGTTTAATAATCCTGCAAACATATTCGCACCCAATGCTCCAAACATAACAGCTGGAATTGGAAGCATAATCATTAAAGGCATCATCCAAGACTCATATTGAGCTGCAAGGAATAAGAACACCATCAATAAAGATAAAGCAAAAATATAAATAGCTGCATTACCTGCTTCTTTTTCTTGTAAAGACATACCAGCAAACTCATATCCAATTGAGCTTGGAAGTGTTTGTTTTGCTACTGTTTCTAAAGCTTTTAATGCATCACCTGAACTATATCCCTCTTTTAGATTATGTAATCCATTTATAGAGATACTTTGGTAACCATTGTAATGGGTAATTGTATTAGCACCCGTTACTTGTTTGATTTTAACAACAGTACTTAAAGGAACCATATCTCCATTTGCATTTTTTACAAAGAAGTTATTAATAGAGTTCTTTTGTTCTCTAAATGTTTGATCGGCTTGAACAAATACCTTATAGGTTTTTCCAAATTTATTAAAATCATTTACATAAATAGAACCAAGATTTGCTTGAAGTACTGAATAAACATCTTTAATATTTAGTTTTAATGATGATACTTTATCTCTATTTACATCTACAAAATATTGAGGATAATTAGAGTTAAATGACGTATAAGCATACATAATTGCTTTATCTTGATTTACATTTCGTATAAACTCTTTTGCATATTTTTCAAACTCATCAAGTGGCATTCCTTGTAGATTTTGAAGTTTTAGCTCAAACCCACCAACAGCAGATAATCCCGGAATTGAAGGCATATTAAATACTCTTACATTTGCGTTATCTATTTGTTCTTTTGAGGAACTTGTAACTTTAGACATAATAGCTGTTATTGATTTATCAGCAGATTCTCTTTTTGCCCAATCTTCTAAAACAATAAATACTGTGGATGTAGATGAATCAATGGCTCCTGTGATAATATTAAATCCAGGAATACTTAATACATCTTTTACACCTGCTGTACTCATAATAATCTCAGTAATTTTAGCTGTAGTTTTCTCAGTAATATTCAGAGTTGTTCCAGCTTCTAATGAAATAGAAGAAACTAATGTTCCTTGATCTTCATCTGGAATAAATCCACTTGGAAGTACTTTGAAGGCAAAATATGTTCCACCTAATAATAATCCATAAACTAAAAATGCAACATACCAAAACTTGATAATTTTTTCTAAAACTACTTTATATACATTTTTAAAACTCTCTAAACCATCATCAAACTTTTGGAAGATTATATTTTTTGTTTCATTTTGTCTTTTTTTCTTCAAAATCGTAGCACAAAGGGCAGGAGATAAAGTTAAAGCATTAATAGATGAAATAATCACAGCAAAAGCAATAGTAGTTGCAAACTGTTGATATAAAGCACCAGAAATCCCCGGAATAAACGTAACTGGAATAAATACCGCAAGTAAAACTAATGTAGTAGAAATTACAGGAGTAAATACCTCTTTCATAGCTAATGTTGTAGCTTCTTTTAGAGTTAAGTCTGGATTCTTAGCAAGATTGGTTTCTACATTTTCAACTACAATAATTGCATCATCAACTACAATACCAATGGCTAAAATAAGACCAAATAAAGTAAGAGTATTAATTGAGAAGTTCATAGCCATTAGTAAAGCAAAAGTACCAATTAACGATACTGGAATTGCAACTGCTGGAATAATGGTAGTTCTAAATGATTGTAAGAAGAAATAAACCACAAATAATACTAATGCTAAAGCTTGGAATAGCGTAATAACTACTTCTTTAATAGATACTTCTACGAATTTTGTAGTATCGTAAGTAGCTTCTATTTTAGCACCTTGAGGTAATCTTTGTCTTAGAACTTTTAGTTTCTCTTCAATTTTTGAAGCAACATTAAGAGCATTTGCTCCTGGTTGTTGATAAATACCAAGTAATGCAGTAGCTTTATTGTTTAAAGATGCTCCCCATCCATAAACCTCAGCTCCTAATTCAACTCTAGCAACATCTTTTAATCTTACTTTTCTATCATCAACTTCATTTACAATAATATTTTCAAACTCTTTTACACTTGAAAGTCTTGTTTTAGACGTAAGTGTAAATTGAAATTTATTAGATGAAGTATTAGGTGATGCACCAATAGATCCAAGTGCAGCTTGTAAATTCTGTGATTTAATAGCATTTGTTACATCTGTTACTGTAAGTCCTAGGTTTGATAACTTATTTGGATTAATCCATACTCTCATTGAGTATTTCTTTTCACCTAAGTTTTGAACATCTCCAATTCCATCAATTCTTTTTAACTCTTCTACAATATTAATACTTGCAAAGTTAGATAAGAAAAGTGCATCATGGGCAGGATTAGAGGAACTAAGAGATAAAATCTGAACCATTGAAGTTGATTTTTTCTTAGTTGTAACTCCTGTTTGTTTTACAGAATCAGGTAAAAATGGTGTTGCTAAGGCAACCCTATTTTGAACATCAATGGCAGCTGTGTTTAAATCATATCCAGATTTAAAATAAAGATTAATATTTGAGCTCCCATCAGATGATGAGTTTGAGTCCATATAAATCATACCTTCAATACCATTTAACTGCTCTTCAATTGGTTTTGTAACACTAGTTTCAACAGCACTAGCACTACCACCTGTGTAGTTAGAGCTTACAGAGATACTAGGAGGTGTAATCTCAGGAAATTGTGCCACGGGTAATAAATTTAATGCAATAAGCCCAACTATAATAATAAATAGTGAAATAACTTTTGCAAAAATTGGTCGTTTAATGAAAAATATTGAAAACATATTTTTTCCTATTTACTTATTGGATTAGATACTTCTAAAGCATTAACCTCTTGATTTTCTTGAAGTCTATTAATAGCACTTACAACAACTCTATCTCCATCTTTAAGACCTGATTTAATAATCGCTAATTCTTTATTAGAATATTCAACCTCAACTTGTTTTTTCACAATTTTATTATTCTCATCTACAGCTAATACATAAGAGCCTAATTGATTTTGAGCTAGGTTATTTGGATTTACAGCAATTACTGGGATTTTATCAGTTACAAAAAGTTTGATATTTACAAAAGTCCCAGGGAATAATGAATTATTATGGTTATCTATTTTTGCTCTCATTAATACTGTACCTGTTGTTTCATTTGTTACATTATCAATAAAATCAACTTTTCCATTTAGGCTTAAATTCTGATCTTCAACATTTTCAGGTAAAACTCTTACCTTTGGAAACTCTTCTGATTTATATCTATTTAGAATAAACACTTCTGAGCTACTTGGGTTAAAGTTTACATATAAATCTTTTGTTTGTACTACCTCAGCTAATTTATCACTTGAAGTAATAATATTTCCAATATCAACTAAAGATTTACCAATTTTTCCATCTATTGTAGCTTTTACAATAGAGTATTCAACATCAAGTTTTGCTTCTTTTACTGCTGATTTATCTGCTTTTACAACAGCATTATATTCCCCAAGTCTTGCTTTTAATTCATCAAGTTTTTCCCTTGGAGCTAAACCTTTTTGAACAAGTGGTTCATATCTTCGTAAATTTGCAAGGGCTAGTCTTTGAGATGATTCATCTTTGTTTAATGTTGCTAACTTTTGTGCTAAAACTGCTTTATATTGTCTATCATCTATTTTAAAAAGAGTATCGCCTTTTTTTACACTTTGACCTGCTGTAAAAAACAACTCTTTTAATTCTCCATTTACTCTTGAAGTAATAGCTACTTTTTTTAAAGCCTCAGTTTTACCAGAAAAATCAACCCACACAGGATATGTTTGTTTTTTTATAGTATGTACATTTACATCTACTTTTTTAATCTCTTTTTTTACAACTTTTTCTTCTGTTTTTTTATCATTACATCCAGTGAATAAAAATAAAACTGATAAAAAAAGAATTGCTAATTTTTTTAAATGCATGCTTTTCCTTTTGTGATAGATATTTATTAAATAATTATTTTATAATTATATCTAATAATAATGTGGTTTTAGTGTTAGTTATCGCATAGAACTTCAAACTGGAAAGTTAAGGCAGTATTACCAGAACTTATATTTGATCTTTTTTCATCTATAAAGATATAGATTCTATTATTTCTGTTATTTAATTTTACACCTTTTGAGATAAAAGTATCTAATTTTATTTTATGTACTCTATTTAATACTATATATATTTTAGAACTTCTAATATCCAAAATATTTACTGATTTTCTAACATCTTTTATTTTAAGGCGAATATCTTTTTTATTACTAAGATTTGAGATAATTGTAAACTCACCTATACTTTTAGGTTCTTCTTTTCTAAAGGCAATTGAACCTCTATTTTTTATTACAATACCACAAGAAGAATCAATATGATTTGTGAATTTTAAGGAGTTAGAATAAGTTCCAATAGCATGTAAATAAAAAGGAAAAAAGAGACATACCATTAATATTTTATTTTTCATCAATTTTTTTCCAATTAATTTTGTTTGTTAATTCTAAAGCTTTTATTTTTGATTCTAATTCAGCCACTTTTGCTTGTTTTTCTCTTAATTCTAAGTTATATAATCTATTACAATCTAACTTTTTTTGTTCTCCAAATCTATAGGTAAACTTCATACCAATAGTGGATATATCATTATCCACATTATCAAAACCATTTGAGTATTCACCTTCTAATTTATTCTTAGAAGACTCAACATAAGATTCAAATTCATAAGGGGCATCACTTGAGTTTTCACAAGTGATACCATCTGCTGTGGTTATTCTATTGGTATTACTCAAACAAAAAGTAGATATACATATTAAAAATATTATATACCTCACTTATTGTTCACCCAATATAAATAAGCCTTTGTACAAATCTTAGTTTTGAATATATCCTCTTTGGATTTAGGAATACTAACTGTGCAAACCTTATGTAACTCAAGAGTATTTTCTTTGTTTATCATCACAGGAACTTCCAGTGTTACTAATTGTTTTGTTTTTAATACATTCGTAAGACCTATATATTTTCCGTCTATTTCTAAATAATATTGTTGAGAATAAGCATTAAGGTTTTGTAAATGAATTTTTACAACTTTAATTTGTGTTGTACTTATACTATCAAGCTTATTGCTCACCCCTCCAAATATACTTGGAGTTTGAGAATGAGCAAACAAAAAAGAAGAAAAAAGAAGAAGAGATATTAAAACTATTTTTTTCATACTAACTAATTACAAGATACTTCTAAAGTTGTACTAACTCTTGCAGTCCCAGAGATTATAGAACTAGAATTTTGAGGAACAAAGGCATAAACCTCTTGTTTTTCATCATGTTTAATTGTTAAATCTTTTGGATTTTTCCAATTAATTTCTTCTAATTTACCCTTGTTTTTACCAATTTCAAAAAAACCATCTTTGTGTTTAATATTATCACTTGGGTTAATATTATTAAATGATATTTTTGCATTGCCTTTATTACTATTTGTTTTAACTGTAAATGATGCAGCATCAACACTAGTAGTATCATCAAAATTAATTGACCCATTTGATTTATCAATAATAATTCCACATACAGGAAGAACTTCTGTTTCAAAAGTCATTGTTTTTGCGTAAAGATTACTTGAATATAATAAACATAAAGCCAAGCTCGATTTAATAAAAAGTTTGTTTTCCATTTTACTCCTTTAGTAAGAAGTGATTTTAAATAAAAAAAGTTTCTTTTTGGTGTGAAGTAATTTTAAATCTTATTTATTGAAAATGATTTCAAAGTGAACATTATCATTCTTATTTTCAACTGATATACTTGCATTCATATTCTTTTCTAGAATCATTCTAGACATATATAAACCTAAACCTGTACCTTTATGTTTCTCTTTAGTAGTGAAATATGGTTCAAAAATTTTATCAATAATATTTTCATTAATTGACTCGCCATTATTTTGTACAACTATTTTTTTATCTGTAATTTCTATTTGAATATTAGCATTAGCTGTCTTATTGATAATTAAAGCATCTTTTGCATTTTGAATAAGATTTAGAATAACTTGGGATAACTCTTTTGGATATGATTTAATTTGAAAATCTTTTATTATTTTTACATCTAAATTAATATTATTTGACTTTAAAGTAGGAAGGATAATACTAATAGAGTTTTCAACAACAGAAGATACAAAAAAAGACTCTTTTTGTTTATCTTTTTTATAGAAGTTTGTAAAATCATCAATAGTACTAGACATATACTCTAGTTGTATTTGGCTTTCATCAAGTTTTTCTAATAAGTATTTTTCTTCTTTATAATTATCCATAATATGTATTTGCATATTCATTATAAAAGATGCAATTCTATTTAGAGGTTGTCTCCATTGATGTGAGATATTAGCTAACATTTCACCCATTGAAGCCAGTCTTGACTGATGTATTAACATTTTTTCTTTTTCATCTTTCTCTTTTTCTATAGTTTTTGTTCTAGCAAATAAAGCAAAAGATAAAATCACAGCTTCTAAAATATTTCCTAATTGATTTAGATAAATAAAATCAACTATTTCAATACCAAATATTCTTTTTAAATCTAAAAGTAATACTATTAAAAAGTTTAACCCCCATCCAATAATAAAATATATAGCAAGTTTAAAACCTTTTTTATACACATCCAAAGCTATTAATACTAAAGCTAAAAACATCATAGAATAAGGTATTAATATTATTAGATTAAAGCCACCTAAGCTATATAAAGCTAAAAGAAATACAACAGAAGAAAAAGCAATTCGTGTAATAATTGCATCTAAGTTTTTATAATATGAACTTAGATTCAAAAACTCTTTTGCAAATAAGAAGGAGAAGAATATAATTGCTACTACAAAAAAGATTACAAGGTCTGATTCAAAAAGTTTGTTTGTACTTAGAGATAAAAACACTACAAACAAATGCATAAGGAAGTAATATATATAAGCTCTTTGTTTATAATAAACAAAAGCTAAAATATTAAAAAGAAGTATTATAGAAAATACTCCTAAATAAAAACCTAAAAATAAATCACTCATAATTAATCTTTTATTATATTAATATTGTAACCCAAACCAGAAACATTAGAAATAAACTCTTTATTTATTTTAGTTCTTATTGATTTTACTAATAACTTAATAGCATTTTTTGATGTTGCAAAATCATATACATTTGTTTCTATTGATTCATAAGAAGTAGGAGCTGGATAGTTTTTTAGTAATAAATCTAATAATGCTCTTTCGTTTTTTGATAGTGATACAATTTCATTAGAGACAACTAATTCTTTTGTATAAATATCATAGAAAGTATCTTCTGAAAAATATTTTTTAGTAATAACCTCTTCTTCAAGAAATTTATCACATTCACTAAGTGCATCATTTAATTTCACTAAAGATATAGGTTTTACTATATATTTTATTAGATGTAAATTTACAGCTTCTAATAAATACTCTTGAGAAGTATATGCTGTTGTAATTATAATTTGTGTTGAGGAAGATTGTTTTCTGATTTTTTTTGCCATGTCTAAACCATTTAAATTTGGCATTTCAATATCTGTAATTATAATATCAGGATTATGTATCTCAAACTTTTCAAGACCTTCTTTTCCATCACATGCTACAAAAAGTTCTTTACATTTTCTTTTAAGATAAGAACTAATATTTTCTCTAGTGATTTCATCATCTTCAATATATAAAATTGTACTATTTTTTAATTTTTCCATAAATTATTATAACTAAATTTATACAAACAAAAACATTCCACACTAGCTTCACACTTTTTATTTCTAGAATAACACTATAAAAAACAAGGAGTTAACAATGACAATTAATCCAATAAATATGAATTCATACAATTTCAACAATTATGTACAAAAAACAAAAAGTGAAAATATGGAAGAGAAAATAGAAGAACCAAAAGAGATATTTAAAGAAAGAGAAATTTCAAAAGAGGAAGCAATCTTATTAATGTATCAATATAAATCAACACAAACAATGAAAGAACAAATAGATATATATTATGAATCACAAAATGAAACTCAAATTGAAGAAATAGAATTGCAAGAGATTAGAGATATGAACAAACTTTTAAATAGAGCAGAATTACTTAAACATTATGATGAACAAAACAGACTCTCAAAAGTAGATGAGAAAGAGTTAGAGCTAGAACTTTGGGCATAAATACCTATGCCCTTATTTATAATAATACTTCAACTCTTATCCCATAAATTAGAACTTATATTAAAAACTGTTTCCTAATCTTTAAAAAGCCTAAGTTCCTAATCTAATCTACAATACATAACTTCATCAACAACAGATTTTGCTATTTGATTTGTTTCTACAATTATATGTTCTAAGTGAAGACCTTCTAATGTAGATTTTTCTGCTTCACTTGTAACTGTTACAATAGTTTTTGTATTGTGAGTTAATTCATCTACTGCTTCACAAATAATATGTAAAGCATCAGGGTTATTCACCGCAACTATAACAGCTGAAGATTGTTTAATATTTACAGAGTTTAATATATGTTTATGGGCAGCATTTCCAAATACAATAGGTTCATTTCTATCTTGTCCTAATTGGAAAAACTTAATATTATGCTCAATAATTACATACTTCTGACCAAACACTTTAAGCTCTTCTACAATTGCTTGTCCAAATCTACCATAACCAAGTACAACAACATGGTTTTCAGTATCAGGATTTACATTATGAGCATTACAAACCATCATAATATCTTCTGGAACTAAAGCCGCCGCTGCTTTTGATAAGTTCTTTAGAATAATTGGTGTTAATACCATTGAAATTACAATAGTTACAATTAAAATTTGTGAGTATGTAGGATCTACTAAATCTTGAGATCTTGCAAGCTCTAAAATTGCTAGTGAAAACTCACCAATTTGAATTAAAGATACAGCTGTTTTAAATGCAACTCTTTTATTATCATCAATTCTAACTAAGCTATAAATGATTAAGTATTTTATTCCCATTAAAACTGGTAATAAAAGTAAAATAATCCAAATATAATCAGCAATAATCGTAAAGTTAATTTGCATACCAACAGTAATAAAGAACACCCCTAATAGAATATTTCTAAAAGGAATAAGGTCAGCTTCAACTTGATGTTTAAACTTAGTCTCAGAAATCATCATACCGGCTATAAAAGCTCCAAGAGAGTAAGAGAATCCAAAGTAATGTGCCACATAAGATGAACCAATTGCTAATAATAATACAGAAGCTACAAATAACTCATCAGACTCAGTTCCTGATACATGATTTAAAAATGGTTCTAATAGATATTTCCCACAAACATATAACAGACCTAATAAAATAGCTGCTGCAATTGTTGTTTCAAAAATCATATAAGCAACACTTTGATCTTCATTCATATTAAAAAATGAAATCATTAAAAGAATAGGAATAACTGCAATATCTTGCATAATTAATATTCCTAGAACTCTTTTTCCATAAGGTTTATTTATCTCTTTTGTTTCATTAAAAGTTTTTAATACAATTGCAGTTGAAGATAATGATAAAGCAGCACCAATAACTAATGAACTTTTAACATCGAAATCTAAAACAAATAAACATACTGTAAATACAAATACTGTAGTTACTAATATTTGTAAGGAGCCAGTAAAAAATACTTCTCTTTTCATCTTTTTTAAATGTTCAATTGAAAATTCTAATCCAATTGTAAACATCAGAAAAACAACCCCAAACTCTGCTATTTCCTTTAGATCATGATTATTCACAGCATCATGTAATCCAAAAGTGTAAGCTATTATAGTACCTGTAAAGATATATCCAATAATAGTTGGTAAATGAAATTTTTTTAGTATTAAATTAACAATCAATGCAATTGTGATTGTTGCAACAATAACTCCTAACATCTAGGTCTCCTTATTTATAGTGCATTTGCTTATAACCTTCTAGTCTTTTCTTATAAGCAGAATTTAACATCGCATTTTTTGAATCTAAGAAATCTATTGCTAAACATTCTTGATTACCTCTTCCTATTCGTCCAAGATATTGAACTAAACGTCCATAATAAGAAATAGGAGTAGCAAACAAAATAGTATTTAAATGAGGGAAGTCAATTCCTTCACCAAAATATGAAGTAGTTGCTAAAATTAAAGATTTAGATTTTACTAAATTCATATTTTCTACTTGCTCTTTTTTGTTCATACTTCCATGAATTGCAACAAAATCAATATTTTCTTCAGACAAGATATGCTGTAAGATATTAATATGCTCTATTCTATCTGTTAAAACTAAAATTTTCCTATTTATATTTGCTTTAATTTGACTAATTATTAAATTATTCCTATTTTCATCTACACATAGCTCATTTATGATTGTAGCGTAGTTATCAGCGTCACTTATAAAGTCAGTTCTTACTATTTGTAATTTATTATTATGTGTTCTTTTCTTCTTATATTCATAAGCAATATCACCTAATTGTTGATATAAAATTGGTTGTAAACCATCTTTTCTATTTGGTGTTGCACTAAGACCTAAAAGATATCTTCCTTTAAAGCCTTTAATAATCTGCTCAAAAGTAACAGCAGGAATATGATGACACTCATCTACAATTACAAAAGAGTAATTGTCTACAAGTTCAGGAGCATTTTTCAAACTCTGCATTGTAGCTACATCAATATCACCATTTAATTTATTTTTACCTTTTCCAAGATATCCAATATCTTTTTTGTCATATCCAAAATAGTCTACAAATCGCTCTATCCATTGATTTAAAAGCATATTTTTATTTACAACTATTAAAGTACTGCAAGCTCTAATCTCAAACATTTTTGCACCAAGGAGCGTTTTACCAAACCCAGGAGGTGCAACACAAATTGAGAAATCACTTTTACAAATACCTTTTATTGCATCTTCTTGTTCTGGTCTTAGAGTAAATTTCACTTCTTTTGTAAATACGCTTGCATGGTGTCTTTTATCTTCATATGTAAACTTCACTGCATTTTCATTAAAGAAGTCTTTTACTTTAGTGTATAAGCCTCTAGGAAGCATTAAATGCTTTTCATCTTCTTCATATCCATGAATCATTCTAGGAGTATTATAAAGTGGCTTACGCAGTCCTAATAAGACTTTAATTTGAGGATTCTCAAAAGAAGCAAAAGATTTTAGTTTATTAATTAAAGATTTTGATAATTGCGCTGTTGGAATATATATATAATCATACATTAGCATTTTAATTTCATGTGTAGGAAAATTAACATTTCCGAAATCTTTTTCATCATTATTAGATTCTGATACTTGTGAAAACTTATGTACTATCTCTTTTGAAATTTTTTGAACTTGATTTAATACAGTCCATTGGTCTTCATAAATTTTATTTGTATTAGCATCAATAAATACTGTTTTATTTTTATCTCTATTTTTTAAATGAAGAGGTAGTTCAATATTATTTCCTAAACTTGCCCTCGTTGCAAACTCTTGATTAGGGAATACTTTTCCATGAACATTAGCTTTTTTTAAAATAAATTGTGCAAAGTTAAATACAATTTTCGAAGATATTTCTTCTTCTAAAAACAACCAAACAATTAAAGAATTATATGAGTTCAATTCATAATAAGCACGAATATTTAAAGCATTAAGAGCTATTTGTAATTTGAATTTATCTTCATCTAAAATCTCATAAGCTATAAACTTTGATTGATTTTCATTATTTATACAATAAGTTGCAAGATGAATTAAACCTCTTAAGTGAGATTCTATTTCTTTATTAGTTAAAGGAATATAATCTTCTCCCCTAAAAGTTCTAGTAACGGGATAAAAACCTTGTTTATTTCCATCTTTACTTATCCATTTTTTAGCATATACATCATTTCGTGCGATAAATAGGGATTTGAAAATATTAATTTTTTCATCTTTTAAGAATGTAGTTTTTACTTGTTTAGGTTTTTCTTGCGTAGTTATTTCTTGTTTTTCTTTATTATTAAAAGTGGCTTCTTGAATTTGAAGCTCTAAACTCTTTATCTCATCTTCGATTTGTTCTTTTTGAGTATAAAGAGCTTTTAGTTTATTCTTAAGATCTATCATGAGCGATTGCAGGACCTAATACAATATTGTTAATTTTTTGCTCAATTTCATTGTATCTGCTTTTTAGTTCAGAATTTTTTCTAATACCTCTACCTTCAAATTTACCTTTTGGGTCTATAATTAGTTCGTTGTATCTCATCTCACCAATTACTTTACCATCTTCTAAAATTTGAACTTCGTTACAATCTATTTTTCCATCAAATAAACCGTTAACAATTAAGTTATTAGCTTTAATGTCACCAATTACTTCTCCACTCTCACCAATAGAAATAACGTCAGCTTCAAGAATAACACCTTCAAACTTTCCATCAATGTGAACAGTGCCTTTAGTGCTAATTCCACCAATTATACAAGTACCAGCAGCAACTACTGTTGCCCCATTTGATGCTGATCCTTTATTTGATTTATTAAAGACTCCCATTCCACTCTCCTCTCTTTTTTAAAGATGTAATTATAATTTTTTAAATCCCATTTTATAAAGTTTCTAGGATTTAGCACTTTTGTTGCATATCTTACTTCATAATGAACATGAGGTCCAGAACTTCGACCAGAGTTACCACTAAGACCAATAATTTGACCTTTTTTGATAACACTTCCTACTTTAACAAGAGTTTTATTCATATGTGCAAATACTGTTTGAAACCCAAAGTTATGAGATAGTCTTACAACTCTACCATAAGCTCCTACATTTTTAGATTGTACATACTCAACGACTCCATCGGCAGTCGCTCTAATTGGAGTTTTTCTTTTCGTAGGGATATCTAAACCTCTATGAAATTGTCTTTTTTTAGTAATTGGGTTAATTCTATATCCAAATCCTGAAGAGACTCTAATCTTAGCAATTGGTTTCCCATTTGGAATAACTCTTAGAGTATATTTTTTAAGATCTAAATTAACATTTTTTAATGTCTTTTTACTAATCTCTTCAGCCGTTGCATCTTTTCCCACTCCAATAATAGTATGAATTTCATCAAGTTTTGAACTTAATTCTTCAATATCTTGAACTTTACTTTTTATTTGAACTGAATAAAATTTATTTTGAGCTACAAGTTTTTCTTCTTTTTCGGCAAGAAGTTTTAATTGCGCTTTTTTATCTTCTTGAGCTTCATCTATTTCACCATTTAAATAAGAAATAAATAAGAAACTTCCCCCTAGAACCATTACAATTAATATTATTGCAATTAGTAAAATCTTTTTTACAAATTGATGTAAATTATATGATTTTGTACCCTTTACATCAGAGATTGTAATTATTAGTCTATTTCTCATTGAACCCAATCAAAGCCAAAAATTTCTCAACAACTAAAAATGAACCGAATACTAAATATTCTTCATTTTCATCTATATTGATTACAGGCTCGTTTATTATATTTAATTCTTTTATAATTTTCAATAAATTATTTTTATCAACCATTCTATTATCGTTAATATCTATAATAATTATTTTATTAATTATTGGTTTTAATATTTTTAGAACTTCTTCATAATCTTTATCAGCATAAGAGTTATATATTAAAGTAATTTTTTTATTTTCAAACTCTTTTAATAAAACTTTTGCAGCAAGTGGGTTATGTCCCACATCTATTGTAATATTATCTGCAATTTTTTGACATCTACCAAATAAGTCCACATCATCAAAAATACTTAAATCAACACTTAATTTCAATTCATCTAAACAAGCAATTACTAAATGTAAATTTCGTTTTAAATATGAAGCAAATTTTTTATTTAATTCATACTTTTCAAACTCTTCTACAATTTGTATTTCTATATCTAGATTTCTTTCATCTTTTAATTGTCTTTTTACTTCATAAGCTGAATCTTTTACACTCTCATGCAATTGGAAACCTACTAACATTTTCTTATCAACAGATCTCATTTTTGTTTGAGCAATTGCTTCTACTGTATTTCCTAAAAAGCTTTGGTGGTCTAAATCAATAGTAGTAATTAATGATAAATCACTTGGCACTACATTTGTAGCATCAAACTCTCCACCAAGACCAGCTTCTAGTACTAAATATTCGCAATCTTTTGATAGATAAATAGCTAAAAGAGTTGTATATTCAAAATAAGTTAGTTTTTGAAGTAACTCTATTGGATAAATTTCTTGTAAAAATCTATGTGCATCTTCAAGAGTTTCATCACTTACATCAGAGCCATTAATCCAAATTCTTTCATTAAACTTTACAATATGAGGTGAACTATAATGTAATACTTTATGATTTGTTTTATTTAAATAATGAGATAAGAATCTACCTGTACTTCCTTTGCCATTAGTTCCAACAATATGAATAATATAAGGTAGTTTGATTTTTTTTGATAGTATCTGCCAAGATGATTCTACTATTGTAAAATCTATCTTGTCATAATATAAAGTTTTGTATTCTAAGAACTCTACTAGTGTAGCTTTTTTTAAATCCCTAGTCATTTAAACTATTCTTGAAATGATTGAACAGCAACTTTTGATAAGAATTCATCTAAAGCATCATCAGCGGCATTTTTAATAGCCTCAAATCTTTTAGTATCAGTAATTGTAGTACCATCATCAATAGAGAAGTTATTTTCACCCTCTAAAGAGATTTTTTTTGTATCACCATCTTTTTTTGTATACTCAATGGCAACTTTTACTAAAGCTCTATAAAGTTTGTTATATCCATCTTTATCGTATTGTAATTCTTGCATATTAACAGAGTCAATTTTAACTTTCATAACTGTATCTGCTAAATCTTCGTCAAATACTAGATTTCTATTTAACTTTTGTATTAATACTTGGTTTAAAGCATCTTTTACTAATACAGCATTTCTAGGGTCTTTTAAATCAACAAAAAGTTTTACAAATACTTTTCCTGATAACTCTTTTTTAGCATAATAAGATGATGGTTTATAACCACACCCACTTAATACTAATGAAACAGATGCAAAAGTGAAAAGTACGAATAATACTTTTCTAAAAACATTCATACTTTTCATCTTTATTATCCTTTTACCACTAAGTTTACTAATTTATTTGGAACAACGATTTCTTTGATGATTTCTTTTCCATCAATCCATTTTCCAGAGTTTTCTTTTGCAACTACAAGAATTTCTTCTTTAGTAGCACTTGGAGCTACTTCGATTTCACCTCTTTTTTTACCATTAATAGTAATAGCTATAAGAACTGAATCTAATTGGAATACTTCTTCTTTTACTTCAATTGAAGAATCAAAGTTTTCTCTTCCAAATAATCCATTTGCTAAATCCCAACAAGCATGAGGAATAACAGGCTCTAAAATATTAGTTAAAATATAATAACCTTCTGCCCATACAGCTTCATTTTTTTGAGCTTGAAGTGCATTCATAGCTTCCATAGATGATGCAATTAATGTATTAAAAGCGTAAGTTTTATTGAATACATCATTTGATTTTTGTAATGCTTCATAAACTTTTCTTCTAGCTTCTTTTTCAGCTTTGTCTAAAGATGAGTGGTCAATATCTTTAAATGTATCAACACCAGCTTTAGTAACATTCTCAGCTCTTTCATAGAACTTTTTAATGAATTTAAATGAACCTTCAACAGCCGAGTCATTCCACTCTAATTCTTTTGTAGGAGGCGCAGCAAATAGAATAAACATTCTAGCTGTATCAGCACCATATTTTTCTACAATTAAATCAGGATCAACTACGTTCCCTTTAGATTTAGACATTTTTGCACCATCTTTAAGTACCATACCTTGAGTAAGTAATCTTTTGAATGGTTCTCTTGAATTAGTGTAACCTAAATCATTTAATACTTTTGTGAAGAATCTTGCATATAAAAGGTGTAAAATTGCATGTTCAATTCCACCAATATATTGATCAACATCCATCCAGTAATCAGTATCTGCTTTTGAAATACCTTCAGTATTCCATTTTTTAGGATTTGTAGCATATCTTAGGAAATACCAAGAAGATTGTACAAATGTATCTAAAGTATCAGTTTCTCTTCTTGCTGGTTTACCACATTTAGGACAAGCACATTTATTCCAAGATTCATGAGTATCTAGTGGGTTACCCTCACCTGTAATCTCAACATCTTCAGGTAATGCAATTGGTAAGTTCTCAGATTTTTCAGGAACTAATCCACAATCATCACAATGTACGAAAGGAAGAGGTGCTCCCCAATATCTTTGTCTTGAAACTCCCCAATCTCTTAGTTTGAAGTTTACTTGTTTTGCACCAATTGAGTTTTGCTCAAAGTGGTAAATAATAGCTTTTTTAGCTTTTGTATTTTTAAGTCCAGTAAAACTCTCAGAGTTGATTAATTCACCTTCACCTGTATAAGCTTCAGTAGGATTAGTCATTTCTCCTTCAGGAGTATTAATAACTTGTTTAATATTTAAACCGTATTGAGTAGCAAATTCAAAGTCTCTTTGATCGTGAGCTGGTACAGCCATTACTGCACCACCACCGTAAGATGCTAATACAAAGTTAGCAACCCATACTGGAATTTTTTCACCAGTTAATGGATGCATAACATCGATTTCTAAAGATACACCCTCTTTATCTTGAGTAGCTCTATCTCTCTCAGATACTTTTTGCATATCTTTGATAGCTTTGATTTTATTATCTGGTAAAAGTTTGTTATCAACAATATATTTTACAATTGGATGCTCTGGTGCTAATGCTGAATAAGAAACTCCATAAATTGTATCTGGTCTTGTTGTAAATACTTCGTATTTTGTGAAATGTCTGTCAAGTTTATATTTCGAATCTTTTGATAATTCAAATTTAAACTCTAAACCTTCACTTCTACCAATCCAATTTTCTTGCATTGTTAATACTTGAGATGGCCATTCACCCTCTAAAGATTTTAAATCATCAAGTAATTCTTGAGCATATTTAGTAATACCAATATAATATCCTGGCATCTCTTTTTGCTCAACTGGAGTATCACATCTCCAACAACAACCCTCTTCAACTTGCTCATTTGCAAGTACTGTATGACAAGGTTCACACCAATTTACAGTAGTTGATTTTCTATATAAAAGTCCTGCTTCGTACATTTTAATAATGAACTCTTGTTCCCACTTTGTATATAATTCATCAGAAGTTGCGAATTCTCTAGTTTCTGAAAATGAAAGACCTAAAGCACTTAGCTCATCTTTCATATAATCAATATTTTCATAAGTCCATTTCTTTGGATGTAACTTATGTTTGATAGCAGCATTTTCTGCTGGCATACCGAAACTATCCCAACCAATTGGGTGAAGAACATTAAAATCGGCTTTTCTAAAGAATCTAGCAAAAGCATCACCTAGACAGTAGTTTCTAACGTGTCCCATGTGGATTCTACCACTTGGATATGGAAACATACTTAAGATATATTTTTTGTCTTTGCTTTGGTCATCACTTGGTTCGAATGATTTATTTTCGCTCCAAAATTTTTGCCATTTTTGTTCTACTTGTTTTGAATTATAATCCATTATTAAAAATCTTCCTTATCATTACTTTTTGCACTTTCGATTAATGCTAGTGCTATTGAGAATACGTTTGCTACAACTGCTCCAATTGCTAATGAGATAGCTAATGGTAAGTCGTGCATAAAAGTTAATACCATAAATGCTGGAATTAGGTGTAAATCAGCTACTAATGAACTAGCGAGCAATTCTGCTGCGAGTAAGTTTTTAACACCGAGCTTTAAAATTGTTGAAATTACATTTACTCCCGCTGCAATAAATAATGCTATTGCATTTGGTTCATAAAGAAACCCTGCCGTAGTTGTTAGTGACATTAGTGAAAAGAATATATACGTTACTTTACCCCAATCCATTTTTATCCTTTTATAGTTTTTGCTTTTTTCATAAAGCTAATATTTTATCTAAAAAATGATAAAAATTTTATTTCAGCCCCAAAGTTGGAGCTTTTAGGTAATAAAATCTATTTGATATTTTTCTTATTTTTGATTGATATATAAGTCATGTATAATAAGTAAGTATTAATAACTTTAATAAATAGTTGAATTATTATATATAGTCCAAATTGATTGAACTCAAATTCAAATGGATTTATAATATTGTGAGCTAATAAATTAAACGTAATATCGTGAGTTATTACAAGGTAAGAACCTAAAATAAAATAAAAAGTAAGATAAAAAAGCTGATTTCTTTGCATAAAAACAATACTAGTTACCGAAAACCAAATGAACCCTACTAATAAAATAGCTATTAAAAACTCTTTGAATAAAGATTCAGGAATATGATATATGTAGTTTTGCGCTACATCAAGGTATAAGTATTCTAAAATAGATGAGATAAGCTCAAAAATTACAACCCAAGTAAGTGCTAATAACCAATCAGTTCCATGATTTGAAGTAAGTTTATTAAAAAAATAAAATACCTTTCGCAAGGAACTTGTATTTTCTAAAGTGATTTTGTTTTCCATGATATTTACTCCAAGCATAAAAAATTATGATTAATTAATTTATAATTTTAATATTCTATATAAAGTAAGATTAAAGCCCAATATATCGAGAATAATAAGAGATATTATCTTTTATCTCTTATTAATAAAATTTATTATTTACGTCTAGTATTTTGACGTATTGATATGATTAATTGGTAGATTAGGTATGCTATTATGATTTTATAAGACAAAGTTAAAAAACTTAATTCTTGCCAACCAGTCATTATTGAAAATGGATTAATATTATTTGAAATATCATAAAGATTAAAATCTTTGGAAGTAAAACCATAAATCAAATAAAATATAGCAATTAGAATATAATTATTTATTCTTTTGGATTCTACGACAAAAGCTGAAATTAAAGTAATCACACCAAAAAGAAAGATATCAATTAACATAAATTCTAATTTATTATCTAAATATTCATTTATACAATTTATAAATCCATATCCAAAACTAAAAGATAAGATCCAAAATAATGAAAGTAACCAATCTTGTGAATGATTAGAAGCTAATCCATGTACTTTAAAAACTAACCATTCTAATAAGTTTTTGCCTTCTTTTCTATCTTGATTTAACTCTTTTTCTCTTTCTTTCATTTCTAAAGCATAATATTTATTTGCTTCAATAATATTGTTCTGTTGCTCAAAAGAGTTCTTTATTATTCTTGCCGTTTCTCTATTTTTAACGGGAAAGTCTATTTTTATAAAACGCGTATTATTCAAACTTGTATTAATCAAATTTATACTTTTTTCTACTGAAAATTCTTTTATTACTAATTCTTCTTTAAAAGTAGAATATTCAAAGTCAATAGAATTAAAAATATTCTTGCTATTTGGATTAAAAAGAGACACTTAAGAATAAAATTTTGATGAACTTAATGAAATATTTTTCAGTTTATCTATATAAATATCTAACTCTAAATTAAAAGAACATCCTATAATGGAGATAGAATCTAATTCTTTTGGAAAACTAATAGTTACTTTTTTTTTAAAATTAATTTCTCTTAAAAATAAACTATTAGGTATATAACAATTACCCAATATTAATTCACAATCTAATTCTTGAGGTAAAAATATTTTTTCTGTAAATCTACACGAATAAAACTTTAGGCTTTTTTTAAAACTGTATTTCCAAAACTGTGTATTATCCAAAAAAGTACACTTATTAAATGATATATTGATATCATCTATAATATCATTTAAACGATATTCCTTTTTTTGCTGATGCTCAATTTCTCCAAAATAATAAAAGTTTGTCCCTTGCTCATCAATATTATACATACCATCAAAATAAGGAACATCTTTTTCAAAAATTGGAAAAATCACCCTATCATAAATTAAAGTATGATTGTTAATATAATCATCATAAAAGTCACTCTTATAATATTCATTTAATTCTCTTTGAATAAGTATCCAGAATTTTTTTACTTTTCCTTTGGACTTATCCCAATTTTTATTTTTATTTTCATCTAATTCATACCAATCATCTTTTTCACAATGTAGAATACATTTATTCTGATATCTATCAAAATATTTTTCTTCATATTCTTCATTACAAACGTCACATCTACATTTCATTTAATTTCTTTCATATTAAAATAACAAATTATATTTTATCTTTTTTATTGTTATTCTTCATTCTTTTTTTAGAAAAAAGAAACAAAAAATCGTGAGCAGAGATTCAAAATCACTAAAAAATATATCTAAATTCTAAAATTTGAAAACTCGCTCCGCTCAGACAGTTCAAATTTCTTAACGAATTTAAATAGATTTTTATTCACGTGATTTAGAAAATGCTCACTTCTATCCTTCAGCTTTTTATATGATGTGAAAGTTTTAAATGAGGAGAGGTCTGTATCGATTTGTATTTTGAGGAAAAGATTTATTGATTGATGAGCGTTAAGAAATTTAAACTGTTTGAGAGAGGTACGAACGAGTTTTTAAATTTTAGCAAAGATTGAAACAAATCCCTCAAAATACAACTCTCGATACGCTTTTCTTTTTCCTAGTTTTTCTTTACTAAAAAGAAAAAGTAGAAGCATCACTACAAAATAATATATTGAATTTAAAATATAAATAGAATTAAAAATCAGGCATAAAAAAAGGCAAGGGATAAACACCCTCACCTATATTTCTAAAAACAAGTTTATATACTAAACTGTACCTTGCTCGTACATAGCTCTAATCTTGTCTTTCTCTTTTTGTCTCTTTTGCTTATCTGCTTCTTTGTTTCTAAAGTCATTAATTGAGAATTTTAATTGAACTAAGAATGATGCAGCAATAAAGATAGATGAATACGTACCTACAATAACACCTACAAGCATTGTAAATGCAAATCCGTGAATAATCTCTCCACCGAATAAGAATAGAGTAATAACAACAAAGAATGTAGTTAAAGAAGTAAGAGTAGTTCTTGATAAAGTTCTACTTACTGATTCATTTACTACTTTTTCTAATACTGTCTCTTTAGATGTTTGCACACCTTCTCTAATTCTATCGAATACAATAATTGTATCGTTTAGTGAATATCCTAAGATTGTAAGAATTGCAGCTAAGATATCTAAGTTTACTTCTACATTAAATAATGCAATAGCACCTAATGCAATAGTAACATCATGGGCTAAGGCTAAAATAGAAGCAACGGCGAATCTCCACTCGAATCTAAATGATACATAAGCTAAGATTACAAGCATAGATAAACCTAAAGCCATAAGACCTTTTTCTCTAAGCTCTCCACCAACTTTAGGACCAACAATATCAACTCTTCTTACTTCGAAATCACCTGTTGATTTAAGAAGTACGTGCATTTCATCACCAATATCATTAGCAATATTAGATGAAGAACCTGTAATTCTAATTACAACTTCATCCGCACTACCAAATTCAGTAATAGAAGCATTATGATATTCTGTTGATTTTAAAGTTTCTCTAATCTCTTTAATTGGGGCTTTTTGCTCATACTTAACTTGTACGATTGTACCACCAACAAAGTCAATACCAAAATTAACACCTTTAGTTAATAAAAGAACGATTGAAGCAATAACTAATAATGAAGAGAATCCTAAGAAAGGAAGTCTCTTCCCCATAAAGTTATAAACTTTATTTGATTTAAAAATTTCCATTATTTAACTCCAAACCATTTTTTGATATCTTTATCTTTAGATATTTTTCCAGCTAAAGCTTCATAAATACCATGAGTACCTAAAATTGCTGTTAACATAGAAGCTAAAATACCAATAGAGATAGTAACTGCGAATCCTTTAATAGGTCCAGTTCCATAAGCATATAAAATCACTGCCACTAATAAAGTAGTGATATTTGCATCAAGAATTGCTCTCATAGCATTTGCATAACCGTCTTCAATAGATTTAGCTACAGAAACACCTTGTTTCAATAACTCTCTAATTCTCTCACCAATAATAACGTTTGCATCTACTGCCATACCTACAGTAAGTACAATACCAGCCATACCAGGTAAAGTTAAAGTTGCTCCAAACATTGCCATTACAGAAATGATAATAAAGATGTTAGTAACTAATGCAATATTAGCAATAATACCAGCACGTCTATAGTAAATAATCATAAAGATAAATACAATAGCAAAACCAGAAATTAAAGCAATTGTAGAAGCTTTAATTGAATCAGCACCAAGTGATGGTCCAACTGATCTTTTTTCTAATAACTTAACAGATGCAGGTAAAGCTCCTGATCTTAAAGCAATAGCAACATTACCAGCTTCAACTAAAGTAAATCCACCAGAAATTTGTCCAGAACCACCACCGATTCTCTCACGAATATTTGGTGCAGAATATACTTTTCCATCTAAAACAACAGCAAGTCTTTTTCCAATACTTTTAGCAGTAAAGTCACCAAAAATTCTAGCTCCACTTGAATTAAGTGTAAAGTTAATAATTGCTTGGTTAGCTTGATCAAATGCAACTTGTGCATCGATTACTTGACTTCCGTTTAAAATAGGAATTTCTTTCACTAGATATTTTTGAGCAGAATTTTTAGTATCTTCTAAAATAATGTCACCATATTCAGCAGCTTCACTAGCACTTAATGTATATACTTGGTCAGCTCTATCTTCATCAATAGCCATAAGCTCTAAGTTAGCTGGTTTAGAGATAAGTTCTCTTGCAGCTTTTTCTTCAGCTTGTGTTTTGATTCCAGGTAATTGAACAGCAATATCAGTAGCACCTTGTCTAACAACAGAAGGTTCAGCAAGTCCAAATTGGTCAAGTCTATTTCTGATAGTCTCAACTGCTTGAGATACTGATAAGTCTTTTGTTCTTTCAACTTCTTCATTTGATAATTTTACTCTATATGATAATTCATCTTTTGAAACGTCTAAACCTTTGATCTGAGTTAACATCTCATCCATTTTAGGAATTTCATCACCATCTAATACAGTAAATACAACACTATCTCCATCAATAGATAATCCATCTATTAATAAATCTTCATCATCTGAGAAATATTTTATTGATGTAGCTATAGTTTTAATCTTCGAAGTAACTGCTTCTTCCGTGTTTACACCAAGTAACATGTGTAATCCACCTTGTAAGTCAAGTCCTAATGAGATTTTTTTTCCACTATCTGTTTGCATTAATGAAGGAATTGAAAAAACAACACCAAATATAATACTTAACGCAAATATTACGAGTCTATAATTAAAGATTTTCAATCTTAATCCTTAGTAAGGGGTTTTTAAATTTGAAGTATAAAACATGAAAGAATTTTCATGTTTTAAAAAGTAAAGATTATTAGTCTTCTAAAAGTTTTGCAACAAACTCTCTGATTAATTTCATTTCTGAACCATCGTTATTTTTAACTACAAAATGGTCTTCTTCCACTTTAGTTACTTCTACGATTAAGCCGCCATTTGTTACAATCTTATCACCTTTTTTAAGATTAGCCACCATCTCTTTATGAGTTTTCGCTTGTTTTTGTTGTGGTCTAATGATTAAGAAGTAGAATATTGCAAATAATGCAACAAGAGGTAATAATGAACTTATTAGATCTGCACTTGAGCCTTCCATTAAATTTCCTTTTTGAAAGTAGTTTAGTATGTTTTTAGTAAAACGCGATAATTCTAACAAAAACTATATAATAAAAGGCTTCATTACAGCCATATTGTTGAGTGCTTTTATATACTTAAGCTATTTTGATATCCAATACAAACTTTTAAACACTATTTTAGGAATACTTGCAATTTATGCTTTATTAGTAATTCCAAGAACTTCTCTATTTTTAGCAGGTTTTTTAACAGCTAATTTATGGTTTTACTGGATGGCTATTAGTCTACAATACTATGAATTATCATATTTAGCACCAGTACTTTTATTTGCCATTGGATTAGGATATGGAATAATATTTACCATTCTAGGAATATTCAAAAGTACCTTCATTAGATTACTACTAATATTTGGATTTACTTTTATTGCACCATTTGGTTTTAACTGGATGAAATTTGAATTATTATTTATTGATTCATATTTTGGTGTAAGTAAAGAAGATTTTGCTTTAATATTAGTTGCTGTTTATATGATGATAAAGTTAAGACGTATGAAAGTACTATCTTTTCTGCCTTTACTTGTAGCATATCAAAGTACAACAGGCTTATATATTGATAACCCAAAAGCTTCAATGGCAATTCCACAATTTAATATTACTCAAGATTTAAAATGGAAAAAGAATTATAAAGATACTTTAATTGAAAAAAATTTAGAAGAAATAGATAAAGCAATTTTAGATAAAAAAGATTTACTTGTTTTACCAGAAACTTCTCTTCCTATTATTTTAAATAGAAATGAATTATTATTAGAGCATTTAAGTGAACGTTCTAATAAAATTGATATTCTTGTAGGTTCGTTATACTTTGAAAATCAAAGAGTTTATAATGCAACTTATCACTTCTCAAAAGGTGAGTTAAAAATTGCTAAAAAAGTTGTTTTAGTTCCTTTTGGTGAAGAGATTCCATTACCTAAATTTTTTGTTGATTTAATTAATGACACATTTTATGGTGGAGCACAAGATTATGCAAAAGCACAGGAGCCTACTGATTTTATAATCAAAGGACAAAAAATAAGAAATGCAATTTGTTATGAAGCAACAACAGATAAAATATTTGAAAACCTAAATGGTGTAAAATACATGATTGCTACATCAAATAATGCTTGGTTTACACCTTCTATTGAACCAACATTGCAAAAACTTCTACTTAGATATTACGCTAAAAAATATGACGTAACTATTTTCCATTCAATAAATGGAAGTGAAAACTATACAATCAGACCTTAAAAACTCAGCTTTTTTTAGCTGAGTTAGATATAATTAGCAAAATTATTATCTAAAGGATCTTCTATGGAAGAATACATATCACAAGCCATTAGTCTTACTATTGAATACTCACCAAAACTTGCCCTTGCAATTATTACTTTAATTATTGGATTATGGGTAATCTCAGGAGTTGTTAAAGTTTTAGAAAAAGCATTAATCGCATCTAAAACAGACCAAACATTAATTCCATTTCTTAAAAGCTTAGCTTCTTGGGGATTAAAACTATTACTATTTATCTCTGTTGCTTCTATGGTAGGAATTGCTACTACTTCATTTGTAGCTGTACTTGGTGCTGCTGGTTTAGCTGTAGGTTTAGCACTTCAAGGTTCATTATCTAACTTTGCTGGAGGAGTTTTATTATTAATCTTCAGACCATATAAAATTGGAGATTTAATTGAATCTCAAGGTCAAATGGGAATAGTAAAAGAGATTCAAATCTTTAATACTATTTTAACTACATTCCAAAATCAAACAATTATCTTACCTAACTCAGCGGTTTCATCTAATTCTATTATGAATATTACTGCAAACGGAACTATTAGAGTTGATATGGAAGTTGGTATTTCATATGATAGTAATATTGATGATGCCAAAAGAGTTATTTTAGAAACAATTGCTAAAAATGACAAGGTTTTAAAAGACCCAGCTTGTGCGGTTGGAGTAAATGCATTAGCAGATTCTTCAGTAAATCTACTTGTAATGCCTTGGTGTAATACAGATGATTACTGGGATGTATACTTTGGAGTAAGGGAAGATATTAAAAAAGCTCTTGATGCTAATAATATTACTATTCCATTCCCACAAAGAGATGTTCATATTATTAATCAATAATATCTTTTAGAAGTAGTTTTTTAACTACTTCTATATTATAAATTATATTTATCCCTTAAACTTAATAAAATATTTTCTTTATCCATATTCTCATCTATTTGTAAATCAAAAGCAAAATCTAAAATCTCTTTAAACTCTTTACTAGGTTTTAATCCTAAAGCTATTAAATCTCTACCTTGAACAAAGGGTTTTAATGCTTCATTTTGGATATTTAATTCTTTTGCTTTTTCTAACAGCCAAGAAGTTGCTTTTGGGCATTTTTCTTTATCTTTAATATCTCTACCTAAACAATCAGCAAGACATACAATACATAAGTCTTCAATATTTACTTTTAAAGATAATCTTTTCACTGCTTTTAATGATGATTCTGCTAAATATAATTGAAATGGAGCTAAGTGATTTTTAACTAAAGTACAAACAATATCAATAAACTTTTTTTCATTTGTAAGTCTTGATAAGAAAGAGATTGTAGGTTCAATTCCTAAAGCTTCATGTTTATGTGAAGTTACCCTTCCCTCATCTGTTTTCTCTGTGCAAAATGGCTTTCCTAAGTCATGACAAAGAATTCCATAAAATAAATAAAGTATTCTATATTCGTCTTCTATTTTTTGCTCTTTTACAATACGTGAAAGCTCATCAATAGTCATTAAAGTATGAATCCATACATCACCTTCGGGATGATACTCTTCATCTTGTTCACAAGCTACTAAAACTTCTAATTCAGGAAAATACTTTAGCACTCCCAAATTTTTCATAAGTTCAAATCCAATTGAGGGTTTTTTTGATTTTAAAAATAGTTTTTTAAACTCTTCATATACTCTTTCATTTGCTAAATATTTCAATTCATCACTATCTACTATTTTTTTACATAATTCAAAAGTCTTATTATCTAATGAAAATCCAAATCTAGCAGAAAATTGTATAGCTCTATAAACACGAAGAGAGTCTTCAACAAAAGTTTCATCTTTGATATGTTTTAGAGTTTTATTTTCTAGGTCTTGTATTCCATTATGAGGGTCAAGAATTTTGTCTTCAAAATAATCATACCCAATGGCATTAATAGTAAAATCTCTTCTTAAACTAGCTTCTGTAAAAGAAAGATTACCATTAGTAGTTACTTCAAAATCTTGGTGTGAATTACCTATTTTCTTTTCTGTTCTTGCAAGTGCAAAATCAAAATCATATCCATCAACACTAAGTATTAAAACTCCAAAGGATTTACCTACAAGTTTAACACTACCATGTTTACTTAAAGTTTTTTCAATAAGCTCCAAAGAGTCTACTAAAAAAATTTCTATATCATAATCTTTACACTCTATTCCTAATAATGTATCTCTAACACATCCACCTACAACAACTGGCTTAGCACCAATTGTTTGTAAGTCTTTTAGAATAGTTTGTAAAACTACAGGAAGATTAATCATTCTTATGTAAATGAAGGTCTTGTTGTGGATAAGGAATAGAAATATTCTCTTCATCAAATCTTAACTTAACAGATTCTGTTAAACCAAATTTTACATCCCAATAATCAGGAGTATTAACCCAAGCTCTAACTACAAAGTTTACAGATGAATCAGCAAGTTCTGAAACAGCAACAGTGATACCTCTATCAACTAATACTTTTTCATTAGAAGATACAATATCATTTAATACTTCTTTTGCTTTTTTAATGTCATCATCATAACCAATACCAACCACTAAATCCACTCTTCTAGTTGTATGAGCATTGATATTAGTGATTGAACCACTAGTAATTGCACCATTTGGAATAATGATTTTTTGGTTATCAGGAGTAATAAATACAGAGTTAAAAATACCAACTTCTGAAACAGAACCAGTAACACCAGCTGCATTTACAACATCTCCAACTTTGAAAGGTTTGAATAATATAATCATAACACCAGATGCAAAGTTACCAAGAGAGTCTTTTAATGCTAAACCAATAGCTAAACCAGCAGCACCTAGAATTGCTAAGAATGAAGTAGTTTCAACGCCTAGTTCTGATAATGCTGTTAAAATAACAACAATCATTAAGATGTAATAAACAATATTCTCTAAAAATTTAATTAGAGTTTCGTCCATACCTTTAACTTTTCTAAGAACAGTTACTAATAAGTTTGTGATTTTTCTAGCTAACCATTTTCCTACTAAGAAAATAACTAATGCCATAATTAAAGAGAATGCATATCCACCTAATATTTCAACAATATTTTCTGGAATATATGAACTAATTGTATTAGTTACATTTTCAACATTTTTTTCCATTGGAATTCCTATATGTATAATTTTTACGAATTATACATATAAGTAAGTTAAAAGATTATTTAAGAAGCTCTGAAAGCTTAGATACAGCCTCTTCTAAAGATACATCTGTTTTATCGCCAGTCTTTCTATCAACGATTTCTACCATACCGTCTTGTAATTTTTTACCAATTACGATTGCATAAGGGAATCCAATAAGTTCGAAATCACCTATTTTAAATCCGAATCTTTCTTTTTTTCTATCATCAATAATAGTAGAAATTCCTGCTGCTTTTAAGCCTTCATAGATTTTCATTCCAGCATCTAATTCTTCATCTTTTTTAGCATTTGATACAATTACATCTACTAAAAATGGAGCTGTTTCTTTAGTCCAGATACAACCCTTTTCATCATGATGTTGTTCAATTACAGCAGCTACTAATCTAGAAACACCAACTCCATAACATCCCATTACGAAAGGTTGAGTTTTTCCATTAGCATCTAAGAATTTAGCATCCATAGCTTCACTATATTTTGTTCCTAATTGGAAGATATGTCCAGCTTCAATACCTTTAGTGTATTCAAGTTTTCCACCACAACAAGAACAAGAATCACCTTCTTGAACAGTAATTAAGTCAGAGAAGCTTAAATCTTCCATTGAAGTTAAATCAACACCAGTTAAATGATAGTTTTCTTCATTTGCACCGCAAACAAGATTATTATCATTTTTTAACTCTTGATCAACAACTACTTTAATACCTTCTGGTAAATCTACAATTCCACAATAACCAGCAACTAATCCAGCTTTTGCAATATCATCATCATTTGCATCTTCAAGCTCTAAAGCCCCAATAGAATTACAAGCTTTAGTCTCTTCAAGTTCATCACATCCTCTTACAAAGAATACAACTACTTCGTTTGATTCTTCAAAGATAGCTTTTTTGATTACTGCTTTCATTGAGTAGTAAGAATCAGCATTTAAGAAAGTGCTTACTTCTTCAATTGTTTTACAATTAGGAGTTTCAACTTTTGTTAACTCTGCTGTTTCAAGAGATTCTTTTGTATTTGGTTTTCTAGTAGCTGCTTCAATGTTTGCACCATATTCACAATCAGGACATACAACAATAGTATCTTCTCCTGAATTTGCAAGAACATGGAATTCTTTTGAACCAGAACCACCAATAGCACCAGAATCAGCATCAACAACTCTAAAGTCTAAACCTAATCTAGTATAGATTCTTTTGTAAGCTTCTTCCATTACTTCAAATTCTTTTTGTAAACACTCTGCTGAATCATGGAAAGAATAAGCATCTTTCATTAAGAATTCTCTACCTCTCATAAGTCCAAATCTTGGTCTTGCTTCATCTCTGAATTTTAAGTTAATGTGGTAAAGATTAACAGGTAAATTTTTATATGAAGTAATTCTATTTTTTACCATATTTACTACTGATTCTTCATTTGTTGGAGATAATACATATTCCCCATGTTTTCTATCTTTAAATCTTAGAAGTTCATTACCCATTGTTAGGTTTCTACCTGATTGCTCCCAGTAAGACATTGGAGTTACAAAAGAACATAACATTTCATTTGCACCTGTATTATCCATTTCTTCTTTAACAACTGCTCTAATTTTGTCTAAAACAATTTTTCCTAAAGGTAAAAAATCATAAAGTCCTGCACCAGACTGAGAAATAAATCCTCCTCTGATTAAAAATTGATGAGAAACTAGTGTTGCATCACTTGGTGTTTCTTTAGTTGTTGGCATAAACATTCTGCTAAATTTCATTCATTTTTTCCTAATTTTATTTAATTTTTTACTAAGTGTTCACATTTTAAGTTACTAGATGATTCACCATTAAGTCCAAACATTTTTTGGACTGTTCCAACTACAATATCACATTCCATATTTTTTGAAATGTCTTTTAATTGTCTTGAAGGTGAGTGTAAATACTCTGTTATTACAGTTTCACAAAGCTTTCTAATATTTTCTTCATCTTCTGCTTTAATAAAACCTTTTTTAATTGCATGTTGAACTTTCTTTTCGATAACTTCATCACCTTTTAAATAAAGGTTTTTAATAATTGGTTCAATCTCTAAAGACTTTAACCACTCAAAAAATTCAAGTGACATTCTACTTACAATTCCATAAGCAGTTTTTGCTTGTTCAGCTCTTAAAGTCATATTTTCATTTACGATATCTTGTAAATCATCAACAGAATAAATTGATAATCCAGACATATTAATTTCATCAATATCTCTTGGAACTGCAATATCAAACCAGTGTCTATTAAATGAAGCACTTGGCGTATTATCTTTTGTAATGATTGGATATGGAGCAGAAGTTGCTGTAATCATTACAGGAATTTCACCTAATAATCTTGTTAATTCACTATAAGGCTCTACGACTACAGGTAAATCAAAAGTATCAGCAAGGTTTTGAGCTTTTTTAGTATCTCTACTTGTTAAAACTACATCAAATCCTGAAGATAAAAGATGTTTAATAGTTAGTTCACTCATTTCACCAGCACCAATTACAAGAGCTTTTACACCAGAGGTATTACCAATGATATCTTTTGCTTTTGCAACAGCAGTAGATGCAACTGATACAGAACCAGTACCTAAAGATGTAGCGTTTCTAACACTTGCCGCACATTTAAATGCAAACTGCATTACTCTTGTAATATTTACAGAACAATGTCCTTTTGATTGTGAAAACCTAAAGGCATCTTTTAATTGACCAACAATTTGTGTTTCACCAATTACTAGTGAATCTAAAGCAGAAGCTACTGTAAATAGATGATGAACAGCTCCATCATTATCATAAATATCAGCTCTATCATATAAAGTATCAAAATCCAAAGAAGAGTAACCTGCTAATTTCTCAAGTATCTTTTCTGAACTGTTTTTTATATTTGAAGATCTTGTTATGATTTCAACTCTATTACATGTAGATAATAATACAGCTTCTTTAGTTGTACCATCTTCTAAAATAGCTTTTAAAAATCTATTTTTATCTTCTTCTGTACCAAATGCTAGTTTTTCTCTCATTTCAATATCAGTGTTTTTATGTGAAAAACTAATTATTAAATAACTCATCTAAAACTCTCTTTCTATCATCGCTTTCATAATGAAAATTAATGTTTCGCTATCTGATTCGTCTTTTACAGCTTCAATAGCTTCATTTCCTAAATCTTTAGCTAATTTTATAGAATCTTCTAATGCTTTTGTATTATTCATTTCTTCTTTTATCCAAGAACTTTCATCTTGAGATAATTCTTTTTTATATAAAGATTCTAATTTTGTTTTGTCTTCTAATCTTTCGTGTAATAATAAATATGGAATAGTTACTTTACCTTCAACAAAGTCAAGCATTGCTGGTTTCCCTAAAGTTTCACTATCTTGAGTGATATCTAAAATATCATCAATCATTTGAAAAGCAAGACCTAAATTTTTACCATATAAAGAATATTTATCTGCATCTTTTCCAGACAGAATAGCAGCTGCTTTAGCAGATGCTTCTATTAAAGATGCAGTTTTTTTATAAATCATATCATTGTATTTCTCGTATGAACTATTAAATGTCTCTGTTAAATCAACATCTAACATTTCACCGATACTTAAAAGTGTAACTGCATTTGCAACTGTATGGGCAATTTCTCTGTCCATTAGTGCAAGTTCAGTAAAGGCTTTAGAATATAAAATATCTCCAAACATGATAGATGTTTTATTATCATAAAGTGCATTTACAGAAGGTGCTCCTCTTCTTGTATCTGCTTCATCAATAACATCATCATGTAATAAAGATGCCGCATGAATCATTTCAACTACTGCACATAGTTTAATTGACTCTTCACTAACACCTGCAATTTTTAAGATTAGTTTAGATCTTAACATCTTTCCAGTTGCTAATTTATCTAATAGAACTAAACTTTTTTCATCTTTACACTCTTGAACAAATGTCTTTATTTGGTTTTTAACGTCTTGTAACTCTTCCACAAAATAACCTTATGCGTCTAATCTACAAATAATTTCACCAGTAAATTCAACATAAAGACCTTTTTTCATGTTATTTACTAGTTGTTCATTATTTAGTTTGTATTCTTTCATAACTTCATTAATATCGTAGTTTTCGTCTTTACCTTCTGATAACATCATTTCTAAGATAGCAACCTTTTCAACAATTTTATCCCACTCTTCTTCAACTACATCTTGTGAAGCTTCTCTACTAACATCAAAAAATTTTGACTTAGGGCTTCCCATAAACATATCATCTTCGTCTTCTGTAAACCATTCTCCGAACATAGACATTTAAAATTCCTTATTTTATTTTTTTATAATATTTTATTTTTATTTTTCTAATCTAACTCTAACAGATTTAGCATGAGCTGTAAGCCCTTCTGTATCTGCTAATAATGCACAGGCTTCACCTACTTCATCAATTGCTTTTCTTGAGAAATTAATGATTGAACTTTTTTTCATAAAGTTTTCTACATTTAATGGGCTATAAAATTTAGCCGTACTTCCTGTAGGTAAAGTATGATTTGGACCTGCAATATAATCACCAATTGGTTCAGGAGTATTTTCACCTAAGAAAATTGCACCTGCATGTTTAATAAATGGTAATAATTCAAAAGCATTTTGAGTCATTACTTCTAAGTGTTCAGGAGCAATTTCATTCATTAAATCAAGTGCTTCTTCCATCGTATCAGTAACAATAATCACACCTCTATTTTCAATAGAAGTTCTTGCAATTGTTTCTCTCTCTAATGTTTGTAAGTAATTTTCAACTTCAACGCTAGTCTGCTCTGCAATATTTGCATCCGTTGTAATCATAATTGAACTAGCCATTTCATCATGCTCAGCTTGTGATAATAAATCAATAGCTAAGTATTTTGGTTTAGCAGTAGAATCAGCTAAAATTCCAATCTCTGAAGGACCTGCGATCATATCAATATTTACTTCACCAAATACTAATTTCTTAGCAGTTGCAACGAAAATATTCCCGGGACCTGTAATTACGTCAACTTTTGGAATAGTTTCAGTTCCATAAGCCATAGCAGCAACGGCTGAGGCACCACCTACTTTATAAGCTTTTTTAATTCCACATAAGTGACAAGCAGCAAGTAATAGTTCATTTACTTCATTATCAGGAGTTGGAGTACATACTACAATCTCTTCAACACCAGCAACAATTGCAGGAATTGCATTCATTAAAAGTGAACTTGGATATGCAGCTTTTCCACCAGGAATATATAAACCAGCTCTATCAACCGCAGATACTTTTTGACCTAAAATAGTTCCATTTTTTTCAAAATCTAACCAAGATTTTGGAAGTTGTTTTTCATGGTAAGCTTTGATTCTATCGTATGCAGTATGTAGTGAAGCTCTTAATTTTTCATCAATGTTATTGTAAGCTTTTTCCATATCATCACATGAAAGCATTAAATCTTCATCTGATTTAACTTCCCACTTATCAAACTTTTCAATATGCTTTTTAAGTGCAGTGTTTCCATCTTCAACAATTTCATCAATTATGTTCATAACGATTGATGAAACACCTTTTATATCACTTTTTGCTCTTGCTAAAATACCATCAAACTCTTCTTTGAAGTTTGAATCATTTGTGCTAATAATCTTCATTTAAATTTGTCCTAATATCTCTTCTACAATTTTTTCTAAAGGTTTTTTCTCTACATCCACAACAATATCAGCTACTTTTTCGTAATCTGGAACTCTAGAATCAAATAGAGTTGTTGCTTCATCTAAATTTTGTAAAAGTGGTCTTTTTTTAAGTTTTCTTGCAGCATTTGGAGCGGCATTGATTCTATCTAGTATCCCTTGGAAAGATGATTTTAGATAGATTACTTTTCCAATTTTATTAATATTTTCTTGTTTATAAAATCCACCACCAGTTGAAATAATAGTATTATCAATACTATTTTCTAACCATAAAGCAGTTTTCTTTTCTAAATTTCTAAAGTATGGTTCACCATGCTCTTCAAAGATTTTTTTAATCTTTTGATTCTGCATACTTTCGATTAAATCGTCAGTATCAATTGCAAACATATCAGAAGATTGAACTAATCCTCTTGCAATAGTACCTTTACCAACACCCATAAAACCAATTAATATAATATTCTTCTTTTTCATAGTTAGAGATTATATCTAAAATTATGTAAATTTTCGGCTATTTACTTTACATTTATTTTCTTCCTATAAGATTTTGCTATAATATAATTTTTATATAAAGGCCTTGATGTATGATTACAAAATTGATTCAATCAGAAAATGATTATGTAGAACATGATGTTACATTGCAAAATGTTTTAGACATAATGACAACAAATAGAATAAAATATCTTGTTTTACTAAAAGATAAAAAACCTTTTGGAATCATTACAGAAAGGGATATCCTTTTCCTTTATGCTCAAAATATTGACTTCAAACAAAAAGCATTAGAGTTTGCAAAAAAAGACTTAATTATTAGCAAAGAAAATAGAAGAGTTGACTATATTTTATCATTGATGATTAATCATAATATCAGAAGAGTAATCATTACAGATTCACAAAATAATTATTTAGGGTGTATTTTACAAGAGACAATTATTTATGAATTAGACAAAGATATTTATAAATCTCATATTAGAATTAGAGAAATTGTAAAAACTTCAAATCTTGTTTTACACGTAGAAAAAGATGCAACAATTCAAGAAGCAATTGAGATAATGGCTTCACATAATATTGGCTCAATTTTAATTTATAATAATGACATTCCAGTTGGAATAATCACAGAAAGTGATATTATTGATCTAGCCCAAAAACATGTTAATACAAATGAATGTGTTGAAAAACACATGCATGCACCTGTAATTACTTTTGATAGTGAAACTTATGTATATGAAATTGTAAATGCAATGAAAAAAAATAATATCAGAAGAGTTGTAATTTATAATCAAGGTTTAGATAATCACTATATTGTAACTTCAAAAGATTTACTAAATAACATCAAAGGAAACTACGGATTATTCCTAGAATCAAAACTAACAGATGCAAAAAAGACTTTTAATTCATTAAATGAAGCTCTTATTGAAGTATTCATCAATGATGAGACAGAGCATACAATAAGCTGGTTTAACTCAAAAGCCACTAAACTTTTTGATTTAAAAGTTGATGATGATGTAACAAAAATAATTCCAAAACAAAGATGGCAAAATATTTATGAAAAGATTCAAAATGATGAAAGTTTTGAAGATCAAACAATTGAATTAAATGGAAGTATTTATCAACTTACAATATTACATGTAAAAATACTTCAAACCCCAATAATCAAACTTTTATTTACTAATATCTCTGAACTAGTAAATAAAACAAATGAAATTAACAATAAATATAATGAAACATTTGAACAAAATAGTGTTGGAATTGTACATATATCACTAGATAATAAAGTATTAGATGCTAATAAAAAAATCTGTGAATTGTTAGCTTATGAGAAAGATAATTTATTAGATAGAAATATTTCTGATTTAACACATAAAGAAGACTTAGAGTTAACACATGAAAAATTCAATACTTTACTAAAAAATAAAGATGTAAAAGATGTAAATCTAAAAAAAAGATGTGTAAAAAAAGATGGTTCAATTATTTGGGTTAGTACAACTGCATCACTATCTTATAACAAACAAAATGAAGCTCAATATTTCATCTGTTTTATCACAGATATTACTCTAAAAGAAAAAATCAAAAAAGAATTAATTCTTTCAGATATTGTATTTGAAAATACAACAGAAGGTATTATTATTACCAATGAAAAAAATAAAGTTGTATCTGTAAATAAATCTTTTACTGAAATCACAGGTTACAGTCTAAGTGAAATTTATGGGAAAAGTCCAAAAATTTTAAAATCAGGTAAAAACTCACAAGAATTCTATTTAAAAATGTGGGATGATATTAATAAAAATGGTTTTTACAAAGGTGAAATCTGGAATAGAAAGAAGAATGGTGAAATCTATGCTGAATGGTTAAATATTAGTACCGTTACAAATAAAGAAGGACAAATTACTAATTATGTAGCTATATTCTCAGATATTACAAAAATGAAAGATTCAGATGAACAAATTGAGTATTTAGCACACCATGACCCTCTTACAAATCTTCCTAATAAACTTCTATTAAATGCAAGGTTAGAACAATCAATTCAAAGAGCAAATACTGAACATCAAAGTTTAGCTGTACTATTTATTGATATTGATAACTTCAAATTAGTAAATGACTCTTATGGTCATACAATTGGAGATAGAATCATTAATCTTGTATCTCAAAGATTACAAAAAAATGTAAGAAAAGCAGATACTATTTCTAGAATTGGTGGGGATGAATTTGTAATAGTAATTGAAAATGTAAATAAAGAAAATATAAAAAGAATTGCTCAAAAAATTATTCAAGATTTTACAGAACCTATAAAATTAGAAGAGTATATTTTCGATACTACTATTACTATTGGTATCTCTTTATATCCTAATAATGGTATTTCGTATGAAGATTTAATTAAACATGCAGATACTGCAATGCACAGTGCTAAAGCAGCAGGTAAAAATCAATTTCATTTTTATAAAAATCAAATGACTTCTGAAATATTTGAAAAAGTATTAATGAAACAAGAGATAAAAAATGCAATAAAAAATAAAGAATTTGAAGTATATTTCCAACCACAAATTGATACAAAAACAAAAAAACTAATAGGTGCAGAAGCTCTTGTTAGATGGAATCACAAAGACTTAGGCGTGTTATCACCAATTAATTTTATTCCACATGCAGAGGATAATAAACTAATTATTCCTTTAGGAGAATACATTTTAGATGAGTCTTGTGCTTTTATTAAAAAACTACACTCTTTAAATATTTTTAAAAATGGTAAAATTGCTGTAAATATTTCAGGGGAACAAATTAAACATAGTGAGATTACAAAAACTATAGTTAATACTTTAAATAAATACAATGTTGAACCTAAATACCTTGAAGTTGAAGTTACAGAAACATTTATTATGGAAGATGTTGAAAAATCAATAGCAATGTTCAAAGAACTTAAGAAAATTGGAGTTAGTTTATCTATTGACGATTTTGGAACAGGTTATTCATCACTGAATTATATTAAACAATTTCCTATTGATAAACTAAAAATTGATAAATCTTTTGTAGATGAATTACCAAATAACTATAAAGATATTGCCATTGCAAAAACAGTAATTGCCCTAGCAAAAGGACTTGAACTTAGAGTAATTGCAGAAGGTGTTGAAAATAAAGAACAAGAAGAGTTCTTAGCTTCACAAAATTGTGATGAAATACAAGGTTGGTTATACTCAAAAGCCTTAAAAAAAGATGACTTTATAGAGTTTTGTAAAAACTTCTAATTATATAAAAAAGAAGTAATTATACTTCTTTTTCATATTTATGTTTGTATCTCTCAAGCATAGAAATATTCCCTAAAATTCCACCTTGATGTATATATAAAATCTTTGAATTATTATCTTCTAAACTATTAAGATAATCCTCTAATACTATAAAGCCCAGTGAATCATATAAAAAATCAAATTCTATATTTGTTTGTTCTAATAAATCTTTATGTGTTTCATAAAACTCTTTATATAATTTTCCAAAATGATATTTCTTTTTTCTTTGTAAAATTATAGGATGATTTGTTTTTTCTAAGTCATTAAATTGTTTTTCTAAATACTTTTCATCTCCTACACAAGCACAAGTTAATACAGGAAAAGGCAAAAACTTTTGTAAAAAAAGTGCCGTTGTTCCTGTGCCTGAGGGTAAAAATACTTTTAGATTTTCGTGTGAGTTTTGTTCTGCCCAAGTGATAATCTCTTGAGCTAAAACCTCTAAACCATATTGAGCCTCTTTTAAAGCTCCCCCTTCATTAATAAACATAGTATTTTCATCTAATTGTTTGGGGAATTCTTCTTCATGAATATTCATACCGTTTTTCAAAGATTCTTTATAGTTTCCACTTGGAGATTCTTTGATATAAGAAGCTATATGATCTACATAATAATCAAACTTCCAACCTCTTAATTTACATAATACACTTAAAGAATACATTGCATTTGATTGGGCTGAACCGTGGGATACTATTTTTGTAATATTAGGAAAATCATGTTTTAAAAAGTAATAAAACTTTCTTGCTTTATTACCTGAGAAATCTACATCTAATAAATCATCTCTTTTTACAAATATTTCATGATTATTAAAATTTATTTTTTCTATTGGAGAATTAGTATATGTCATAGGAAATTGTACCATCTATTAATAAAAGTTTAGTACAATTATAAAAAAATTAAATGGGGTATTTATGGATTTAATGGAATACATTGATAAAGGCGGAATACTTGTATATATTCTAATTGCTTTAAATGTTATAGGATTTACTATTATTTTATGGAAGTTATTCACCCTACCTAGAAAAAATGCAATGATTAATAAAATCAAACAAAAACTTGAAACAAATGCCCAAAGTTCAACATACGCTCAAATAGAGTATGAAGTGAAAAAACTTGAGACTGGACTTACTTATATTAAAAACATAGCTACTGTTGCTCCGCTATTAGGTCTATTAGGAACAGTAATTGGTGTTTATAAGTCTTTTGAAGCTATTTCTAAAAGTGGGCTAGGAGATCCAACAATCTTCTCAAATGGTATAGCTATTGCTCTTATTACAACTATCACAGGATTAATAGTTGCAATACCTCATCACTTAGCTTATAATCACTTTATTTCTCAACTTGATTCTATTGAGTTAAAAGCCAAAAAAGAGATTGGTGATAAATAAATGAAAAGAAGAGAACCATTAGGATTAGACTTAACACCTATTATTGATGTTGTGTTTATTTTACTTCTATTTTTTATGGTAACTTCTGTATTTAAAAAAGATGAATTAGCTTTGATTTTAGACCTACCTAATGCAAATGCAAAAGAGATGAAAGTAGATGAAGAACAAGTTTTTATTGAACTTAATAAAAACAAACTTGCAATCAAAGGTATTGAAGTATCATTTGAATCACTAGAAGATAATCTAAAAGCAATTGAAAATAAACAAAAAGCAGTAATAGTTCGAATTGATAAAAAAGTTGAATACGAAAGAGTAATTAAAGTACTTGATTTATTACAAAAATATGATTTAACAAACTTAGCCTTAATAACTAACCAAGATAAAGAGAAAAAGTAAGACATAAAAAAAGGATCAAAGATATGCAGTCTTTGATCCTTTTTTATTTAAATGAGTTCAAACTATTTTATTTCTAAATTAGCATACTCTTCATCTGTAAATATTCTAGATTTTGTAATAAATTGATAGCCTAGATCTATTTCAAGGGAAAATGAATTACCAAAGGCTGTCTCTTTTTTTACATCTATTGTTATATGAGAATGTTTAAAATACTCGAATTGATCTTTGTCCATGAAAAATTCACATCCACAAATCTCACCTAATTTTACATTTCTTGAAGGTACGTAAAAATCACTTTTTTCATAACACATAGGAGCGGTTCCATCACAACAACCACCACTTTGATTAAAAACAAGAGGACCACTTTCCTCTTTTAATCTCTCTATTACTAAAGCTGCGTCTTCAGTAACAGCCAGTCTTTGTGTTGCCATAATTTCACCTTTTTAAACTTGTGAAAAAGGGAGGCATTTCACAAGTTTGATTTTTATTTTTGATATAACAATACTTCCTAGAAGAAACCTAATGCATCTTTTGAGTAAGAAGTTAAAATATTTTTTGTGTGTCTGTAAGAGTTTAACATCATCATATGAGTTTCTCTACCGATACCTGATTTTTTGTATCCACCAAATGATGCATGTGATGGGTACATGTGGTAACAATTTACCCAAACTCTACCAGCTTCGATTCCTCTAGAGAATTTATGTAATTGGTGAGCATCTCTTGACCATACACCTGAACCTAATCCGTAGATAGTATCATTTGCAATTTCTAATGCTTCTTCTTCAGTTTTGAAAGTTGTAACAGCAAGTACTGGTCCAAAAATCTCTTCTTGGAAGATTCTCATCTTATTGTGACCTTTGAATAATGTAGGTTGGATATAGTTACCATTTGGATGTTCAGCACTATCGTAAGCATCTCCACCACATAATAATTCAGCACCTTCGTCTTTACCAATTTTAATGTATTCTAAGATCTTCTCTTTTTGAGAAGTAGATGCTTGTGCACCCATCATACAAGTTGGATTTAAAGGATCACCTAATTTAATAGCAGCAACTCTTTCAAGTACTCTTTTCATAAATGGTTCATAAATTGATTCTTGAATTAATGCTCTTGAAGGACAAGTACAAACTTCCCCTGAGTTAAATGCGAATAATACTAAACCTTCGATTGCTTTATCAAAGAATTCATCATCAGCATCCATAATTGATTCCATGAAGATATTTGGAGATTTACCACCAAGTTCTAAAGTTGAAGGAATGATATTTTCAGTTGCATATTGCATAATTAATTGACCAGTTGTAGTTTCACCTGTGAATCCTACTTTTTTAACATCTGGGTGAGTTGATAAGTGTTTACCAATTTTTCCACCTGAACCATTAATAATGTTTACTAAACCTTTTGGAAGAACATTTTGAATAGTTTCCATTAATACTAAAATTGATTGTGGAGTTGCAGATGCAGGTTTTAATACTACTGTATTACCAGCTGCTAATGCAGGAGCAATTTTCCATGCTGCCATTAATAATGGGAAGTTCCATGGAATAATTTGAGCAACAACACCTAAAGGCTCATGAATTTCTTGAGAAATTGTATTTTCATCTAAATCAGAAACAGTTCCAGACTCAGATCTGATTACTGATGCAAAATATCTAAAGTGATCAATAACTAAAGGAACATCAGCTGCCATTGTTTCTCTAATAGCTTTACCATTATCTAAAGTTTCAGCCATTGCTAAAGCTTCTAAGTTAGCTTCAATTGCATCAGCAACTTTATTTAACATAGTTGATCTTTCAATAACAGTTGAATGTTTGAAAGTTTCAAAAGCTGCAGATGCTGCATCTACTGCTGCATCTACATCAGCTTCATTTGATCTAGGAATTCTAGATAAAACTTCACCATCTACTGGAGAAACGTTATCAAAATACTCATTACTTGTAGGAGCTACCCACTCACCACCAATAAAGTTTTCATATTGTGCTTTATACTCTGGTTTTGCTAATGGTAATACTTTTTCTTCTGTTGACATGTTTATTCCTTTTAATTAATTATTTTTTCTAAAAAATATATGCTATTTAAAAGCGCTATATTTTTTGCTTACTGAAAGTTTACATGACATTTATAGCCTAATTATAGCCCAAATATAGCATGAGTATAGCGCTGTGTTTTTTCGTAAGGAATTACCAATTTTTCGACCTTTTAAGGCAAAAAAAACTTCGAAAATTTTAATTTCTGTGTTACAATATTTTATGAAGACATTTAACTATACATTAAAACAACAGTCATTAACAGAATTAATAGACTTTTCATTATTTAAAAACGAAAAATCTGTACTTATACAAGTATTTTGCGGAAGTAAAAAATCCATTTTACAAAATATTATAAATACACTAATAGAAGAACTTCCTCAATCTATATGTATAGGTTCATCAACAGATGGTGAAATTAATAATGATCAAGTATCTACAAAAAAAACTATTATCTCTATATCTGTTTTTAAAAACACTAGTCTAAAAACATATTTTGTAAAAAATAAAGACTCTTTTAAAAATGGATATGACCTAGCAAAAGAGTTATGCCAAGAAGATACTAAACTTCTTATAACATTCACTGATGGTGCTAAAACAAATGGAGAAGCTTTTCTAAAAGGTATTGAAGCTGTTAATAATACAGTACCTGTGTCAGGAGGAATGGCAGGAGACAACGCAAACTTCAAACAGACATTCATCTCTTCACAAGATAAGATATTAACAAATGGAGCAGTTGCTGTTGCTTTAAACTCTAATACTTTAAAAGCACAGAATGCTTATAACTTTAATTGGTCACCTATTGGTATTGAACATACAATAGATAAAGTAAAAGATAATAGAGTATATGAGATATCAGGAATGAAACCTTTAGACTTTTATGAGAAGTACTTAGGAGAGTATGTAGCAAAAGCACTTCCAGCAACTGGCATTGAATTTCCTTTAATAGTAAAAAGGAATAATCTTCCAATTGCAAGAGCTGTTATAAAAAAACATAAAGATGGAAGTCTTAGTTTTGCAGGCAACTTATATAAAGGAGATGTGGTAAAACTAGGATTTGGTAATGTTGAACTTATTATGAATAATCCTGTTGAATCTTTATTTGAACATTGTAATATTCAAAAAGCTGAATCTTTCTTCATATATTCATGTATGGCAAGAAGAAGATATATGCCAAGTATGATTGATATTGAAATAAAACCTTTCTCTGATATTGCTCCAACTTCTGGATTCTTTACTTATGGGGAGTTTTACCATAAAGATGGACATAATGAGTTATTAAACCAAACCTTGACTATTGTTGCTTTAAGTGAAGAAGATTGTAATGAGAGTTTTGATAAAAATTCTTGCGAAATATCTAATGAAACTACAAGTATTAGTGAACATGCAAGAAGCCTACAAGCATTAACACATTTAATACAGCAATCATCAAATGATTATAATGACCAATCCAAAGAGTTAGAAAAAGGTAAGATTTATGCTCAAAACTTATTAAACTCTCAAAAGCAGTTTTTAAAACATGCTGTGCATGAAACAAATACCCCACTATCAATAATAATGGGAAATATTGAAATGTTTGAAATACAACATGGAAAAAATAAATTTCTTTCAAATATAGAAGTTGCACTAAAAAATGTTTCTAGTATATATGATGATTTATCTTATTTAATTAAAAAAGATCAAGTAAATGAAGCAGTACATGAAATTGACCTAGTTGATTTTGTAAGATCTAGAATTGATTTCTTTTCTCAATCTGCTATTAAATTTAAATCTACTTTTAATTTTAAAGCTTCAAATGATGAAATTATAATAAACTTTAATGAGACTAAATTACAAAGAATTGTTGATAATAATCTAACAAATGCAATTAAATATACTTTAGCTAATGAAGTAATATATGTAAGTCTTAATATTATAAATCAAGATTGCAACTTCATAATTGAGAGTAAATCTAAACAAATACTTGACCAACAAAAAATATTTGAAGAGTATTATAGAGAAGAGACTAATGTACAAGAAGGTTTCGGTCTTGGATTAAATTTAGTAAAGCGTATTTGTAGTGAAGAGAATGTTGGTATTCAATTACAATCTGGTGAAAACTGGGCTTCCTTTACATATACTTTTAAGGAGATAAAATGAAAATACTATTATTAGAAGATGATTCAATGTTAAATGAAATGATTAGTGAATATCTTAATTCTACTGGTCATGTTGTAAAAAATGCAACAACAGGTCATGAGTGTATGGAACTTTTAGAAGAAGAAAAGTTTGATCTTTTGATTTTAGATATTAATTTACCCGATATAAATGGTTTTACAATATTAGAAAGATTACATGAACAAAAAAGAATGATACCAACTATTTATATCTCAGCATTAATAGATATAGAAGATATTCAAAGAGCCTTTGATATTGGATGTCATGATTATTTGAAAAAACCATTTCATTTAAAAGAGTTAACAATTAGAATAAATAAAATTCTAAAAACAAGTATTGTTCCACAAAAACATAAACGTTTATCAAAACATTATTCATATGATTCAGAGACTATGACTTTATTATTTGATAATGAACCACATATTTTACCAAAAAGACAAATTCAAATTATTGAATTATTAGCTCATAATAGAAGTCTTGTTGTTCAATATGATATGTTTAGAGATTATGTTTGGAATGATGATTATATTGATAATGCAACAATTAGAGCAGAAGTTAATAGAGTAAAAAAAGTATTAAAAGAAGATTTTATTAAAAATATTAGAGGTAGTGGTTATATGGTAGAAAGACCAAACTAGGTCTTTTTACTCAATATAAACAATACATAAAAACTATTTACAAATATCTAAAAATAGAATAAACAGATTCTCATAAAAATATCTAATTCTTTTTAATAACTTGAAGCAAAAAGAAGAAAATTAGTATTCTTATCAATTTCCTTTCCATATTAAATATTTTTGACTATTTTTAATATTATCTTTGTATATTAAAGAAATATTAGTAGATGATGATTTATGTCCTAATTTAAATGCTTTTTTATACCAATCTATAGCATTAGTATAAGCATATAATTTAAAATCATAAAATAAAGCCAAATTAAAAGATGCTTGTTTATTACCAATTAAATGAGCCTTTTTATACCATTTAATTGAATTTTGAATATCGTTCATTTCATAATTGTAAAATTCTGCTAATTCAAATGCAGAATTAATGTGTCCTAACGAGTGTGCTCTTTCATAGTAAGTTATAGCTTGCTTATAATTTAATAATAAATATCTATTAATACGTGCTAATTGATAATTACTATTTCCCGTATTTAAAGCTTCATATTTAGTAATATTTTCATATTTTATTAGTTTATGTTTATATATAATAGTATCAGCATAACCTTCATATTTAGATTGAATTGAAAAATCTTTATAATTATCATCTCTTAACTTAGGATAAATATTTTCTAGCTTGTATATATAATGATCTGAATAATACAGCTTTTTTATTTTATTTAATTCAACTTTATAATTTTTATGTTCATAATACTTAATAGACAAATTCGTATAATACTTTAACTTAGTAAGGGTAGCTCTCATTCCCAGAAAATCATTTAAACTATTTTTATCAAAATATTCAACAGTTTTATTCATATTTCCTTTTAAATAAAAAAATATTCCTAATTCATAAAAGGCAAAATCATTATGTAATTTATGCGCATTAATATACCATTCTTCCATTTTAATATAATCTTTTATTTTATATCTATAAATTCTTGCAAGTTTTAAGGCAGAAATATTATTTCTGTTATCTAAATAGTCTTTTTCATAATACTCTATAGCTTTTGTTAAATTACTATCAAAATTATATAAGTCAGCTTTTTGCGAATAAATAGAAGTTTCAGAACTACTTGTAAACTTTTGATTTGTGCAGGAAGTAAATATAAATACAATTATACATATAATTATTTGATTCAAGTGATTACCTTAATAACAAAATTTAGATTATTATAGTTAATAATCTATAATTTTATTATTAAGTTATATTAGCAACTTTATTTTTGAAGAGCTAAAGAGTTTTTTCTATTTCTATACCAGATTTTTGCATCATGAGTATTTAAACTCTCTTCTACTTTATCTGTTACTACATGATGAAATTCAGATTTTGAACAAACAGGATCTGCTTCATTCATATCCCCTGTTAATGCAAAAGCTTGACATCTACATCCACCAAAATCCTTCTCTTTTTCATCACATGTTCTACAAGTAGGTTTCATCCACTTATCACCTCTAAAATAGTTAAAGGCATGAGATTCATTCCATATTTGCTCAACTGAAAAATCTTTTACACTTGGAAAATCTAAAGGCAAAGTATTTGCTGTATTACATGGAAGAGCAACACCATCAGGGTTAATAGTTAAAAATGTAGTTCCCCATCCATTCATACAGGCTTTTGGTCTATCTGCAAAATAATCAGGTACTACAAAAAATACCTTCATAGCTTTTTCTTTTGACCTATAATAATCAGTTACTTTTTTTGCTTCATCTAATTGTTCTTGCGTTGGTAAAAGTGCATTTATATTTTTTAATGCCCATCCATAATATTGAATATTTGCAATTTCAAGATAGTTTCCACCTAATTCATCAGCAAACTCAATGATTTCACCCACTTGATGAATATTTTGTCTTGTGATGCAAGTATTAATAATTAGTTGAAGCCCTGCTTCTTTTACTTCTTTAGCAAAGGCAATTTTTTCTCTATATGAGTTTTTATTGTTAGTAATTAAAGTCATAGTATCTTCATCATGTGATTGAATACCAAGTTGAACCGTCTTAAGTCCTGCATCTTTTAGCTTTTTTACTATTCCTTTTGGAGCACCAACTCCTGATGTAATAAGATTTGTATAAAACTTTAAATCATTTGCATGTTCTACAATCTCTACAATATCTTTATTTAATAAAGGCTCCCCACCTGAAATACCAAGTTGAACAGCTCCCATTTCACGAGCTTCATTCATAACTCTAAACCAGTCATCTTTACTCATAGCATCTTGTGTATTTGTAAAATCTAACTGATTATAACAGTATGAACACTCCAAAGGACACTTATGAGTTAATTCCAAAAGTATCCATAAAGGAGGTTTTATTTCACTATTCATTATAAAGTACCCACTTTCTACTCATAGCATCTTCTAAAAATTCAATAATATCATTTAGTAATTCACTAGTATTAAACTTCTCTTCTAATAAAGCTGCAATATTTTGAGTATTATTTTTCCCATCACAAAGGTTTAGAATTTCACCGGCACTTTGGCTTAATTGAACCATTCCCTCTGGATATAACAATACAAAACAATCTTGTTTCTCTTCCCATTGAAGCTGAAAGTGATTATTGATCACAAGTGATTTTTCTAGTTGCATTACAATCCTTAATATTAAAGTATGGTGGTCTTTTTAACTCGTATGCTAAGTATAAAGCATCACACATTGTCCATAGAATATCTAATTTAAACTGTAATATTTCGCATGCTCTATTTTGTAATTCAATAGTATCAAATTCCTCTAAGGTCATAGATAATCCATGCTGAACATCTCGTCTTGCTTCACTTAATCTTTTTTGGAAATATCTTAATCCATCTTGTTCAATCCAAGGATAATTTTTTGGCCAAGTATCAAGTCTTTGTTGATGAATTTGAGGTGCAAACATCTCTGTTAAAGATGACATTGCAGCTTCCTTCCAAGGTCTTTGTTTTGCAAAATTAATATATGCATCAACTGCAAATTTAACCGCTGGTAATACAAATTTATGAGAAAGTAAATCTTCTTTTTTAAGTCCAACTGCAACTCCTAAATCAAGCCAAGCTTCAATTCCTCCACCTTCACTATCATGATCTAAAATTCTATCAACCCATTTTCTTCTATCTTCAATTGGAGGATTATTTGACATAATAGCTGCATCTTTAATTGGAATTGCAGTTTGATAATAAAATCTATTCGCTACCCAACCTTGAATCTCTTCTTTAGTACACGAACCTTCATACATTCTTACATGAAAAGGGTGATGAATATGATACATTGAACCCATATCTCTTAACTTAGTTTCAAACTCTTCTTTACTTAATAGTTCATTCATTTTCTTGTTCATTTCTTTTCCTTTTGTAAGTTATATTTCTATGCTCATACCATCGTATGAGATTTCAATTCCATGAGATATTAACTCATGATATTCATCATTTTCTTCATCTAAAATAGGATTAGTATTATTAATATGAATTAAAATTTTTCTAGGTTTCTCTAAAGTGTCCAAGATTTCAATTAATCCACCTTGACCATTTAGTGGCATATGTCCCATATCAGTACCTAGTTTTGAAGAGAAATTACCTTTAATCATCTCATCATTTGTCCAAAGTGTACCTTCTATTAAAATCACATCAGCATCTTTCATAGCTTCTAAAACATGATTTTCTAAACCCCCAAGTCCTGGAAGGTAAAACAGTTTTTTATCTGTTTTTTTATTATGAACTACAAGTCCAATATTATCTCCACTTCTTGGAGTATCTCTATATTTTGAATAAGGTGGCGCATTTGAAATTAATGGTAATGCATAAAAATCATGATTTGGCATAACTGGAATTTCAAAAGCTTTATTATCTGGTGTAATTTCATTCCAAAATGTACCTCCACCATTCCAATGTTTTAACATTTTAAATAAAGGGAAAGATGTATTTAATTCATCATTTACTTCTTTAGTACAATAAACTTGATGTGGACAGCCTTCTCTTAACATTAAAAGCCCAGTAGTATGATCAATTTGAGCATCATTAAAAACAATAGCTTTTATTTTTGTTTCTCTTTTTTGAGTGGGATGTAAAAAAGGTGAATTATGGATTTGTTCCAAAATATCTGGAGAGGCATTAAATAATACCCAGTTCTCACCATCTTCACTTAGAGTAATTGAGGATTGAGTTCTTCTTTTTACGGATTTTTTTCCTTCTCTATAGGCTTTGCAATTATCACAATTACAATTAAACTGGGGTAATCCTCCCCCTGCTCCTGAACCTAATACTTGTATTTTCAAAACTCACTCCTTTGTCTTTTCTTCAGTTAAATAAACTATTAAATATCAAGTTTATTTAAATGAAAAAAAGATTAGAGACCTAAGTCCCTAACCTTTTAAACCTTATACAGTACAAATGTACATTGTAACTTCAAATCCAAATCTATTATCTACGTAAGTTGGTTTTTTCCATTCCATGGTATTATCTCCTTTATAAGATTTTCTTTTAAATTTCTATTTTGATTTAAATAATTTAAATACGTGAACTGATCCACCTTGATTTAAATATTTAACAGTTTTTGCAACTTCACCACCCCATAAAGGAACAGCTCCACCCCAACCTGCAACGATTGCGATATATTGTTCACCGTTTTCAGTCCAAGTAATTGGAGAAGAAACGATTCCAGTTCCAACTTGAAAGTCCCAAAGGATTTTTCCAGTTTCATCATCAAATGCAAGTAGTTTTCCTTCAGGAGTACCAGTAAATACTAATCCACCTTCAGTAGTTAAAACACCACCCCATAATGGAGCATTGTTTTTGTAAGTCCATTTAGTTTTTCCAGTTTTAGGATCAATAGCTTTTAAAGCACCGATGTGATCTTTGAATGTTGGTTTAATAGTAAATCCAGCACCTAAATAAGCAGCACCTTTTTTATAATTAACAGGTTTATTCCAAATATCCATTCCCCACTCATTTGCTGGAACATAAAATAATCCAGTTTTTTGAGAGAATGCCATAGGGTTCCAGTTTTTACCACCTAAGAATGAAGGAGTTGAATAAACAGTTTTACCTTGTTTAGCATCACCTGGATTTCCTGGTCTATTATCTTCATTTACAATTGGTCTTCCGTTTTTATCCATTCCTTTTGCCCAAGTAATGTTTTCAACGAAAGGAGTAGATCTAATATATTTACCAGTAGTTCTATCTAATACATAGAAGAAACCATTTTTATCAGCAGTAGCTCCAGCTTTTACCATTTTTCCAGATTTATCTTTATATTCAAATGCTACGAACTCAGCCATACCATCGTAATCCCAACCATCATTTGGAGTTGTTTGGAAATGCCAAACAATTTTTCCAGTATCAGGATTTACTGCAACTCTTGATGCAGAATATAAGTTATCACCTGGTCTATCATGTGAATTCCATGGTGCAGGATTTCCAGTTGGTACAAAAATTAAATCTGTATCAGGATCATAAGTAACACCATTCCAAGGAGCAGCACCACCATGTTTCCATAAATCACCTGGCCAAGAAGCGTTAGTTTGACCTGTAATTCCATTTTCTTTACCATTTAAGTAACCCATATGACCTTCAACCATTGGTCTAGACCATACTAGTTTTCCAGTTTTTGGATTTCTAGCTTCAACTTTACCTACAACTCCAAACTCACCACCAGAAACACCAGTGATTAATAAACCTTTAACAATTAAAGGAGCTGCTGTGTAAGAGTATCCTTCTTTATAAGAAGCAATTTTTTTCTTCCATTTAACTTTTCCAGTTTTTCTATCAAGAGCAACTAATTTAGCATCTAATGTTCCAAAAATAACTAAATTATCGTATAAAGCTGGTCCTCTATTAATAACATCACAACAAGGTAAAATTGCACTTGGCAATCTTGCATCATATTGCCAAATTTCTTCACCAGTAGCAATATCAATAGCATACATTCTAGAATAAGAAGCAGTTACATACATAACCCCATCTTTAACTAAAGGTTGTGCCTCTTGTCCTCTTTGTTTTTCTCCACCAAATGAAAAATTCCATACAGGTACTAGATTTTTTACAGTATCTTTATTAACTTGTGTTAACGTAGAATATCTTTGTCCCTTTTGTCCTAATCCATAAGTAACAACATCTTCAACTGTTTTAGCATCATTTGCAATATCCGCATCAGTAACTGGTGAATATCCAGCCTTAGCAGATAATGTACTAACTGCACCCGTAGCCATTAATGCAGTAAGTGTAACTTTTGCAACACTTTTTAGAAAATTATCCTTATACATACATCTCTCCTTTTAAAAAATAAGCAACAAAATAAGTTGTCTTCATAAAAGTATACAAAAGGAATATAGCCTGAATATAGGCATGAAAAATAATTTTAACATTCCTAAAAAAGAGCTATTTTTTTAATACATTTTTTGTATTATAGCCCATAAAAGCGGCGCTTAATACAATAACAAAAGTAAGTAATAAGATAAAGAAATTAGAATAATCAAATTTTAAATAAAGCGTAAACCTAATAAATTCCACTATATATGTAAAAGGATTGAATAAACAAACTTCATACATAAAAACACTTGAATCTTTTATTTTCCAAAGTGGATATAAAGCTGAAGATAAAAAGAACATTGGGAATATTACAAAGTTCATAACAGATGCAAAATTCTCTAATTGTTTTATAACAGAAGAAATAAATAAAGCAAAAGCATTTAAAATAATTGAAGTGAATAAAATCACAGGAATCACTAAAATATAGCCTAAAAGTTCTAACTGTATTCCATAAAAATATGCAATGATTAGAAATACAATTGATTGAATAGTTGACACAATTGCCATTGCAAACATTTTACAAAATAGTAAAAAACTTCTTGAAATACTTGAAGTTAAAAGTATTTTCATTGAGCCCATTTCCCTATCAAAAATCATAGTTAATGCACTTTGCATTCCATTAAATAAAAGTATCATTCCAATAAGTCCGGGAACTATATAAGTTTCATAAGTAATGTATGTTTCATAAGGTGGAATTATTGCTAATCCTAAAGCAGTTTTAAATCCAAGTGAGAAAATAAATAACCATAAAAGTGGTCTAACTAAAGCAGAAAAGAATCTAGATTTTTGTTTTATAAATCTAAGTAGTTCTTTGTAAATAATCCCTTGGGCACAATAATATAAATTTCTCATATTTTTTACTTTGTTAAGGATTCAAAAACTTGTGTTAATGAGTCCATATTATTTTCTTTTATTAAATCTTTTGCTAAACCTGTAGATATTATTTCGCCTTTTTTAATAATAGCAACCTCATCATTATTATCTATCTCATCAAAAAGATGCGTAATCCATAAAACTGATATACCTCTTTTTTCAACTAAGCCTTTTATATAAGCAATAATTTCATATCTACTTTTTATATCAAGTCCAGATGTTGCTTCATCTAAAAGTAAAAGTTTTGGGCTATTTATTAAAGCTCTTAGTATTTCTACTCTTCTTCTATGACCACCATTTAAACTTCGAACTTTTACATCTAGTTTTTCTTCTAAATCTAAAGTTTTAATTTCTTCTTTTATCGAGTCCATTGTCTGTTTAAAAGAAAGACCTTTTAAAGAGCCTGAAAAAACTAAATTTTGCTTTACACTTAAATCTAAATCAAGTGTTGGTTCTTGAAATACAATACCAATATTTTTTAAAGCATTTTTATAATCACTTATATGAAAAGAATCAATATAAATATCTCCTGATTGAATCTTCAATAATCTAGTAATTAATGCAAATAATGTAGATTTACCAGCACCATTAAGTCCAAGTAAAACTAAAAAAGAAGCTTTTTTTATCTCTAAATTTATATTCTTCAGAACAAGTTCTTTATCATACTTATAAGATATATTTTTTATTTCAAGTTGTTTTTCCATAGAATTATTTTGACGGTTTAACCGCAATCCCCCAAGGATATCTTCCTACCTTAATAGTTTTTTCAACTTTTAAGTTTTTCACATCAATAATTGACACATCACCACTAACACCATTTGTAGTATATAGTTTTGTTTCATTATTTGATAAAGCCAATTGCCAAACTCTTTTTCCTACTAATAAATACTTAATTACATCGTATGTTTTTGCATCAACTACTGCTACATGATTCGCAGGTCCAAGTGCAACGAAAGCATATTTACCATCAGAAGTTAAGTTAATCCCAACTGGTTGAATTTTGTCTTTATATACTCCTGGAATTTTAAAAGAAATTTTTGAAATAGATTCTTTAGTTTTTGTATCTATAACCACTACAGTTCCACCAATCTCACTTGATGCCCAAACCTTATCACCAGTTTTTGAAAACTCAATATGTCTTGGTCTTTCATCAACTAAAGTATTATGAACAATCTCTTTAGTTTTAGTATCAATCCAATGTAAGAAATTAGATGTTTCAGATGAGTTAATAGCTACAGATCCATCAGGACTTACAGCCATTCCCTCAGGTTCAATGCCAACCTCAACTTGTGTAATTACATCTTTTTTTTCAGTATCAACAACAGTTACAATACCATCGTCTTCATTTGAGATATAAAGCTCTTTGCCATTTGGATGCAAAGCAAACTGTTCTGGGTCTTCACCTGATGGAAGGTTATATAAAATTTCTCCAGTTTTTGTATCCATAGCTTGTACTGTATCATCATCACTTGCACAAATATATAATTTTGAATAGTCATTAGTTAGAGTAATTCCTCTAGGTCTTTGACCTACTTCATAAGTTTTTATAACTTTATTTGTATTTGAATCAATTACAGAAATAGTGTTGTCTTTCTCATTTGAAACAAAAATTGTATCTGCCAATAGGCATGAACTTAAAATAGTAATTAATCCAATTTTCTTTAGCATTTTTATATCCTCTAATATTTATAAGATGATTATAAAGAAACTTTATAGCATGAATTTAGCAAAGTGTATATTTTAAATTTTTGGAGTTTTGAAGGAGAAAAGAAAGTATAAAAGAAGTTAAGTATAAAGCAAAAAATGCTTTATACCAAATATTTATTCAACAATAAAAGTAGCTCTTTCTCTATCACTTTTTGCTGAGGGAAGTCCTAAAGTAAATGTTCCTGGTTTAATAGGTATAAAAGTAAGTTCAATCTCACCTTCATCATCAAATTCAAAACTATCAATTCCTAATGGTCTTACTTCGATATCATTAATAGATACTTGATTCACCCAGATATTTCTGAAAAAAGCTGCACCAACAATAGGAACTTCTCTTGAACCATCACTTTTTAGAATAAGCTTGTAGTATTTTCCTGCTTCTAGTTTATAAGGCTTATTGGCTAATGGTTCACCTGCACTAATAGTTATAGGCTCTAATGTTGTTTTAGAATGTAACAGACCTTTTAAGTTCTTAGCCTGTGCAAATCCCACTGCTATAAATAACGTAATTACAATCATTGCAATTTTTTTCATTTTATCTCCTTGGTTTTTAATTTCAAAATTGTAGTAAATGATTATAGCTTCAGTTTAGCAATATAAAATTTGCTAAACTGAAGCTATAAAAGTTATATATACTAAAATAAAAAAGAAGGAAAAACAGTGAGAATAGTACTATTTCTAACACTTTTATTTTCATTTATTAAAGCAAATGTTTTAGAAGTAAACATTTTATATTTAGAGCAAAAAGTAAAAAGACCTCCTACTTTATCTAATGTAATTGAAGAACCTAAAGATAGCGCTTTAAAAGGAATACAGCTAGCAATTAAAGATTCTAATAAAAGTGCAAGATTTTTAAATCAAAAATATATTTTAGATAAAGAAATTTCATATAAAAAAGAAGATTTAATCAAAAAATTCAAAGCTTGGTCTAGTAATGAAAATATTTATGTAATTCTAAATGTGCAAACAGAACTTCTAAAAGAGTTAGTAAATCTAAAAGAAGCAGGAAATACTATATTTTTAAATGCCACAAATAAAGATGATAACTTAAGAATAAATGCTTGTAATAAAAATCTTTTACATACAAGTCTTAGTAATAGTATGGAAAGTGATGCCTTAATTCAGTTTTTAATAAAAAGAAATCTAAAAAAATGGCTTTTAATAAAAGGAAGTAATGAAAAAGATGAATTAATTGCTAAATCATTAAGAGCTTCTGCTAAAAAATTTGGTGGGAAAATCATAGAAGAAAAAATATGGAAATTAAATGCTGATATTAGAAGAAAAGCTCAACTAGAAATTCCAGCACTTACTCAAAGTAGTGATTATGATGTGGTTTTAACAGCAGATTATCATGGTGATTTTGGTGAGTATTTATATTTTAATACTTGGCTTCCTAGACCAGTAGCTGGAACACAAGGGTTAAAAGCACAAGCATGGAGTCATGTTATTGAACAGTGGGGAGCAGCACAAATGCAAAAGAGATTTAAAAAATTTGCAAAAAGAGCTATGAATTCAAAAGATTATTCTTCTTGGGTAGCAACTAGATCAATTGTTACACTTATTACTAAAACAAAAAAAATAGATTTTAAATCAAATTTAGATTTTTTATATTCTGATAAGTTTGAGCTTGCAGCATATAAAGGAAGAAAACTAAGCTTTAGAGAGTTTAATGGACAACTTAGACAACCAGTATCTTTAATGCATCCAAGAGCATTAGTATCAACATCTCCTCAAGATGGATTCTTACATCCTACAAATGATTTGGATACATTAGGTATTGCTTCATTTCAAGTTGAATGTAAAGAGTAGTTATGAAAAAACTATTTATATTAGTAATACTTCTTAGCACTTTTTATGTATATGCTTCTAATTAAAGTATATACATAAACTTATATGATTGAGAATAAATTAGAAGCAGGATTTTCTTTTAGCTTACCACTTAGGATAAAAGGATTTTCATCTAGAAGTTCTGCTTTTATATTTTGAATATCTTCATGATTTAAATTATTTGAAAAATCATTATTGTTTTTATAATCTAATACTATTTTCATAGGCTTTGAATCTAAAAATATAATTCTTTTAGATAAAGAAATTGCCTCTTCTAAATCATGTGTAACTAAAATAACTGTAGGTAAATACTCTTTACACATACTCAAAAAGTCTTTTCTTAAAGCTTGTGCACTTGGATGATCCAAAGAAATAAAAGGTTCATCTAAAAGTATTAATTTAGGTTTATTTATAAAAGCTCGTACAAGGGCTACTCTTCTTTGCATTCCCCCTGATAACTCTTTTGGATAAGAGTTAATATAGTCATGTAAACCAATATTGCATAAAGCTTGAATAATATCATCAACATTCTTATTAAGTGATACCAACATAATGTTTTCAAAAACACTAAGCCACGGAATTAATCTAGAGTCTTGAAACATAAAACCAATATTACTAGATATTTGATCTTTTGAATCTAGTTTTATATGACCATGATACTTCTTATCTAAATTTGAGATAATATTTAGAAGTGTTGTTTTTCCACAACCAGAAGGACCTATTATTGATATAAATTCTGAGGTTTTAACTTGTAAATTAAAATCTTTTATAATAGGGAAGTTTTCAAACTCTTTATGTTTAATATTTATATCTAACATCTTATCTCCACTTGTTAGCTTTTAAATCTAAGGGTCTTAAAATATATGTTTCAATAAATAAAATCACAATTATAAAAGCCATAGAATAAGCCATAATACTAGTAATATCAAAGAACTGGAAAAACATTGATAACTGAAATCCCATTCCTGAACTTCTACCTAATAACTCAACTACTAATACAATCTTCCATATTAAAGATAAACCAGTTCTAGCACTAGCCATTATATATGGATAAATTTGAGGTAAATATACTTTAGTGATAGTCTCAAATCTTGATACTTTGTAAATTTGAGCTATTTGCATATATTTTCTATCAATAGTTCTAGCACCTTCTCTTATTGTTACAATTACTGTAGGTACTTTATTTATTATCACAGCTAAAAGTGCAGCTGTATCTGTAAGCCCAAACCAGATGTAACAAATGATTATAGTTACTAAAGCTGGAATATTTAGTCCAATTACTAAAATAGTATCAAAGGCATTATCTACTCTTTTAAAAGAGCCCATTAAAATACCAAAGAATACTCCTAAACTCATTGCAATAGAAAAAGCTATTAATACTCTAGTTAAAGTAATAAAAAGATGTTCAAGTAATTCTCCTTCAAATAAATGAAATAAAAGGCTTTTAAATACATCAATGGCAGTTGGAAAAGTATCAGAGGCAATTAATATTGCTAATACTTGCCATGAAATAAAGAAAAAACTTAAAGAAAGAATTCTTGAATAAGAAAGCATAATTCTTACCAGTTAATATCTGGATTAAAATCCCAGAAAGTATCTTTATCTAAATGGGTACTTTTACCTACTAAAGATTTACCACCTTCTTTGTATAAAAGCTCAAATACTTTTGAAGCTGCTTCTTTTTCATCTGCAGAGAATTCTTTTACAATTCCATTTCTATAACCCTCTTTTAAAGCCCTGAAAGTATTATCATTTTTTGCTTTCATTAAAGTTCTAATTCTATCCCATTGAGACTCAGAAGAGTTAAGAAGTTTTTTTGCTTCATATGAAGCTTGTAAAAAGTTATTCACAGTTTGTTTATTATTCTTTGCAAACTCTTGAGAGAAAGTCCAACCAACTAAAGGAACATCATTTCTAATATCAAAAGTATTAAATACCTCTTGAACATCAATTAGTTTTCGAAACTCTTTTGCTTTTAATTTTGCGTTAAAATGCCAAAAGTTAATAGAAGCATCTAAGGATTTATCTAACATTTTTTTATATAAAATTGGAGGTGCAGCAAATACTGGATCAACTATTTTTTTTAGATTTTGATTGTACTTTGATTTTGTATAAGCTTGAAAAAGTAACCAAGTCTTATCTACACTTCCACCCGATACTCCTAATCTCTTACCTTTTAAATCTAATAGTGTTTTAATATCCTTATTACTTGTATATAAAGCACCTATTGCTCTTGAGTAAGGATAAAAAGTATAATCTCTACCTTCAAACCTTTGTCTATTTACCCAAATCCAATCAGTTACAATAATATCAACACTTTTTGATTGTATTGCTATTGATACTGCATTTTTAGAGGCTAGTTTTATTACTTGTAAATCAATACCATATTTTTTATCTAGTTTATTGTGTTTTATTACATCTAATTCCCAGTTAACTGTTCCGAATGCTAAAACACCTACTTTTAATGTTTGATTTGCATAAACATTAATAAATAAAAACATCATAATAAATAATGATTTAATTTTCATAATAACTCCTCATAATTTTAATTATTATAATGGAGTTTTATAGCTTGATTATAGCATTCTAAATTTCTGCAGACCCGCTATAATCAGGCTATAAAGTAATTATATACTTTCAATATAAAAGAAAAAGGAAGAGACTATGAAGAGTATAAATAAAATTGCTTTATCACTATTAGCAGTTACAACATTAGCATTTTCACATGGAGATGTTAATCCACAACCAGTAGAAACTAAAGGATTAGAAAAAATTGCAGATGATGTAATTGTTAATCCATTAAGAGAAAATGCTATAGCTATTGAAATTGGAAAAAGCGCATATAATACAAACTGTGCTAGATGTCACGGATTAGGTGCTATTTCAGGTGGTGTTGCTCCTGATTTAAGAGCTCTTGATGCAGCTGATGATGATATTGATGAATATTTTATTAATAAAGTAAAAGATGGAGCAGTAAGAAATGGAAATGTATATATGCCTCCATTTAAAGAAGTATTATCTCCTGAAGCTATTTGGTCAATTAGATCATGGATTGAAACATTACCAACGGATGATTTATAAGATATGTTTTTTAAAATTGCATTTCTAATCACTTTATTATTGTCATCATTAAGTGCAAGATCACTTGAAGAAATTCATGATTCAGATGAAATAATCATTGCAATCTATGAAAACTTTCCTCCATACTCATATATGGAAGATGGTGTTGCAAAGGGTATAGATATTGAGTTGGGCAAACTTCTAGCTAAATCTTTAAATGTAAAACCAAAGTGGTATTGGACTGGTTCTGATGAGAATTTAGAAGATGATTTAAGAAATGTAATTTGGAAAGGTCACCTTATCCATAAAACTAAAGCAGATGTTATGCTTCGTGTACCATTTGATTATAAATTTATTAGGCAAAGAGATAAATCAACTGGAGAATTATCTAACGAATTAGTAGTTATGAAAGCACCATATCATGCTGAAAGTTGGGTAATTGCTACAGATAAAGAAAAAATACCTGAAGTTAATAGCCTAGCTCAATTTCAATTTAATACAATTGGAGTTGAGTTAGACACTCTACCTGATGCGCATTTTACTTATTCTTTCCAAGGAAAACTAAAAGCAAATGTACGTCATTATGTATCAATACTTGATGCTAGTAATGCTTTAAAAGATAAAAAAATCAATGCTGTTTCAGGACTTAAATCACAACTTGAATACTTTCTTGATTATAAAAACAATCAAGATAAATACTATATGAGTAAAAAAATTGATTATGTAAAATCAAAATGGGATATTGGTATTGCAGTTAGTCATGAGTTCAGAGCTTTAGGATACGAACTTGAAGGTTTTATTGAAGAGTATTATAAAAAAGGTTTATTAAAAGAAATCTTTGAAAAATACAATGTATCTTACGAAAAACCTATTGTTTTACAAGAAAATTAATTAAAAAATAAATAGTAGGCAAGACCTACTATTTATTTAAATTCTTAATAAAATCAAGAGTTAATCTAACTCCTGCACCTGTTCCACCAAATGAATTATATCCCCATGGACTTTCACTATAAGCAGCACCTGCAATATCTAAATGTAACCATTTTTTCTTATTCTCTTTTTTTACAAAGTTATCTAAGAATAATCCAGCTGTAATAGCCCCAGCAGCTCGCGAAGTTGTAGAGTTTACAATATCTGCAATTCCACTTTTTAACATTGGCGGTAAATATCTATTAAATGGAAGTAATCCAATTAATTCCCCAGAAGTATTAGAGGCTTTTTGCATTTTAGCTTTTAGTTTATCACTATGTCCCATTGTTCCAATTGTTTGATTTCCAAGTGCTACAATACAAGCTCCTGTTAGTGTTGCATAATCAAAAATATAATCAATGTTTTCTATTTCATCTTGTGCATAACATAAACAATCTGCAAGAACTAATCTACCCTCTGCATCTGTATTCCTAACTTCAATAGTTTTACCATTTTTAGCTTTTAATACATCATCAGGTTTATAAGCATCACCACCTATCATATTCTCAACAGCTCCAACTATTCCATGAACTTCATATTCACATCCTAAGTCTTTTAATGTATTCATTACACCTAAAACAGCTGAACCACCACTTTTATCACATTTCATTGATACCATACCAGCACCAGATTTTAAGCTAAGTCCACCTGAATCATAAGTAAGACCTTTTCCTACTAATACAATTTTACCTTTTGGCTCTTTTGGTTTATATGTTAAGTGGATAAGTTTTGATTCATGTCTAGAAGCTCGTCCTACATTAAACATAGCATTCATTCCATTTTCTAATAAATACTCTTCTCCGTGAACTAAACACTGTAAGTCATTGTTCTTAGCAATCATTAAAGCATCTTCTGCCATTACTTCTGGATAATAATCCTCTGGAGGAGTATTTACTATATTTCTAACCATATTAACACTTGAAGTTATACTTCTTGCATTATGAAGTTCTTTTTCTAAATTAGCAATAGCTACATTTGAGTTTTTAGCACAAAGAATAATTTGAAGTTCTTTTTTCTTTTTCTCATCTGATTTATATCTAGAGAATTCATAGAAACCTAACTCTAAACCTTCTACTAAATCTTGAATTTTTAACTCTTTATCATTTTGAACAAGTGATAATTTTACACTTTTGATATTTAGTTTTTTAATAGCTCTAATTGCAGAACAAACAGCAAGTTTTAAATCTTCGTTTTTTTGTTTTTCACAAGCAAGATAAAACTTATTAGTATTTGCATCAAAATATGTATCAAAAGCCTTTGTTGAAAAAGATAATTTATTTAAAAGTTTTTGTTCAACTTTTGAAAGCTTTTTTATGTTTTTTACAAAAACAAGTTCTATATCAGATTTTATTTTATTGATATTTTTTAAAGATAGTTTTATATTCATTTGTTTTCCTTTTTGTAATAATATTATACGTTTTTTTTAGTTATAAAGTAATATTTTATGACTATTTTTTTAAAACTTTACAGATACATAAAAACTTAACTCAAATTCGTTATCTTCACTTAAAAAGTTGTTTTTATGATAAATAGCATAGGAAGGTTTTGTGCTAGTTTCAAACTCACTATTAGGAAGCCATTCATGATAAACCCAGTGAATAAGTTTTAGAACATCCCCATGTTTTCCTTTTAGATCAAACTTTGCATATATCCCATCAGAGATGGAAAAGTTAGGTAATCTATCACTTTTAACTTCTTCTATATCTTCTGTTACTACACAAGCAATATATTGACATTCATTTAAAGGTGTAATAGTTGGATTATCATGAAAAAGTGCAATCTCTTGATAGTTTTTAATATCATTAGATAATGTCCATACATGAAGCTTTTGCCATGTTTCTTGAATTGAGATATTATAGCCTTGGTTTCTAATATAAAAACTCTTCATTTTTGGCATTTTAACAATAGTTGGTTTAATATCAAAATTTGCTTTTGAACTCATGGCTTTAGCAGATTGTTGTAAAATCTTATGGGAATATTCTTTGTATCCGCCATTTTTCCACTGTTTTGGTGTCATATCAAATCTATCTTTAAATGTTTTAATAAAAGATGATTGCGATGAATAACCGCATAAGTTCGCTACATTAGAAATAGTTGAGTATTTATTAGTTAATAAAAGATTAGAAGCCTTTTGCAATCTAATAGACTTTACACTTTCATATATATTCTTTCCAAAGGCATCTTTAAAAATTCTATGCATATGAAATTTACTCACACCCAAGTCGATACTTAAGTCCTCAATATCAATGTTTGTATCAATATGTGTATAAATATAATACATAATATCATTGGCAATTTTAGTTCTTTTTTGTAGGGTTTCTTTTTTCATATGGCATTATAGCATTAATTTTATATAAAATAAGCACTAATGAACAATTTATTTAGCAATAAAAAGGAAGAATAAAAAGAAAAAAAACTCTACAATATGTGCAGATTTAAAGTTATATAGTTTTGGAACGGTTATGGAAAAAAACAGACAATTCAATATTGTGTTAAAACAATCACAATCAACAAATTTGAAAAAGTTAAAACTTGATACTTTGCTAATGATAATACATCATTTGCTAAAAGAGTACAATACTAAAGACTTTATTAATAAATCAAATGAATTGATAGTTGGGATAAAACAAGAAGAATTAGATTTTATTGAAAAACACATTTGTTCTCTCCACAAATATCTTGATAATAATATTATAACAACGCAGACATTGTTTGAAATATTTAAGAATAAAAATCAATCTGTTTTAATGAAACAAATCGCAAGCAACTTAGAACCTATGAAAGTATATTATACATATTTAACTAATCTATTTTCTACTAAGCTTTCATCAGGTTCTCAGTGGATTCCAGAGCTTTTTGCATTCAGTCTACTATATTCCTACAAAAAAGAATACGGGAAGTCTTTATCAACCTATCCTTTCCTTGAAGACTTTCCTTTCGAAAAAATCATTGATATCTATAATAAGAACAATTTAGAGATAAAAAAGAAACTTTGTAAACGTGATAATATTAATGTTTGGAAAGTAAAAACTTTGTTAGATGAAATGTATAGTAGTTCAGAATTTTTAACAAAAAAGTATATTCAATATAATTTTAAAATCAATGAGAAAAGAGTTTCTAAAACAAGAAACAAAAAGAGAAAATCTAAATAATAAAAATGAAAGCTTTACGCTTCCATTCTTATATTAGTTTTTATTTAAAGAACATAAATCAGAAAAAGCAACTTCTAATCTAGCAATTGTTGATTCTTGCCCTGCTCTTAAGAATTTTCTTGGATCATAGTAAGACTTGTTAGGCTTATCTTCACCATCTGGGTTTCCGATTTGACCTTGTAAGTAATCTCTATTTTTAGACTCATACGCTCTTACACCATCCCAGAAAGACCATTGTGTATCAGTATCAATATTCATCTTAATTACACCATATTCAATAGCTTCTCTAATTTCTGAAAGCTCAGAACCAGAACCACCATGGAATACAAAATCAACTGATTTTGCTTCTACATTGTGTTTTTGTGCAATGAATTTTTGTGAATTATCTAAGATCTTTGGAGATAATACAACATTTCCTGGCTTATAAACACCATGAACATTTCCAAATGAAGCAGCAATTGTGAAGTTTTCACTTACAGCTGATAATTGCTCGTATGCATAACATACTTCTTCTGGTTGTGTATATAATAAAGCATTATCTACTTCAGTGTTATCAACACCATCTTCTTCTCCACCAGTAATTCCTAATTCGATTTCAATCATCATATCAAGTTCACTCATAGTTTTGAAGTATTCAACACATGTACCAATATTTTCTTCTAAAGACTCTTCTGATAAGTCTAACATGTGAGAAGTATATAATGGTCTTCCAGTTTTTTCAAAGTGAGAACGACCTGCATCTAATAATCCATCAATCCATGGTAAAAGTTTTCTAGCAGCGTGGTCTGTATGTAAAATTACAGGGATACCATAAGCTTCAGCCATTGTGTGAACATGTTGTGCACCACTGATTCCACCTAAGATAGCTGCATTATCAACTTTTAAACCTTTTCCTGCGAAAAATTGAGCTCCACCATTTGAAAACTGAATAATAACGGGAGAGTTAACTTTTGCTGCTGATTCTAATATTGCATTTACTGAATCTGTTCCTACTACGTTTACTGCTGGAATTGCAAATTTGTTCTCCTTAGCATAAGCAAAAAGTTTTTTTGCTTCGCTACCTGTTAATACTCCTGGTTTTACTACATCTAATACACCCAAATTGTTCTCCTTGAATTTTTTATTTAATAACTATTTTAGCTTTTTTTCTTAAATCGTCAGCGATTTGCTTAACTTTTTTGTTATAAGCATTACCTAATAACATTTTTGAAATATTACCTTTAACTTCATTAAAAGATAATGATTTAGCTGCAATTTTGTCTTTTAAGAAGATTACATGGTAACCAAATTGAGTTTTTACTGGTTTTTTAGAGTAAGTATTCTTTTTTAATTCTTGAGCTGCTTTTGAGAATTCAGGAACCATTTGATTAGCTGGGAATTTACCTAAATATCCACCTTTAGGTGCAGTAGGTCCAACTGATTTAGTTTTTGCTAATTCAACAAATGTATCTTCTTTCTTTTTTGCTTTATCAAGTTTTGCAATTAAAGCTTTAGCTTCTTTTTCAGTTTTTACTAAAATATGTCTAGCTTCTAAATTTGCAGGAACTTGGAATTTTTCTTGATTTTTATCAAAGAATTCTTTTTGTTCTTTTTCAGAAATTTTTAATGTTTCTAATTGATTCTTTTGCCATACTTGGAATGCTAAGTCTTGTTTAACTTTAGCTAGTGCTTGTTTATAATCTTTATCATTTTCAACACCATCTTTAAATGCTTGATTTGCAATAAGCTTCTTATTAATGATTTGCTCTAAAACTTGTTTTTGAGCACTTTTTGGTAATGTTTCAAAATTAATTCTTGGATCTTGTAAAACTACAGCGATATCATTCTTTGTAATTTTTTCACCGTCTACTGTTGCATAATAATCAGCAGCACTTAATGTAGCAGTACTTAAGGCTAGAGTTGCTATAACACTTAAAACTATCTTCTTCATTTTATTCCTTAATTATTTATATGGGCATATTGTAACCATTCTTAGTTAATAAACAATTAATACCCAAAACATTCAAGCCATGAAACAAGCTTTTCTTAAGAAATTTCAACATTTACCTTAAAAAGCCTTTAAATTTGTAAATTTTTATGGTACAATTCCGACAAAATTTAAACTTAACTTAAATTTAAGGGACCCAAATATATGAGAATTTTAATAATTGAAGACGAAATAACTTTAAATAGAACACTGCAAGAAGGTCTTACTGATTTTGGATATCAAGTAGATGCCGCAGAAAACTACAAAGATGCTGAATACTTTATTGATATCAGAAACTATGACTTAGTATTAACAGACTGGATGTTACCAGATGGTGATGGCTTAGAGTTATGTAAAATGGTTAAAAACAGAAGTTCAAGAACTGCTGTTGTAATCATATCAGCAAGAGATGATAAAGAATCTGAAATTGAAGCATTAAAATCTGGTGCAGACGATTTCATTAAAAAACCATTTGATTTCGATATCTTATTAGCTAGAATTGAAGCTAGATTAAGATTCGGTGGAACAAATGTAATTGAAATTGATGAATTATCAATCAATCCTGATGAAGAAAAAATTGAATATGCTGGTGAAGAAATTGAATTAAAAGGTAAACCTTTTGAAGTTTTAACACACTTAGCAAGACACAGAGATCAAATTGTATCTAAAGAGCAATTATTAGACGCAATCTGGGAAGAACCAGAATTAGTAACTCCAAACGTAATTGAAGTTGCAATTAACCAAATTAGACAAAAAATGGATAAACCATTAAATATCTCTACTATTGAAACAATTAGAAGAAGAGGTTATAGATTCTGTTACCCTGATAACAAAGACGAAGAAACAAAATAACAAAACTCCTTAACTAGGTTAGAATTATGGAAGCGAAGAGCATTTATAAACAGTTTTATACTAAACTTATAATAGCAACTTCGCTTTTTATAATAACACTTTCATTTATTTTTTATGAGTACTCAAGAAGTACTATTTACGAAAACATCCAAAAAAACATGCTACAAGATGCTAAAAAGATTTATACTCAAGCTTATAATAAAGAGATAAATTTTAATACTTTCAAAAGTATTCAAAATGATGATGTATCTATTGATTTAGTAAATAATCCAAAATTAAAAGCACATAAATTTTTTACATATAAAAAAGAAAACAATTTCTATATTAAACTTTTATATCCATTTGATTTGGAGAAAAGAAAATTCTTAGAAATTAAAAGAAATATTAATTTTGAGCGTGAATTATTATATTCAATAATTTTCAAAAACTTATTTATTCTAGCTATTCCTGGCTTTTTACTTATGCTTATATACTCACTAGTAGTATCTAAGTCATTATTAAAACCTATTTTACAGATCAATAAAAAATTATCAAATATGGATGAAAAATCTCTTACTCAAATAGATAAAAAAGATTTACCTATGGAGTTTCACTCGTTATCTGATTCTATTAACTCCCTTACTAATAGAATTGAAACATATGTTAAGTTTAAAAAAGAGTTATTCATAGGAGCTGCTCACGAGTTAAAAACTCCTCTAGCTGTAATGAAATTAAAAAATGAAGTGACTCTTCGAAAAAAAAGAGAAATAGAAGTATATGAAGAAACACTTCAACTAACTGTAAAACAAATTGATGATATGAATAAAATGATTTCATCTATTCTTGATATTGGTCGTGCTGAAGGTGCGCAATTTGAAGAGATGATTGATTTAGATTTAGTTGAATATATGAAGAAAAAAGCTAATGATTATAGAATGTTAAGTGCACAAAAAAATATCATTATTACATTCTTCTCAAATGTTAATACTTTAAATACATCAATTCAAATTACACTATTTAATCAAATCCTACAAAACTTTGTACAAAATGCTATTAAATTCACTCCTGATGATAAATCAATTGCCATTAGACTTAAAAAGACTAAAGAGAAGATTATTATCACAGTAACTGATGAAGGTGTTGGAATTGATGAAAATGTCGATTTATTTGCACCATTTAAAAGATTTGGTAATCAAAGTGGTGTTGGTCTTGGATTATTCCTTGCTAAGAACGCTGCGGATGCCCTGAGAGCAAAAATATCTATAAAGAATAGGAAAGATAACAAATTAGGATGCGTTGCTAAATTAGTACTTAACAACCCATCATCTAAATTAAAGCATTTATAAACTAAAAAAAGTTTGCGTGTTCTATCTTTGTACACTTGTTTTGTACAACTTTCATTCCAGCTTCTTCTGCTTTAGCAGCTGCTTCATTATTCACTAAACCTAATTGAGTCCATACCGTATCAATATCTCCTCTTGCAATACAAGCATCAACAACAGCTGCAATTGCATTTGGTTTTCTAAAAACATCAACCATATCAATTTTAAAAGGAATTTCTTCTAGACTTCTATATACTTTTTCACCTAGAATCACTTCTTCTTTTGGGTAAATTGGAACAATTTTGAATCCCACATTTTGTAAGTATTTTGCAACTCTATTTGAAGCTTTCTCTTCATTAGGAGAAAGACCTGCAATTGCAATTGTTTTAGTATTTTTAAATATCTCTATAATTTCTTCATTGTTTGAATTTACACTTGGGAATTCACACTCCATTTTTATATCCTTTTCATATTTATTTTTGTTATTAATAAATATTATAACACACAAATCTTATGGAATATTTTATTTCTTATTTGTTTTTTAAACTAATTTGTAGTTCTTTGGAGATAATTATAAGGTTAAGTATTTAAAAGAGAAAAGAAAACTAGATTTTATCTAGCTTTCTTTGTACGTAATTTTTTATTTCTTCGTAGTGAATAGTTTCTTTGAAATCATCAAATTTAGCACCAGAGGCATTTACATGACCTCCACCTTTTGCTAGTTTTGCTGCCATTACAGAAACATCAACTTTTCCATCTGCTCTAAAAGATGCATTTCCTTTTCTTCCAACATCAATAAAGAAATCATAATCGGGATTAGCTTTTAAGAATGCATTTGCAGGAATCGAGATAGAACCTAAAGTATAAGTTAATAAACCCTTGTGACCCTTGTATGTTACAGTAAGATCATCTTTTACATCATCTAAAGTCTTAACTAAATATTTAGCACTTAGATTATCTAAAGTATCATCTTTATCATCAAGTCTTAAAAACTCTTTTTTTAGAAAATGAAGATTATTATCTAATTTGATATTTCCATCTTTTTCATTAATATACATAATTGATTGTTTTAATAAATAAATTCTATAATCTCTATTTAAATTTGGGAACAATGAATTATTAATTTCTCTAGCTTTAGAAACCATCATTAATAATACTTTTCCAAATTCAAAGTTTTTCACTTCATTATCTAACCAAATATCAATTGCATTAATAGCATTTACTAAAGGATTTAACCATTGATCTGTTTCTAATTCAAACCCATTGTATTCTTCGAACATATAATCATAAACAATTTTTGTAGCACATCTTGTAGTATCTAAATAATACCAATGGAACTTATCTGCACTTTTTTGTCCACTTACATGATGATCTAATACTTGTAATTTGATATTAAAACCATTTTCAATTAAATCATTTATAGATTTATCTAAATCTTTTGATTCTTGAAAAGTTAAGTTTAAATCAGAAATTAAAAAAAGAATTTCTTCATCTTTAAACTCTTCAATTTTTTCTAATACTTTTTTTATACTTAATTTAACTTCTAATCCATAATTAGCATTAAAGAAAAATCCTTCTTTAAAGTATTCTTTTGTGATCAGATGACAACCGTAGCCATCTAAATCTGTATGTGAAATATGAAATAAAGTCATGAACTAATATCTTTTAGTGTAAGTTCTTCTAAAAAACCATTAATTCTGTTTTGTAAGTTATTTAATAAAGGCCAGATAGTACAAAGCTCAGCTCTTTGACTTGGACAATCGCCAAGAGAAGGAGAACATTCAAATACTGATGGTAGCTTTTCTTCTGCTGCTATAGTTATTTCTAAAATAGTAATTTCATCCCATGCTTTTTTTAGTGCAAATCCACCATTTACACCTCGATGAGAAACTACTAAGTCATGTTTTGCTAGATTCTGCATTATCTTAGCAAGGAATGATTTTGAAATATTTAACTCTCTTGATAGTACATCAACATTCTTTGGATTGTCGCTTCTAGCGATAGAAATCAAAGAAAGTAGTGCATATTCACTCTTTTTTGTTAATAACATTTATATCCTGATATATTTTATTACTTGTATTTTACATGAAGTATTATTAAGATTCGTTATAAAGTAAGTGAATTAGGAAATTTTATTTAAACTAAAAAAAAAGGGTCACAGAAAACTGTGACCCTTTTTTGAATATAATTTATTAAAAAATTATTTAGCTCTAATACCTAAAGTAGCAACTAATTCTGTAAATGCAGTATAGTTTGTTCTTCTTAAGTATGCTAAAAGTCTTTTTCTTTTACCAACCATTTTTAAAAGACCTAATCTTGAAGAGTGATCTTTCTTGTTGATTTTTAAGTGCTCAGTTAAAACTTTAACTTGCTCAGTTAAAATTGCAATTTGAACTTGCGCTGAACCTGTATCACCATCTTTTTTTGCAAACTTTGCTATAATCTCTGATTTTAAATCCTGATCTAAAGCCATCTTGACCTCCTAATAGGTATATGTTAATTTTCACTTCCATTTGAAGTGGACGCGAATTATATTTAAAGCTTCATTAAAGTTTCATTAATCAGTTTTATTAAAGTAAACATAATAAATAACTCACTAAGTAATATTTAATAATTTATTAAGCTTAAGCTCTTTTTAACATAATATCTACACAAGTTTTTTTTATACTAAGCTCACTATTAAGGGAAGAGGGATAATAGATGAAACTTTTGAATTTAGAGAATATAAATATAAAGAATAAATTACTTTTATTAGTAATTGTTCCAATAATTGGCCTTATGATATTATCATTTATAAAAATAAATGATTCATATAACAATGTAGATACCATGAATAAAATTGATACATTAAATCAGCTTAGCAAAAATATTTCTTATGTATTAAAAGAGACACAAAACGAAAGAGAATATGCAAGTACTTATTCAAGTAATAAAGAAAAACTGCTAAGACAGATAAAGAAAACAGATAAACAAATAAATATTTATAAAAGTTTTCTAAAAAGTATTGAATATAAAAACTACTCAAATAAACTTTTTTCAGCTACAAAAAGTATTAATAGTTTTTTAAATGAAATACAAACACATAGACAAAAAATAAAAACATCCAATATAAGTATTGATGAAACAATGGCTTATTATTCAAGGCTTAACAATAAACTTTTAGATATTACTGTTCTTACAGCAAAAGAGTCTAATAATATTAAAATATCACAAGAGTTAACAGCCTACTCTTCTTTTTTATATGCAAAAGAAAAAGCTTCAATTGAAAAAGCTATTGGTATGAATACAATAACAAACGATGCCTTTCATAAAGGAATGCAATCTGAGTTAAACAATATTATCGCCTCACAAAATTCATATCTAAGTAATTATTTACAATATGCTTCAAAAGAAATGAAAGAGTTTACAAAAAAGACTTTAAATGATAAATCTATTACTAATATAAAACAAATGAGAGAAACACTTCTTGAATCAAAAGAGTTAGGTGGATTTAATATAAACTCTATTCACTGGTTTGATACCTTAACTAAAAAAATAAATATTCTAAAACAAATGGAAGGTGAGTTATCTTATTCCTTAAGAATTGATGATTTAAAACTTTTTGAAAAACTTGAAATTGCAACAAGAATAAGTGATTTATTACATGCAACACAAAAAGAGATAGCAGTTAGTTCAGGATATATTGCAAGTAATGGTACAAAGTTTATTAAAAAGCTTAAAAATGAAAGATTTGAAACAAACTTTAGAATTAAAGAACTTAATAATGCAATTAAAGCAATTGATAAAAATCTTCTTACAACACAAGTAAAAAAAGATATTAAATCTATTATTAAAACACTAGATAAATTAGAAGATGTAAGAGCTAAAATCTCTAAACTTTCAATAAGTGAAAATGAATCAAATAAATATTTTTCATCAATAAACCAAAATTTGCTTACTACATTTTGGAGTATTTCTAATGGAGCTACTACAGTAGAAGAGAATAAAGATATTACAGCTTATTATGGTTTTTTATTAGCAAAAGAGAGAGCTGGAATTGAGAGAGCAATTGGAGCTAATGCATTTTCAAAAAACAGATTTACAAATAAACAAAAAAGTGAATTTGTAAAACTAATCACAGAACAAAATAACTATATGAATATATTCTTTAAAAATGCCACAGAAGATATGCTTAGTTTATATACTGATACAGTAAATGAAAAAAAGATTAAAGAAGAGATTTTTGATGAAGTTGAAAAGCTAAGAAATATAGCACTAAACACTAATACAATTGGTGGTTTTGGAATAGATATTAATTCTTGGATAAAAAATTTTAATACAAAGATTGCAAAACTAGATAAGATTGATTCTTTTATTTCGAAGAAGATAACAAAAGATATTAAAGTATTAAAAGACAATTCTTCTAATAGTTTATATATAACAGCCTCATTTACAATTTTGGGCTTAATTATAATTTTACTTATCTCTAGAGTTATTACGCAAACAATTCTTAATTCACTTCAAAACTTCAAGACAGGACTTAGTTCATTTTTTAAATATGCAGTAAGAGAAACTGACAAAATAGATATTTCAAAAGTAAATGGGAGTGATGAATTCTCACAAATGACAAGTGAAATGAATGAGCAAATAATAAAAACTCAAAATTTCATAGAAAAAGATAGACTTGTAGTTGAAGAAATCGATGATATTATGTCAAAAGTTTCTAATGGTTTCTTCTGTTATACCATCAAACAAGAAGGTGCAACAAAAGAAGTTGAGGCTTTAAGAAAAAACATAAATGATATGCTTATAAATACAAAAGATAGACTTGATAGTATAAACACAATCTTAGATAACTATGCTTCTAATAATTTCAAATATGATTTAGAAGAGTCTCAAACACAAGAATTATGTGGAGATATTGGTTCACTTTACACATCATCAAAATTATTAGGTAGAAATGTATCTTCATTAATGGCAATGATTGATAATGCAGGAAATGAATTAAAATCATCAACAGATGTATTAGCAAGTTCTTCTCAAGACTTATCAACAGCTTCTAATGAACAAGCTGCATCACTTGAAGAAACAGCTGCTGCAATTGAGCAAATTACAGAAAATATCAGAAGTAATAATCAAAATGTGTTACTTATGACTGAGGTATCAAATGAATTAAATAATTCTGCAATACAAGGAAATTCTTTAGCTTCAAAAACATCTACAGCAATGGATGAAATAAATAAAAAAGTAATAAATATAAGTGAAGCAATTGAAATTATTGATCAAATTGCATTCCAAACAAATATATTATCACTTAACGCAGCAGTGGAAGCAGCAACAGCAGGAGAAGCAGGAAAAGGTTTTGCAGTTGTAGCGCAAGAGGTTAGAAACTTAGCCTCAAGAAGTGCACAAGCGGCAAGCGAAATTAAAATTTTAGTAGAAGATGCTTCATCTAAATCAAATGCAGGAAAACAAATCTCATCACAAATGATTGAAGGTTATGAAAAACTAAATGAAAAAATATCTAAAACAAAAGATATGATTCATAATGTATCTCAAGCAAGTAAAGAACAAGAAAGTGGTATGTATCAAATTAATGATGTAGTTAATTCATTAGATAAAACGACACAAGAAAATGCTTCAACAGCCTCTTCTATTGATAATTTATCAACTGATGTTTCTTTATTATCTCAAAGGCTTATGAATATTACAAGTAAAGCTATTTTAGATAAAGATATAAGAAATCAAGTTTCAGATTTAGATTTATTACAAAAACTTTCAACATTTAAAAATGATTACATTAATTTCAAAGATAATAATTTTGCAAAACTTAATACTTTTAATCCTTGGGAAATAGAAAAATATAATCAAAGCAATCTAGGTAAATGGATAATACAAAGTGAATTAGAAAATCAAGATTATACAAAAAATTCATATTGGCCAAAATTAAAAACAAGTCAAGAAAATTTACATAAAAATCTTCAAGAGTATATAAATAAAAACTCAGAAAACAATTCTAATGATGAGTTGAAAAATATAGCTAAGATAATTGAAAAAAACACTATTAACTTATTTAACAATTTAGATTGCATTTTAAGTAAATAATATTGTAGTTCTGGATATTGCACATAATTTCTCACATTTTTAAGTATAATTTATATAATGAATGAAGGAGGATAAAATGACAACATATCCAGAGTTATTATCAAATCCATCAAATCCAAGATTTAGCCTTCAAGAAAGTGAAATATATTCCATAAAAGAAGTAGCTGAACTTATTAAATTAGAGCAATACTCTTATAGTTTATTTGCTATTTGGAATACTATAGTTATTAATATTCAAAGACGTATAGAGTTTTTTGGTATTAACAATTTTTTAGAAAAAATACATGAAGAAAAAAACTACAATCAAAATGCACATAATCTAAAAGAGCGATGGTTAAATGTAAATGAATACAAATTAATCACCTATGCAAAAGAGTTAAATCTAATTTCAAATACTTGCCATGATTTAATCACTATGATTTATTGGATGAAATCAAATAACAATACAAAAGCCAATGAAAATATTGAAGAAGAAGAACTTTATTGTGTTCTAATTCTTTTAGATAAAAATCTTTTTACAAAAGAGTTTAGAGAAGATCAACGATCTAATAATGAAACAACTAATGAAAATGTAAATAATCAAAATAGAAGAGAAGAAGATTTAGAGACATTAAATTCTGTAATGACAAGTAAAACACATCAAGAGCTTTTACTAAAGGAAAGTGTTAAAGTTTTTGAGAAACAACAGGATGAAAAACAAAAAGAAGAAAAGAAACAAATAATAGATAAATATATTTAATACTGTTTATCTATAAAATATATGTTATAATTATAAACTTATATAATATTATTTTTTGAGGCGACGATGACAAAAATCTTAATTGTTGAAGATTCCAAGACATATAACAATACGTTATTTGCTTTACTTCGACATCCTGATTACGAAATATTACAAGCATTTACATTAAAGGAAGCTCTTCAAAAAGTTGAAGAGAATGCTAATATTGACTATATAATACTTGATTTGATCCTTCCAGATGGAGAAGGAGATGAACTAATTTTACAATTTTCTTCTCAAAAAGAAAAACATCCAAAAATTATTGTTTTATCTGGGAATCAAGATATTCAACGAAGAAACTATCTTTTTGAACATGGTGTTGTTGATTATTTCTCAAAAGATATCCCACTGAAAACCCTTATAAAAGATATTAATAAATTAATTATTGATTTATCAAATAATAAAAATAAAAATATATTAATCATTGACGATTCTACTTTTGTAAGAAAAACTATACGAAATATTTTAGAAATGAAAAACTATACTATTTTTGAATCAAAAGATGGAATAGCAGGAATAGAACACTTAGAAAAAGGTTCTTTAGTAAATCTAATTTTATTAGATTTAGAAATGCCTAATTTATCTGGAATAGAAGTATTAGAAAAAATCAAAAACAACCCTAAACTAGAAGATATTCCTATTATTATAATTTCAAGTAGTGAAGATAAACAGAAATATTCACACGTAATAAAACATGGTGCCGTTGATTTTATTAGAAAACCTTTTTCAGCAGAAGAGATACTTTTAAAAGCTGATTTACATATAAAACAAGGTGAGTACCTTACAAAAATAGCTTCTCAGGCAAAAGAGTTAGAAGAGTACAAAAGAGTATTAAATGATAGTGATATGGTTAGTAAAACTAATCCATCTGGGGTTATAAAAGAAGCAAATGATAAATTTTGTAAAATTAGTGGTTATTCACTTGAATACTTATTAGGAAAATCACATAGGGTTGTACGACATCCAGATATGCCTAAAAAAATATTTGAAGATATGTGGGGAAAAATAAAAGCTCATAAAACATTCAAAGGTATTTTAAAAAATAAAAAAAGAGATGGAACTGCTTATTATGTGGATGCAACAATCTCTCCAATTATTGATATTAATGGAAATATAAAAGAGATTATTGGAATAAGACATGATATTACGGATGTAATGAATCCAAAAAAACAGTTAATCGCAGATTTATCTTATGTGAATACACCAACTTTAATATTTTTACAAATAGCTAATTATGATCTATTTAAAGAGTTTTATTCTGAAACATTAATGCATACTTTTGAATTTGAATTTGAGCAAGTAATTCTTAATTATTTCCCTCATAATTTTAATCAAAAAAAAGTATATAACCTAACAAATGGTTTATTTGCATTTCTTAAAAATGAAATTTATGATGAAAAAGTATTAATAAAAATCCTAAAAGAAGTTATTGAAAGATTTAAACAAATTGGTATTTCATTTAAAGAGACTAATTATGATGTAGATATTTGCATTAGTTTTGCTTACGAAGATACACATATATTAGATGATGCGTATTTAGGGATTCAACATGGATTAAAGTATAAAATACCTATTATTAATGCAAAAAATTTCCATAGTAGAGCTCAAATAGAAGCTAGAAATAAACTAAAAAATATTGGTATGATCAAAAGTGCCCTAGCAAAAGAAGGAAGTTTTGTATCTTTCTTCCAACCTATTATTAATAATAAAACCGGTGAAATAGACAAATATGAATCTCTTATTAGACTAATTGATAAAAATGGAAATATTGTATCTCCTTTCCAATTTTTAAATATTGCTAAAAAAACAGGATACTATTCTGATATTACAGAACTAGTAATTGAGAATTCATTTAAAGCTTTAAAACATACAGATAAAGAGATTACAATTAATCTTTCTTCTTCTGATATTGAAAGTAAACATGTAAGAAAACAATTACTTAAATTAATCACAAAAAAAGAACACATAGGAAGAATTACTTTTGAATTATTAGAAGATGAAGAAGTTAAAGATTTTGAATTAGTAAAAGACTTTATTTTGAAAAGTAAATTAGAAGGTAAAGTAAAAATTGCTATAGATGATTTTGGAAGTGGTTATTCTAATTACGAAAGATTATTAGAATTCCAACCAGATATACTAAAAATTGATGGTTCATTAATTAAAAATATTGTTACAGATGATTATAGTAGGCATGTTGTTGAATCAATTATTGTATTTGCAAAAAAACAAAAAATTAAAACAATTGCTGAGTTTGTAATAAATGAAGAAGTTCTTCAAACTATTAAAGATTTAGGGATTGATTATTCTCAAGGTTATCATTTAGGAGAGCCACAAAGGCTCTTCTAAATCATCCGCCAGTTTCGTAAAATGCTCTTGTCGATGTTTCATTATCATCTTTATCAGACCATTTATTTTTCTCTGGTTTAGTTTCTAATACTTTTTTCAAGATTGCTGCTGCTTCATCTACTTTATTAGCTCTTACTGCATCTTTGATACTCATTGCATCTTCAAAGTATAAACAAGGAATTAAAAATCCTTCAGCTGTAAGTCTAATTCTATTACATGCCGCACAGAAATCATCTTTGTGAGGTTCTATAATACCAAATTGATATCCACCTTCAATCGCATAGTATTGAGCAGGTGAACTAGTATCTCTTGGTACTTCATCAAATTTCTCATACTTTTGAGAAACTATTTTTTTAATTGCATCAGAATTAAGACCTTTAGCCCCATCTTTTGCATGTTGATTTTCCATAAATTCAATAAATCTGATTGGATAACCTTTATCTTTACAGAAGTCTAATACTTCAAGAAGATCACCATCATTTATTCCTTGAATTGGAACACAGTTTATTTTTATTTTAAGCCCAGCATCATCTGCTGCTTGAATACCTTTAAGAACTGTTTCTAAAACATTCTTTTGAGCAATCTTTGCTGCAACATCAGGTTTCATTGAATCTAATGAAACATTGATTCTTTTAAGACCTGCGTCTTTTAATTTCTGAGCAACTTTAGGAAGTAAGAATCCATTAGTAGTTAAAGCTAAATCTATATCATTTTTATAATCATAAATCATCTTGATAAATTCATCAAGACCTTCTCTTAATAATGGTTCACCACCTGTGATTCTTACTTTCGTAATTCCCTCATCAATAGCAACTTTTATAAACTTAAATAAGTCTTCGTACGACAATAAGTTCTCTTTTGGAACCCATGAAAAAGGTTTTTCAGGCATACAGTACTGACATCTGAAGTTACATCTCTCAGTTACTGATACTCTTAAATAATCTACTTTTCTTCCATATCCATCAATTAACATCTTCTATTCCTAGCCTTTTGTGACCAAAAGCATATTATAAACTTGCTTAAAAAGGTAAAATTAATTTAACCTTTCCCAAGCTTCATCTAAAGATTTTACTCTATTTGCAAACACTAAATATAACGCTACATTAAATTTTGCAATATTTAAAATCTCATCATCTGGGCTTTTAACAATATTTAAAGCCTCTTCTAAAGTAATTCTATCAAAATCTTTGGAATATGTCACACCATAGTCTTTTAAACTAAAAGGTGTTTCAACAATTTCACCGTCAAACATTTTCCAATATTTACCATCTTTAAAGACTTCTGGACTACCTTCACTAGCTTTAACAACAATTACTTCTTTAAAATCAGGACCAAAAATATCTAAGTATTTTTTTACATAAGGTTTATGGAATGCTGTTGTAACTCCATAATCACTAATTCCTGGATTTAAAAGTTTTTCAACTGTATTAAAAGCTGTTCTTAATCCTAATTCATGTCTTAAATCTGTTAAACTACTTAACTTATTTAGGTATTCTATCCTATTAAAGTGGAATAAAAATCGACCTAGGTCAAGAGAATCAACAATTTCATTAATTGTTAAACCATTTTTTGCAGGTTGAAGTAAATCACCTGAAATTACAAGATTTAATTCTTCAACATCATGATTCTTTTTATAAAACTTTTCTAAAATATCACTATATAGAGGAAAAAGGAAAGGATTTTTAACTCTTCCATCAAAAGAATAACCAAGTTCCATAGAATTTTCTATTTTTTTTGTAGTCATATGGCTTTTTAAAGATTCAACTGTTCCTCTTAATTCACCAATTGATTCAAATTTAGTTCTCCAAGCAACTAGAAAAGCACCAATTTGTGCATCACTAACCTCTCTTTTTAGAATTAAATCTATTGCATTAATAATCTCTTCTTTTTCTAATTCTCTATTACCTTTTGGACCTGTTCCAACTGCTTTAATATACTCTTTAAAACTCATTTTTTATCCTATAAAATATTCATTTAATTTAAAATTACACTAGGATAATATAGAATTGCTTAAACAAAACAATTACGAAGGTATAGTATGCCCATACAAGAGACCATAAGTAAAATAAGTTTTTTTGATAGTTTAGATGATGAACAAAAAGAGATGATTGCTTCTATCTCAACTGTTATAAAGTACCCAAAAAACTCTATTTTATACTATGAAAGTGATGTGACTAAAAATATACTTTTTTTAGTAGAAGGTTTGATCAAAATCTACAAAGTAGATAAGTTTGACAACGAAATTTTCTTATATCACATTTATAAAAATTCAATGATTTCAGAGCTATCTTCTATAAAACAGAATGATATTTACTGTTTTTCTAATGCTGAATTTATTGAGGATTCAGTAGTTTTATCAATAGATTTCGAAAAATTTCAAGAACAATTCTTATCAAAGAATATTCTTACTATGGAATTAATGGAAATTTTACTTGATAAAACACATCAATTACAATGTATTGTAAATAGAGAACTAGTATTTGACGCAACTGCAAAAGTTGCATTTATGCTAAATCAAGACTTAGATATGTTCAACAAATTAAAAAGACAAGAAGTCTCTTTTATGTTACATATTCAACCAGAAACCCTATCAAGAGTTTTAAAAAGATTAACTAGATCAGGAACAATTGAAGTAATAAATGGGGAAGTAGGTATCACAAATAAAGATGCTTTAGTTTCAGTTTTTAAAGGAGTAGGACTGTGAAAACAAATACAATAAGTCATAAAATTAAAATTATCGGTGTATTTTTTATTATTCTGATGACGATGATAATAGCAACAACAACTTATTTGAATAATAAAAATAAAAAAGATGCTTTAGTAATAAATGTAGCAGGTAAAGAGAGAATGCTTACTCAAAAGATTTCTAAAAATATCTTTTATTTATATCACAATAATACTCACTCTTTTTCAGAGTTAGATAATGCAACTGTTGAATTTATTTATAACCTTAACTCACTAAGAGAAGGTAATGAATTAATAGGTATTTTAAAAGCTCCAACAGATGATATTAGAAAACAAATTTCTAAAGTTGAAATTTTATGGAATAACTTCTATTCAAATATCAATCAATTCAAAGAGATTCTATTAAATAAAAATGAGTCTAATGAAAAAGAATTAAAAAACATTGTTGATTCTATTTATAATACAAACAACAATCTTTTACAAGAAGTTGATAATCTTGTAACAATGTACACAAGTCATACTGAGCAAAAAACTGATTATTTAAAATATATTCAATATTTCTTTGCTTTAATTATCATCTTTTTATTAGGCTACAGTTTCTCTGAGTTAAAAGCAATGGAAGAGAATGCAAAAAAATTCTTTGAGTTCTCAAAAAAAGTTGCGCAAAATCCAGATAATGAACCAATAGAACCAATAAAAATTGAAGCGGAGAAAGAGATTGTTGATGCAACAGATACATTAAACTGTTTTATTGACAAAGTAAACTCAGCTGTTGAGTACTCAACAAATGCTTCTGTTAAACTTGAAGAGATTACAGATGAATTTGATAAGATCCTTGATGACCTTAATAGTAAAACTGATATTTCACAACAATTAGACAAAAGTGAAGATATGGTTATCGAATCACAAGAAGAATTAATTAACTCAACAAAAAAACTACAAGAATTAAAAAGTGAATTAGATAATTTACTTAACTCGTGTAAAAGCCACTAAATTTATTTATATCTGTTTATTTTTTAATCAGCAGATATAATAAATATACTAAATTCAATGCTACTATATCTTTTTTAAACAATTTTATAAGGAATATAAATAAGTATGTCAAAAGTATATTTAACAGGTGCAGGACCTGGTGATATTGAATTAATGACAGTAAAAGCATTAAGACTTGTTCAAAATGCTGATGTTATTATTTACGATAGATTAGCAAACCCAGAAATTTTAAAAGAAGTAAAAGAAAATACAGAATTAATATTTGTCGGAAAAGAAAAAGGAAATCATAGAGTTCCTCAAGATGAAATAAATGAAATCATTTATCAGTGCGCATTAAAGTATGAAAATGTTGTAAGACTAAAAGGTGGAGATCCTTTTGTTTTTGGTCGAGGTGGAGAAGAAGCACTATATTTAAAACAAAGAAATATAAAATTTGAAATTATCCCAGGTGTGACTTCAGCAATCTCAGTTCCAGCATACGCAGGAATTCCTGTAACCAATAGAGGAATTACTCCTTCATTTAGAGTAGTAACTGGGCATAGAAAATCAAGTGACAATATTGCTAATATTAATTGGAGTTCATTTATTGAAGACGAAACAATTGTTTTTTTAATGGGACTACATAATATAGAACTTATTGTTACTAAACTTTTAGAAGTAGGAAAAAGAAAAGATTATCCCTGTGCAATAATCTCAAATGGAACTACAAAAAATCAAAAAGTTATAAGTGGAACATTAGAAGATATTGTTTCAAAATCTAAAGAAGCACAAAGTCCAGCAATTATAATTGTTGGAGAAGTTGTAAATTTAAGAGATGAATTAAGATGGTTTGATTAAACCATTTTTTTCATCAAATCTAGCAAACCCCCTAAAAATCGCCTTTTCTCAATAATTTATCATCTCTATATATAACTACATTACTAATTAATACTTATTACTATTATTAGTAGTAATAAAATTTCAAAATTGTCTATATTTTATTCAGCATTGCTACTCAAATGCTATATTTAACTAATATACTGAATTACAAGTTAAATTCAATTAATTGCTAAAAGTTATATAGAATTTACAAAATAAACTTTAAGGACGAGAAATGAAATTTTTAAAAACTGCTTCATTAAGTATAGCAACAGTAGCCCTATTAGCGAGTGTTTCAGCTGCGGATACATTAGATTCTGTTAAGAAAAAAGGTGTTTTAAATTGTGGTGTATCTACAGGTATTGCTGGTTTTTCTGCAACTGATTCAAGTGGTCAATGGAAAGGCTTAGATGTTGATATGTGTAAAGCTGTTGCATCTGCTGTATTTGGTGACGCATCAAAAGTTAAATATGTTTCTTTAACTGCAAAAGAGAGATTTACGGCACTTCAAAGTGGTGAAATTGATTTATTATCAAGATCAACTACTTGGACTAACACAAGAGATACTTCATTAGGTCTTAACTTTGCTGGTGTAAATTATTATGACGGTCAAGGTTTCTTAGTAAATAAAGATATTGGTGTAAATTCAGCAAAAGAATTAGATGGAGCAACTGTTTGTATTCAAGCAGGTACAACAACTGAACTTAATCTAACTGATTACTTCAAAGCTAATAAAATGACTTATAAACCAATTACTTATGATACATCTGGTCAAACTATTGAAGGATTCAAATCTGGTAGATGTGACGTTGTAACTTCTGATGCTTCTCAACTTTATGGTTTAGTTTTAAAAGTAAAAGATCCTAGTTCTGTAAAAGTACTTCCTGAGATTATTTCAAAAGAACCATTAGGACCAGTTGTAAGACAAGGTGATGATAAATGGTTTAATATTGTTAAATGGACTCACATTGCATTATTAAATGCTGAAGAATTTGGAATTACTCAAGCAAATGTAGATTCTATGTTAAAAAGTAAAAACCCAGGAATCAAAAGAATCTTAGGTGAATCTGGAGAATCTGGTAAAAACTTAGGTTTAGATAAAAAATGGGCATATAATATTATCAAAAACGTAGGAAACTATGGTGAATCATTTGAAAGAAATGTTGGGGCTAACTCTCCTTTAAAAATTGAAAGAGGTTTAAACAAACTTTGGAATGATGGTGGTATTCAATACGGAGCACCAATTAGATAATCAACTTATCTAATAACTTATATATATTAGTTTCTATTACAGAAAGGGGGAATCATCCCCCTTTTTTTTATTAAGGTATAAAAATGAATAAAAAAAATAAGCCCTCAATGTTTTCGAGTGCGTTTTATAACAATCCCGACAACAGGGCCATTATTTATCAAATAATTGCGCTTGCATCGATATTCATATTCACATATTTTGTTTTAAATAATATGTTTATAAATATTGAAAAACGTGGAATTAACACAGGTTTCGATTTCTTAGGCAGTGAAGCTGGATTTGGAATCTTACAGTCCTTAATTGCATATGATGAAGCAGATAGCCATGGAAAAGTATTTATAGTTGGTTTATTAAACACTATTTTAGTTTCTGTTATTGGTATTATCTTTGCATCTCTTATTGGATTATTAGTTGGTGTTGGAAGACTTTCAAAAAACTGGATGGTTTCAAAACTATCAATGGTTTATGTTGAGACATTTAGAAATATACCAATTTTACTACAAATTCTATTCTGGTACAACGTTGTTTTAGCGGCACTACCAAGTCCCAAACAAAGTATTTCTTTTTTTGACTCTATTTTCTTCAATAATCGTGGGTTATACATTCCTAAACCTATTTTAGAGAGTGGTTTTATTGCAGTTATTATTGCTTTTATTCTAGGTATTATAGCTGTTGTTTATCTATCAAATTGGGCCAAAAAAAGACATGATGAAACAGGAGAAGAGTTTCCCCTACTTGGAACTTCTCTAGCAATTTTAATAGGAGCACCTGTATTAGTTTATTTCCTAAGTGGTACACCTGCAACATTAGAATATGCACAACTAAAAGGTTTTAACTTCAGAGGTGGTTGGACTTTAATCCCTGAATTATTAGCCTTATCTTTTGCACTTAGTATTTATACAGCTACTTATATCGCAGAAGCTGTAAGAGCTGGTATCGAAGCAGTTCCAAAAGGTCAAAAAGAAGCAGCACATGCATTAGGATTAAAAGACTATATTATTCTTAAAAAAGTTGTTTTACCACAAGCATTAAGAGTTATTATTCCACCTGTTATTAATCAATACCTAAACTTAGTAAAAAACTCCTCATTAGCAACTGCTATTGGTTATCCAGAGTTAGTAACTATTTTCTCAGGTACTTCATTAAATCAAGTTGGACAAGCAATTGAGATTATCTTAATGACAATGGCTGTTTATTTAACACTAAGTATTCTTATTTCAGTGCTAATGAACTACGCAAATAAAAAAATGCAAATAAAGGAGAGATAATGGCTATTTATGAAAAACTAGAAGCAAGAGCAGCTCCTTCAAATACTAAAGGTGTTATCCACTGGGCTAAAGAGAATTTATTTAATTCTATTCTTAGTACAGTTTTAACATTAGTATCATTTTATTTTATTTATCTTGTTATGCCACCATTATTAGATTGGATGATTTTCGATGCTACTTGGAGTGGAACAAAAGATGAGATTACAAAAGATGGAGCTAGATGGATTTTCATTTTTGAAAAATTCAATCAATTTATTTATGGTTTCTATCCAGAAGAATTATACTGGAGACCAAACTTAGCACTATTTATCTTTTTAGTTTATATTATTGCCTTTAAAAAGATTGATAATATTAAAGTAAAAGCATTCATGATCCTTTCTTTCCCTGTAATAACTTATATTTTAGTTGCAGGTGGATTTGGATTAGAAGTTGTTGAAACAGATAAATGGGGTGGATTATTACTTACTATTATTGTTGCATCAGTTGGTATTATTGCATCATTTCCTATTGGTATTATTTTTGCCCTAGGAAGACAATCACATATGCCAATTATCAAAACAATCTCTGTTATATATATTGAGTTTATTAGAGGGGTTCCTTTAATTACTATTTTATTTATGGCATCAGTAATTTTACCTCTATTCTTCCCAGAAGGAATGGATTTTGATAAATTATTAAGAGCATTAATTGGTATTACTTTATTTCAAGCAGCTTATATCGCCGAAGTTATTAGAGGTGGATTACAAGCTATTCCAAAAGGTCAATATGAAGCAGCAGATGCTTTAGGTTTAACTTACTGGAAAAAGATGGGATTAGTTATCTTACCACAAGCATTAAAAATTTCTATTCCAAATATTGTTGGGTCATTTATTTCATTATTCAAAGATACTACGCTTATCTTAATTATTGGATTATTCGATGTTCTTGCAATGGTAACACTTACAAATAGTGATACAAACTGGTTAGGATTTGAAACAGAAGGTTATGTTTTCGTAACGATGATATATTGGGTTATTTGTTTTAGTATGTCTAAATATGCTAAGTCAATTGAAAATAGATTTAATACAAATCATAGATAATAGAAAATAATTATAGGATTACAAAATGAGCGAATTAGAATATATGATACAACTAAAAGAACTTAACAAATGGTACGGGGATTTTCACGTATTAAAAAATGTTAACTTAAATGTAAAAAAAGGTGAAAGAGTTGTAATTTGTGGACCTTCTGGGTCTGGAAAATCTACAACTATTAGATGTATGAATAGACTTGAAGCTTTCCAAGAAGGTCAAATTCTTATTAATGGTTTAGAATTAACAGAAGATGTAAAAAGAATTAGAGAGGTTAGAACACATGTTGGAATGGTATTCCAACACTTTAACCTATTCCCTCACCTTTCAATCTTAGAAAACTTAATTCTAGCTCCTACTTGGGTTGGTAAGAAACCTAGAAAAGAAGCAATTAAAACTGCAATGCACTATTTAGAACGAGTTAAAATTGCAGATCAAGCAGATAAGTATCCAAATCAATTATCTGGAGGTCAACAACAAAGAGTTGCAATTGCAAGATGTTTATGTTCAAACCCAGATATTATGTTATTTGATGAACCAACAGCAGCCCTAGATCCTGAAATGATTGGAGAAGTTCTAGATGTAATGACAGAACTTGCTAATGATGGGATTACTATGGTTTGTGTAACTCACGAAATGGGATTCGCAAAAAAAGTAGCAGATAGAGTTATCTTTATGGATGCAGGACAAATTGTAGAAGAAAATACTCCTCATGAGTTCTTTGACAATCCTCAATCAGATAGATTAAAACTATTCTTACAACAAATTTTAGATCACTAAAATGACTATCTTTAACCTTTTTAAAATAGGTGTTGGGCCTTCAAGCTCACACACCGTAGGACCAATGCTTATTGCAAAAAGGTTTGTAGAGTTAATAAAAGAACAAAATCACTTTTCAAATCTTGACAGAATCAAAGTAGAGTTATTTGGCTCACTAGGAGCTACAGGAATTGGACATCATAGTGATAGTGCTGTTTTATTAGGCCTAATGGGAAATGAACCTAAAACTGTAGATACAAATACAATTCAAAAAAAAATAGATCAAATAAAAAACTCTTCATTACTAAAACTATTTAATGAAAAAGAGATTACATTCTCATATAAAGAGGATTTAATTTTATATCAAAACAAAACTCTAGCCTTTCATCCAAATGCAATTAAATTAAGTATTTATAAAAATGCTACTGAGCTTTTTTCTAAAACTTATTATTCAATTGGTGGAGGAGAAGTAATAAGTGAAGATGAAATTAATTCTAAAAAAATAGATGAAAAAACTCTTCCATATAATTTTTCTAGCGCAAAAGAGTTATTGGAAAAAGCAAAAACAAATAATTTAAGTATTGCACAACTTGTTTTAGAGAATGAAAAAGCTTATAAAAATGAAGAAGATATAAAAAAAGATTTATTAGAGATTTGGGATGTTATGAAAGAGTCTGTTTCAAAAGGACTAAATAGTGATGGTATTTTACCAGGTGGACTTAAAGTTCCAAAACGTGCTTTTAATATTCATCAAAAACTAAAAGCAAAAGTTCCAAATGATCCATTAGCAATTGTGGATTGGATAAATTTATATGCATTAGCTGTAAATGAAGAAAATGCTTGTGGAGGCAGAGTTGTAACAGCTCCTACAAACGGAGCTTCTGGAATTATTCCTGCTGTTTTACACTATATAATAAACTTTTTAAATCATAAAAACAATGATGATGTAGTAATTGACTTTTTATTAACATCAGGAGCTATTGGGCTTTTATATCAAAAAAATGCCTCAATTTCGGGTGCTGATGTTGGATGCCAAGGAGAAGTAGGAGTAGCTTGTTCTATGGCTGCTGCGGGAATGGCTTCATTTTTGGGTGCTAATAATAATCAAATAGAAAATGCTGCTGAAATTGGAATGGAACATAATTTAGGACTTACTTGTGACCCAATTGCAGGACTTGTGCAAATACCTTGTATTGAGCGAAATGCAATGGCTGCTATGAAAGCTGTAAATGCTGCTAGAATGGCAGTAAATGAAGATGGTAAACATTATGTCTCATTAGATTCAGTTATCAAAACTATGTACGACACTGGCAAAGATATGCAAAATAAATATAAAGAAACGTCCATGGGTGGTCTTGCCGTTCATTACGTTGAATGTTAATCTCTTAAAAAACTAGCAAAACAATTTTATACTAAGGATAATACTATGGTAAACAGTATTAATAAAAAATTCTCTATTTTAATAGGGATTACAATTTTAGTTTTAATGATAATTTTTACAATATTTATGATTTCAAATATTAATAAAAATCTAATCAAAGAATTAGAATCAAATTTAAAAATTCAAGTAAATAATTATCATCAAACAGCTCAGATTTATAATGATTCATTGGAAAAAAACTCTATGATTCTTTTAAATGTATTTGAAAAATCTTTTTTAAATCTTAGAAAAAAAGGTAATAGAAAAGTCAAAATAAATGGAGTTGAAACATTAGCTTTATTTGATGGATTTTCAAGATTAAATAAAAACTTCCAACCAGTTGATCATTTTACTGAATTAACAGGTGCAGTATCTGCTGTATACGTTAAAGATGGGGATGAATATATTAGAATTACTTCTTCACTTATGGATGAAAAAGGTGAAAGAATTTTACTTGATACTATTAAACCATCTTCTAATACATATAAAAATATTCAAAATAAAGAAAAATTCATAGGACTTGAAGAAATAGCAAACAAAAGTTATATGTCTGTTTATTCACCTATTATTAAAAATGATGAAATTATTGGGGCTTTATATATTGGATATGACTTTACTAAAGGTTTAGAGACTTTAAAAAAGAAATTAAAAGAAGTTGTTATTGGAGATACTGGATATATTTATATTCTAGATAACAAAGGTAAACTTATTTTACATAAATCCTTAGAAGGTAAGAATATTTCTAAACTAAAAGATGCAAATGATAATTTATTTATAGAAGAGATCCTTAAAAAGAAAAATGGTGTTATTCACTATGACTACAATGAAAATGGTTTAGTTGCAGAAAAAGTAGCAGCCTTTACAAATTATAAAAAATGGAATTGGACAATAGTTGCAGGTTCATATCAAGATGAGTTTCTAAAAATCTCTGAGCAAGTTCAAAAAGTATTTATTATTGCAACAGTAATACTAGTTCTTATTTTATTAAGTGTTATTTATCTTTTAATCAATAAAGTAATCTCAAATCCATTAGATAGATTCCAACATGGATTATTAGACTTCTTTAATTATCTTAATAAAACAAAAGATAGTGCTGAAAAAATTGATGTTAATAGCAATGATGAAATAGGAAAAATGGCACAACTAGTTAATGAAAATATTGAAGAGATAAAAATTCATTTAAATGAAGATAATTGTTTAATCTCAAATGTAAAAGAAGTTGTAAATGAAGTAAGTCATGGTCACTTGGAGAAAAGAATTGAAAGTACTTGTAGTACTCAATCTCTAAATGAACTAAAAGAGCTTATTAATAATATGCTTGAAAACTTAGAGAGTTTTATAGGTAAAGATATAAATGAAATTAGTTCTGTTTTAGAACAGTATGCAAAAAAAGACTTTACGAAAGAGTTAGATATTAATAGATGTGGAAAAATTGGAACTGAAATTAATAATATGAATAATATTATTACAGAAATTCTAGTAGATAATCAAAATGATGGATTACAATTAAAAAGTAGTGCAACACAATTATCAAATAATGTAAATATTTTAAGCTCAAATGCAACAAACCAAGCAGCATCACTTGAAGAAGTAGCTGCTTCAATTACACAAATTACAGAAAATATTAACCAGACAAGCCAAAAAGCTCAAAGTATGTTTGCTTTATCTGCAAATACAAAAGAGTCTTCAAACCATGGAAAAGAGCTTGCAAATCAAACAGTAACATCTATGGATGAGATAAATGAAAAGGTTCAAACAATTAATGAATCAATTGCAGTAATTGATCAAATTGCCTTCCAAACAAATATTTTATCACTTAATGCAGCAGTTGAAGCAGCAACTGCAGGAGAAGCTGGAAAAGGCTTTGCAGTAGTTGCAGCTGAAGTTCGTAATCTTGCAAGTAGATCTGCTGAAGCTGCTAAAGAAATAAAAGAGTTAGTTGAAAGTGCAACACTACAAACAAGTGAAGGTAAAAAAATAAGTTCTAGTATGATTGATGGTTTTGAGAATTTAGAAAATAAAATCAAAGAGACAGATGACATTATTAATGATGTAGCAAACGCAGCTAAAGAGCAAACAAATGTAATGATTCATATTAGTGATACAATTAATGGATTAGATAGATTTACACAAGAAAATGCTCAAGTAGCAGAACAAACAAATGAAATTTCAAGTGATACAAATAATATCGCTATTGCTGTTGTTGAAAATGTAAATAAGAGTGAATTTAAAGGGAAGAAATAAAACTATAGGGGAATTAGCCAAAGGCTAACCATACCCCTATTCCCATCATTAAAGTTCCTGCAATTTTATTTATTAATCTTACGTTTGAGCTATTTTGTAATAACTTACGTAAAGTCTTACCACCACTTGCATAAATAATCAAACAAGTAAACTCCAAAAGTAAAATCATAAAAATTAAAACTGTTAATTGAGAACCCATAGGTAAAGAATCATCAATAAAAGGTGGAAGTAATGCTATAAAAAATGCCCAACCTTTTGGATTAGCAATAGCTGTTATAAATCCTTGCATCATTAGGTTTTTCTTTGAAATATTATACTGGCAATCATCAAGATTTAAAGCCATTTTTCCACGTGATAACCACATTTGAATACCAAGATAAAATAGATATGCTCCCCCACCATATTTAAGTACTAAGAAAATACTAGGATACTTAAGCATAATAGTAGCAACACCAATTACAGAAGCAGTTGCAACAAGTCCAACTCCTACTAATTCTCCATACATCATATAAAGTGTTTTTCTCAATCCAATACTCATGCCCATACTAAGAGATAGAGTCATACACATTCCAGGGGTAATAGAAACTACAAAAAAAGTGGGAATAAATACAGCTAATAAAGCTAGGTTAATAAAGTCCAAAATAATCCTTTTTATAAAGTAAGATTATATACAAAAAGGAATAAATATCTAGTGATTTTTTTAAGTAAAAAACTCTTCTTTTTCTATTTTAAAGAAGAAAAATAACTTTTTGCTTTTTGCTCTAAAAATTTCATTCTCTCAATACCTTTTGGCATTGTATTTCTATACTCTTTCATCTCTTCTAAAAAGTTTGTTATTGAATTTGGAATTAGTTTCTCTAAATAGATTCTTAATTGTTTTGAAACAGCAGGTGAGTTTCCATTTGTAGAAATAGCAATTGTTAAATCTCCTTTTTTAATATAAGCAGGAAATATAAAATCACATAGTTTAGGTAAATCAACACAATTACATAAGCAGTTTTGTTTTCTTGAATCTTCATAAATTAGTTTTTGGATTTCTATATTATCTAAGGCTGCAATTACAATATCATATCCATCTAAATCACTTGATTGATAATTTTTCTTTAAAGCTTCTAGATTATTTTCTTTTATTGTATTTTCTATTTCAGTATTAAAGTCATTAGATAGGACTGCAATATTAGAGCTGAATTCTAATAAGTGAGTTAATTTTGAAAATGCTATTTTTCCAGCACCAACAATTAATATTTTTTTATTTTCAAAGTTAATAAAAGCAGGAAAATATGACACGAGAAGTCCTTGATATAAATTTGCTAAATTATATCAAAACAAATATATCTAATTGTTTCTATTACTATTAGTATTTAATTTATTTTCAATTTTTTGATAAACTTGAGAGTACTCTTTAAATATCTTTTTATCTTTATTAGTAAGTTCAAGTTGATGAGCTTGTTTATTTTGACCTAATAAAATTAGTAAATTTATTTTATTTAATTCTTCATTTACTACATTTTTCTCTTTTAATATGTCTAAAGTCATTAAATGAGCTTCTTTTTTGTTTTCAATCAAGATGTCTAAAACACTTTTTAAATTATCTTCATAGGTATTTTTGAAAAAATTATTGAATGTATTATTTACATTAATTTCATTTAAATAAGTATTTTTTTGTGTATTAAATAAAGTTTTTGATGAATAATATGCTTTGTTCATTTTGTTATTATTTTTTACAAAATTATCGTTTAATCCTGTAAAACTCCTTTTTATGGATAAATTATAACATAAAATAAGCTATTTTATTATCGAATTTAAATTATTTTTATACATTGTATTTCTAAATAGGACAATTTTAGTCTTAATTAAAACTTAACTCGCTTGACACAAGTCAATTGATTATTCTTTTTTAAGTGATAAAATTTTCTCGTTAAAACATATAAAACTTATATAAAAGGAGAAGTTATGTCGCTTTCAAGAAGAGATTTTCTAAAGAGCTCGGCAGCCGCATCAGCAGCAGCAGCTATTGGTATGAACGTACCAAGTGAGTTAGAGGCAAAAGCTAACGCAGCCGAAGGTGGTTGGAGATGGGACAAGGCAGCTTGTAGATTCTGTGGTACTGGATGTGGTATCATGATGGCAACGAAAAATGGTAAGATCGTTGCAGTAAAAGGGGATCCAGCAGCACCTGTAAATAGAGGACTTAACTGTATCAAGGGATACTTTAATGCAAAAATCATGTATGGTGCAGATAGATTAAAGCAACCATTACTAAGAGTTAATGCTAAAGGTGAATTTGATAAAAAAGGTAACTTTGCACCTGTTTCATGGGAAAGAGCATTTGATGAGATGGAAGTTAACATCAAAAAAGCACTTAAGGCATCTGGTCCTGAAGGTGTTGGTGTATTCAGTTCTGGACAGTATACTGTTATGGAAGGTTATGCCGCTCAAAAGATGATGAAAGGTGGATTCAGATCGAATGCATTCGATCCAAATGCTAGACACTGTATGGCATCTGCCGTTGTTGGTTTCTACCAAACATTTGGTGTTGATGAGCCTTCTGGATGTTACGATGATATCGAGTTAACTGATACTATCTTAACTTGGGGATCAAACATGGCAGAAATGCACCCTATTTTATGGTCAAGAGTTACTGATAGAAAACTATCTGATCCTAAAAAAGTTAAAATCATTAACTTATCAACATACAGACACAGAACATCTGATATTGCTGATATCGAAATTATCTTCAAGCCAAACTCTGACTTAGCATTATGGAACTATATTGCTAGAGAGATTGTATATAACAACCCTGAAGCGATTGATTGGAAGTTCATTAAAGAACATATCGTATTCGCAGCTTCTCCAGTAAACATGGGTTACGGTATGAGAAGAAAAGGTGAGAAATCACTTGTTGAAGGTAAATATACTGATAAAGAAATGGAAACTATTTCTAAAGAAATGGAAAAAGTAGTTTCTAAAGATGAAGCACCTGCATTAGCACCTTACGGTTATAAAGAAGGTGATGTAATGGTTAATAAGCCAGCTGGATTAAAACACTGGGAAATTTCTTTTGAAGAATACAAAAAAGCATTAGAACCATATACAGCTGAATATACAACTCAAATTTCTAAAGGTAACCCTGACGAATCTGACGCGGACTTCATGAAAAAAATCAAAGAAATGGCTGACTTATATATTGAGAAATCAAGAAAAGTAGTTTCTTTCTGGACTATGGGTATGAACCAACATACAAGAGGTACGTGGGTTAATACATTAGCATACAACGTTCACTTCTTATTAAATAAACAAGCTAAGCCAGGTTCTGGAGCATTCTCATTAACAGGTCAACCATCTGCTTGTGGTACTGCTAGAGAAGTTGGAACATTTACACATAGATTACCAGCAGATATGATGGTAAAAAATGGTAAACATAGAAAAATTGTTGAAAATTCATGGCAAGTTCCAAACGGAACTATTAACCCAGTTGGAAACCAACACATCATGAAAATCCATAGAGATATTGAAGATGGTGTTATTAAATTTGCATGGGTAAATGTTTGTAATCCTTACCAAGATTCAGCTTCTGCATCTCACTGGATTAAAGCAGCTAGAGAAATGGATAACTTCATTGTAACTTCTGATGGGTACCCAGGTATCTCTGCAAAAGTTTCTGACCTTATTTTACCATCAGCAATGATGTATGAAAAATGGGGAGCTTACGGTAATGCTGAAAGAAGAACTCAACACTGGAGACAACAAGTTGTACCAGTTGGTGATTCAATGTCAGATATGTGGCAATGGGTTGAGTTATCAAAAAGATTTACTGTTAAAGATGTATGGGGTGAATATACATTAAGAGGTGGTAAAAAACTTCCAGATGTAATCGCTAAAGCTAAGAAAATGGGTTACGATGAAAATACAACTATGTATGACATTTTATTCGCAAATGATAGAGCTAAAGCATTCAAAATATCTCAAGATGATCCTATCCAAGCTGGATATGATAATACTGATGGTGTTGGTGATGCAAGAAACGTTGTTGGTTCTGACGGTAAAGTATTTAAAGGATACGGATTCTTTATTCAAAAATACTTATTCGAAGAGTATGCAGACTTTACAAGAGGTCATGCACACGATTTAGCTGACTTTGATACTTACCACAAAGTAAGAGGATTAAAATGGCCAGTTGTTGATGGTAAAGAAACTCAATGGAGATTTAATACTAAATACGATCCTTATGCTAAAAAAGCAAGTCCAGATAGTGACTTCGCATTCTATGGTAAATTAGCTAAGAAATTAGCTCAAGGTGACTTAAACGGTATTAAAGATAAAAACAAAAAATCTTTAAAAAACAAAGCGAAAATCTTTGCTAGACCTTATATGGATTACCCAGAAATGCCAGATACTGATTACCCAGTATGGTTATCAACAGGTAGAGTATTAGAGCACTGGCATTCAGGAACAATGACTATGAGAGTTCCAGAATTATACAGAGCAGTACCAGAAGCATTATGTTACATGCATCCAGAAGATGCTAAGAAATATGATGTTAAACAAGGTGCTTTATGTTGGGTTGAGTCTAGAAGAGGAAAAGTTAAAGCTAGAGTTGAAACTAGAGGTAGAAATAGACCTTCTAGAGGACTAGTATTTGTTCCTTGGTTCGATGAGAAAGTATTTATTAACAAAGTTTGTTTAGATGCTACTTGTCCACAGTCAAAACAAACAGACTTTAAAAAATGTGCGGTAAAAATTTATAAAGCATAATTAAGGAGGGTATATTGTCTTGAGCAATATTAATCCTCAAAGTAAAAAAGAGTCAAAAATGAAAGCGCAAGCAAAAGAACCTATGAGTGACAGAAGAAAGTTTTTCCTAAAGATTGCTAGAACAACAGGTCTAGCAGTTTTAGGAGCACTTACTTGGAGTGCCTATGTTGATGAAGTTAAAGCAACTGAGTTAATACTAAGACCTCCAGCTGCACTGAATGAGGAAGATTTTCTTGCAACATGTATTAAGTGTGGGATTTGTGTAGAAGCTTGTCCCTTTGATACACTTAAGCTAGCCAAACCAGGTGAGAATAAACCTCTTGGAACTCCTTATTTCGAGCCAAGAGACACTCCTTGTTATATGTGTCCAGATATTCCTTGTGTTCCGGTTTGTCCCACTGGAGCACTTGATATAAAATCTGTGCAAAATGAGAAAAAAGAGCTAGATATAAACAAAGCCGATATGGGTGTTGCAGTTGTTGATGATAATAGTTGTATTGCTTTTTGGGGTATTCAATGTGATGCTTGTTACAGAGCTTGTCCACTTTTAGGAGAAGCTATATCTGTAGAGTACACAAAGAACCCTAGAACAGGTAAACATGCCTTTTTAAAACCTATTGTTCATGCTGATGTATGTACAGGGTGTGGGTTATGTGAACAAGCCTGTGTAACAGAAAAAGCAGCAATTTTTGTACTTCCTAGAAAAGTTGCCGAAGGCAGAGCTGGGGATTATTACATCAAGGGCTGGGATAAAAATGATGAGAAAAGACTTGAAAACGCAACAAGTGAAGAAAATATCACTGGTATTAATGAAAAGTCTGCACTGGATTCTTTAAATAGTTCAATGGAGGATTTATACTAATGAAAACATTTTTTTCAAAATATAGATACCTTCTTGCTAGAAGAATTGTTCAAGTTTCGATTATGGTTTTATATGTAATAGCAAATATATATGGAATTAACGTATTAATGGGGAACTTAAGTTCGTCTCTTCTTATGGGTGTTATACCTTTAAGTGACCCTTATGCCGTTTTACAAATATTTGCGACAGGTGCAGTATTATCATTTGATGTGCTTTTAGGTGCTTTAATCATTGTTTTGTTTTATATGACAGTTGGTGGAAGAGCTTTTTGTTCTTGGGTATGTCCGGTAAATATGATTACGGACTTAGCAAACTACCTAAGAAGAAAATTTGGTTTTAATCAAGTTCAAAAAAAGCAACCAGCTTCTAGAAATATAAGATACTGGGTTATTGTTATAAGTTTAGTTATCTCATTTTTAATGGGAGTAGCAGCGTTTGAGTTAATATCGCCGATCTCTATGGTTCATAGAGGTATTATTTTCGGCTTTGGTTTTGGCTGGGCAGCAATACTTGTAATATTTCTTTTTGATTTGTTTGTTTTAAAAAATGGCTGGTGTGGTCATATATGTCCTCTTGGTGGAGCTTATTCACTAATAGGGAAGTTTAGTTTTATTAGAGTTCATCATAATGTTGATAACTGTACAGAATGTATGAAATGTAAAGAAGTTTGTCCGGAAGTTCAAGTTCTTTCAATGATTACAAAAGAATCAAAACCTGTATTAGGTGCTGAGTGTACAAATTGTGCAAGATGTATAGAAGTTTGTGATGATGATGCTCTTAATTTTTCAATAAAAAATTTAAAGAAGGAAAGACAAAATGAAGTTCAGTAAATTAACAATTTCAATTGCAGCCATCGCAGCAGTATTTACTGTTGGATGCGCTACAGCAGCAAAAACAGTAAGTGAAGAATCTTTAGGGTTAAGAAAGACAGATTTATATTCTGAATCTACTACAACTGGTGATAAAACACTATATAGTAAAGATGCAGCAGGTGGTTCTAAGAAAATTGCTAGAGCATTCCAAGATGCGCCACCAATGATTCCTCATGATACTGAAGGTATGTTACCAATTACTATTGATAACAACCAATGTACTATGTGTCACGAACCAACAGTTGCACCATCAATGGGAGCAACTCCAATTCCAAAGTCTCACTTTATGGACTTTAGACCAAAACACAACTTTGATGGTAAAACATTTACTAAATCAGTTGATAACATGAAAAATGAAGTTTCTGTTAAACCAATTTCACAATTAGCGGGTGCAAGATTCAATTGTAGCCAATGTCATGCTCCTCAAAGTACTGGTAAATTAGCTGTAGAAAATGATTTCGAAGCTGCTTATACTAGAGAAAATGGTGCATTCAAATCAAGCTGGGATGAAGTAATCCTAGACGATTTAGATACATTAAAAAAGTAATTGATTATGAAAAGAAGAGAGCTATTTAGCTCTCTTGCTTCATCCGTTAAAAACGAAAAGAAGCAAGAGAAGATAATAAGACCCCCATATTTTGAAGACGAATCTGTTTTTTTGACTAACTGTATAGAATGTGATGGAATATGTAGTACAGTTTGTGAAGAAAATATCATAATCATGCAAGAAGATAAAACTCCTAAATTAGACTTTACTAATAGTGGTTGTACTTATTGTGATGAGTGTGCAAATGCATGTCCCCATGATGTTTTATTACTTGAAAATAAAAAAAATATAGATGCTAAAATAGAGATAGATGTATTAAAATGTTTATCATGGAATCAAACAATGTGTTTCTCTTGTAAAGATCCTTGTTTAGATGATGCAATTGAGTTTATTGCTATGTTTAGACCAGAAATACAAGATAGTTGTACATCATGTGGCTACTGTATTAAAACTTGCCCAGTAGATGCTATAAAAATAGTATAAGCACTAATAAGGATATTTATGAATCTGTTTAAATTTGTTTTTTCAATTCTTTTACTTCTAAATCTTTTAAATGCAAAAGATATTAATCCAACTTTTACTTATATGGCAAAAGGTGGAGTTACGGATTTAGTTTATTCAGATAATAAACTATATGCGGCTACAGCTGCATCTAGTGTAGATATTTTTGATATAAAAACAAAAACAAAAATCAACTCAATCGTATTACCAAAAATTAAAGATTTCATGGGTGATATAATTGATTCTAAAATATACAGTGTTGATGTTTTAGGGGATAAAACACTAATCTTATCTCAGGGAGCAAAAGGTGGAAGAGCTGTTAATATTTATGCAAATAATCAGCTAAAAGAAATCATTTCTGCTAAAAAAAAGATGTATATTGCAAAAGCAAAATTCATTGATGAAAAAACAATTATTTTTGCCCTACTTTCTAATGAAGTTTATACATTTGATTTAGTAGAAAACAAGATATTAAAAATTAAACAAATAACCCACTCAAAATTCTCAAATTTTATTTTGACGGAAGATAAAAATAGTATCATCATAGCCGATGAAAGTGGAAATTTACATATGTTAAATTCTAGAACATTAGAAGATATTAGAACATTTGAAAATCAAAACTTAGATAATGTATTTCAAGTAGATACAAAAAATGGAGTTATTATAACAGCGGGTCAAGATAGAAGATCTGTTGTTTACCATTTGAATAATAGTACTGTATATTATAAAACAGCTTCTTTTTTAATATATAGTGCAGGATTAAGCCCTAGTGGAAAGCTTGCAGCTTATGCAAGTAATGAAAATAATGATGTTACAGTATTTAATACTGTTGACAAACATGACCTTCACACTCTAGTGCAAAACCCTGCAACATTATCAAATATCTTATTTATTAGTGAAAATGAGATTTTTGTTGCAAGTGACCATAAAAAAATAAATTATTATAAAATTGATTAAATTAAAGGATTAAATTATGAATATTTCTAGCATTGTAGTACAAACTTTACCAAAATATTTAGACGAAGTTGTTGAGTCATTAAAAAACTGTGATGTATGTGATTACCATTTACATGATGAAAAAGGAAGAATCATCATCACTATTGAAGGTGCTGGTGTAGAAGAAGAATTAAAGAAACTAAAAGTAGTTGAAAATATTCCTCATGTTGCAAGTGCTGATATGCAAATGGCATATAGTGAAGACGAATTAAGTGATCATATGGAAGTACTTGATAACGCTGAAATTGTTCCTAAAGTATTAAATGATAAAGATGTTGATCCAAGAGATATCGTTTATAATGGAGATTTAAAGAAAAAAGATTTAGAAGGTTTTGCAAGAACTTTTGATAAAACTGGTAAAGATAAATAACACATAACTTCCACAAAAATATTGTAAGATTAGTTTATGAAAAATATAAAACATATACTAATCTTATTCTTACTACTTAACCTCTCACTTTTTGCTTACTCATCAAAAGTAACAGCTGCTTATGCAATTGGAGTATTTGACGAACAAGGTAATGGCGAAAACGTACAACATATTAGAAAAACAAAAAATGACTATAATGGCACATGCTACTCTAAAATCGTTGTTTTTGGAAAATTACTAGGACAAACACCTAAAGTTAATATTGGAAGCTCTAAGGGGCATTATATGAAGTCTATACCTATATATAATAGAAACAAAATCAAAATTGCTCAAGAAATGACATTTAAACATTATAATTTAAAAAAAGGTTATTTTGAAGTTAGAGTGGGACAAAAACTTTTTGATACAAAAGTCTTTGTCAAATAAAGCTATTTACTAATTATTTCTTTTAAATACAGACTTAAAAGTTCTGATTTTAATATACTTACATGGGTCTCATTAAAACCATATACTAAAGCTGCTTTTTCTTGTGCTTTTTCAAATAATTGACTACTTAATGAAATAACTCCATCATTACTACTATCAAGAATTAAAGAGTTTTTACCCTTATATGCAAAAAATAAATAATGGTTCAAAGATTTTGGTAAATTCTTATTTAAAATATTAGTTTGAAAAGCACTTCCTGGTGCCATATTAGAAAAAGATGGTACGATATTTTTTCCATATTCTGCAAACTTTTGACCATTCCAAGGAGTAGCAATAGTTGAGAAACTTTTTATATCAATTTTATCTCCATAAACATTAATAAAACCTCTAGATACTAAACCACCCATACTATGAGCAATAATATTAATATCATTTATTTCATACTTATTTCTTAATTTTTCAAATGAGTACTTTAATCCATCAACTGCATAGTTTAGGTTTATACCAGTAGGATAAAAATAAACCATAGGCAAGTATTTTGTCTTATCTAAACTTTTAATTAAAAATTCAAAATCCCTAGGTGTTCCACTCATACCATGAACAAATAAAATTGGTGTTTTATCTTCACTAAATTTATCTAATAAATATAACCCTCCTCCATACTTAGAGAAGAATTCTAAAGGCTTCCATAAACCAATAATAGCTTTTTTTCTATCGAAAATAGTATCTTCGATTTTTGTCTCTCGTACTTCCCCAAACTTATCAAAAATTCCTTTTTGACCAAGAGAAGCAATTAATATATTATCATCTGATACTTCTATCTCATCATTTGATAATTTGATATCTAAATTTACAGTTTCATTTGTTTTTAGTTTTATTAAATTAGAGTAATATTCATAAGCAAAACGTTTTTGTTTTAAGACTTCTAAATTTTGACAAGCATATAAAAAATACGTTCCTTCAGTAACATTGAATTCAAATTTATTAGAGTTTGAATGAGAAGAAAAATCTATTAGTTTATAACTAGTTTCACTTTTTACATTTCCCTTAATATGTTTATACAAAATTACATATATATTTTTTGTACTTTTTTGATTTTTTAATATATTACCTTTAATGGTACTTTGATTATATTTATTTACAGCAAGATCAAACTTCAAATTTTTCCTGTTGTTAATACAACCTGATAAAAACAATATTAAAAATAAAATACTTAGTATTTTTATATATCTCACTTTTTTCCTCTTTCAATAACTTTATAATTATATTTATTATATCAGATTATAATTTAATAAATTTTATTCTTTATTTAACTAAAAGGGGGAAATATTTCAATAATAATTCTATTTTTACTTCTACTACTCTACTAAATATAAAAAGTAATTTTCTAAAAAATATTTTTACCACTAAGTAATCTATCAAAAATAGCTTGATTTTAATAATAAAGTAGCAAACTAGTAATTTAGTAGCTTATTAATTGTCCTTAATTACATTAATTAACTCTAAATTTTAAAATTCTTTTTATAAACGTAGCATTAAAGTAGCATTTTATAAATTTTTCTGCTATACTCTCTTTCATAAAACAAGAAGTTTTATCTATTATCTCTCCTTAGTTAAAAAAATTACGTAGCTGTAACAATTTTTTTCAGGATGAAACTTCTTTTTTATTCTCACTAATATTAAACAATCATAAATTTTTATTCTGTTTAAATAAGTTTTATTTGCATTCAATTTATAAAATATTTTTATATAAAACTTTAAGTGCGCGAAAGAAAAAGGGAAGTTGAGCGAACAACTTCCCTTTTTTTATATCTACTCTTTTGTATATTACATAATTAATTGTATTGGCATATAAAAATCTATTTCTAAAATTCCATTATTAAGAAGATTACGAGGATTCTTATATTCTACATAAGCAGGGAAGTTTCTCACTTCATAATCAGAAGAAGGTAACCATTTCATGTAAGTTAAATGCATTAATTTATATAAGGTAGAATGAGTACAAGTAAACTCAAACTTAGCAAATTTTCCTTCACTAACTTTACAACGCCCTACTTTACCACTACGAAATACATCTTTATCTGTTTTAATACAAGCTAAATATCTAGCTTTATTATAAGGAATAAAAGATGGATGATTATGAAATAAACCTACATATTTATGTGGTTCATCTAAAACGCCCATTTCTTCACACCAATCATGCATATGATTCCAAACAAAACTCATATCATCTTCATAACCATAAGTTCTCATATATATCATTGGAATACTTTGATTAGAAACTATTCTAGGATTTTCAATATTTAAATTTTCATCAACTTCTATCATAGATATACCATTTGAAGAAGACGTTGAATCTTTTACTTCATAACCTCCCTTTCTCCAATCTTTAGGAGTCATCGAGAACTTTTTCTTAAAAGCTGCACTAAATCCAGTGCCAGTAGAAAAACCAGAATCTTTTGCAATCATTTCAATTGTTTTATGTTGATTATAAAGCAATAAGTTTGATGCTTTTTCTAATCTAGTATTTCTAATATAATCATTTACACTTTCACCTGTTATCTCTTTAAATATTCTATGAAAATGAAATATAGAATATCCACTCTCATTTGCTAAATCATCAGCTGTAATATTTGCACCAAAATTATTATGTACATAGGCTAAAGCAAGATTTATTTGTTCAAAATGTGATTTACTTGTTATTGATTTCTTCATACTTATATTCTAACCCTATAAGAAGAATATATACCTTAAAACATAATAATCCAAAAAATAATTGAAAGTTTTCGCACAAATGATGGAATATTTTCGCAAAATATCACTTTTTTTCAAGCCTATAACTATATATAATTTAGACATATTTAAATTAAAATATATTATTGAATATAAAAATAAAAGGAAAAAAAATGAAAGCGATAGGATTTAAAACATCATACAAAATAGATAATAATGATAGTTTGATTGAATTTGAGATAAACAAACCTCAAGCACAAGAATACGATATTGTAGTAAAAATAAATGCTGTATCAATGAATCCAGTTGATACAAAAGTTAGAGCAAAAGCTGCTGTTAATATAGTATTAGATGAAGCAAAAATCCTTGGATATGATGCTGTTGGGATTATAGAAAGTATTGGGGAAAAAGTACAAAATCTAAAAGTTGGAGATAGAGTATATTATGCAGGAGATATTACAAGAAATGGTTCAAATAGTGAATATCAAGTAGTTGATTCAAGAATTGTTGCCATTGCACCTTCAACACTAACTGACGTTCAAGCAGCAGTATTTCCTCTAACTTCTCTAACAGCATGGGAAGCACTTTTTGATAGATTAAATGTAAATACAACAGAAAATAAAACAATACTTATAATAGGTGGTGCAGGAGGTGTTGGTTCAATTGCTACGCAGATTGCAAAAGCTAAAACAAATCTAAAAATTATTTCAACAGCCTCTAGAGAAGAGACTAGATCTTGGGTTAAATCAATGGGTGCACATTATGTAGCAAACCATAGAGATTTGGTTAATTCTGTTAAAGAATTAGGTTTTCAAAGTGTTGATTATATTTTTAATGTAGCAGATACAAAAGGTCATTGGGATGCCATGGGTGAGCTAATTACTCCACAGGGAAAAATTTGTTCAATTGTAGAGTTTGAGGGAGCATTAGATTTTTCTGTACTTAAATCAAAATCAGCAACTTTTGTTTGGGAATTTATGTTCACTCGTTCTATGTTTAAAACAGATGATATTCAAGAACAACACAATATTTTAAAATCAATGAGTGAACTAATAGATGAAGGAAAAATCAAAACTACATTAACACATACTATTGAAGGTTTTAATGCTCAAAATATAAAAGAAGCACATAGCTTAGTTGAAAGTGGCAAAACTATAGGAAAAGTTGCAATTGACTTTAAAGAACAAGGAAAATAAAATGATAAAAATCAATAAATACATGATAGGTTTATTTATAACCCTATCAACTACTCTATTTGCAAATAAAGTAGAAATAGCGCAAACTGTTGCACTATTAGATGAAAGACCAGGAAATATTGCTATTTCAAAAGAAGGAAGAATATTTTTAACTGTTCAACCACTTTTACACCCTAATACAAAAGCCTTAGAAATAAGTGCAATAGGAACAAATATAGCATATCCTAATACTAAATACTCAAAAGGCAAAGAATCTATTATAAAAGCTGCAATTGGGATTAAAATTGATAAGAATGATAATCTTTGGATTTTAGATTTAGGCGATAAAAAATTTGTTGTATGGGATACGAAAAAAAATAAACTCAAAAAAATCATCAAACTACCAGAAGCAGTATTAACACCTGCTAGTTTCTTACAAGATTTTGCATTCGATGAAAAAAGAAATAGAATCATAATTGCAGATATGACACAAGGTGATTTGAAAAGTGCACCTACTCCTGCATTTATTACAGTTAATACAATAACGGGAAAAGCAAAAAGAATAGCCCAAGGACATAGTTCTATGATGCCTGATTTTGAAGGTGGTTTTGCTTTAAACCCAATTGCCATTGATCCTACTTTTAAATGGGTTTATTATGGTGCACTTCATGGTAAAAAAATATATCGAATTCCAGCAAGTAGTTTTGATAATGAGAAAAATGTAATTAAAAATATAAAAGAATATGGAACAAAAACATATAGTGATGGAATAGCAGCAGATTCAAAAGGTAATGTATATATAACTGATATTCAAAATGATGCTATAGGATTAACTACTTCAAAAGAATATAAGATATTAGCAAAACTTCCTAAGGGTCAATCATGGGCAGATGGATTAACAATTGCAGCAAATGGTTATATTTATGCAACAGTAAATCAATTAAATAGAGCAGCAGCCTTAAACAATGGAAAAGAAGAAGGTGTTGGACCTTATTTAGTAGTAAAAATTAAAGCCATAAATTAATAAACATTAACACTCTAAATTTGATTTAGAGTGTTATTCTCTTCTATAAAAACAATAGCACAAATGATGGAAAAACTCCGCAATATATCACTTTTATTCAATAAACAAACTCAATATAATTAAAAGAAAAGGAAATCAAATGAAAGATTATCAAAAAAACATTATTTCTGGTTTTGAATTCTTACCAGCATTTGCATCTAATAATTATATTGAAATATATTCGCCTTTTGCACAAAAAGCAAAAGAGCATTTTTCTTATAGAAATTTAGATATTAGTAGTTTAAAAGAAGGTTCTATAATAATTTCATTATTAGGAATGAGTTCTGAAAGAAAAAAGATATTAGTAGATGAAATAAAATCATTTTTAAAAGAATCAAGACAAGAATTAATAACTAGTACCCTTAAAAAAAGAAATCATACTATTAGCTATTTATAAAAATTAAGGGAAGCAATTAAGTAAATAACTAGCTTCAAAAGAAGTTAGTTATTACCTAAGTTTATTACATATATTTTTTAAGTACTTCTGGAATTCTTACAGTTCCATCTTCATTTTGATAGTTTTCCATAATAGCTAATAGCGTTCTACCAACAGCTAATGATGAACCATTTAATGTATGAGTTAATACATTTTTCTTTCCATCTTTATATCTGATTTTAGCACGTCTAGATTGGAATTCTCTTGTATTAGAAATTGAAGAAATTTCTCTATATTTATTTTGACCTGGTAACCAAACTTCTAAGTCAATTGTTGTTGCAGCAGAGAAACCTAAATCACCTGTACATAATTGAACTTTTTGATGTGGTAAACCTAAAGAAGTTAATAAATCACTTGCACAATTTACCATCTTTTCAAATACTTCATCAGATTGTTCTGGTTTAGTAATAGCAACCATTTCAACTTTATCAAATTGATGTTGTCTAATTAATCCTCTAGTATCTCTACCAGCAGAACCTGCTTCTTTTCTGAAACAAGGAGTATAAGAAGTAAGTAACATTGGAAGTTCTTCATCTTTTAAAATCTCATCATTCATAAGATTTGTAAGTGATACTTCTGCAGTTGGAATAAGGTATAAATCTTCACCTTCAATTTTGAATAAATCATCTTCAAATTTTGGTAATTGACCAGTTCCTTGAAGTGCATTTGAGTTTGCCATAAATGGAACATACCACTCTTCAAAACCTCTTTCTCTATTGAAGTTAAGCATATAATTAATTAATGCTCTCTCCATTCTAGCTCCATCACCTCTTAGTGCTGCAAATCTAGATTTAGCTAATTTAACACCTTTTTCAAAGTCAATCCAACCATTATCTAAGTCCCAGTGTTCTTTTGCTTCAAAATCAAAAGTAGTTTTTTCACCAATAGTTTCTAAAACAACATTTTCATCTTCATCAGCACCATCAGGAACATTAGCATCAGCCATATTTGGAACACCAAGAGCAATTGAAGTAAGTTCTTCTTCTAAAACTCTAACTTCATCTTCTAAAGTTTGTTTGTTAGATTTAAGATCATTAATATTTGCTTGAAGTGGTGCAATATCAAGTCCCTCTTTTTTATATCGTCCAAACTCTTTTGATAATATCTTTTGCTCAGCAGTAACATTTTCCATCTCTTGTCTTTTTGCTTTTGCATTTTCAGAAATTGCATTTAAATTATCAAGAGTTTCTTGGTCAACACCTTTTCGTTTAAGGGCATTTGCCATATTTTTAAAATCTTTTTGTAGTTCTCTTACATCAATCATTTTAATCTTTCATATAAAATTTTCGCAATTATATCTAATTTTTTCTATGTGAAGGCTTTTTTATACACAATATCTTTTTTGCTTGTCATGATACAGAATTACTAAAGAGTACATTTATTCTATTTTGATTATGATTCTCAAAAATAACAGTAAATATCATTCTTTAAAATTTCTCTTTACTGCTTGTCTTGATTAAGGGTATGAAAAGATATACTTAAATATATTTTGATTATTATTCTCACTATTAGAACACAAGGTATGTAAAAAAGGAATAACATATGAAATTAAGTAAAATTGTATGTGCAAGTCTTCTTGGTTTATTAAGTATAAATAATGCTTTTGCCAATGAGAAACATGAATTAGGTGAAGTTACAATTACTGGTGAAAAAATTGAAAAATCGCTACAAGACACAACTACAAGTGTACAAGTATTCGATGAAACTTCATTTATAAATCATAGTAAATTAAATGATTTATATGACATTGTAGAACAATCTACAAATGTAAATAGATCAGGAAAATATGCTTTTAGTATTAGAGGTATTAATGCAACGGGAACCTATGGTTCATATGGAGGACCTAAGACTATTAATATTACTGTTGATGGGGTATCTCAAGGAACAAATGCTTCAAAACAAGGTGCAATCTCAACTTGGGATATGCAACAAGTTGAAGTATTAAAAGGACCACAATCAACTATTCAAGGAAGAAACTCTTTAGCTGGTGCTGTTGTATTTAAAACAAAAGACCCAGAGTTTGATGCAAATGGAGCAGTTCAAGTAGGATATGGCTCTTACAATAAAAAACAATTATCTGCTATGCAAACAGGAGCTATTACTGAAGATTTAGCATTTAGATTATCTGTTGATAGAACCCAATCTGATGGTTTTATTAAAAATGATTCTTTTAGAGGTGATAAATTTAATAAAAATGAAATTACTAATTTAAGAGGAAAACTTTTATATAACATTAGTGATGAAACAAGTGCTTTATTAACACTTAGTAAATTAACGTATGATGATTGGGGAAGCCATGTAGTTGCAGGTAATCCAAATGAGAGAAAAAGTGCTTTTAATACAGATGGGTATTACAATACAGATGCCCAGTCACACTCTCTTGAGCTTAATCATAATATAAATGATAAGTGGTCATTTACATCTCTTAGTGGTTTTTCAGATGAGAAATTTGATAGATTTAATGACTTTGATTATTTAGCAGGACAATCCGTTCTTAAGATTGATAGAGAAAATGACAGTATAAATCAAGAGTTAAGATTTACATATAAAGGTGACAGGTCTGAATCTATTATTGGGGTATATCACTCAAGTGGTAGTGGAATAGATAACCAAGATGCAAAAGAAGTTGATGCTTCTTTCTTATTTACAGGACTTAAGTTAGCTTATCAACAACAATTAAAAGAAGATTATAAAAACACTGCACTATTTTTTAATACAGATTATCATGTTACAGATAATTTAACATTAATTTTTGGAGCAAGACTAGATAAAGATCAAAGAGATAATAAAAACAATATTAGTACTCAAAGAACATCAACACATGGTGGAGCAAATAGTGTAATTGATGGAAGACTTGCAACTTTAGGAAATGGAAATATCCAAGCTAATACTGATACTACAAATTTCTTACCAAAATTAGGTCTTAATTATAAATGGTCTAATGATATTAGTACGGGACTTGTTTACTCAAAAGGTTATAGACCAGGTGGAATTTCTACAAACCCAGTAAAAGCAGAAGCTAATACTTTTGATGCAGAATATACAAATAACTATGAAGCATCATTTAGATCACAATGGTTAAATAAAAGATTAACTTTTAATGCAAATGTTTTCTACACAATATTTAAAGATCAACAAGTATCAGAACAAGGTACTTCAGGAAGTTCTTTTGATGTTCATATTGTAAATGCTGGAAAAAGTACTATGAAAGGTCTTGAACTAGAATCAAAATACCAAGCTAGTGATAATGTAGATTTATTTGGTTCACTTGGAATTATCAAATCAGAATTTGATGAATACAAAGATAAAAGTGGAAATGAACTTACTAAAACTCCTAACCTTACAGCAAATGTAGGAACTACATATAGAAATGACAGTGGATATTTCCTAGGAAGTAATATAACTTATACAGGTTCACAATTTGGAGATAGTGCCAATGAAAGAAAAATCAAAGGATACACTCTTGTAAATATGAAAGCTGGTTATGAAAGAGATGATTGGGGTTTATATGCATATGTAAACAATTTATTTGACAAAGATTATATGTTAAATAACTATGGTTCAGATAGATACGAAATGGGAGATCCTAGAGTAGTTGGTCTGAATTTCAAATACTACTGGTAAAAGATGCCTAGCAAGTCTAGGCTCTCTTATCTTAACAAAAAGGTTTAATTAGAAAGTTATGAATCAAATTAAAAAAAATATATTTATAAAAGACAATAATAATAAACTAGGAGCAATAAGGCTTAGTTTTGGAATTATTGGCTCCTTGATACTTGCATATTTAACAATCATGTTAATATCAAAACAACTAGATTACACTATCTTTGAAAATATTGTAATTGGAATTATTCTACTGCCATTTTTTTGGTCTGCTTATGGACTTTGGATTATTATGTCCATTACAAAATTCAATGCTATTTTAAAAACAATTATTCCCTTTATTGTTTTATACATACTCACATACACTTTAGGCTAAAAAATGAAAAAAAGACTATTCAATATACATAAATTAATAGGTGTTAATATCATCCTATTTTTCTTCCTTTCTCTATTCTTTGGGATTCTTACAATATTCCAACCTTATATTAATTTTTGGGAAGACTCAAAACAACATATATCAAAAATAAAAATTGAAGATATTAATCTAGATAAATGTTTTAAACAAATCACTAAAAGAACATATATAGATGAGAATGGAAAGAAAATGAGTAAGGATCTAATCAAACTTAATTTTCCAGCTAAAGAGGTAAAAGCTAATAACTTAATTAGAGTGAAAAATAGACCTAATTTTTATTTAGATCCACATACTTGTAAAAAAGTAAAACCTAAAAACTTCACTATTTCTAAATTATTTGATCAAATTCATACTGGTAGAATTTTTAATTCTTTAGTTTTTAGAATTATTTTTGGTTTCATGTCTGTGGCTGTTGTATTCTTAACATTAAGTGGTTTATATTTAGTTATTAAAAACCATTATAAAAATGCTAAAACTAAAACAGTAAAAGGCTTGTATGCTAAATATCATAGGCTTATTCTTTTATATACACTTCCTTTAGTATTTATGTTTGGTATTACAGGAGCATTGTTTAATCTAGGAGTATATAGTTCACCACTTATTACTAATTATTTAACAAATGGAGAAACATCAAATATATTAAAAGTAGATAGAAATATCTTATTTGATCCTGATTTAGAAGTAAGAGAATCTAATAGAGAAGTAAAATCCTTAAGCTTAAATACTTTATATACAAAAGCAAAAGAACAGTTTGATGATATTTCATTCTATGAAATGCAAGTATATAACTACAATGATGCAAATGCCAAAGTGAAATTTATTGGATATGAGCCTAATAACTATTTTATTAGCTCAGTTGGAAATGAAACCTATGTTGTTTTAGATGGAATTAATGCAAAAGTTCTAGATAAAAAAGTAGCAGATCAAGGAACATTTGCTGAAAAGACTTTGGATTCTATTTTCTACTTACACTATTTAAGAACATTTTCTGATATTCCTAGAATTATATTTGGGCTAATTAGTCTTACAATATTTATTGGATTAGTCTTTGCTATGGTTTTATGGCTAGAGAGAAGTAAAAAAGATAGTTTTTCATATAAAGTAATCAAACCTTTAAGTTTTACTATTATGTTAGGTTCACTTTTAAGTGCATCAACACTGTTTGCAACAACTTGGCTAATACCTAAAAAATATATGTATTTTAACTTTTTAGATAAATTACAAAATACTCAAGAGATACTATTTTATGCAGTTTATTTTTTACTTTTTATTTATATTTTAATGAAAAAAGATTTATTTATAATTACAAAAAATAGTTTTAAACTAAGTGCCCTACTTTTAATAGTTGCAGTTATATCACATGGAATAATGAGTGGTTATACCTTGTTTAACTCTTATTATAGTGGCTTAACAGAAATATTTTTTACAGATTTAGTATTAATATTTGTTGCCTTATTATTTTTATTATTCTCAAGTAAACTCAACGAGAAATACTTTATAAAACACTCATAAAATTTAAAGCTATATCAACAAAAAATAGTTGATATAGCACAGAATAAAAACCCTAATTAAAATAAGTTAATTTTACTTGTCATGATAAAAGAATACATAAGTATTTTTTTATCTAATTTTGATTATGATTCTTATAATTGTTAAATGTGATTTTATTGTCATTTATTATTACTATAATCACAAAAATACTTCAATAGATACACCAAAAGGAAAAGAATGAGAAAAATGTATAAAACATTGTTTGTTTTAGCAAGTTTACAATTGGTTTTATTTGCAAATCAGATTGATAAATCTGTAACTGTAATAGAAAAAACTAATAATCAATTAAAATCTTATCAAAGAAAAATAGATAAAAATGAGGATATTAGAGAAGGTCTTCTAAATGAATATAAATACACTAATAGTTCAATTAAAAGTACTAAAACTTATAACGAACAATTAAGAAAAATCATTAGTTCACAAGAAACTGAAATTGCAAGTTTAGATCAACAAATTATTGATATTGAGCAAACTCAAAAAAATATCTTTCCCTTGATGATTAATATGATTAAATCTTTAGAGACATTAGTAAATCAAGATACACCATTTTTATTAACTGAAAGATTAGACAGAGTAAAAAGATTAGAATCTACATTAAATAAAGCTGATATTCAAACACATGAAAAATACAGAATTATTCTTGAAGCCTTTAAAATTGAATATGATTATGCAAAAACTATTGAAGCATACCAAGATAAAATCAATGACAAAACATATAATTTCTTAAGACTTGGAAGAGTTGCATTATATTATCAAAGCTTAGATTTAAAAGAGTACGGATACTACAATAAAGAGACTCAATCATGGGATATTATTGAAGATAGTGTATCTAAATCAAATATTAGAAAAGCAATAAAAATAGCTAAAAAACAACAAAATGTTGACTTCTTAAACCTTCCATTCTTAGCTAAAAAGGAATCTAAATGATTAAATATATATTAACTCTATGTCTTGCTTCAACTTTAGCATTTTCTTTAAATCTTGAGGGTTTACTTCAAAGTGTAAAAAATGATGCAAATAAAGAATTACAAGTTGAAAAACAAAGACTACAAGAGTTCATTGATAATAAAAATGAACAAGCAACACTATTAAGTAAAAGTAAAAAGATTCTAAGCCAAGAAGAAGCAGAAAGTGAAAAACTTAAAAAAATTATTGATGCTAATGAACTTTTACTTGAAGAGAAAGAGACTGAACTAAGTACTAAAGCTGCAAGTTTAGGACAAATGTTTGGAAGTGTAAGACAATCATCATCTGATTTTTTAACAAACTTTCAAAACTCTCTTACAGCATCACAAGATCCTTTAAAAGAAGAGATTTTTACAAAGTTCGCAAACTCTAAGAAACTTCCAAACTTAGAAGAACTTACATTATTTTGGCACTCAATGCTTGATGAAATTATCAAATCTGGAAATATTTCACAATATGAAACAAATGTGATTTTAAATACAGGTGTTAAAGTTAATGAAGAAGTTACAAGAGTTGGATTATTTGCAGCAGTTTCAAATGGAAAATATTTAACTTACTCAAATGATATGAAATCATTAGTTGAATTAGCAGTACAACCAAACTCAAATGTATTATCAGATGCAAGAGCTTTTGAAAAATCAAATACAATTGAAAATATTACAGTTGATCCTACAAGAGGAACTCTATTTGAAATGATTGAAAACAACCCAACTATTCTTGATAGAGTAAATCAAGGTGGTATTGTTGGATATGTTATTTTAGCTTTAGGTGGACTTGGATTATTAGTGGCACTTTATAAAATGATTGTATTAAATATTTCATCTATCAAAATCAAATCTCAAATTAAAAATATAGATAAACCAAAAACAAATAACTCATTAGGAAAAATTGCAGATATTTTCTATAAGAATGTAAATGATTCTATTAATGACTTAGAAATTAAAATTGGTGAAGCAATATTAAGAGAAACAAACAATATTAAAAAAGGTCAAAGTTTTGTAAAACTTCTAGCAGCTGTTACTCCACTTCTTGGATTATTAGGAACTGTTACAGGAATGATTGCAACTTTCCAAGCAATTACTTTATTTGGTACTGGGGATCCAAAATTAATGGCAGGTGGTATTTCAACTGCTCTTATTACAACAGTATTAGGTCTTATTACAGCAATACCACTTCTATTTGCATATACATATATCTCATCTAAATCAGAAGAGTTAGTATCTATTTTAGAAGAACAAAGTATTGGATTATTAGCAAAAACGTTGAAATAAAATGATTGAATTATATATAGATGATTTATTAGCCTTCTTTGATAAAGGAGGCTTTGTATTATACATCGTATTTGCCATTGCTATTTTTTTATGGACATTATTAATTGAGCGATATATTTATATTAGCTTTGAGTATAAAAAACATAAAAAAGCCATTTTAGAAGATATTAAAAATGTAAGTAAAAACAATAAATTTAAAGATGAGATAAAAAGATATTTAGTTGAAGACTCAAATATTAGATTAAAAACTGGTCTTGATTTTATTAAAACACTAATCATTGTTTGTCCCCTAGTAGGACTTTTAGGAACTGTTACTGGAATGATTGAAGTATTTGATGTTATGGCAATAACAGGAAGTAATAACGTTAAATCAATGGCAAATGGTGTTTCTATGGCAACTATTCCAACAATGGCAGGGATGGTTATAGCACTAAGCGGAATACTTTTTGAAAAAAGATTAGAGTTATCAATAAAGTATCACAAACAAAAACTAGAACTTGAACTATCAAAGGTAATATAAATGAGAAGATTTTCACAAAAAGCTCACAAAGAAGAGACAGAAATCAACCTAACACCAATGCTTGATGTAGTTTTTATTATGCTAATTTTCTTCATTGTTACAACATCATTTGTAAAAGAAGCAGGTATTGAAGTAAATAGACCAAGCGCAAAATCAGCAGAACAAAAAAGTAAAGCAAATATTCTTATTGCAATTAGAAACAATAATGAAATATGGATTGATAAAAGAATGGTAGATGTAAGATCTGTAAGAGCCAATATAGAAAGACTAAAAGCTTCTAATTCTCAAAGTTCAGTAGTTATTCAATCAGATACAGAAGCTAAGACTGGTACTTTAGTTCAAGTAATGGATCAGATTAGATTAGCAGGGATTTTTAATATCTCTATTTCAACATTAAGAGATAATTAGTATGAGACTATTTTTTGCATTATTAGTATCAGTTGGTATTTGTATAGGATTATTTTTTGGTATGCACTTAATGACTAGTAGTAATGCTAGTAATATTACTGAATCGAGTAAGAATAGACCTTTAGTATATTTACGAGAAAAAAATGATTCAAATATTGAAAGAAAAAAAAGAGTTAAACCAAAAGAACCAGTGAAAAAACCACCAGTGAAAAAGATTAAAATAGTTAAAACTAATTTAACTCCAAAAGTGAATCAAAATGTAAAAATCAAACCCTTTAAAGCATTGGCAAAAAATATTGATATTTCTGCAATTTCATCACTAAGTGGAGCACAGGTTGAAATGGGTGGATTATTAGATGCAAACTCTTTAAGAGCCCTAAAAAAAGTTAATCCTAAATACCCAAGACGTGCAAAAATGAAGAAGCAAGCAGGTTCTGTTCAATTGGCATTTGATATTGATAAAGAAGGTTTAGTTTCAAATGTAAAAATATTAGATTCTAATCCAAAAGGCGTATTTGAAAAAAGCTCAATAAGAGCTATAAAGAAATGGAAATTCAAACCAAATGAGTTTGAGAGAACAGCAAGTATTACATTTAATTTTAGGTTGGCAAGATGAGAAAAATTCTATTAGTTTGTTTAATAATTGCAAGTTTTTTAAATGCAAAAACTACAATTTCACAAAGTACATATAAAAAACTTCAAAAAGTTCAGACATATATTGATAAAAAAGAGTATACAAAAGCATTAAATATATTAAATCCTATTATAAACTCTGATTTAAATGATATGAGTAAGTCCTATGCATATCAATCTTTAGCAAATATTTATATAGCTAAAGATCAATATAAAAAAGTGTCAAAATATTATGAAAATATACTTTCATTAAAGGCATTAAAACAAGAAGACTTAGAGAAAATAAAATTCTCTTTATCTCAAATATATTTATCACAATCTTTATATTCAAAAAGTATTAAGTATTCAAAAGAGCTATTAAATAGTAAGGTTATAAAAAAATCTACTTTAATAGAAAATATTGCATTAGCTTATTATTACGCAGAAAAATATAAAAGTTCTATCCCTTATATTAAACAAGTGATTACTCAAAAAAAGAGTAATGAATCTTGGCATAGAATGCTTTATTCATCATATATCGAACTAAAAGATTACAATGAAGCAATAGGAACATTAAAGTATTTAGTTAAAAGATATTCTCAAAAAGAAGAGTATTGGATGCAATTAATATCTATTTATCAAACTACAAAAAGATATAAAAAATCTTTAGCTACTTTGGAATTAGCATATAAAAAAGATGTGGTAAGTAAGAAAAAAAATATCATGTATTTTGTAAATATTTTACTTCAAAATAATTTATATAATAAAGCTGGTTTACTTATGAAAGATTCAATTACAAAACATATTATAGAGAATAATAAAAAGAATTTTAATATCTTAATTTCTTGTTTTCTAAATGCTAAGAACTATAAAGAATCTATACCAAAATTAACAAAATCTATTTATGCTAAAACAGATAAATATAAACTGATTTTAGGAAATATTTATTTCAATAATAGTGATTATAAAAATGCAATCACTGTTTTAAAAAACTATAAATTTACAAAGAACACAAGATATGATGGACAAAGATACACTATCTTAGCCTTAAGTTCTTTCGAGTTAGAAAATAAAAAACAAACTATCAAATATCTAAAAAAAGCTGCTTCTAATAAATATGAAAAAAGAAGAGCAAAAAACTTAGCAAATGATTTAGGTTATAAAATCTAAATTATTTGTATAAAAACTTTTACTAAGTATATGATTTTACAATTAGTAACCTCATATACGTACTAAGAGTTTTTTCACATGTTCAAGTAAACCTATCAAAGTAATTTTGCAAGTTACTTTCTTAGGTTTACTATCCTAAATCAAAACATTTTTTCATTCTGCTTGTCATGACTAATGATTATAATATTAATTATCTATATTACTATAGTTATAATAGCAAAAACGTAAGGATTATAATGACATTAGATGAAATACAAACAAATAAAGTTGCCATTATAAAAGAAATAAATGCACAAGGAATGCTACTTCAAAAACTATATGATATGGGATTTATTGAAGGTAATAAAATTAAAATGATTAGAAAATCTCCATTAAGTGATCCAATTGAAGTTGAAGTATTAGCTTATCATATAAGTTTGCGAATACAAGAAGCAAAAAGTATTAAGGTTACTTATGAATAATATACAAGTAGCTCTTGTAGGTCAGCCAAACTGTGGTAAATCTACAATATTTAATATGCTAACTAATATAAAACAACATATTGCAAATTATCCAGGTGTTACTATTGATAAAAAAAGTGGTTCTTTTAATTACAAGGAATCAAAAATTGAAGTTATTGATCTTCCAGGAACATACTCTTTTTCATCATACTCAGTGGAAGAGAAAATCACAAGAGATTATATATTAAATAAAGATACAGATATTATAATTAATACTGTTGATGCTTCTAATTTAAGAAGAAATCTATATCTTACAATGCAACTTTTAGATATGCATAAACCAATGATAATTGCATTTAATATGATTGATGTTGCAAAACAAAATGGTTTAGAATTTGACTTAAAAAAATTACAAAAACTAACAAATGCAAAAATTATTGAAACAGTTGCATCTAAAAAACAAGGTTTAGATGAAATAAAAGAATCAATTGTAGAAGTTAAAAAAAGTCAACTTTCACATATATCAAATGCTCTACATTATAAAGAATTACAAAAATATATTGATTTAATAAAAGAATTAATTGATAATAAGAGTTTAACTTTATCAAAACACTATATAAGTGTAAAACTTTTTGAAAATGATGCTCAAATAATAGAATATCTTAAACAAAACTCTAACAATGCAAAACAAATTTTAGATTATTTAGAGAAATTAAAAGAAGAGTTCAAAGAAAAATTCAATATTTCATGTGAACAGTATATTGTAAAAACAAGATATGAAAAAGCTGATGAATTTCTAAAAGCATGTAGCATAAATACTAAAAAAAATGAAAGAACTTTTAGTGATAAAATTGATTCAATTGTTTTAAATAAATACTTAGCCCTTCCAATACTAGCTTCAATTATTTTTACTTTATACCAATTATCAATTGTTTATGGATATGAACTTACAACTATTACATGGCCAATACTGTCTTGGCTAAAAACTACTGTTGTTTCATTTTTCCCACAAGAGAATATTGATTCTATTCCCTATATAACCCAGTTTGCTATTTGGATGATGAATAGTGTAAATGCCTTACTAAACTATCTTCCTATATTTTTTATATTGTTCTTTTTATTAGCAATACTTGAAGATGTAGGTTATATGCCAAGAATGGCCTTTATTTTAGATAGATTATTTGTCAAGTTTGGACTTCATGGAGAATCAACTCTACCTTTAGTATTAAGTGGTATTTTTGCAGGAGGTTGCGCAGTTCCTGGAGTTATGGCGACAAAAGGAATGAATGATAAAAAAGCCCAAATGGCTACTATGCTTACAATTCCACTTATGAATTGTCTTGCTAAAATTCCATTCTTTACATTAATTTTAGCCGCTTTTTTCCAAGCAGATATGGCATTAATGATGTTTTTAATATCTACTGTTACTATTTTTGTAGCACTCTCTGTCTCAAAGGTATTAACTCTTACCGTACTTAAAGCACACGAAACAACTCCTTTTATTATGGAATTGCCTTCATATCATATTCCAACTCTTCGAGGTATTTTTATCAAAGTATTTGATAAGATTTGGTTATACCTAAAAAAGATTGTAACTATTGTAGCAGCTGTTGCTGTAGTCTTATTTGTCTTAATTCAGTTTCCGGGAATCTCAAAAGAGAAAAAAGAAGAATTAGATAATAAATCAAAAAATATGCAAAGTATTTTTTATAAAAAAATACAAACAAATAAATACTATTCACACTTAGATGAAAAAGACGAATTAAAAGCTTTTATTAATTTCTATAATACATACAGAAGTAAACGTATGAATACAACAAGTAAAGAAAAAGCAAAAGAAATTGATTCTAAATATAAAGATATAAATCCTTATTTCTTTTTATTCACAAAACCAAAAAGAGACAAAGAAGCCAAAAAGATAAATAGAGCTTTTAAGAAATTACTAAAAACTAGAAAAGCATTATTTAGAGAGACAAAAGATGAAAAAGTTGAAAACTCTGCTTTAGGTTCTATGGGTAAATTTTTCGTACCCCTAACTCAATATGCAGGTTTTGATTGGAAAATCAATGTTGCATTTTTAAGTTCATTTGCCGCAAGGGAGAGTTCTGTAGCAACTATTGGAGCTTTATATGAAAGTAATAAAGAAGATCCAAGAAGTAGCTCAATTGCAAGTTCAAGCTCATATACACCACTTGGTGCAGTTGCAATTATCATTTTCATGGCATTAACGCCTCCATGTATTGCAACAATGATTATGATAAAGGTACAAACAAACTCTTATAAATGGATGTTTTTTGCTTTATCTTATCCTATGGTTTTAGGTTTATTGTCTGCAATATTTATCTTTCAAGTTGGTTCATTTTTGAATCTTTCAGGGGTAGAAGCAATGGTTTATTTCTACATTTTTGTATTAAGTATTACCATGCTTTTATCTTTAATCCCAAATTACAAAAAGGAAAATTATGTTTAAAAAAATTTTATTAGTTAGTGCTTTATTAGTAAGTAGTGCAAGTGCACATACAGCCGTTATGACTTGTTTTGATAATGGTGATGGAACAATTACTTGTGAAGGTGGTTTCTCAGATGGTGCTAGTGGTAGTGGTGTAGCTATGTATATAAAACAAAATGATAAAAAAGTATCAGAAGGTCTTATGAATGAAGACAGTGAATTTACATTTACAAAACCACAGGGAGAATATAATGTAAATTTTGATGCAGGAAAAGGCCATCTTGTTAGCATTAAAGGTCAGGACATAGTAGAGTAATGAATACTGAAGAATTAATCTTTACACTTATTATTTTTGCACTTGCAGTATTTTATATCTATAAATCTTTATTTAAAAAGAATTCTTGTGGTGGTTCATGCGGATGTGGTTCTAATAATAAGAACAATAAAAAAATATAAAGGATTTTAATGAAAAAACTACTATTAGTTTCAATTTTATTTTTAATTACAACAAATACTTATGCTCACTTTCAAATGTTATATACTCCAAATTTAGCATTAGAAAAAGGTAAATATATTCAAATAAGACAGGTATTTACTCACCCATTTGAAGATAAATATACTTTAAATATGGGAAAACAACATGACTCAAATGAGTTTTTAGAAGTAGAAGAATTTTATGTGATTAATAAAAAGAAAAAAACTGATTTAAAAAGTACTTTAAAAGCTATTCAATTTAAAGGAAATGTAAATTCAGGACATGCTTATGAGAGTAAATATAAAGCAAGAAAAATGGGTGATCACATTATGATTTTAAAAGCCGCTCCTTTTTATGAAGAGAATCAAGATATTTATATTCAACAAATTGTCAAAACAATAATCAATGTAGCAGCAGCTCCTACAAACTGGTCTGATGATTTAAAACTTGAAGCTGAGATTGTACCTTTAGTTAAACCCTACGCTATTTGGGAAGGAAGTAATTTTGCAGGTATTGTAAAAGCTCAAGGAAAAGCAGTGCCTTATGCAAATGTTGATATCACTTACTTAAATAGAGATGTAGATATTAATAATAACTCTATGGGAAAAGACAAAATTAAAGCTCCAAATAAAGTCTTCATAACTCTTTCACTAAAAGCAAACAAAAATGGAGAATTTAACTTCACTATTCCTAAAGCTGGATTTTGGGCTTTCTCTGCTCAAGATTTAAATAAAGGTAAAACTTTTAAAGGCAAAAAACTAAAACAAGATGCCCTAATTTGGGTAGAAGCAAAACCTATTATAGAAATAAACTAGACAAGAAAACTCTTTCTTGTCATGTTCAAAATTTGTTAAGAACAATTTCAATAACACTTAATTATAATAATCAAAATCATTAAAAGGTCTTAATAGTGTTTACAACTAATATATATAAACAACTTTCAACACCTGAGGAAAGTGGGAAAAAAATAGGCCTATTTAGAGTTTTATCTTCTATTTTTGGTGGCTTAATAGCTGCATATCTAGGAATGACTCTTTTAGTATTTATAATCCCAGGAACTGCGGGGGAATCTATAATAATACCTTTGATGTTTAATACTTTAATTTGGGCTTGCTTTGCATTATGGATTGTAGTAGCTCCTACTAAACTAAAAGCACTTTTACGTTTTTTACTTCCCTCATTAATTTTTTCTATTTTTTTACTAATTTTATTTTAAAGAACTAACTTATGTCTACAAACGATTCAAAACTTTTTAAACAACGATTACAAAGAATTCATGTATCTACTGGAATTACTTTTTCACTTTTAATGTATATTGCAGTATTTTTCGGTGTCTTTGCAATTATGCTTCCATATATTCAAGTATGGGAAAAACCATCAAGACACTTTCAAGCTGCTGATATTACTAAAATAAATTATTCTGCAATGATTGATCCAGTTATATCAGATCCAGATTATCCAAGAAATAATATTATTATTACTCTTCCTGGATTTAGAAATGATCCCACATTAAAAATCTCTCATAGATTTATGGAACCAAGTGTATTTGATCCAAGAAGTGAGCTAAAACTTGACCATGAAGGGGAGAGATCAAAACTTGCTAAATTTTTAAATGGAATGCATTATGGTAGACCACTAGAAAATATTGGTTATACAATATTTGGTTTTATGGCTGTTGCTGTTATGTTTTTAATTATTGGGGGATTAATTTTAGTTAATACTCTAAAATATAAAAACAAAGGTAAAAATCAACAAAGTAAATTTTCTAAATATCATAGAAAGATATTCACATGGGTTTTCCCTCCTTTTATAATAATCACATTAACAGGAGCTTTAATGTGTATAGGTTATACAGGTTCAGGACCTATGACCTATATAGCAAGTAAGGGTGAAACACATGTGATTCAAAAGATTACAAATCCAATTTTACTTCCAAAAGATGTAGAGATTCAAAAGAAAAATGACACAGTAAAAATGCTTCCTATTAGTGAGCTAATAAAAAAAGCACAAGAGATAAATCCAGATGTTACTCTTGAAAAACTAATACTTATTAACTGGAAAGATTCAAGTGCTAGGGTTAAACTAGAAGGATATAATCCTTATTATCCATTTTTAAACGGTATTTATAATAGCCCTACTCTTACTTTAAATGCAGTAAATGGAAATATCATATCTAATGTAAAAGTTATGGATAGACACTGGAATGTATTAGTTTCTGATGCCACTTATTTTTTACATCTTTTATTTGGAGTAGATATATTTACTAGATTATTTATAGCCCTAATTATGCTTTCTTCTTGTTTTGCAATAGGAGCTGGCGTAATGTTATGGTTAGAAAAAAAGGCAAAAAAATACGAAGGAAAAATTCCCTTTTATCACTGGATGGGAAAACTCTCACTTACTATTATGATAGGTGTAATTCCAGCAACTGCTTTATTATTCAATTTACAATGGCTATTGCCAATGAATTTAGAAGATAGAGTTATTTGGCAACAAGGTGCATTTTTTAATATGTGGCTTCTTACTTTACTTTGGTCTTTTTATAGAATTAACTCTTATCAAGCAGCAAAAGAGTTTTTATTTTTAGGGGGTGTGTTATTTTTATCTGCTCCAGTTATACATGGAGTTGTAATGAAACTAACTCCCCTAGACTTATACCAAGGGAACATGAATATCATACTAAATGTTGATATTGCTTTATTTATTTTTGCTTGTTTACTACTTTTTGTTTCTTTTAAACTACCAAAAAATAGAGAAGAAGCAAAACTATTTTGGAATAAAAAAACTACAAAGGCTCAATTATGAATAAAAGAATTTTAATATCTTTTATATTTTTACTATCTTTACAGCAAGTTATCTTTGCTCATTCATTACTTTTGAATGTATTTGATAATGAAGATAATACTATTACAGTAGAAGGTGTATTTAATACAGGAGAAGTAGCTACAGGAGCACAAGTTAGGCTTGAAGCTTTAGCGAATGGTATGCTTTTATATAAAGAACGTTTACCAACAGAGAGTGAATTAACAATAGACATTCCAAAGGAATCATATCAAATAGTATTAGATGGTGGTCCAGGACATCAAATAATAGAAGTGGGTCCTAGTCCAAAAGGTGGTTTTACAAAAGTGGGAAGTCAAAATAAAGAAGTTAAATTATCAGAGCCAAGAGAAGGATCTAAACAACTAAGCCTAGCTTTAATTGTAAGTATTGCTTTAGCTTTTGTACTTTTATTTATCACTATTTTAGTTAATATAAAAAATACTAATTTGCTAATGAAAGAGTTACAAAAAGTAAGATAACCCTACTCTTCGATATTAAACTTATAACCTGTTTTTGATAGATTTTTTACAATATTAATTGGAAGTTTTTTTCTAAGACTTCTAACTAATGTTCGTAAAGAACTATCAGTCATAATATTGTCTATCCATACCTCATCTTGAATTTGATCATACCTTACTACATTCGGTTTATTTTTATATAATAAGTGTAAAAAGTCTGCTTCATACTTAGTAAGTATTATTGTTTTATCTTCATATATTAATTGACTATTTAATATATCAAACTTGAAATTCTCACAAAAAGTAATTAATTCACTTTTCTCTTCATATATCTCTTTTGCACACTCAAGTAATATAGGATAAAAAGTTTCATGGTCAATTGGTTTTATTAAATATTTTACTAAGCCTAAATCAATTGCATCAAAAAGATACTCTTTAGTAGAATAAGCACTTAAAACTATAAACTTAGTTTTTTTATCTTTTTTCCTAATAGTTCTAATCATATCTAAACCATTCATATCATTAATTTCAATATCACTTATAACAATATCTGGTTTTTTATTTTCAATGATCTCTAAAGCTTCTTTTACAGTGCTTGCTTCATAAACCGTTGTAAATAATCTTTTTAAATAATAGACTTGATTTTCTCTAATTAAATCTTCATCTTCAATGCAAAGGATTTTACTATTTCTATATTTTTCTTCTAACATTTGTAAATTATACTCTTTTTTTATTTAAATACAATTTTGAGAATCATTTTTATTATGCTCACTTTTTTCTCATTTTTTTTTATTATACTTACATTATGTCGAATCCAGAAATTACAACAATACAAATAAAAAATGCAAAAGTTAATAGTCAGAATATAAATAAAATATGTTTATGCTTTAGTAATGATTTCACAGCCATTCAAACAGCCAAAGAATCAGGATATAGTAGACAAACAATAAACCACTACTATAAGCTATTTAGGAATAAAATAGATGAAGATAATATACTATTAGACTATAAAGTAATAAAAGATATTTTAAAGCAAAACTATATTGAAATCAAACATATTAATATTTATAATCACAATATATTTTATACAGAAAGCAGTGAAGGTATCTTCATTTTAAATGAACAATCAGCTTTACCTATTAATTTATCTATCTATTTAGATGAAAATATAAAAGATAGTCTTATTCAACATAAAAAAGCTAATAGTGTTCGTATTTTATATAATAAAGATTCTGATTCATACATAACTTCTGGCTACTTTAAATCAGATAATCATTTTGAATGTTTTATTCATAATAGACTGAGAAAATTTAGAGGAATTAATAAAAACAATTTCTATTTACATCTTAAAGAATCAATATTTAGATACAACTATAATACAGAGAATATTTATAAAAATATACTAAATAGCTTTTCTTAATAGCTTTATTTATACCTCTATTGAAAAACAAGCACCTTGTTTTTCATTATGTACTTTTATCTCTCCATTAAAGTGTGATTGTATTATAAGTTGAGACATGTAAAGCCCTATTCCTGAACCTCTTTTTTTAGTACTATAATATGATTCAAAGACTCTATTTAAATTCTCTTCTTTAACTCCTCCTGCATTATCAATAACTTTTAATATTGATTTATTAGCTACTAGTTCAATACTTATATATATTTTTGGGTTTTTGATTTTTCTGTTTATTAGAACATCAACACTATTTGTTAAAAAGTTTAATACAACTTGTGCATATTCATTCTCATAACCTTTAATTTCACACTCACTTTTAAGATCTAATTCTATTTCTATCTTTTTCTTTTTTAAAGTTGATGAGATTATATTTATTGCTAGATTACAGGCATTTGATACTAAAAAGTTTTGTTTCTCTTTTTCTACTTCATAAAAACTACTAAAGTCATCAATGGTTTTGGACATAAACTTTATTTGAGTATTTGATTCTTTTATCTTTTTTACAAAGAATTCTTTTTCAAACTCATTTTGTTCACTAGACATCTCTAAATTCATATTTATATAGCCTAAATGCATCAAAGGTTGTCTCCATTGGTGAGCTATATTATTTATCATCTCTCCCATAGAAGCTAATTTACTTTTATGCATAAGCATTTTTTCTTGTTCATGTTGTTTTTTTACTAAATCTTGCAACATGAAAGCTAAGGCAAAACTGAAAATCAAAGACTCAAAAGGAGCTGCTATATGAATAGTATAAATACCACTTAAAGGTATAAACTCATACTCATAAGCAAATACAAAACAGAAAAGTACAAACCAACCTAAAGTATAAAATGTAGCGTTCTTATTTCCTTTTAGTATAGATACAAAACCTGCAATACTTGTTACTAAAAAAGATACATAAAAATAGATATACTCATAAAGAATAGAAAAGTCAAAAACTAATATTGCTAAAATATCAGCTAAATTTAGAAAAACAAAAAGATTTAATATATTGTTTATAAATGGCATTTGTTTTTTACTATCTAAAATCTCTTTTGTAAAAAGAAATGTAAAAAGAAAGGCTGATGTTTCAAAGATATCAATTAAAGCTTGAGGAAAAGTTTCAGGATAGGGCTTAAAACTAAAATACACGAAGCCTATTAACGATAATAAAACAAACATTTGCATAATTGAGTAATATAAAAAACACCTTCTTCTAGTAGAAAAGTATATTAGTAAATAGTATATAAAAGCAGAAAAGATAATTCCATAAGCTAATCCATATAGAATACCTTCAAAAGGAAGAACATTTTTATATTCAAAACTAGAGATTACATTAAATCTAAACTTTGCTCTATTCTCTTTTTCATATGAATATTTAAAATATAAATCAGATGGAGTACTTGAATCCAATTTGATAATCATCATATGATCTTCTATTTTGTATTTAGCATTAGTATATACTAAGGACTTCATATCTGCAATTACTGTTAGATAATAGACCTTTTCTTCTAAACTCTTTTTATTAATTCCCATTTTAATAGTAAAGTCTTTTAACTTCTTTTTTTTATACTCTTCATATGTTATGTTTTTATAATCATCTCCATTTTCTGAGATTACAAAAGCATCTATATTGTTATATTTGTCCACATTGGAAGCATTTATTGTTGTTAGTAAAAGTATAAAAAAAAGAAGTATATATTTCATTAGGGTATTTTTCTTTGTGAGTTATTTTGTAGTACGTATTATATAATATTAATTATCAAAATTATTATAAAGTAAAGTAGAATTTTCTACTTTACTTATTTATTCTTTAAAATGTGTATTTTAAAGTTGCAGTAATTTTTCTTGGATCCCCATAAGTCATACCATTACCCCCAATACCTTCATAATATTTCTTATCAAAAAGGTTACTTATATTTAATTGTAAGTTTGTATTTTTATTTATACTATATCCAGCCATTGCATTTGCAATAGTATAAGCTTTTTGCTCAATTCTAGATGTGTCATCACCTGTATGGAATTTACTTTTATATTGTAATCCACCACCAAGTGTTAAATCTTTCATTCTATATCTTGTAAATACATTAGCAGTTGTTCTTGATGCTTGAGTATTAAACTGTTTTCCCTTTGCATCTTGTGCATAGAAGTTTGCAATACCAAAGTTCATACTTAAATTATCAGTGATTTTACCAGCAACATCAATTTCAAATCCTTTACTTGTAACACCTTCAGCTGATTTATAAGCATCATCCTTAGGATTCGTTGAAACTTTTTTACTTCCATCTTTTTCACCTACTTTATCTTGTTCAATTCTAAATAGAGATAAAGATGTATTTAAAGCACCTTCAAAATATTCACCCTTAACACCTACTTCGTAACTATTACCTTCTATTGGGTCTAAATATTTTCCAGATACATCTTGTTTATTTTGAGGATTGAAAATACTTGTATAACTTGTATATACAGAGTGATTTTCATCAAGATCATATACTAAACCAAGATATGGTGTTAATTGATTATCAAACTTTCTTGTAGCTTTTGCAGAATCTGTACTTGAATATTCCCAAGCTGATAACCTAGCTCCTATAATAAGTTTTAATTTTTCACTTAATGATAATTTATTTGCTAGATAAATAGCTTTTTGTTCCGTTTGTTCTGGTTTAACACTATAAGGAGTATCCGCAGAAGATGGAGCTGTCAATGGTAAATTTATATTATAAAAATTTGTAATTGTTCTATAGTTACGATTTCCACCAACATATCTTCCTTCATATTTCTTTGTTTTAGACCTATTAAAAGAACCACCAACTACAACTTCTTGAGTTAAATTTGCTACTTCAAATGGTATATTTACACTTAAATCAAAGTTATCTTCTTTTATTTCTCTATCTGCTTCAAAAGATAATGCACTTAATCCACTTCCATCTGTAGTATTTAATTTACCAGCTACATATAATAGAGCCATTTCATCATTTATTTGTGTATGTGAATATGCAGCATTTAAAGTTACATCATTAAAAAGAGTTTGATCTAGGTTTGCAAAAACAGATTTTATTTCACTATTCCATTTAGTCCAATCTTCTGAACCAATTTTTGATCTATCTAAATCAATTCTATTATTACTAGTATCAAAAGCAGGTAATCCACCCCATCTAGTTCCAGTTCTATCAAGTTTTTGATATGAAGCACCAAGTGAGATAGTTGTACTATCACTTAAATCAGCATCAACTACCCCATAAAATAAATTATTCGTTTTTTCGTATCCATCCATATAAGAGTCTTCATCTTCATGTTTAAGAATAACTCTTGCTCTTACACTTCCACTTTCATTTAATTTTGAACCAACATCAGCACTTAAACCATAAGCATTCCAAGAACTAACCTTAGCATTTAATTCACCTTTTAATTCCTTACTAGTTGCTCTTTTTCTAACTAGGTTTATACTAATACCCGGATTACCAGCACCAGTTGTTAAACCATTTGCTCCTCTTACAATCTCAACTCTTTCAAAAGTAGATAAATCAATATCTCTTTCATTATGAGTACTATATGAAGGCATACCATCAACTTTATAATAATCTAAGTCAAATCCTCTAGCACTAGCTTTTAGTCTCTCATCCCATTTATCTAATGATACACCTGTTACATGAGCAAGTAAACTTTGATAAGATGTAATACCCTTATCTTCTAACTCTTGTGCTGTAAATACTGAAACCGATTGAGGAGTATGTCTAATTGATAAATCTAATTTTGTTGAAGAACCCATTGATTCAACAGTATATGAACCAGTTTTTTCTAAATTAGTAGAAACTACATCAACATTTCCTAATGATTCACTTTTTTTAATATCATCTGCAACTAAATTTACTTGCAATAACATTGCAGTAAATAACGATAAACTTAAAATCTTTTTTCCATTCATTTTTTCATTTTCCTTGTATTGATAATTATTATTACAATTGTTTAATGGAATTATTTCTAAGATTATCTTAATTGAACATCTAAAAAAAAAGTTCATGACAAGAAAATATTTAAATAGTATTTTTAGCCCTTTTTTAGCCCTAGTTCTCTTATATAATTTTTTTATGGGAAAAGAAGAAATACTAAGCTATTTAAAATATGCAAAAATTCAAAATGAAACATTAAAAAAAATTTGTTACTATTTTGTAGAAGATTATACTGCTATACAAACTGCTCAAGAGCTCAATTTAAGCAGACAAACCATAAATAACTACTATAAAATCATTAGAACATTAATACTTTTTAAACAAGAAGAACTAGTATCTTTTATGAGTGAAAACAGACTTTGTAATGATAGTTTTTCAATTAAATATATAAAACTTGGAAAAAATATTTCTTATTTTATAGAATGTAATAAAAAAGTGTTTGTAATTGATTCTAAGGAAAACTTTTTACCAAAGATAAATGAATTTATAGAAGAAGAGTTAGAAGAATCTTTATTAAACAATAAACGAACAAACTGTGCAAAAGTGCTATTTAATCATAAAGAAAAAAACTATATGATTACAAAAGTATATAAAAGTTCAAATTTGATGCAAGAATTTATAGATAAAAGAGTTAAAAAATTTAGAGGCGTAAATAAACAAAATCTTCAACTTCATATAAAAGAGTCTCAATTTAGATATAACTATTCAACAGATTATATTTATGAAACCCTTTTAAGTATGCTAAACCTCAACAACAAAACAAGCACCATTTGAGTTATTTTTAACATTTATATTACCTTTTAAATGTGATTCAACTATGGTTTTAGACATATAAAGACCTATTCCACTACTTTTATCTTTAGTTGTAAAATATGGTTCAAATATTTTATCAATAATTTCATTTTTAATTCCACCTGCATTATCATTAACACTCAATACTGTTCTATTATTCTCTAATTCTAATTTAACTTCAATTTTTGGGTTTTCTATTTTTCTTGATAATAATACATCTTTTGCATTAGTAAGAAAGTTCAAAATCACTTGGGAATACTCATTTTCATAAGCTTTTATTTTCTTATCCTCTTCAATTCTAAAGTTTATATTTATATTTGAAAAATCTAAAGATGGTTTAATAATATCAATTGCACTTTGTATTGCAGCACTTACATAAAAAAACTCTTTCTCTTTTCTTGGTTGATAAAAGTTCTTAAAATTATCAATGGTTGCTGACATAAAATCAATTTGATTATTTGACTCATTTAGTTTATCTAATAAATATTTTTCTTTTAAGTCATTATCTTCTTGTGCCATTTGAAGATCCATATTTATAAATGAAAGATGAGATAAAGGCTGTCGCCATTGATGAGCTATATTATTTATCATCTCACCCATTGACGCTAATTTACTTTGATGAACTAAGATTTTTTCTTTCTCTTTTTTTTCATCAACTGTTTGTTTTAGTTTATAACCAAGGGCAAAACTTAAAATTAATGACTCTAAAGGAAAACCAATATGAACAATATATAACATATCAATTCCTACTAATTCATATTCAGAAATAAATAGACTAATAAATAAAACCATCCACCCTAAAAAGTAGAATATTGCAGTTTTTTGTCCATTAATCAAAGCAATTACCCCAGAGAATACCAAAATAAATACAATAATTGATCTTGGCATAAAACCATAAAGAATTGATTCTTTAAATATAAAAATAGCAATCAGGTCTACAACATGAATATAAACTAGAAAGTTTAATAGTTTATTCATTTGTTTCATACTTTTTCGTGTATTTAAAATCTCTTTTGAGAACAATATAGTTAGTAACATACAAAGGGTTTCAAAGAAATCTATTATAATTTGTTGAATATCAGATATAAAAGTTTGATTACTTAACATAGTTATGTAAAACAGAACAAAGAGCAAAGATATTTGCATTAGTGAGTAATAAAAAAATGACCTCTGTAGAGTATAAAGAAAAATCACAAAGTTATATAAAAAAGCACAAAATATTATTCCATAAGCAATTCCAAAAAGTACACCTTCATACTTAACAATATTTTTATATTCAAACTCATTTAATGTAAATAGTCTAAAATTTAAGTTCTTAGCTTCTTCATATTCAAATTTAAGATTAATACTTGAAGCAGTATTTTTATCTAGTTTAAAAATGATTGTGTCAAAGTTAACTTCATACGCAATATTTGAATAAATTAACTTATTCACATCACATGTTACTTTCACATAATAAGTTCTATCTTCCAATATCTTTTTATTAATATTTAGTTTAATAGTAGCTGTTTTAAATAAATCATTTTCTAAATCAAAAGAGCGATAAGATTTAAATTCTTGATTATTCTGAGATAATAAGATATCAAGATATAATTCTCTTTTTATAGTTCCAGCATTTATAAAAGAGTAGAAAAAAATAAGTAATAAAAGTAATCTCATTATAAACTACTAATCTTATAACCAACTCTTGCTATATTGTTTAGTGTATCCTTTGGAAGTTTTCGTCTTAAGTTTCTAACTAAAGATCTTATAGCATCATCACTCATAACAGAGTCATACCATATTTTATTTTCAATCTCTACATAAGTAACTACTCTATTGTTATTCACACATAAAAGTTCTAGAAAATCTAATTCGTTTTTAGTAAGTTTTATTATCTTATTGTCATTTACTAGTGTTTTATTAAAGGTATCAAAAAGACAAGTATCTGTAAGGTATTTTATATTTGATTTTTTTTCTTTAAGATTATTAGAGCATTGAAGTAATACAGGAAGCATTTTATCATGACGTATTGGTTTTACTAAGTATTTTACTAAACCTAACTCTACAGCTTCTAAAAGGTATCTAGTATCCGTAAAAGCAGTAAGTATGATTATTTGTACCTTCTCATCAAATTGTCTTATCTTTTTTACAAGCTCTAATCCCGACATTTTTGGCATCTTTATATCTGTAATTATAATATGTGGTTTTTCTTCTTTTATAATTTCCCATGCATTAAATGCATCTTTAGCTTCATAAACAGTATCAAATAATCTTTGAAAATAGCTAATTGCGTTCTTTCGTATATTTTCATCATCTTCAACATATAGTATTTTAATATTTTTAAATTCTTCTTTTCCCATGGAAGTATTATACTAATTAAAATATTAATTTTAATAATTATTCTCATTAAAGCCGAAAACTCTGTTTTTTCTAGCCTTTTTGTACATTAACTTTTAGTTAATAAACTATTAGAAAATAAACTTTTCATATTAACTTTTCCTCCAAATCCCCCTATTCTGTTTACTATTTGTTAATTTTTCTCTAGATATCTTTATTTATTGATATATATCATTTTTTTTAGTTTTGATTTAGACTAAAATTTTTCCATAGTTCTTGTATTGACAAAAGAGGAGTGAATCTATGGAACCAGTTTTAATTATAAGACCAGAAATTGCACTTGAAGATTTCTTACCTATATTTTTATCATCTTCATTTGTATTATTATTTGGACTGTTTTATGTAGCGATATATACGCTAGTAAAAATGGAAAAACTAAAAAGTATCTATATGCCATTTGCATATATATTTTGGTGTTTACAAACATATTGTATGTACTTTGTTGCAACAAAGATTCAAAGTAATGAGTTTACGATAAAAGCATTAATGGTAACTATGGTTTGCTATTTAATTCTACCACATCTATATTACTTCTTAAATCTTCGTTCTGAACAAAGATATGAGCAATAAAAAGAAGGAGGAACAAGTGTCAAAAAAAGTTGTTTCAGTATGGACGAGTATTCCTTTTTGGAGAAGATCAGCTGCGTGGGTAACTGGTTTTGCTGCAATTTTATTAATTTGGTTAACGTTTGATTCGTTAGGTCAAATTAAGATGGGAACAGATGCCGATCTTAAAAATGGTATTACTAAAAGAGTACCAGGTCCAACAGTAATTAATTATAAGATTACTTACGAAATGGATAAAAGAAGAGGTCATGAGGTGCCAGTTATTGGTGAAAAAGAAGAATTCTTTGGTAGAGATGATTGGTCAGAAGAAGAAGCAAGAGAGTTATTACACTTAGGTAAACTAGGTTCTCAAGCTAAAAACTGTATGAACTGTCACACGTTACTTGGAAATGGTGCTTATTATGCTCCAGATTTAACTAAAGCATGGTTAGATCCAGCATGGGGACCAAATGGGCCATACTTAGGTATGACTAATTCTAAAACAAAAGAAGAGGCAATGTCTAAGTTTTTACAACACCCTTCTCAGTATCCTACTCATGAAAGAATGATGCCTAATTTAGGTATTACAGAGAAAGAAGCAATGGGATTAGTTGCATTCTTAAAACACATGTCATCTATTGATACTAATGGTTTCCCAAGAAACTTCGGAAGAATGTCAACTGATGGTGTAACAGGAGCAATTCATGGCAAATAATTTAAAATTTGAATCTCAAAAATTAGCTATTAACTACTTTACAGTAGCAGCTATTTTATTCGGTGCACAATTATTAATGGGTCTTATTGCGGCAACTCAATTCTTATACCCAAGCTTCCTTTTTGAAATCTTCGATTTCTCAGTAGCAAGAATGGTACATATTAATGCCTTAGTTGTATGGATGTTATATGCAATGATCGGTTCTGTTTACTACTTACTACCTGAAGAAACTGGTATTGAGACTGTAGGTATCAAATTTGGTAAGATTGCTTTCTATATATTAACTGCTGCTGTTACAGTTGTTGTTTTAGTATATATTATCGTACAAGTTGGACCTGCTGCTGAATCTACTATTTGGTTAATTAACGAAGGTAGAGAATATATTGAAGCTCCAAGATGGGCTGATATTGGTATTGTTGTTGTAGTACTTGTATTTGTATTTAACCTTTTTGCTACGGCAATGAAAGGTAATCAAACTGGTGTTATAACTGTTCTTATGGCAGATGTTCTTGCTCTTGCAGGTTTATACCTTGCTGGTATGTTCTTCACAGATAATATTTCTATGGATCAATACTGGTGGTGGTGGGTAATTCACTTATGGGTTGAAGCTACATGGGAAGTATTCGTTGGTTGTTTAGCAGCATACGGATTAATGAAAATGATTGGTGCTAGAAGAGAAGTAGTTGAAATGTGGCTATGGATTGAAGTATCAATGTTATTTGGATCTGGTATCTTAGGTATGGGTCACCATTACTTCTGGATCGGTACTCCTGAGTACTGGTGGGAAATCGGTGCTTTATTCTCTGCATTAGAACCTGTTCCATTAGTAGCAATGTTCGTACACGTTATTTATGACTGGGGAAAAGAAACTGGTCTTAAAGAAGGTGAAAAAGTAGAAAAAACAATGAACAACTCACCAGCGTTTGCTTGGTTCGTTGCAAATGCGTTTGGTAACTTCTTAGGTGCAGGTATTTGGGGATTCTTCCATACTTTCCCTCAAGTAAATATCTATACACATGGTACACAGTTCACTTCAGCTCACGGTCACTTAGCGTTCTTTGGGGCTTATGCAACTATCTTAATTGGTATGTTCTATATGGGTGTTCAAGGGAAAAATGGTATCAAAGTTATGAAAGCAACGTTTGATTCTAAAATGGCAATTACATTATTATGTATTGGTGTTATGGGTATGACTGTTTCATTAACTGTTGCAGGATACGGACAAGTTCTTGTTGAACGTGCACAAATGGGTGCAACTTGGGAAGCATACTTTGTATCTCAAGATATGGTTTGGTTCGTTCAAGGTCTTGGATGGAGATTAGCAACTGGTATCGTTACATTAATTGGTTTTGTATATTTAGTTAAAGATTTATTAACTACTTCTAAAAAATCAATACACGAAAGATAAGGAGATATTATGTTTGAGCCAATGACAGATTTGGTACCTAGTTTTTTTGCAACATTAAACCAAGGTCCATTAACATTGACACTGTTTCTTCATACATTTATTGTACTTCCAATGTTTTGGATTTACAAATCTGAAAAGAAAAGATTAGAAGAAGAAGCAGAAGATTAAAAAGATGAGGGGATACGTGGTCCCCTCATTAAGAAATAAGTTTAAAAGAAAACTCGCCGAGAGTATAGCCAACTTTAAGTAAAAAAGCTAATTTCTTGGCCACAGATTATTTATTTATATATTCAAATGTAGGAGAATATTATGAAAATGGGAAAAGTTTTAAGTTTAGCAGCGTGTTCAGTATTAACAGCAGGTTCTTTATATGCAGGTACATCAAATATGGATTTTCCAGAAGTATATGAAAAAGAGTGTCAAGGATGTCATGGACCAATTCACCAAGGTGGAGTTGGATCAGATTTAAGACCAAAAGCTTTAAAGAAAATGGAAAGACATGTACTAAGAGATGCTATCTTAGCTGGTGTTTCTAATACAGCAATGCCTCAATGGGATCACATGTTCTCAAAAGATGATGCAGATGGTATGGTTGACTGGTTAATGGACTGGAAAGATAATACAAACTACAAGTTAGACTTTGATCAAATCCATGGAACTTGGACTAAATTAGCAGACAGAGAAGCTCTTGCTAAGAAATATCCAAAAGCTGTAGATACAAAATCTGTTTTAGATATTACATTCGCAACTGAAAGAGATGCATCACTAGTTGACTTCATCGATTCAACAAACGGAAAAGTATTATCAAGACATAAAGCAGGTTTCGCAGTACACGTAACTGTAACAAATAAGAAAAATCCTAGATATGCTTACTCTATCTCTAGATCAGGTAGATTAACAATGTTTGATATTGCAGCACCAGGTCAACCTGCGTTAGCTTCAGTACAAGTAGGATTTGAATCTAGAGGACTTGCAGTATCTCCAGATGGTAAATATGTAATTGCTGGTAACTACACTCCAGGTGGAGCAGTATTAGTTGACGCTATGACATTAGAGCCATTAAAAGCGTATGATACTTCAGCCGTAATTAACATGCAAGGTCAAATTGAAGCTTCAAGAGTTGCATCTTTAGCTGATACACCTTATGGTCCTTACTTTGCAATGGCATTAAAAGATGCTGGTAGAGTATACATTATTGATTACTCTAAACCTGATTTCCCAATTGTTGGAGATGTTCCAAATATTGGTGAAGTACTTCATGATGCATTCTTAAATGAAGATGAAGGTAAAGATTTCGGTAGATACTATATGATTGCTTCACAAGGTAGTGATGTAATGGGTATCGTTGATTACAAAGAGAAAAATTTAGCAGCAAAAGTTTATACAGGTAAAAAATCTAAGCCACATCCAGGTCAAGGTTCTTCTTGGTATAACAAAAAAATGGGTAAACAGCTACATGCAACAGTTACTATGAACCAAGGTTCTGTAGTAGTTTGGGATTCAAGCTGGGAAATTGTTAAGAAAATTAAAACTTCTGGTGGTGGATTATTCATCGGAACTGCACATGATACACCATACTTATGGGCAGATACAGTACTTGGGAAACCAGCTACTTATAATGAAGTTTACTTAATTAACAAAGAAACTCTAGAAACTGATAAAATTGTAAAAGTTGGTAAGAAAGAAGGTCAATTAATTGACGCTAAAACTAAAAAAGTATTACAAACTTGGGATGCTACTCAGTACAAAACTGTAACATTCCCAGAATCTAAACCAAAAATTGGTAGAGATAAAGTTGTTGAATATACTTCTAAGTTAGGTGATAAAGTTAAAAATCCTGTTCAACCAAGATTATTACATGCAGAGCCAGCAAATCACGGTAAATGGACTATGATTTCTGAGTGGACTACTGGAAGAATTGGTATTTACGATTCTGTAAGTGGTAAATTTATTAAATATATTAATAACTTAACTACTCCAACATTCACATACTCTGTTGAACACAGACAACACATTCCTGGTGCTTAATTAGGAAATTAAATATCCATCCTCTCGGATGGGTATTTTTTTATTCATGCATAAAATACTTCTAATACTAATCATACTTTATTCATCACTCTTATCTGAAAATATAAAATGGCATAGTTCATATGCAAAAGCTTTAAGTATTGCACATAAAGAACAAAAGAATCTTATGATTTTTATAGCTTCTAGTAAAACTAAAACATCAAATATTATATTAGGAAAGTATTTTAAAAATGAAAAGTATAATAAGTTTTTAAATGAGAATTTTGTTAATGTATTAATTACAGTAGAGTATAAAACTTCTTATCCAATTGAACTGTTTTATACAAATGTATTTCCAAGTATATTTTTTGCATCATATAAAGATGAGTCTTTTCTAACTCACCCTATTTATGGTTTAAAAAATCAAGAAGATTTTTTAAACACTTTATATTCTTTAGGCTATAAATAATATAAACCTGCACCTACAATAAGTGATAAAACAATTGTAAGTACAACAGTTGAAATATTGTACATTCTATCACTAATCTCAAATTTTGTTTCACAGAACTCAACTATTTTCATAGATGGATAAACCATAAAAATTAATAGAACTGATGAAAAAACTAAAGTAAGTACTATTTCCATAATTCTTATTCCTTTATATATTCTTCTAGTTTAAATTCGTCCCATAAAGATTGGGCTTTCATATTGCCATTGTCTTTTGCTTTTTTAATATAAAAAGCTGCTTTTTCTAAATCTTTTTTTACACCTTGTGCTGAAAGATACATAAAACCTAAATTGATTTGAGCTTTAGTATTTCCTAAATCCGAAGACTTTTCATACCAAGATATTGCTTCTTTATTATTCATAGGTAATGCTAAACCAACAGTATTCATATAACCTAAAATATATGAGGCTTCTGAGTTACCTAATAAAGCAGATTCAGTATATAAAGCAACTGCTCTTTTATAATCTTTTTGCACTAAAAAACCTTGCATATAGTTATTGGCTAATTGTACCATTGCATTAGTATTTTTTGAATCAACTGCTTTTTTAAGCCAGCTAAGAGATTCATCATTATTCTTGACAACCCCTTCCCCATTATTATACATTATTGATAAATTATGAGCTGCTTGTGAGTTCCCATTATCCGCACTCTTCAAGAAGTATTCATGTGCTTTTTTGAACTCATGTTTTTTATAAGACTCTAGTCCTAAATCATAATTATTAGCAAATAATAATGAAGCACAAGTTATTGAAAATAATATCTTTTTCATAATTGTCCTTTACACAAATATATCAATAATTTTATCCAAATTAATATTTTTTTTATTGATGAGCATCAAGTATAAAATTTTCCATTTATGTTACTATTATTTACACTAAACATAAGGGGTACTCAATGAGTATTTTCTATAGAACAACTCTGTTATTAGTATTTTCTCTCTCTTTATCAAATGCCTCAAATATAAGTGGGGAAAAAGTATTTACTGATTATTGTTGGGGATGTCATCACCAAACTTCTGTTGCGTTTGGACCATCATTTGAAGAAATTGCTAATAAGCGAACAATCGGGGAAATCCAAGGGCATATTATTGCTCCAAAATCTACATATAAACAACTAGGTCATAAAAGATCTGTAATGCCAAGTTTTAAAGATAAATTATCTCAAGATGAATTAACTGCAATTACTAAATTTATTATGTCTTATAAATCTAAAAAGGATAAATAAATGTTTAGATTATCTAACTTAATAAAATCTACATTAGAAGATCAAAAATCAAGAACTCTAAATGGTTCAATTATGATTTGGAATTTTACAAATCGCTGTAATTTATTGTGTCACCACTGTTATAGTAAAGCTGATGCAAATGAAAAAGACACATTAACTTATGAAGAGATTGAAGCTACTATTTCAAGACTTAAAGCTGGTGGAGTTAACTTTGTAATTTTCTCAGGAGGAGAACCTCTTTTAAGAAAAGATATTTTTGATATTGCTGAGTGTATGAAAAAACATAATATCATCACGTATCTTTCTACAAATGGTATTTATGTTGCGCCAAAGAATGTTGATAGGATTATTGATACATTTAATTATATTGGAATTTCAATTGATGGTATTGAAGAAATTCATGATCAATTTAGAGGACAAAAAGGTTCTTATCAAAAATCAATTGATGCAATTAAACTTATTCAAGCTCATGGTGGAAATGCAGGAATTAGATTTACAATTACTAAAGAGACTGAAGAGAGTTTTTATAAGATGTTTGATTTAGTTGAAGAGCTAAATGTTGATAAATTATATCTATCTCATCTTGTTTATTCTGGACGTGGAAAAGAGAATCTAGATATTGATATTTCAAAAGAGAAAAGAAGAGAGTTTGTTGATTATATAATCAATAAAGCCTTTGAATATTACAAAGATGGTAAAAATATTGACCTAGTTACAGGAAATATGGAAATGGATGCCATTATGTTACTTGAAAGATTCAAAAAAGATTACCCTCAAAAAGTAGAACTATTAGAGCAAAAACTTAAAGCTTGGGGTGGTAACTCAGCTGGAAATAGACTTGGAAATATGGATTGGGCAGGAAATGTAAAACCAGATCCTTTCTTCCCATTTACTATAGGAAATTATCTTGAAACTCCTTTTGATCAAATCTGGAAATCTCAAGAAAATGAAATATTAAATAAATTAAGACAATCACCTAGACAAATCAAAGGTAAATGTGCATCATGTGATTACATTGATATTTGTAATGGTGGTTCAAGAGCTAGAGCATATGCAATTACTGGTGACTTATGGCAAGAAGATCCTTCTTGTTATTTAACAAATGAAGAGATGAGGAGATAAAATGAAATTCTTAAAAATACTTTTACTGATAACTGTTGCATTAACTTCGATACAAGCAAAGGAAAAATTCTTTGTTGTTGAGAGAGAAAATTCATCACTAGCTACAATTTATAATGGTTTAAAAAGAACTAATATAGAAGGCATGAGAAATATGAATCATGGGGTAGTTAAGTTTGAAGGCAAAGATGGTTATGTAATCTCAAGAGATGGTTATGTAATTAAATTTGATCCTGAAGCTGAAAAGATTTTAGGTGAATATAAAACATCTAAATCTGCAATTGGTTTTGTAATTGGTAAAAATTATGTTGCCGTTGCAAATTATGATGATCAAAGTGTTGATATTTTAGATAGAGATTTAAAGCCTATTAAAAAGATTGTTACAGGTTCAAAAAATGTAGGAATTAAAATATATAAAGACTATTTAATCTTTTCACAAATGGATAATGATACAATCTCGGTTTATAAAGACATGAATGAAGGTAAAGGCAAAGCAAAATTTGAAGTATATAAAGAGTTCAAAGATGTTGGACAGCTTCCTTTTGATGCAATGATTAAAGATAATAACTATATTGCTGGATTCTTTACTTCAAGTCATTATGGTGTTGTTGATTTAGATACAATGACGTACAAAAAAATCAAAATTTATTTAAATGATGAAAGAAAAATGGTTCTTAAAGTACCACACTTTGGATTCTGGTCAATAGGTGGAGATAAAGTATTTGTTCCAGCTGTTGGGGATAATAAAGTATTAGTTTATGATAAAGATTTTAAATTTATTAAAAATATTGAAACGCAGGGGCTTCCAGTATTTACAAGTTTAAGTCCAGATAAAAAACATTTAGCGGTTACATATTCAGGGAAAGATTTCCCTACAATTCAAATAATAGATACTAAAACATTAAAAATTATTGAAACATTTAATTTTGATGGAAAAGTATTACATATTAGATGGTCAAATGTTTCACCACAACTATATGTTTCAGTAAATGACACAAATAAAGTAGCAGTAATACACACAAAAGAATGGTTTTTAAATAGAGAAATATTTAATATCAAAAAACCTTCGGGAATATTTTTATATGAGGATGGAAAATAAAATGGGAAAAGTATATTTAACAGGGGCAGGTCCAGGTGATATTGAGTTAATGACTGTAAAAGCGGCTAGAATCGTTCAAGAAGCTGATATCATTATTTATGATAGATTAGCTAATCCTAAGATTTTAGAAACAGCAAAAGAAGGTTGTGAGTTAATTTATGTTGGAAAACAAGATGGTAAACACTCAGTTCCTCAAGATGAAATTAATGAAATCATTTATCAAGCAGCATTAAAACATGAAAAAATTGTAAGACTAAAAGGTGGAGATCCATTCGTATTTGGTAGAGGTGGAGAAGAAGCTATTTATTTATTTGATAGAGATATTAAATTTGAGATAATTCCAGGTATTACTTCATCTATTTCTGTTCCTGCTTATGCTGGAATTCCAGTTACTCATAGAGGTGTTACTACATCATTTAGAGTTGTAACAGGTCATGAATCACCAGATAAAAGAATTTCACAAATTGAATGGGAAAGTTTCTTAAATGATGAGACTTTAGTATTCTTAATGGGATTCCATAATATTAAATTAATTACTAGAAAACTAATGAAATATGGGAAATCGAAAGATTATCCATGTGCTGTAATTTCTAAGGGTTCAACTCCTGATCAAGAAGTAGTAGTATCAACATTAGAAAATATTGTAGAAGATTCAAAAGATATGCCAACACCAGCAATTATCGTTGTAGGGGAAGTTGTTAAATTAAGAGAAAAGATTAAGTGGACTTACTAGTCCACTTAAGCTCTTAAGAGAAGAGAAGTTCTAATCTCTTCTTATCTACTGTTTTAGCTTTACTATCAATTAAACCTTCATTTTTAAATACTCTTAGCATTCTAGATAAAGTTTCAGGTGATATATTTAATATTTCTGCAACTATAATATTCTTCGTATTAAAGAAGTCCTCTGTGTATTCACATAGGTATTTTGCTATTCTTTCTTTTGAATCTAATACTACATGCATAAATACTATTTTTTCTAAATTTCTAATTTTCTTAATAAGTGATGCTTGAATTACAAATGATAATTCAGGGTCTGAATAAATCACTTCTTTTAGTTTCTTAAAATCTATTTTTAAAACTTCTGAATCAGTAAAAGCTTGTGCAGTTGCTGGATAAGGAATATTATCAAAGTTTGCAACCTCAGCAATAAGTTCATTTCCATGAAAGTATTTCATTACAATTTCTTTATCATTTGAAGCTGTTTTATATAATTTAACAATACCTTTTGAAAGTAAGTAAAGGTATTCAGATTCATCACCTTCATAAAATAAAATATTGTCCTTTAGTAACTTAACTGGTACTGTAAATTCTGATATTCTATCTAATGTATCATCACATAAATTTTTGAATAAAAATATATCTTTTAACTTAGTTTGCATTTAATTTCCTATATAAAGATGTTATTTGTTTGTGTAAATATTTATCTATTTTTAATTACTTATTTTATTTCAAAATATTCTTTTACCCACGACATTTCATCTGAATTTTTTAATAGAATTTTCATAACTTCTTTTTTGTCTTTATTTAAAATAATTAAATTGTTCCCTTTAAGTCTTAAAAACTCTTGTCCCCACTGTTTCTCTAGTTGCTCTAACCTAAGAAAAATTTGTTTTGCTGGCGGTTTTTCTTTTATTCCTGTAATCTTACTCTTAATAGTTAAACCACCTGCTCTTTTCTCAACTATATAGGGCATTTGCTCTTGTAGGATAGAATATATTCTATCATTTTTAGGTGATGGCATACTCTCTTTTAAAGTAGTAATTCCTAAAAACATAAATATAATAAAAAATGCCGCTATTAATAACTGTTTTGACTTCACTTTTTTTCCTTCTTGTTTACACTTATTCTTTGTTTATTATCAAGAATATCATAGCTTTATTTCTTTTTGGCATTATTCCTCTATACTCTTTTTCTTATAAAAGAGTGGAAATATTACAGACAAAGCCTAAAATTTTCTAATAATAGTCATTATAGTACAAACCCTTCTTTAAATTCTTAATTTAAATCAAGGTATAAAAGAAGATTAGTTGATATACTTTCTCAAAATTGAATTTGGAGAAAACTATGAAAGATGAAATACTATATAGAGTTCAAAAAAACTTTCCCTTAACTAAAAAACCTTTTGAGCATATAGCAAATGAATTGAATATTACTGAAGATGAAGTAATAAGAATATTACAAGAGGAAAAAGAAAACAATATAATTAGACAAACATCAGCAATTTTTGATACTAAAAAACTTGGTTATAAATCTTCTTTAATTGCCTTTGAGATAAAAGAAGAAGATATTGATGATGCTGTACTTATTTTAAATTCACATCCTGGTATTTCACATAACTATGAGAGAAACCACTCTTATAATATTTGGTTCACTCTAGCAATTGCTCCAAATTCTAAATCAAATCTTGAAGAGACAGTTGAGCTGTTATCTAAATTAACAAAAGCACAAGATTATATAATCTTACCTACATTAAAACTTTTTAAAATTTCTGTAAAACTTGATACAACAAATAAACAAGATAAAAAAGAAAAAGTTGCAAAAAAAGAGTTTAAAAAACTTGACTTAAATGAACATCATTACAATATTATTAAAGAAGCTCAAAATAATATTGATATTGTTTCTGAACCATTCAAAGGTATTATTGATAAATTAGATATTACTTATGATGAGTTCTTTGAAACACTAAAAGACTTCCAAGAAGCTGGTGTTATGAGAAGATTTGCTTGTATTCTAAATCACAGAAAAGCTGGATTCAATGCAAATGCAATGGTAGTTTGGGATATTGAAGAAGGTGAAAAAGGCGAAGAAATTGGAAAAATTGCTGCTTCTTTCTCTGCTGTTTCTCATTGTTATTTAAGACCTAAATACCCTACTTGGAACTATAATTTATTTACTATGATTCATGGAAAAACAAAAGAAGATACTCAAGCTGTGATAGATAGTATTGCTAATGAAATAGATTATAAATCAAATATGCCGCTTTATTCATCAAGAGAATTTAAAAAAGTAAGAATTAAATATTTTTGTGATGAGTTTAAAACGTGGGAAGATAAATATATAAATTAAGGAATGAAGTAAAATGGAACTATTTATAAAACTAGAAGCAGGCTATTTAGCAATAGCTATATTTATACTAATAATCGCACTTTTTGTAACTACAAGATCATATATGCCAAAAGGTGCTTATAAAAAAGGTGTAGCATTAGTATTTGGAGTTATGACAACATTTATCTCTTTACATTATTATGTAACTACAGATAGAATGTTTGGTGTTGAAGATGCATATAACAATGGTGAAAAAGTAATTTGTGAAAGTAGAGCTACAAGAAAAGTAGCACAAAGTGTAACTATTGAGAAATCAAATGAGTGGACTTTAGAGAATCATATGTTTTCTTCGCCAAACTATTCAAGAAGTTTCTTTACGGCTAGATGTATTGAACATGTACCAGTAGTTTTACCACCAAGTAAATAAATAAAACTGGAGTTTATTAAATAAAAATAAACTCCAACCTACTCTAATCTAACATATCAAAGGCATCTTTAATATTATTCGATTTTTTTGCTGCTATTAAAAACATTGCTGCATTTAATTTAGCTAATTTTTCTAAATCATCACTTGGATTATTTGTCATATTTAAAGACTCTTCTTTAGGAATAACTCGTGTTGATTTTTTATAGTTTATTCCAAAAAATTCTGGATCAATTATATGTTCACTTATTACACCATCTTGATTTAACCAATATTTACATTTAGAGAAAATTTCAGGTGTTCCTTCATTTCCTTTTACAATTACTAGATGCTCATAGTTTTTTCCAAACAGTTCATTATATTTCACTACATAAGGTTTATGGAAGGCTGCATTAACTGCGTATTGTGAGTTTCCAGGATTTAATAGTTTTTCAACAGTATTAAATGCTGTTCTTAATCCTAGAATATTTCTAATTTTTGTTAAGTCACTTAATTCTTTAAAGTATTCACTTCTATCAAAATAATGAATATTATCATCAAATTTAACATTTTGGTATAACTCTTTAATTGTTAAACCTTTTTTAGCTGGTTGAAGCTCATCACCTGATACAACTAAATTCAAATCAAACTTTTTTAAATACTTTGCTACTAAAGGTAAAATATATGGATTATCAGCTTTACCATCAAAAGGATAACCTAATTCAATAGAGTTCTCTACAGTTGTTCTTGTAATATATTTATCACACACATCAAATGTTGTTTTTAATTCCTCTATTGATTCAAGTCTAACTCTCCATCCTAATAAAAAAGCTGCAATTTGTTCACTATGTACACTTTGATTAATTATACATTCCATTGCATCGCTCATCTCTTCTTTTGTTAGTTCACGATTTGATTTAGGTCCCGTTCCAACAGCTCTGATATACTCATGAAAACTCATTATCTATCCTTAAATTTTAATTATTATAAAATAGTATCTTAATTAATTTTTTACAGGCATGACATGTATCAATGTATTAAAGTTTATCTTCTTATTTTGATTTATTTGTTGATTACTTGTTAATTATTGTGTGTGAGTAAAACTATAAAAGTTTTGAGAATAAGGAGACTTAACTCTCCTTATTTAATAAAATATTCGATTTTAACCGTTCATTTCCATCTTGATGATTACTTCACCTTCAACGTAATGACTTGTAAATTTATGTTTATGACAGAAGTCTTCATTCATTTCAGTACACATCATATTTGCTTTTTCTAAAGCTTCATCAATTGTTTCAAATTGCATTTCTTGTTCATAATCTGAATTTCTAAAACATCCACATGCTCTTTCAACTCTTACTGTTGCCATTTTATCTCCTAATAAAAATTTTCGCAATTGTATCATAAAGAAATTATATTTATCTTTTAGTAAAATATAATAAAAATTAATATAAAGTAATATATATTAAAAAAAGAGTCCCACAATGAAAAATAAATTTCTAACTGTTTCTATTCCTGTTATTTTACTGGTAATTGCTTCCTTTTATTTAGCATTCCAGTTTATAAATCCAAGTCCTAAAAGAGTTATTACAATAGCAACAGGGTCTATTCATGGGCAATACTACCAAACAGCTATTAAATATAAAGAGTTATTACATAAGGTTGATGTTGAAGTAAATATTGTTACAAGTTCAGGTTCATTAGAGAACATAAAATTTCTAAATGAAAAGAAAGTTGATATCGCTTTTATTCAAAACGGTACAATAAAAGCAAATACTACAAAAAGTATAGAAGCGCTAGCTTCTGTTTATTATGAACCTTTATGGCTTTTTTATAAAAAAGATTTAAATGATATTCAATATATACAAGATTTAAAATCAAAGAAAATTTCTTTAGGCTTAGAACATAGTGGAACAAAAGACTTAAGTTCAGAAGTTTTAGCAATTAATGGAATAAATAAAGATAATGCACAACTTGAATATTTTAATGCAAAAGAATCAAAAGACAAACTTTTAAATGATGAATTAGATGCACTTTTTCTAGTCACTTCTGCTAATTCTAAAATCATAAAAGAGTTATTAGAAAACAAAGATATTGCTGTGTTTTCTTTCAAAAGAGCAATAGCTTATAGTAAAAAGTTTCATTATCTAGAGCCAATCAACTTATATGAAGGTACTGTTGATATTTATAATAATATGCCATCACGTGATATTAAACTTCTTTCAACAACTGCAACACTAGTAGTAAATAAAGATTTTTCAGATGAATTAATTAGAATATTCTTGAAAAAAGTAAAAGAAGTTCATAAAAGAAAATCTCTATTTGAAGCTGAAAATCAATTTCCTAATATTAATAATATAGAAATAGATATGAATGAAGAAGCTTTTAGATATTTCACTTATGGTGATACATTTTTAGAAAAGATTTTTCCTTATTGGATAGCTTCAAATCTTGATAGATTAAAAATACTTTTAATTCCACTTTTAACACTTATGATTCCCTTATTTAAGGGAGTATTTCCTCTTTATAGATGGAGTATTAGATCAAAAATCTATAGATGGTATGATGAAGTGCAAGACTTAGATTTATCATTAGAAGGGCTATCAAAAGAGGAACTTGTAGAAAAACTAAAAGAACTTGAAAAACTAAAACAAGAAATAAAAGAAGAGACAAAAGTACCATTATCTTATATGGGTGAATACTACGATCTTATTATGCATTTAGAGCTAATTATTTCTAAGGTAAATATCAAAATATCTAGTAATTAACTTTTAGTTACTTTAGATATAATGTCAAAAAAATATAAGGAATATGACTTTGAGAATTTTATCAGGTATTCAACCTTCTGGAACATTACACATAGGAAATTACTTCGGTGCAATTAAAAGAATTATTGAATCACAAAACCAGGGAGAACTATTTGCTTTTATTGCATCTTATCATGCATTAACATCAGTAAAAGACAAAGAAGTTCTAGAGCAAAATACCTTTGAAGCAACAGTAAACTTTTTAGCATTAGGAATGGATCCAGAGAAAGCAACTTTCTGGGTACAACATCATGTAAAAGAGGTTTTAGAGCTATATTGGTTACTTTCAAACCATACATCTATGGGATTATTAGAAAGAGCTCACTCTTACAAAGATAAAACTGCAAGAGGAATTCAAGCAAACCATGGTTTATTCTCATATCCTGTATTAATGGCTGCAGATATTTTACTTTTTGACTCAGAAATAGTTCCAGTAGGAAAAGATCAAATACAACATGTTGAAATAGCAAGAGATATTGCAACTTCAATTAACCATACTTATAAACAAGATTTATTTGTATTACCTCAATCAAAAGTTGATGAAGTATTAGCAACAGTTCCAGGAACAGATGGAGCTAAAATGTCTAAATCATACGGAAATACGATTGATATGTTTAATACAAAAAAGAAAATCAAAAAACAAGTAATGGGAATCGTAACAGATTCAAGAGAACTTGATGAAGTAAAAGAATGGGAAAATTGTAATATTTATAAACTTTCTGAATTATTTATGAATGATGAAGAATTAAAAGAATTACAAACTAGATATGCAACACCAGGGGAAGGTTATGGACATTTTAAATTAACTTTATTAGATAAAATGACTGAGTACTTTGCACCATATCAAGAAAGAAGAGAACATCTTTTAGCTAACCCAAAAGAGGTACATGAGATATTAGCTTACGGGGCTGAAAAAGCATCTAAAATAGCTAGCGAAAAAATGAGAGTATTAAGAGACGTAGTAGGACTAATCTAATTAATATGTGGTAAAAGCCACATATTAATATCTAATTACTAGACCACATGATCTTTCATTCTAATTCCTAGTGTTACCCTATCTTTTATATCAAACTTTGCAAATACAGCACTTATATGAGCTTTAACCGTACGTTCAGTAATATCTAACTCATTAGCTATTTGTTTATTTGTAAGTCCTCTTGAAACTAACTTTGATACATCAAATTCCCTAGTACTTAATTCATTAATTTTTGTATCTTGTTTTGAAGTTGTAGATAAAGTTGAATGTTCGATAATAAAACTCATAAGTTCAGGATAAATCCACACCTTATCACTTTTAATAACTTTAATGGCTTCTTTTAAATTTAAAGGTGTCATATATGTATTTCCATAACCTTTTGCACCTTCTTTTAAAAGTCTGAAACCTTTCACATTATCAAGTTGTGAACTAAGACACATAACCTTTGCTTTTAAAATTCTAATTAAAAAACTAGATAGATTATCATAATCAAGTAAGACTATATCTTTCTCTTTATAATCAAAAGAATCAATTTCTTCTTCAAAATATAAATTCTTTATTTCTACATCTCTTGCTAAAGCCTTATTCCATTGATTATGTAATAATCTATTTGGAGAAATCATTATAATTCTCATCTTAGTTCTCCGTAAAAGCATATTGCTTAGTTTTAATAATAGGTTTTAAAAGGTATGTTAAAATATTCTTTTGTCCTGTCAATATATCAGCGCTACCTCGCATACCCGGCATTATCATTAAAGGTTTTGATTCAATACCTAGATAATCTTTATTTGTTCTAATGTAAATTAAGTAATAGGTATTATTCTCTTTGTCTGTACTTGAATCTGGAGATATTTTTTCTATTTTTCCATCTAATGATCCATAAATACTAAAATCATATGCCGTAAATTTTAAAGTAACATCTTGTTCAAAATGTAAGAATGCAATATCTTCTGGTTTAATTTTCGCTTCAATTAAAAGTTTTTTATCTTTTGGAACAATCTCTACTAAGTCCATTCCAGGCTGAACGCTACCACCAATAGTATTAACATGCATTTTCTTTATAAAGCCAGTTACAGGAGAAAGAACTACCGTTCTATTAACTTGATCAGCTAAACCTTGATTTTGTTTAGTGAATTGATTAATTTTTGCAACAACTTCATTATATTTAGCATGAGCAGTATTTTGAAATTGTTGTTGTGCTTCTTTATATCTATTTTTAAACTCTTTAACCGATGATGCTGTTCTAAGTAAAGATAGTTTAGTAGATTCTAATTCATCTTTAATAGAGTTTGCTTCTCTTAAAAGCTTTAAATATTCTACTTTAGAGACTATTCCTCTTTTAACTAAAGGATCCATCACTTTTTGTTCTTCTCTAATTAGTTTAAAATTTTGATCTAAATGTCGTATTCTAGATTTAATCTCATTTTTTTCTTTCTCTTTTTGAGAAATTTGTTCATCAAAAACTTGTAATTTAGATTTTAATTGTGCCAAATCACTTTTATATAAATCATACTCTTTTTGATAAATATCATTTCTCTCATCAAAAATAAAATCTTTACTATTCGCTTCAGCAATAAGTCGATTTCTTTGTGCTTTTAATTCATTGATCTCTAATATATTTTTTTCATAAGATGAAGAGTATTGTTTATTTTTTAGCTTTAATAAGACATCACCTTTTTTCACTAAATCACCCTCTTCTACTAGAATTTCAATAACAATTCCACCTTCAAAGTTTTGTACAATTTGGTTTTGACCATAAGGGATCACCTTACTTTCACCTCTTACGAGCTGGTCAACTTTTGCAAAATATGCCCATATAAAAAAGAATATAACAAGACTTAAAATTATATATAATATTACTTTTGTACTATTAGGTGCTTTTTCAACTAAAGCTTGTGATACTGAATTCATAAATTCAAAATCTGATGTTTTATCTTGTTCTTTCATCATTTCACCTTACCAGCTAATGCACTAAGTACATAGTTTTTTTCACCATCTAATACAACTCTTCCATTATCAATAACTATAACTCTATCAACTAAATCAAGCATTGAACTTTTATGAGTAGTTAATAAAACTGTTTTATCCTTTATTTCATCTTTTAATGCATTAATTAAATTCTTCTCAGTTGCGATATCCATACTATCTGTAGGTTCATCAAGTAATAAAGTTGAATAGTTTCCAACTAAAGCTCTTGCTAAAGAAATAGCTTTTTTCTGCCCACCAGATAAAGTATCACCTCTTTCACCAACCTGTAGATCAAAGCCTTGAGGATGAGAATTAACAAAATCTAAAAGCTGAGCAGTTTTTGTTGCATTAATTAAAATATCATCATTTTCATATGGATATTTATATAAAATATTCTCTTTTAGTGTTCCATTAAACAATAAAGTATCTTGAGAAACATAAGCTATATTTTTTCTAACATCAGATGGTTCTATTTGTTTAATTTCAATACCATCTAAAATTATTTCACCTTCATTTGAATCATAAAGTTTCATAAGCATTTTCATAATTGTAGATTTTCCAGAACCAATTTTTCCAATGATTGCAATTTTCTCACCCTGTTTTACAGAAAAAGAGACATTATCTAAAACTTTTTTATTTTCATTATAGAAAAAAGATACATCTTTAAATTCAAAACTACCTTCAATATATTCTTTATGAATTGCAGCTTTATTAGATTCTCTCTCTTCAGGAAGATTCATGATATTTTCTAACATCACATAAGAAGTTTTGGCTTGCTCATAGTTACTAATTAAAGAAGCAAATTGTCCCATAGGTCCAATAGCTCGTCCTCCTAAAATAACAGCAGCAATTAGCCCACCCAAAGTCAGGTCTTTTTCAGCAATTGCATAAACACCATAAATTACAACAAAAACAGTTGTCAATTGAACAAAAAATGCATTTATATTTGTAATTGAAGTTGTTAGCATTTTTGTAAGTAAAGACTTTGTTGAAATATCAGCAGTACTTTCTTCCCATTTCCATCTAAGATGTCCCGATGCCCCTAAACTTTTGATAGTTTCTAAAGCATTTAAACTCTCTATTAAAATACCATTCTTGTATGATACTGCTTCATTTGAGGCTTCAATACTTTTATGTAAAGGTCTTCTAATAAAAAATGAATACATCATAATTAAAGCAATGAAAATTAAAGGAACAATAACAATACTTCCTGAGATATAATAAATTGCAACTAAAAACAAAATTGAAAAAGGTAAATCAACCAATACAGCAATAGTACTACTTGAAAAAAAACTTTTTATTAATTCAAAATCTTTTATATTATTTGCAAAAGAACCAATTGATTTTGGTTTATGTTCTAACTTAATATTTAGAATCTTATCAAATAATTTTGAGGAAACTATAATATCAACTTTCTTTGAACTAATATCAATGTAATAAGCTCTTATAAACTTTGTAATCAAGTCAAATATATAAATAACACAGATCCCAATTGCCATAGCCCACAAAGTTTCTAAAGCAAAATTTGGAACAACTCTGTCATATACATTCATTACAAAAAATGGAGTTAATAACACAAAAATATTAATTAAAACTGATGCGATAACAACATCTTTATAAATAGAAAAGTTCTTTTTAACTGTACCCCAAAACCAATGTTCATTATTTTTTTTTAGCAAATTTGGTTTTAATTCACTTTCAAAATATTCTTTTTTTAAAAGAAACATTTCCCCACTATATAAATCTTCAATTTGAGAGAGTTCAATCTCTTCTTTTATTTCTTCAAACTCATTCACATGAATAACAGCAATATCTTTTTCTCTATCTATTTTTTCTAAAATACAAGAAGTACTATCTTTTAAAATTATAATTGCAGGTAGAACTAAAGATGAAATATCTTTAAAATCTTTTTTCACATATTTAGATTTAAATCCTGCTTTTCTTGCCAAAGATACAAATAATGGTTTTCCATTATAAATACTTAACATATCAGGTATTTTTTCATTTTGTTTTAAAGGAAAACCTTCAATAATTGTATTAGCACTTATTGATTTATGGTAATGTTTTAAGAAATAGATTAAGTTATCAAATAATGAAGATGATAACTTCTCATGATTTAAATTTTTAAACATTAATATTCTCTAGATTATCAATATATTTACCTTGTAAATATTTAATTCCAATCTTTTTTAGTTGATTAAATTCATCTTCAGACTCAACATGTTTAACAATTAAGTATGAGCCAATTGTTGATGTAATATTCAGTAATATACTATCTGTAATAGTACTTACATTACCTACTAAATATGATTTTGAAATTTTAATATATTCAGGGTTCAACACTTTTAAATAATCTAAATTATCACTATCAAATGTAAAACTTTCAATTGCAAATTTATGTTTTGTCTTATTAATTTCTTTTGTAAAATGTTCGTAATCGATTATATTATTTAAAATATCTGCATTATCACATTCAAAATAAAAAGTAGTATTTGAATCAATAAATTTGCTATTTAATTCATTTATTAACCAATCAACACTTAGTTTATTAGAAATAAAATCAGAAGTAAGATTAATAACTGAATTAGTAACTACCTTTGTATCAAGTTTTGTTTGAAATATTTTTTCAATAGTTTGTTTTTCTAATTGAGCTAACCATCCCATTGATGAAACTATAGACCAAAAATCACCTGGTGAATATACTAAACCATTTTTATCTTTTAATCTTGTGTAATACTCTTTCATATGAATATCGTATGTTTCGATGTCAATAATATTTTGTGCATGGAATAATAAACCATCATTTTCAAATGCCCATTGAAGTAATTCAATCCATTCTTGTTTAGTAAATTTAATATCATCTTCTAAATAATTTAATCTAAGAGTATCTTTTTTCATAGCAATTGATAAAGATTGATCCGTTTTAGATAATATATCTTCTACATTAGTATTTTGTACATAGTTCGAAATACCCATTGCAAACTTCAAGTCAAATAATTCATTTAATTTTTTGCTTTTAATATATTCTTGAATATTTTCATAAATACTATTAAGTTGATTTTCTACATCTTCATAATGAGTATTTGGAAGTAAAATAGATAGTACTCCATCATTTAATTTTGAGAAAACCATATCTTTTTTTGTTTCAAAACTATTATTAATTTCATCAATAATAAGTTTTTTTAAAGAAAAATAACTTTTAAATCCTACTTTTTTCTTAAATGAAATTTCATCTTTTATATCAATAAATACTAATAAACCATGTGAGTTTTTTAAATATGAACTAAGCTTCAAATTTAAATAATTTTTATTCCCAAGCCCTGTATCATTATCTTTATAAAGAAGTTCATTATATTTATTTAATGTTTCAACTTCTTTATTAAAAATTGTTTCCATTTTAGAAATTGTTTTATTCATAGCAAGGGCAACGTTTTTAAATTCTAAAGTATTAGGAAGTTCATTTTCTATAATAAATTCATTATTATCAATTGCTTTTGCTTGTATACTTAACTTTTCAAGTGGTCGTAATAATTTATTAATAAATATATAAAATAATATTAATAGTAAAAAAGTTGAAAGTAAAAAGATTTTAGATATAGCTTTAAAAGTTTCCCACATTTGATTATTTGCATAATCCTGATGAATTTTAACTTCTAACGAGCCAGCATTTAACCATCCATTCATAATATTTGCACTAGAACTAGGAGCATTAATTGCAAAAATACTTGTAAACCATGATGGTGTACTATCTATTTCTCTAGGACTTGATAATTTAATCACTTCTTTTTCATCTGTATTATAAATAGCAATATATTCATAAAAACCATTATCTATGATAGAACTTATCATTCCTTCCATAGTAGAAGTATCCTCAAAATCTACATCTTTACTAATAGATAAACCTAAAAAAGATGCACTATTTTTGGCATTTGAGCTTAGTTGATTTTCAATTAAATCTTTGTTATATCCTAAGATAAACCAAAGAAGAACTGTAAGCATAAATACTAAAAATATAGTAATTAAAATTGTCAACTGTTTATATAAACTCATATTTTTCCTTCTTTAATATTTTTTAATAATCTTCTAAATTTCAAACTTTGTTTTGTTTTAAACTTACTATTTTGTTTTTTATTCAAACCTGCATTTTTTGCAGAGAAACTATAAATTGGTACAATATCTGACCTCTTAGAAGCTGGTAATGCTTTATAATTTATAGAATCCAAAATAATAGGTATTGATTTCTTTGTTTTATAATACGTTAATACCATATAAGAAACTTTTTTCTTTTTTGATTTAACATAAGTAAAAAATAGTTTACTACTGTCCATTTTTAATTCATCAACTAAAGTAAAATATTTAGCAAAAACAAAATCTTCACTATCACCTCTGTCTTTGGCTAAAAATTCATAAGGCGTTGCCCAATAATCTTTTTTGTTCCAAACTTTCATATCTGAGCTATATTTTACTTTATTAAAAAAATCATTTACAATTTTAATTTTTTCAAAATCACTTTTATTTTTGGCTGTATTTATTTTTTTCTTTAACAATATAAATCTGTTAGTAGTATATTTCCCATACTTTTTATTTATTTTTTTTAGAATATTATTGGGATACAGCTCTTTTGAGAAAAGAACTGTAAATAAAACTAAAAATATAGAAATAAAAACAAGATATTTCTTCATCTAACCTTCTTTATTCTTTAACACCCCATAAGTTTTGAACTTCTGTGGTATCTAATTGATTATTATTTTCTTTAATTTCTGCATCAAATTTGATTTCATCAACTTGAACACAAGTTATACCTTGACATCCATAAATATTCGTTTCTTCTGTCGCTGAATTATCACACTGATCTTCACAATCTAATATTTTATCATTATCTTCATCAACATAAGCTAGTAATTTATCTTCTTTATAGTCTTCTTTAAATTCTTTTCCAAAAGATTTATATAATTCACCCATTGCATCTAAAACTCTATATTTTGAGAAAAGTAAATCATAAGAATTATGAATAACTTTAATTTTAATATTATTTACTTCATCTTGTACATCTAGTAAATCAATAAGTGTTCTTCTACCTAATTGAAATTCTTCATCATAAGCAATCTTTGTATTTGCAGTTAAATCTCTATATTCAACTTGATATTTATATTGTTCATTAATCATTTTATATGCACTCCAAGATAATCCTAGTGCTTCAATAACATCTCTTTTCAATTTATTTTTGTGAGCATATTCATAATTCAATAAACTTACATATTTTTGTTTTTCAGCCTTATCTGCACCACCACTATATAAATTATAATTTAATACTAACATTGCACTAGTATCATCTTGTGTACCTGCTGTTGTACCTGTTAAATTATTGTATCTTGATCTTTCAAGCTCAATATCTAATGTTGGGTAGTTTCTTCTTTTTGTATATTGTAATGATTCTTGGATTGCTTTAATATCATAGTTAGCAACTAATATTGAAGGGTTATTATGAATAGCAATATCTGTTGCGTGTTCTAAGGTTTTAGGAAGAGAACTTTTAAATTCTGGCATAACTAAAGTAGTTTCATCAACATATCTACCTAATGATTTATGGAAATTAAACTTTGCATCAAATAAATTATTTGTCTCTGAAACATAATTAGATTTTGAAAGAGCAAGTCTACCTTTAACTCTTTCTACCTCACTTAATGTACTAAAGCCTTTTTCATATCTATCTTGAATTTTAAGAAGAGTTTCTTCATGAACTTTAACATTATCTTTAGCAATTTTTAGTACTTCATTGTATCTTACTACTTTAATATATGCCTCAATAGCTCTGTACATTTTATCTTGTGCAACTTCAATATATTTATTAAATGCTGCTTTAGCTCTTGCTTCATCTCTATTAACAGCTGCTTGTGTACCAAAACCATTAAATAAGTTTTGAACAAGTCTTAATGTAAGTTCTGAAGTATCAAAACCATCTTTAGGGATACCATCTTTTTCAATCTCTTTTCTACCAATTTTTCCTACAAAATCAAGAGTAGGTAAATATCCAGCATCAGAAATATTAATATCTTCCATAATTGCATTATATTGGAATAATTTTTCTTTTATTTCAGGATCTGTAAAAATAAGTTCATTTATCATATCTTCTAAAGTATAAAAAGAAATTTCAGCTTTTTTCTCTATTGTAACTTCTTCTTTTGAAGCTTCAATTGCTTGCTCTTCTTCAACTACTTCTTTGTTCACAGTCTCAACTTCATCTACAGCAATTACATCTTTTATTTTTTCACTTGAAACATCAGCTATCTCATTTTCATCAAATTTCTGAGCATTATTATTGATATATGCTGATGGAAATTCATTTTTTAATTTAGCTAATACTTCTTGAGCTTCACGAACATACTTAAAAGGTTCAGCTGCAATAATAAAATGCTTTCCTGATTCCCTCATTACAATATCAAATGGATATTTTTCTTTTTCAAATTTAACTTTTGATTCAATACCTTCTAATAATTTATTATATTTATCTTGTGCTACTGTCTCACTTGTAAAACTTGACAAAACTACTTTTTTATAATTCTCAGCAATTGCAACTTGCCCCAACAATAAAAAACTAAGAAATACTCTTTTTGATAAAAAATTCTGCTTCACTCATTATCCCTTATAAATAACTTTTATTCTATATTTTATATGGTGAAATTCTAACGAACAAAAGTGAGGGAATAATGAGTTTTAAGTATACATTTCTAGTAATAAATAACTATTACAAGAAATAATATTTGAAGCTAATTTTTTTTATATAAATAAAAAAAATTAAAGGATATTTTATATTATTTATTTTTTAAATTGTTAACTTATAACCTAGACCATAAATATTAGAGATCAAACCCTCTGGAAGCTTCTTTCGAAGGTTTTTTATTGTTGTTTTTAAAGCATCAATTTTTTCAAATTCATATTCATTCCAAACCTTTAGAATGATACTATCGTAAGTCAATACCTTATTAGTATTTTCAAAAAATAATTCTAGTATTTTCTTTTCTTGAGGAGTAATTTCTATAATTTTATTATTAAAACATAATTCTTTATAGTCATAATTCCAACTAAAATCATTAGAAAAAGTGATAATCTTTTTTGATTTTACTTCAAACTTGTCTATTTCCATATTTACTAAATGTAAAGCTTCTTTTAAATGAATTCTATCTACTGGTTTTATTAAATATTTTGTTAACTTTAATTCTGCAGCTTTTAATAAATAATTCATATCTGAATGAGCTGTTAAAACAATTGCTCTTGTTGTATGATCTGATTCTCTAATCTTGCTTAATAATTCTAAACCGTTCATCTTAGGAAGATTTATATCAACTATTAAAATCTCAGGTTTTTTAGTTTTATATATTTCATAAGCCTGTTCTCCATCTGAAGCTTCATAAACAGTCTCATAATATCTTTTTAAGTAACGTACATAATTTTTTCTTATTAATTCTTCATCTTCTACAAATAAAATACTATAAGGATTTATTATTTCATCCATTACTTTCCTTCTTTAATGTTATAACAAAATTTGCACCAACTGTATCATTTTGTACATAAATACTACCACCCATACCTTCTTCAATAATCTTTTTAGAAAGATAAAGTCCTAATCCAGTGCCTTTTGAAGGATGTTTTGTTGTAAAATAAGGTTCAAATATTTTATCAAGAACTTCACTATCAATACCTCCTCCATTATCTTTTATAAAAACCTGATAACTCTTATCATTTTCTACTATACGAATAGTTACTTCAGGGTCTTTTATATTTCTCATTAATAAGACATCTTTTGCATTATTCAACATAACTAAAAGTACTTGTTGTAATTCATTTGGATAGCCATTATAAAATATAATATCACTATTCTTATAAAAATCTATTTCTATTTTATTAAATAAAAATGATGCTTTTATTATATTAATAGACCTTTCAACAACCATACAAATATCGAAGTTAACTCTTCTTTTATCTGGAGAAGTAAACTCTCTAAAGTCATTTATTGTATCGGACATATATTGTGTCATAGATTCTATTTCATTTAATTTTTCAAGTAGTACTTTATCTTTTATTTTCTTTTCATATAAAATATCATCAATAATTAAAATAGAAGAATTAATTTGAGATAAAGGCTGTCTCCACTGATGTGCAATATTTTCAATCATTTGTCCCATCGAAACCATTTTATTTTGATGGAATAGAAGTTTATCCTTATCTCTTGATCTATTTACCTCTTCTTTTACAGATTCGTGTAGTTGTTTATTTGATCTTTTTATTTCATAATGTCTATAGATAAAAAATAGAATAATTAAACAAGCAACAATCATAACCTTCCAAAATAGTTCATAATCAAAGCTTCTTCCATAATTTATAGAAAACCACTTATTCATAATTCTTTGTTTATCTTCTTCACTAATTGAAAAAACTAACTTTTTCATTATAGAAAATAATACTTCATCATTTTTATTAACAGCAAAACCAAGTTTTAGTTTTTCATTAAAAGTACCACTGATTTTTAATTGATTATGCTCACCTTTTTGAAAGTGATAACCAATTGAAACTAAACTACCTGCTAAAGCATATACTTTATTTTCTTTTACTTTTTCTAATCCTTCTTCATTATTCTCTACTTCTAATAATTTCAAATGAGGATAATTATTTCTAATTAAATCAACAAGTGAACTATCTCTTTGAACTGCAATAGTTTTATTCTTTAAAGATTTAATATCATAAATTGAAGCTTCAGTAAGTTGTGTAACTAAAACTAAGGTAACATCCAAATAAGATTTAGTAAAGTTTAAATAATTATTTCTATTTTCAGTTTTTGCAATTAAGGATAAGAAATCACACTTCCCATTTTTTGCATAAGATAAAGCTTCTCTAAAAGTACTGCTAGGTAAGATTTTTATAGGGATATTAATATTTGATTGAATAATTTTTATAAACTCACTATTCATCCCAATTTGAACATTTTTTTCAAGTTTATCAAAAGGCATCCAATTTGGATCAACACATAAACTTAAACTCTTTTTCTTTTTGAAGTACTCTGATTCTTCTTTTGTATAATTGATTTTATTAAAACGTTTTATATTCTCAGATGAGAACCATTTTATAAGTAGATTTCTTTTTTCTTCAAAAGTAATAGCCTCAAAACTCTTATTTATTATAGAATGCAAAAGTTGATCACTTTTTCTTATACCAATTCTAAGATCTTCTCTTTTTACAAGACTTGAAGGAATTTCATCCAATATTTTTAAATTTTTATAGCCTATGAGTTTAATATGCTTTTGACCACTTACTAAATTATTAAATATAGCATCAACTTTTCCCAAGGATAATGCTTTCATTTTTTCTTTTGTATTTCCAAATCTAATTAATTCAAAAATACCTAATTTCTCTAAATCATCATAGTAATAAATGTCTTTACTTATTCCAATCTTTTTTCCAACAAGAGATTCAATACTTTTATAATTATTAAACTCATCTTTTCTTGTGAAAATCACATGAGGTATTTCATAATAGCTTTTTGAAAAATTTGTATATTTACTTCTTTTAGTATTATAAGAAATTGAATCAATTAAATCCAGTTCTCCATTTTTAAATCTTTCTGCATTCTTACTCCATGAATCTACAACATATTCAATTTTTAAATTACTTTTTTTAATTAAAAGATTTATTAAATCAAAAGATAAGCCTTTAATATTATTATCTTCATAAAAAGAGAAAGGATAAGCACTACTTAAAACACCTATTTTAAATACTTTATTATTTATATATTTGTATTCCTCATCAGTAAATAAGATTTTATTTTTGTGAGGTCTAATAGTCGATAAAATAAGCTTATTATTGATTTTATGTAATTCATCTTTTGTTATTGAATTTATAGCTTTATTTAATATAGATTGGAGTATTTCATAATCATTTCTAATTAGTGAATAGATAGTAAAATCATAGTTAAGAATACCAGAAATCTGCACCTTTTTAAAACTATTTTCTTTTATTAAATGATCTAGAACTACTATATTATCAATCAAGGCATCAGCTTTTCTCGAATCTACTAAAGATATAGCTTCTCTAATTCCATTTGTATATATCAACTCTTTATTAGGGAAAAATTCTTGTACATATTCAGAAGCAGTACTTCCTCTAGCTACTACAATTTTTTTATTTTTTAATTCACTTAAACTTTGATACTTTTTTATTTTATTACTTACAATTGCCAAACTAACTTTCATTAATGGATCAGAAAACAAAGCATATTTCTCTCTACTTATTGTCTTTCCTGTCCCATCAATCATATCAATTTCTTTATTTTTCAAAGCATCTAAAACTAGTTGAAAATTAATTCCATCACCAATTTGAACAAACTCAAATTTAAGGCCTGTTCTTTCTTCTATTAATTTATAATATTCTTTAAAAATACCACTATTTTGATTATTGTTTATTTCAAAAAAAGGTTTCCATGAAACATCACTAAATTTAATTTGTGGATGTTTTTTAATAAAAGCTAACTCTTTTTTAGTAAAAGATATACCAGTATCTATTTCGTTGGCATGTAGAAGTATTGTTAAAAAGTATGTGATTAAAAATAAGAATTTAAAAGTTTTCATATATGTATCTTTAAAATAAAAGAAGTATACTCAAAATGAGTATACTATTCTCTTATCTATTTTTGTAAAACCGCAACAACTCTTCTATTTGATGCTTTTCCTACAATTGTATCATTTGTTTCTATTGGCTTTAATTCTCCATATCCAACAGACTCAAGTCTTGATTCTTCAATTCCATTTTCGATAATATATTCTCTTACACTTTTTGCTCTATTATCAGAAAGGATTTGATTATTCTTTTCAGTACCCACACTATCAGTATGACCTTCAATTACAGCTTTGAAATTTTCATGTTTTTTCATAAAATTAATAAATTCATCTAATTTTTCTGTATAGTTTGTCTTAATATTATATTTGTTTGTATCAAACTGAACACTTAAATCTACTAAAATACTACATCCTATACTATCAACTTTATATCCTAGTGGTGTACTTTTACACTCATCGATATTATCTAATACTCCATCTTTATCTGTATCTAGGATTACCACTTTTTTCTCTTCCTTTTGACAACCTTCAGCTTGACAAGGCTTTGTTTCTAAACAATCATCTTTAGAATCAATAATTCCATCTCCATCCACATCTTGATCTACAATAATCCCTCTATCTTTATTTTTATAATCATCTTTAGATACATTTTCACCTGTTATTGCAGAAACCATTCCTGCATTTAAATTTATTACTACACCTGCTGTTAATATTAATAATAGTTTTTTCATTTTCATTTTTTAATTCCCCTTACTTTTTTATATTATATTTGTATTGATATCGTTATCTATTTTTAGTGTTACTGTATTTCCACCACTATCTTTTGTATATACATCATAGTTTCCATCTGTTCCTGCATTAGTCCAATCTTTGTCTAAATCTTTAAAGTTTACAGTATCTGATGAATCACCTATAATTTCTAAAATATTATTATTATCTGTAATATCAATAATATCTTGTAATGAAAGGTTTGTTAAAGAATGATCACCACTTTTTGACAAGTCAATTTTTTCTATATTATTTATAATATCCTTACTATTATCACTACCTAAAGAGTTAAAATCAATATCAATATTATTTCCTAAAATCATTGTATCAATTCCTGCTCCAGCATCAATTGATTTACCACTTCCATAAAGAATAGTATTATCTTCAGCTCCAGTTATAATATTAGTACTTGCATCAATTTTTAAATTAAATGTTCCTTCACTATCATTTGCATCAGATAAAGTATCTGTAATACCATCTTTTGTATCTACAGTTTTTACAACAACATCTACATTTCCGTTATATTCTTTATATAATATTTCAATATCATTGATTTTATTGTATGCAATATCAGAAATAGTCCAAGTTTCAGAATCAAATGTTGCACTTGTAATAATTGTTCCATCTGAATATCTAAAGATTGCAGTATCATCTAAAGCAGTTCCTACACCTTTAAATTGTACTTGTAAAGTTTCACTTCCATCAGTATCTTTTACATTTGCATTAATATTCATTGCTGTCCAAGCATATTCCTCACCAAATGTTTTAGTAACTGTCATACTTAATAATTGATCAGCAACTGGTCTAAATTGAATCTCAAAGTTATTCACAGTTTGTTCAGTTTGAGATCCTGATTCTCCAGATTTAACTTTTAATGTTAAATTTTCAATCTTACCACTGAAATCTTCAACTCCAATTTTCTTAACACCAATTGTTTCTAATTCCGCAACAGAAGTAGCCACAAATGTATAATCATAAATATAATCGCCATTAGCATCTTTTCCTGCTACAGTTCCAGTTTGTTTTACACCTTTGAAATAAACATCAAAACCAAAAGGAACACCACTTAATGTAGCAAATGTGATACTTTCCGAAGAATCAACTAAAGATGCTCCTCCAAAGTTTAGGAACACTGTAGTATCTTCATCTCCTACTGCTGTTGGAGAAAATGGAGTAATCCCATCATTTACACCTTCTACATTTGCAGTTTTACTTGTACTTGAAAGTAAAGTTTGTGTTGTATAGCCACTAGATGCTGGATCTTCTTTAGTAATAGTATATGTTTTAATACTTACAGTATTTCCATACTCGTTACTTGGCGGTGTATATTTAACTTGAATATTATCTGATAAATTAACTCCTGTAATTACATAATAATTTCCAGCAGGTAAAGAGTTACCTTGTTCATCACTAATACTATTTGCAGAAATACTTGTAAGACTTGGTAATGTTCCACCAACTAATTCAAATGTTCCATTATTCCCACCATCAGTTGATACGGTATCTGATAGTTGTAAATAAACTTTTCCATCAATAATTGTTGTTCTATTTCCATCTGCAGTATTTGCTAAAGAAATAGTAAATATTTCACTACTATCTTCATTTATTGTTGTACTACCAGCAATATCTATACTAGTTGCATCAGTAACTGGTGCTATTTCTGTAGTAACATCATTAAATGAATATGTATTATGTTCATCTACTCCATAAGTAGTAATAGCCACATCAAATTTCACATTTGTTGGTGTATTAATATTTTCATTTGCATTTGGAGTAATTGATATTGAACTAAGAGAAGCTATAATATCATTTATATCTCCTGTACCTGTTAACGAATAGAATTCTGAATCAATAAACTCCATTCCAGAAATTGTACCACCCTCTAAATTTGTAATAGTAATTGCATACTTTCCTGTATTATTAGCAGGATTTGCATCTGCATCACTTACATTAAAGAAGTTATTTAAACTTTTTGCTTCATCTTCAACAAAATTAGTACTATTTAAAGTCACATTTAAATCCACGGGAGGAGTACTTGGATCTGGTTGAGTACCTGCAAAGTCACTACCATCTATAACTAAATTAAACGTCTCACTATTTGTTAAAACTTCTGCATTTGTATCTTGATGAGACACAGTAAATGTAATTGCAGCATTAATATCAGAATAGCTACCTTTTCCTACTGCAAATTTAATACTATTATTCTCTCCACTTGAAGAATTCATAACTAAATCATTTGAAATTTCAACTCTCCATCTTCCAGAATTAATAGCATTTCCAGCATTATCAAATTTATCTCCTAAATAAACTCCTCCAACTACATCTATGCCTTCTGGGACTCCTGATAATTCAACAGTTGCTAATATTTTTTCACTACCATCTAAATCTTTTCCATTAGATCCCTCTGAACTCATATCATCAGAAGTTAAAGTAAAAGGTACTTCGAAGATAGTATTATCTGTAACTGTTACTGTTTTAGAACCACTATCATAAGAAATATCATTATTCGCATCCGAATCTGCATCAACAATAGTATTTAAAACTAATGTTGCAGTATCAGTTTTTGCATTTACAGTAACATTATACGTTCCATTTACATAATTTGCATTTGAACTTTCATCATCATAAGTATTATCATTTTGAGTATGGTCTGTAAAATCTGAACCATCATTAGTTGTATCACTATTTTTATATCTATAATCAAATGAATAATCTGTATCTAAATCAGCTGGTGTTTTTGCAGTTATTGTATCACTATTAACATCTACACTTACCCATCCAGTTGAAGTAATATTAACTCCATTTTTAAATAATTGAACTCCAGCTAAAGATAAAGAATCTGTATTTATTTCTAATAAAGTTAAGCTCTCATTTGAATCTGAATTTTTATTAAAAGTAAATGTTAATGTTGCAGTTTCATCTTCATTTTGTGATGCGCTCCCACTAACTGTTCCATCTGTTTCTGGTGTTACTAATATTTTTAAAGGAACATTTGTAAATGATGATTTATTACCATCGTTTTCAATAGACTGAAGTTTTAAAGTTAAATCAACTTCTCCACTATAATTAGCTGGGATATCAAGTTTTACATTTGAGAAATCAGCAATTTCAACTAACCATTCTCTTGATGTACCACTTCCACCTAAAGCAAGTGCTCCACTAATATCAAATCCACTTGGAACATCTGTAATAATTACAAAACCACTCTCTGAACCGTCTCCACCCGTAATATCAGCAGATGTAAATCCTGGAGTATTAGCTGTAAATAATGTTTCTAAAGTTACTTGTGAAGTATCTTCTTTTACTATCTTATTATATGTTTTTGTCATATTATTTGTATCATCAATAGTTTCACTATTTAAACTATTATGAGTCATAACATCAGCTACACCTGCAACTTTTACATTTAAATCTAAGTTTGTAACTGAAGCACCTATATCTGTACCATCAACAGCATTTGCAGCTACTTTTAGATTGATATCATCATTTGAATTATATGGTGGTATAATTTTAAAAGCTTTAGAATTATCAAACTCTTTAATTTCTAAAGACCAATTTGCACCAGCATCATTTGTAGCTGTAATTTGAGCATTTACACTTGCACTTGTTTTTGTAATTAGATTACCATCATAATAAATTTCAGCACCATCTGGGATTTCACTTAAAACAATTGTATATGTTTCAGAACCATCTTTATCATCTGTTGTGATTGTAACATCTAAATCAATTCCAGAAGCAGCACTAGATACATCAGTTGAACCATCTGATTTTCTTCCAGCATCTTCATTTCCAAATGATTGTTTAATAGCAGCAGTTACATCATCAGCAACTGGTGTTATATTAATATTAAAATATACTTCTGCACTTTTTGCAACATCTGCACTTTCAGTTTCAGTATCATAATCTTTTGCTATTAATTCAATTTTAGCATTACTAATATTTCCACCAAAATTCTCAGGAAGTGTTAACTTAATATCATCATCATTTAATCTGCTAGTATAAGTCATAGATACTGTACCAGAGGAATCTGCAATATATTCGTCCACCTGAGTGGCAGTTGTTGTAGGATTTATACCTGTAACAACAATAGTAGTTATACTAAGAACAGTTCCTTCAGGAACACCTGTTATTTTGTAAGTTCTTGTTTCACTTCCATCTAAATCTCCTTTTAAGTCAGTTTCATAACCACTTGTTTTTGTAAGAAGTGATTTTAAATCAATAGTCCTATCAGCATTATCTTCAGAAATTGTATTAAATGTATAAGTATCATTTGTATTTATATTCGTACTTATTGTTCCTCTAGAATTATTATCCCAAGCAAGAGATATATCATCAGTTTTTGCAGTAATTATTACCCTCATACTATCTGAACTTGTTTCTTTTAAGTTATTATCACTTGTACTGATAGGTGTTCCATCATCTTTCACTTCATAAGAAGTAGTAGAAACAGTAATATTAATATCTCTATCATTATCTTCAGCATGAATAATTTTTAAAGCTTGATATTCAGCTGTCGTTAATTGTATAGCACCATCTGAAACAGGGTCTAGTCCACTATAATGGAAGTTTGCATCATCTGTAATATAAACTTTTACTATTTGATTACTTGAAGATATAGTTACAAGGTCCGTTCCATCGCCTTTTTCAAGTACTGCTCCAATAACAAAATCGCCATTTGTAAATTCTAATTCAATATATCCAAGTCTCTCAGGTTTATCACCAGAAGCACTTCCTGTAACATCATTTTTATCTGTTTGATCTAAACTTAATGATGGTTTTGTAAGACTTAAGGCAACACTATTTGTTCCTTCACTTGTATTATTAGAATCTTCTGTTGTTGTAACATTACTTGCCGAAACAGAAGGTGCATCAGCAATTGGATTAACCTCTACTGTAATAGTTGAAGAAGAAGTATCTCCATCATCATCAACAATTTCATAATCAAATGTTGGTAGATCAGTAGTATAATTACTATAATTTGTTACAGGAGTAAACGTTAATGTTCCATCTCCATTATTAGTTAATGAACCAATTATATCATCACCATTTTTATCATAAATATTTGTACTATTTCCACTTGCTACAGTAACTTGAACTCCATTTAATGGAGTGATTTTAACTGAATCAAAAGCATCCTGAGAAATTCTAATAGTTTTAGAACCACTATCCTCATTCATTACAATACTTGAAGGAGTTGAAGAAGGTGTTGAATCTTGAACTATAATATTAAATGTATCAATAGCATCATCATCTCCATCTACACCATTTTTATTATCAGTATCTTCTGTATAAACTGTTATTGGCAAAGTCCATTCTGTATCATGGTCTAATGATGGATTTGCATTCTTAGTATGATCAATTGGTAATGATAATTCAAAGTCATATTTAGCTGATGTTGAAGCAGGATTAGTAATAGTTATTTTAAATACTTCAGCTCCACTACTTGTTGTTTTATTAGCAGTTATTGTATGTCCATCTGAAGATAAAGTATACACTAATGATTCTCCAGCAGACTCAATCCCTAATGCATCTAAAGCTGTTATTGTAGAAACTGCAAATTTAGTATCTGCTATTTCATCAGACCCCTTAGATATATTTAATAAATTATTTTGAGATGTAAATGGTACTAATGAAACTCCATAACCTAATGTTAGCTCACTAACTGTTAAATCAGCTGGATTTATCATTGGATTAGCTCCATCAGTTACATCAATCTCTTGAGCTGCGCTAGATGTATCACCATCAGCATCAGTAATTACATAAGTAAAACTATCTATAACTTTATCATCTGTATTAACATTATCTGTTCCACTCTCATTTGATTCACTAGCATCAGAAATATAAGACCACGTACCATTTGTATTTACAGTTAATGAACCATATTTAGTATCAACAGTAACTGAACCACCTGATAAATTTACAGTTTGAGAACTATTACTTTCATTTGTATATGTAAAACTTGTAACAGTTGAAATTGGGTCATCAGCACCTTGCACATCATTATCTAATAAGTTAATCATTCCAGTTAAAGCAACATTACCTTCAACAACAGATAATTTAGCTTCAGAATTAGCTGTAGGAATATCATCTACAACACTTACATTAAATGTTGTTCCAGCAACAGTTGAGTCAATATCAGAAACATTAAAACTAAATGGTAAATTTAAACTATTTTCAGCATTTCCACTTACATGATCAATACTTCCTAAAAGTTCAAATCTATAAGCTTGTGTTGCTCCACTTATATCACTTGTATTTTGTAAATCAATTGTAAATATTGTATCAGCACCAGCTTTTGCAGTAATTGTGTGATTAGAATTACTTAAAGTATATGTAATTAGCACATTATTAGATTTTAAAGCTAAAGCTTCTAGAGCTGTTTTAGTTGAAGCATCAAAACTTACATCACTAATATCATCTTTATTTTTTGTAATATTAAGTGTTTGAGTTACTACAGTTGATTCTTTACTTGTATCACTACCTGATGCTAAATCATCTTCATCAACACTTGAATCTGGTGCACTTGCACTTGGGTTTGTATCAGTAACACTAACTGTAAAGTTAGCAGTTCCATTTGCCCCATTATCATCTGTAACAGTATAAGTAAATACATCATCTACACCATTTTTATTATTTTCCGTTGCATCTGGAGTAAAACTCCATGTTCCATCTTCATTAACTGTAATATTTCCATATTTAGAATCTACAGTAGCAGTCTTAGAACCTGGTATTCCAGTTAAAGTTGCAGTTTGAACAACATCTGATTCATCAGTATAAGTAAAGCTTGAGATTTTACCATTTATTCCTAACTCATCATTATCAAGTAAATTCATACTCTGTGTTACACTTGTAATTGCAGTTGCACCCTCAACTACAGTTTCATTTTCATCATTTAAATCAATTTCTTCGTTAATAGTTCCCTTTGCACTATTAACCGTTGCATTAGCTCCATTAGTAGTATCAGCAATTTTTACATTTTCAAAATAATCACTATGAGAATCTATAGAAGCAATTTTTACATCATATGTTTCAGTACCTTCTTTTAAAGAATCATCTGTAATAATATTTGTAAAAGTATAATCACTTCCTCCATTACCAGTAATTGTTACAGTAGTTTTCTTACTTGTAAAGTCAGCATTTACTGTTCCATCATTTGTATATGATAAAGTAATATTAATTGTTTCGCCATTTGCAAGATTTACAGCATTACCATCTTTATCTACTAGTTTTATATTATGAGTTAAAGTAGCTGCATTTGCTTCTTCTTTTACATCATCTCCACTTAATTGAACGTAAATAGTATCAATTGGTTCATTTGGAACCTTATCATTAGCATCATCTTTGATTGTTGTTGTTACTGGGTTTGTATCTATTGTTACATTCTCATATCCACCACTTGTTGGTGCATATGTATTATCTGTGATTCTTACTGTAAAGTTCTCATTATTATCACTTAAGTAATCATCATATGTACTTGTACTTATTACTGTACCTAATGTTACATTTCCTTGGGCATCATTATCATAATCTTCACTTCCATCATTTTTACTTTGACTTGAAGCTCCACTTGCTGTATTATCTGCAAATGTGATATCTACATTTCCTACTTGATTATCTAATTTTGTACTTGGGCTAAATGTTGTTTCATTTGGTGCAAATGCTAATACCATATATTTAGCATCATTACCTTCATTTACATCATTTGCAAATGTATAGTTCCCACTTCCATCTAATACTGGTGTTCCATCACTATTTAATGCTACTAGTTTTAATATCACTGATTCATGTGTTGGTTCTGGTCCATCATTTGGTGTATTTGGTGTCCCTGTATCATCTTTGATTGTTGTTGTTACTGGGTTTGTATCTATTGTTACATTCTCATATCCACCACTTGTTGGTGCATATGTATTATCTGTGATTCTTACTGTAAAGTTCTCATTATTATCACTTAAGTAATCATCATATGTACTTGTACTTATTACTGTACCTAATGTTACATTTCCTTGGGCATCATTATCATAATCTTCACTTCCATCATTTTTACTTTGACTTGAAGCTCCACTTGCTGTATTATCTGCAAATGTGATATCTACATTTCCTACTTGATTATCTAATTTTGTACTTGGGCTAAATGTTGTTTCATTTGGTGCAAATGCTAATACCATATATTTAGCATCATTACCTTCATTTACATCATTTGCAAATGTATAGTTCCCACTTCCATCTAATACTGGTGTTCCATCACTATTTAATGCTACTAGTTTTAATATCACTGATTCATGTGTTGGTTCTGGTCCATCATTTGGTGTATTTGGTGTCCCTGTATCATCTTTGATTGTTGTTGTTACTGGGTTTGTATCTATTGTTACATTCTCATATCCACCACTTGTTGGTGCATATGTATTATCTGTGATTCTTACTGTAAAGTTCTCATTATTATCACTTAAGTAATCATCATATGTACTTGTACTTATTACTGTACCTAATGTTACATTTCCTTGGGCATCATTATCATAATCTTCACTTCCATCATTTTTACTTTGACTTGAAGCTCCACTTGCTGTATTATCTGCAAATGTGATATCTACATTTCCTACTTGATTATCTAATTTTGTACTTGGGCTAAATGTTGTTTCATTTGGTGCAAATGCTAATACCATATATTTAGCATCATTACCTTCATTTACATCATTTGCAAATGTATAGTTCCCACTTCCATCTAATACTGGTGTTCCATCACTATTTAATGCTACTAGTTTTAATATCACTGATTCATGTGTTGGTTCTGGTCCATCATTTGGTGTATTTGGTGTCCCTGTATCATCTTTGATTGTTGTTGTTACTGGGTTTGTATCTATTGTTACATTCTCATATCCACCACTTGTTGGTGCATATGTATTATCTGTGATTCTTACTGTAAAGTTCTCATTATTATCACTTAAGTAATCATCATATGTACTTGTACTTATTACTGTACCTAATGTTACATTTCCTTGGGCATCATTATCATAATCTTCACTTCCATCATTTTTACTTTGACTTGAAGCTCCACTTGCTGTATTATCTGCAAATGTGATATCTACATTTCCTACTTGATTATCTAATTTTGTACTTGGGCTAAATGTTGTTTCATTTGGTGCAAATGCTAATACCATATATTTAGCATCATTACCTTCATTTACATCATTTGCAAATGTATAGTTCCCACTTCCATCTAATACTGGTGTTCCATCACTATTTAATGCTACTAGTTTTAATATCACTGATTCATGTGTTGGTTCTGGTCCATCATTTGGTGTATTTGGTGTCCCTGTATCATCTTTGATTGTTGTTGTTACTGGGTTTGTATCTATTGTTACATTCTCATATCCACCACTTGTTGGTGCATATGTATTATCTGTGATTCTTACTGTAAAGTTCTCATTATTATCACTTAAGTAATCATCATATGTACTTGTACTTATTACTGTACCTAATGTTACATTTCCTTGGGCATCATTATCATAATCTTCACTTCCATCATTTTTACTTTGACTTGAAGCTCCACTTGCTGTATTATCTGCAAATGTGATATCTACATTTCCTACTTGATTATCTAATTTTGTACTTGGGCTAAATGTTGTTTCATTTGGTGCAAATGCTAATACCATATATTTAGCATCATTACCTTCATTTACATCATTTGCAAATGTATAGTTCCCACTTCCATCTAATACTGGTGTTCCATCACTATTTAATGCTACTAGTTTTAATATCACTGATTCATGTGTTGGTTCTGGTCCATCATTTGGTGTATTTGGTGTCCCTGTATCATCTTTGATTGTTGTTGTTACTGGGTTTGTATCTATTGTTACATTCTCATATCCACCACTTGTTGGTGCATATGTATTATCTGTGATTCTTACTGTAAAGTTCTCATTATTATCACTTAAGTAATCATCATATGTACTTGTACTTATTACTGTACCTAATGTTACATTTCCTTGGGCATCATTATCATAATCTTCACTTCCATCATTTTTACTTTGACTTGAAGCTCCACTTGCTGTATTATCTGCAAATGTGATATCTACATTTCCTACTTGATTATCTAATTTTGTACTTGGGCTAAATGTTGTTTCATTTGGTGCAAATGCTAATACCATATATTTAGCATCATTACCTTCATTTACATCATTTGCAAATGTATAGTTCCCACTTCCATCTAATACTGGTGTTCCATCACTATTTAATGCTACTAGTTTTAATATCACTGATTCATGTGTTGGTTCTGGTCCATCATTTGGTGTATTTGGTGTCCCTGTATCATCTTTGATTGTTGTTGTTACTGGGTTTGTATCTATTGTTACATTCTCATATCCACCACTTGTTGGTGCATATGTATTATCTGTGATTCTTACTGTAAAGTTCTCATTATTATCACTTAAGTAATCATCATATGTACTTGTACTTATTACTGTACCTAATGTTACATTTCCTTGGGCATCATTATCATAATCTTCACTTCCATCATTTTTACTTTGACTTGAAGCTCCACTTGCTGTATTATCTGCAAATGTGATATCTACATTTCCTACTTGATTATCTAATTTTGTACTTGGGCTAAATGTTGTTTCATTTGGTGCAAATGCTAATACCATATATTTAGCATCATTACCTTCATTTACATCATTTGCAAATGTATAGTTCCCACTTCCATCTAATACTGGTGTTCCATCACTATTTAATGCTACTAGTTTTAATATCACTGATTCATGTGTTGGTTCTGGTCCATCATTTGGTGTATTTGGTGTCCCTGTATCATCTTTGATTGTTGTTGTTACTGGGTTTGTATCTATTGTTACATTCTCATATCCACCACTTGTTGGTGCATATGTATTATCTGTGATTCTTACTGTAAAGTTCTCATTATTATCACTTAAGTAATCATCATATGTACTTGTACTTATTACTGTACCTAATGTTACATTTCCTTGGGCATCATTATCATAATCTTCACTTCCATCATTTTTACTTTGACTTGAAGCTCCACTTGCTGTATTATCTGCAAATGTGATATCTACATTTCCTACTTGATTATCTAATTTTGTACTTGGGCTAAATGTTGTTTCATTTGGTGCAAATGCTAATACCATATATTTAGCATCATTACCTTCATTTACATCATTTGCAAATGTATAGTTCCCACTTCCATCTAATACTGGTGTTCCATCACTATTTAATGCTACTAGTTTTAATATCACTGATTCATGTGTTGGTTCTGGTCCATCATTTGGTGTATTTGGTGTCCCTGTATCATCTTTGATTGTTGTTGTTACTGGGTTTGTATCTATTGTTACATTCTCATATCCACCACTTGTTGGTGCATATGTATTATCTGTGATTCTTACTGTAAAGTTCTCATTATTATCACTTAAGTAATCATCATATGTACTTGTACTTATTACTGTACCTAATGTTACATTTCCTTGGGCATCATTATCATAATCTTCACTTCCATCATTTTTACTTTGACTTGAAGCTCCACTTGCTGTATTATCTGCAAATGTGATATCTACATTTCCTACTTGATTATCTAATTTTGTACTTGGGCTAAATGTTGTTTCATTTGGTGCAAATGCTAATACCATATATTTAGCATCATTACCTTCATTTACATCATTTGCAAATGTATAGTTCCCACTTCCATCTAATACTGGTGTTCCATCACTATTTAATGCTACTAGTTTTAATATCACTGATTCATGTGTTGGTTCTGGTCCATCATTTGGTGTATTTGGTGTCCCTGTATCATCTTTGATTGTTGTTGTTACTGGGTTTGTATCTATTGTTACATTCTCATATCCACCACTTGTTGGTGCATATGTATTATCTGTGATTCTTACTGTAAAGTTCTCATTATTATCACTTAAGTAATCATCATATGTACTTGTACTTATTACTGTACCTAATGTTACATTTCCTTGGGCATCATTATCATAATCTTCACTTCCATCATTTTTACTTTGACTTGAAGCTCCACTTGCTGTATTATCTGCAAATGTGATATCTACATTTCCTACTTGATTATCTAATTTTGTACTTGGGCTAAATGTTGTTTCATTTGGTGCAAATGCTAATACCATATATTTAGCATCATTACCTTCATTTACATCATTTGCAAATGTATAGTTCCCACTTCCATCTAATACTGGTGTTCCATCACTATTTAATGCTACTAGTTTTAATATCACTGATTCATGTGTTGGTTCTGGTCCATCATTTGGTGTATTTGGTGTCCCTGTATCATCTTTGATTGTTGTTACAACAGGAGTAGTATTATGAATAACATTTTCATAAAAAGAAGCATTTGAATAAGTATCATCAGTAATTTGAACATTAAATGTTTCATTATTATCAGAGATATAATCATCTAAAGCTACAGCTTGAAAAACAGTATTTAAAGCTACTGTCGCATTATTTGCAGAAAAATCAAGCTCAGCATCTCCCGATGTTCCAGTTCTTACTGCAGTTCCATCAGTAAAAGTAATATCCACATTCCCACTTGCACTTATTTCATTTCCATTTGGATCAAGCATAATTACTTTATAGTATGCTGTTTCACCTTCATTAATTGTAGCAGGAGGAATTTCATTTCCATTAATATCTGTTGGTATTAATTTTAATGTTACACTATCTAAAGTAGGTTCTATTAAATCTGTATCATCATTAGGAGTATCAGGTTGAGAATCATCAATAATAGTCGTAGTAACTCTATCTGCTTTTGGATCAATGATTAAACTATCAAAACTTCCCCCATTAGCATCAGTAATTACAATAGTATAAGGTTCATTATTATCAGAAAAGTAATCATCAATTGTAGGTAAAGTAAATGTAGTTTCTTTACTTCCAGCAGGGATTGTAACTTCTTGTTCTGAAGTATAGTCTGTTCCATCAATAGCAACACCACTATAAGATAAAGTTACAACAACATCAGTAGCTGGAACTTCAGTTAAAGATAAAGTATAAACTGTCTCATTACCTTCAATAACAATAGGAGCTCCACTTATTGATAATCTAGCTTCAACAAATAAAAGCTCCTCACCAAGAATATTCTCTTCTTGTTCTCTAACATCAACAACAGGTTCACGTAAATCAGCGATAACATCGGCAATTTCACCATTTCTATCTAATTCTCTAGCTGTAGAATCATCAGATTGTATTTCTTCTTCATCTTCATTATCTTCTACATTATTTTCATTGTTAGTATCTGCTACTAAATTAGTTTCATCTACTAATTCATTTTCTAAAGAGTCTAATGTATTATTATCAATTGCATTTTCTTGAAAAGCATTTGTATTATTTTGAGTAACAGTAGAATCTAAAATAATTGGATTTTGATTGTTAATCACAACATCTTGCACATTGTTCACATTTACAGTGGCATTGTTATTTTGTGTATTTTGAATTAAAGGAGATTCACTCGCAGGTAAATCATCAGAAAGCTCTAACGTTTGTCCAGCACTTAATTCAACAATATTTCCACCATTATCAACAATTTGCACTTGCCCATCAACAACTTGCACACTTGCTTGAACTTGGTTTCCTACTTGTATTTCTTGGCCTTCTTGAAGAGGAATACTATTTCCATTAGCATCTACTATTTCAATTTCACCATTTATTTCTCTAACTTCACCTGTTGCTTCAGCCATTATATACTCCTACATAATAATTATTAAGAAAATAATAGCTGATAAAATGATTTTTTATATTGTACGATAGTACAATAAAAGAAAGAAATTTGTTATTTTAAGATATTTTTATAACGTCATTTATATTATTAGAAATGTCTTCTACTCTTTGCTGCCAAAGCTTACCAAATTCAACTCTTTCTTCACTACTTGCATTTCCTTGAACACATTTTTGCATCAATGCTTGCATAGATGGATGAAATTGTATTGAGCTTGGATTATATATTACATCTACACTTTGTTTTGAATCTTTTCTAGTAAATCTAGCACTAGCTCCATTTAGTTCTTGTTCAAATTTTAAAAGATAATTTCTATCAAAATTTCCAGCAATTCCTTTGAAGCCATTATTAGTACAAGCCCCTGTAATATTAGTAATTACATTTGCAATAACTCCAGCAACACCCTCACTTTGCCTCTCACTAAACTCTACAAGGATTTCTCCACGTTTAGCTATATCATCTGGATATAAAGCTTTTAGTGCTTCTAGAGTCATTAAATAAGCTCCTAAAACAGTAGGACATGAGTGACCTGCTGTTTTAACAACATCTAAATAAGAAAATTCAATTATTCCATCTTCAAATGCACCTAAAAATAATGATAAATCATCTTGTAATTTTATTGTTTCTATATTTTTGAAAAATTCTGGGTAAGTCATTTTTATACCTTGTTTACACAAAGTATAAAAACTTTGTGTTAGTTTATTTTTTTACAAATAAAGATATATTTATCTGCATCATCTTCGGAATGCAAGTTAAATTCTCTTATTTCTTGGATTTTAAATCCATTGTTTTCTAATAGTTTAGAAAGGTACTCTTTTGAATGATACTCTTGAATAATAGAGTCACTCTCACGTGAGTACAGATTGCTTTTTTGCTTATTAAATAGTGTAATATCTGTTTGTAGTTTATTATCTTCAAAAAGTGCATCAATTGCAATAAATTTATCTTTTAAATCTATTGTAATACACCCTTGAGCAATATTATCAAAACCAAAGTGCGAGTTTACATCAAATACGAAGTATCCGCCTTGATTTAAAACAAGATTAGTTTCTTTGATAAAAGTTTCTAAATAGTTTTTATCCATATAATTAAGTACATCAAAAATAGCTGTAGCACAATCATATTTCTCTTTTACTTCATTTAATGGTATTGCTTTAGCATCTAACCCTTTTGCTTTACAAACCTTAATTTGCTCAACACTTAAATCAGTACCAAAAGCAGTTTTACCATTGATTTTAAGATTCTCTAAAAAATATCCTTGACCACATCCAATATCAATGATGTTATCAAGTTCATTTACCATTACAAACTCCATAAACTGTTTGTGTAATAAATAAACTTCATCTTCAAAGTCTAAGAATGGTTCAACTTTTGAATATAAATCTAATCCCATTATAAAGTAGCTTCTATCTTTTCTTTTAAATCTAAGATTACATCTTTTTTAGCATAAAATGCATTTTTATTAGCAATTAAATACGCTGAACTTTCCATAATTGTAGGACCTACTTCTAAGCCATTTTGTTTCATTGTTTCACCTGTTTCAACAATATCAACAATACAATCAGAAAGATTAACTAAAGGTGCTAATTCAATAGAACCATAAAGTTTAATAATATCAACAGCCATTGCTTTTTCTTCAAAATATCTTTTTGCAATTTTTTCATGTTTAGTAGCAACTGTAATTTTACTTTTTGTTAAGTCTAACTCTTCGCCAGCTCTTAATCCAAAAGCAACTTTACATCGTCCAAGTTCTAAGTCAAGTAGTTTGATTAAATCGTACTCTTTTTCTTCAAGTACATCAAGTCCTACAACACCTAAATCAGCAGCTCCATGCATAACATAAGTTGGTACATCTTGGTTTCTAACATTTAAAAATCTAAATCCAGATTTTTCTAAAATTAGTTTTCTATCTTCAAATACAAACTCTTCTCCAAAAGCTTTCTCAAACTTAGCAAGAGTTTCTTTAGCAATTCTTCCCTTAGGTAACGCAATTGTTAGCATCAATTATCCTTTTCATGTTCTCAAATATCAAATCTTTTTTATATACACTATTTTCAAAGTACCCACTTAATAACTTTCCATCTCCACCTGTAAATATAATATTCTTATTTTTGCTTACTTCTTTGATTGGTAAAATGATAGATTTTAGCATGGCGTATTGTATGGCATCTTTTGTTTGAAGCGGTATTTTATCTAAATTTACATTTTTTTCAAAATCAAACTTTAGTTTTTTGGAAATTTTTGGGTAAGTTTTAGAAAATGCTCTAAACCCTGGTAAAATAAATCCACCTTTATGTTTAGAATTTCTCATAATATCTACAGTAATAGCACTTCCAGCATCCACTATTACAGCATTTTCTTGAAATACACAAGCAACTGCTCTATCTATTCCATGACCTACATATTGTGTTTCAAACTCTAAATATTTTTTTATGTTTTTTGCACTAGGGTTTGTTTTTAATAGTTCTTTTGTAGCTTTTTTATTCACAGATACGTAAACAATCTGTTCTTTAAAAGTTGGTATTTCATCTTTTATTGAATACTTTTTATGTTTCTTTCCAATTAAAAAATGAAATGTAGTATTTCCAATATCACATAAAATCAATTAGCTAATCCTAAAGTTTTTTTAGGATTATAACTAATTAACTCTTTAATGAGTGACTTTTACTCTTTGTATTTCATATCCTAAAGCTTTTAGTTTTTTCAAAATACTATCTTCTCCAGCTAAATGAGCAAAACCTACAAGTACATACTCAATATCTTTTGAATCAAACATTTTTTCTATTTTTCCTATCCACTTATTATTTCTTTTAGCAATCATAATATCATAGGCTTTGGGGAAAATAGTTTTAAACTCATTCATATATTTTTCTAATATTTTCGTATCTCCATTCTTCCATGCTTTATGTACTAAAGGAATTTGAACAGAAGATTTATCTATTTCAGCTAAAGTATATTTTATGAAACTCTCTTCATTTCCTATACCCATATTCGAAATAAACTCTATTTGATCTTTTAGTGTTTCTAAATAAATTCTATCTTTATTTCTCTTCCTAGCTTGATGTTCCATAAAAGCATCAACTCCAGATACATTAAAACCTGCTTCTGAATAAAGATTTATACTAATAGTACTTAGTATAAATCCTGGTTTCATATTTAATATACCTAAGGGCATATTTTTTGATTTTAAATATTTTGACAAAGAATCATAGGTTTCTTTACTTAAAAAATCTTTTATATTTTTGCCATTTGAATAAACACTTTTTTCTCGAATATAGCTCTGAAACTCTGGACTCTCACCTTCTGATAAATCAGCCTCAAATACAATATCATCAGAGTTTACAAAAGCTTGAGAAAATTCATGTTTCAAGGGATAATCAGCCCTTGATAAAATATGCATAGTTCCTGCTATATAAATATGGTTTGAGTTTTTGCTAACTTTCCATACCGGAGCATCTGCATATAAACCTACAGTTAAAAAACTTAATAAAATCAGTACATGTATTTTGAATTTTTTCATTTTAAACCTTATAAAATTTTAATTAAGATTATTTATAATCTACTCTAACATTCCATGAATTTTCTTTTAAATATGCTTTTGCTTTTGAACATAAAGGAGATGAAATAAGAAGCTCTTTTTTCTTGAAATTATGATCAACTAGGGAAGCTAAACTCTCACACATTGCCATTAAGTCATTTGCATTTTTTCTTAAAAATCTACTCTTACCATCTAAAACAAATATTGCGTAATATTCACTTTTTACAGAAGTTGCCGTATATATTTCTATTTTCTTTCTAGAACCTAATTCTTTTGGTTCAGTTTTTTTAATCTCTTTAAAAATCACATTTTTATTTGTGAAATAACCTGTTAATTCTTTCAAAATTTTCCTTTATAAAAAAGGAATTATATCTAATTAAATCTTTTTGGGCTAATACATACGAAGTAAACATTAATCATCTACAATTGTCATTATTCATAAAGGAATTAAAATGAAGATAGTTCTACTAATATTTATATTATTTAGCAATATTTTATTTGCAAATGAAACAATATTAAAATCAGGTGATAAAAAAGTCACACTAATAGAGTTATACACTTCCCAAGGTTGTTCATCTTGTCCTCCTGCTGATAAGTGGTTAAGCCAATTAAAAAATAAAGATGGTTTATTTAAGACTTTTATTCCCTTAGCCTTTCATGTAACTTATTGGGATTTTATTGGTTGGAAAGATATATTTGCTAATAGTTTAAATGACAATAGACAAAGAAACTACTCTTCAAAAGTTTGGAAAAAGAACTCAGTTTATACACCACAATTTATAGTTGATACAAAAGAGTACAGACAATGGTTTAATGGGCAACCTTTTCCAAGACTACAAAATAGTTATGCTGGAAATCTAGAAGCAAAACTTAGTAAAAATAAAAACTTAGAAGTTAAATACAATAATAAAAATATCAAAAATAAAAAAGTTTTAGTAAATATGGCTATATTAGGTTTTGATTATAATATTGATATTAAAAGAGGTGAGAATAAATCTAGAGTTTTAGAACATGACTTTGTAGTGTTAAAACATATTCAAAAGTATGCTGCAATAAAAAATCACAACTTAGATTTTAAAAATAAACTATACCAATTAAAAAAAGAGCCAAATAAAAAGTATGCTTTAGTAGTATGGATAAGTGATGAGAACTACAATCAACTCCAAGCTGTAGGTGGATATATAAATTAAAGATTTTGAGGAATAATTATTTTAAAACAAGCACCTTTATAGAAAACACTATCATAAGTAAAACTTTCATTTTCAACTAATAGTTGTCCATTCATATGTTTTTCAACCATTTCAATGGACATATATAGACCAATTCCCGTACCTTGGTCTTTATCTTTTGTTGAGAAATATGGTTTAAATATATTGTTTATTACATTAGAGGGTATTCCACCTCCTGTATCTTTAATAAAAAATATTGCATTATCATTTTCTTCATAAATATCAATAAATATTAATCGTCTATGATCATCTCTTTGCTCTAAGGCATCTTTTGAATTGTTTAATAAATTCATAATTACTTGCTTTAGCTCATTCTCCAAACAATTTAACTGCACATCATGTAAGTTTTCAATAACTTCTATACTTAAAGAGTCTAGTCTTGAATCTACTAAGTTCATTGTCTTTTTATAACAATCTTTTACATTAAAAATCTTTTTTTCTTTGTCAGGTTTAAAGAAGTTTTTAAAATCGTCAATAGTCTCAGATAAATAAGTAACTGTATCCCCTATTTTTTTTAACTCTTTTCTATCATCTTCTTCATTCGTTATATTTAAATCTTTTTTTACAATCATTCCTGAAGTTATTATTGAGACTACAGATAAAGGTTGTCTCCATTGATGGGCAATATTACCAATCATTTCACCCATAGCAGCCATTTTTGACTGATGAACTAACATTCTATCTTTCTCTTCTAACTTCTCTTGTACTCTTTTTTGTAAAGTTATATCAATAAATGAAGCCACATAATATATAACCTCATCACTTTCATTTAATACTGCTTGTATTGTAAGATTTTCATTTACTAAACTACCATTTTTATGTAAATTACTAATCTCACCCATCCAAAACTTTTGTTTATCTAAATTATCAAACATTTCATCATAAAACTCTTGTGTATGAAGTCCAGACTTTAAAACACTTGGTGTTTTGGATATAACTTCATAGGGTTCATATCCAGTAATTGTGGTAAAAGCTTTATTAACTTGAAGTATCTTTCTATTCTTATCGGTAATTATCATTCCACTTTGTGTTTCAAAAGCAACAGCTGCTAATTTTGAAGCTTCATGGGAAGAACTAATTCTTTCTAACATAGTATTAGCTTCATCATAAAGTTTTCCAAACTCATTTTGTTCATTTGTTGTAATTCTTTTATTTAATGACTCTGAGTGTTCAATCTTTTCTAAAAAAGATACTAAATTTAAAATTGGTTTTGTAAACCTTTTTGCATAATAAATAGCTAAGAAATAAGAGATAAAAAGAATAAAAGCAAATATTAATACTAAGACTTCAATATCTCTTTTTATTACATCTACAATTGTATCTATTTGAAAGTTTAACTGGGCATAACCTAATTTAGTATCTTTATAACTGGCATTAATATACAATTTTAAAGTATTGTTTTTCACCTCTGATTTTTCCAAAGGTTTTAAAGGCAAAACTTCAACTTTAAAACTTTCATTTTCTTTGTTATATTGAAAAATTGCTTTTTTATCTAGTTTGTATAAAACCATAGAATTCAAAGTAGAAAAGGATTTTAGTTGGGAAGTAATATCCGCAGCAGCTGATACTTCATTAAGTAATATAAGTTTAGCAAAGTCCTGACCTAATACTAAACCTACTGTATGAGCTAAGTTCATTGCTCTTTCATGTTGATTTTGCATATACCAATATACAAAGCTTCCATAAGATATTAATCCAGTTAAAGATGCAATTAGCATAATGATAATAATTAATCGTTTTTTTATTGAACCTTTATAATGCAAAAATCATCTACCTACTTTTTGGATGGATTATCTATTGGTAAAGCAGAGTCATTCCCCCACTCTAACCATGAACCATCATAAATTGAAGCTTTAAAACCTAACTCTTGTAATACAACATAATTTAAAGCAGCTTCAGCACCACCATCACAATAAAGAATTATCTCTTTATCTCTTGGAATATCTTTATATAATTCTTTTAATTTATCGATATTTTTAATACTATTTCCATTGGCTGTTACTTGATAGTTTTGAGTACAAGCATAGTTTTCTGCTGTAGGTATATGTCCAAATCTTGAAGCAAAGGATTCTTTACCTGTATAATGAGATTTTTTTCTTCCATCAATAATAGTTTTCTTACCAATTGCTAATAAGGTACTTAGTTTTGTTTGAACCTTTTCATTATCTACTCTTGGTACAAATTCTTTTCTTTTAGGTATGTACTCAATATTAGATAAGGGAATACTTTTCTCTAAAGACTTATTAAAACCTACTTTTAAAATACCTACATTCTTATGACCTAATGTCTCTAAAATCCAATAAAATCTTGCCGCCCAAATAAACTCCCCATTATCATAAGCAAGGACTAAACTTTCACTATTAATTCCAGATTTAGAAAATAATTCTTTTAAAAAGTCAAGTTTAGGCATAAAAAACTTATCATCAAAAAGATTTTTAAGTCCAGGAACATTCACTGCATTTCTAATATGAGATTTAGAATACTCTTCCTTAGGTCGTAAATCTATAATAGAAAGATTAGGATTTTCTATATTTTTTTCTAACCAATCAAGAGTAACAATAGCTGGAATTTCAGTTTTTTGTGCATTTAGTGTAGATATTAAAACAATAGTTGAAAACAAAATTTTTAAAAGAAAAGACTTAGGATTGTTCATTTAAAGCTCCAAAGTAAAAATTTGAATACTAAAGATTACCATAAATTAATTAAAAGAACATGTTTATTATAAGGTAATTAAATTATTATTTTGTAATTTATACAATAATTAAGATGGAAAAAAAGATTACTATTTTTATTTACACTAGGGAACAGGTATACAATACACAAGTGTTGTTCAAGGAGACAGGGTATATGAGTGGTAACTTCAGTATACCTGCTCTCTACTATAAATATTAGAGTTTTATTATTTAACTATTTGATATAACTTTGAACACTCCTTTAGTTTTTCACTAGAATCAATGTTATTTATTATGTCTTGATGACTGTGAACTCTTGCATTATAAACATATATAAAAAGTTCATCACCTTTTTTTAAATAGTTTCTTTTTCCAAACTCACTATATGCTGTAGCACCTGATGCTATTAACATTCCTTTAGCCTCTTTTGCATTTGTCATAAATTGGCTAATCTCTTCTAATGGTCCACAATCCTCTTGAGTATTAAACTTGTTAATCATCCAATCTTTTAATTGAGTGAAAAAATAAGAATATGATTTAACAGCAGAAATAGTTCCATAATTATGTAAAACCCCATCTCTTTTAATAAAAGAAGAAAGATGGTAAGTATCTAAAATGCCTTTTTCTGTAAAACTATCAATTTCAATCAAATCACTTGAGATACCTTTTGTATTAGATCCCCAGTTCTTTTTTGTACTTAGTTTCTTACCATCTTGAACTCTTAGTGAGCAATCATTAAAAGCAGAGAAAAACTTGGGAATAATATCTATAACTTTTCCTTCTTCATATACAAAATCACACAATAATGCTACTTCTGGCTCTGCTTGTATTTTGTCATCTTCTCTACCATGAGTTAGAATCACTTCATCACAAATAGGATAGGTAGATAAAAAAGAATCATGTCCTTTAATATAAAAAGGAAATAGACCTTTTGGAGCATCTTTTTCTTCAGTTTTAATTACTGAAAATTCATCTGCTTCCCCAGCTTCTCCTAAGTGACCTGCAAAGTTTCCAGCTACTGCAAATCCTAAATAGTTTTTTAAATCTTCTATTAACATAAATACTCCTAGTATCTTTCTCTAAAATTCTTTATCATTGGTATTTGATACAACTTTTTCTGCAATAGAATTAACTTCTTTAGCTACTTTATTTGCTTCTTCTGAAGTAACAGCATTTTCTTGAGTAACTTGATCTAATTTATTTACAGTATCGTTTATTTGCTCCATAGATGAGAATTGTTCTTTTGATGAATTTGATATTTCATCTATTAAAGACAAAGTATTATGAATATTAGTATTTAACCTTTCATAACCATTTATCATTTCATTAGAAATCTTTTTACCATCATTTGTTTTTTGTGTTGCATTCTCAACTAATTCTTTTATTTCTTTAGCAGCTTCAGCGCTTCTTGAAGCTAAATTCCTAACCTCTTGTGCAACTACAGCAAAACCTTTACCTGCCTCTCCTGCTGTTGCTGCTTCTACTGCTGCATTTAGTGAAAGTATATTTGTCTGGAAAGCAATTTGATCAATAACGGTAATTGCTTCAGCAATTGCATTTGTTTGTTCATTTATTTCATCCATAGAAGAAGCTGTTTTTGAAGCTAGCTCTTCACCTTGAGATACAGAACTTGATACCTCTTTAGCATATGAAGTCATTTGAACAATATTTTTTGAACTACCTTGCATTCTAGAAGTTATCTCTTCAATAGCTGCTGCTGTTTCTTCAAGTGAAGCTGCTTGACTATTTGCAGAAGCAGATAAAGTATCTACGTTTTTAGATAAATTATTTGCATTTGAAGATAATAATAAACCAATTTCTTTATTCTCAACTAACATTGATGTAATAGCTTCACCTAAACCATTTATATCTTCACTTAAAGCTTTAAAGTCACCTTGAATATTACTTGTTTCAATTTTTTGTCTATAATCATATTTTGAATACATTGATAAAACATTCATAGCATTATTTATATTTTCTTCAATTACATTCATCATTTCATTTATTACATTTTTTAATTCATTTAATGTAGGATTAGAAGTATCACCTTCAATCTTCACATTTAAAAAACCTTTTTTAGCTTCATTTGCACATTCAATTGCACTGTCAACTAATACCCTATCTTTTTCAATACCTTCTTTTGTTTTTTCAATATTTTCATTTATGATTTTTGCCATTACACCTAATTCATCTTTTGAGTGCAAGTCGATTAAATTTACTTCTTTTTTCTCTTGATTTAAATATTGAAAGAACTCTAATAAACCCTCTTGAAAAATAATTAGTGGTTTTTTAATTGAGTTTGTTACAACAATAATTATGAAAAATAATAAAGCCACAACAATTGCAATAATTAAATATAAAGTATTTAAAGTATTATCAATATTTAACAAAGCACTTTCATAACTTTTATTATTCTCAGCAGATGCATATTTTGTAATAGTTTTTAGCTCTTTACTAATTGTATCAAAGGGATATCCCGTTTCTAAAACCTTATCTAAATAAATATTCATAACATCATTCATAGCATCGCTAATTTGAGTATCATAATCTTTTAAATTTACTTCAATTTCTTTAATACTTTTTTTAATTTTCTCATCTAAAACAACTTGTTTTTTTAATTTTTTCAAATCATTATTAACTTGTTTTTGAATCTCTAATAAAATTTTAATTTCTGCATTTATTTCAGGCTCATCATAAGCCCCTGTTACATAGTTAAAAACTTTGTATAAAGTAGTATTGTATTGTTTCATATTAGTCAAAAATTCACTACTAGTCTCATATAACTCAAATTTAACTTCTACAATTTCTTTTAAAGTACTTTTATTTGACTTTAAAGAATCATTTGAGAATAAAGCTAATGCAATTAAAAAAATTACAGCAATAATTGGAGCTATTAAAACTTTCTTAGCAATTTCTAAATCTTTAATACTTAACATTTCACTTCTCTTCTTTTTGTTTTATTGAGATTCTACGCTCAAATAGTTCATCCATATCATCATGGATTATTGAATCAATATCTAAAAATATCAACTTATCTTTATCTAACTCTTTTATATTTTTTAATCCCATTACTGCTAATAAACTTTTCATACTTTTTAAAATATTGGCATGGTAATTTTTAATAAACTCTGAATGTTTTTTTACAAAGTAATGTTTTCTTTTTTTAATATCTTGGGTTGCAAGTCCCACTGGACATTGATGTTCTCCTGCACCAGAACAATATCGCGCTCTAATACATCCAGCACTCATCATAAACCCACGAGCAATTTGTACAAAATCAGCCCCTAAACATAAAGTAATAATTACATCATCAGGAGTAAGTATTTTTCCACTAGCACTTATTCTAACCTTATCTCTAACCCCATAATCTTTTAGTACCTTATCAACTAAATATAAAGCATCTCTAATATCCATACCAATTCTCTCCATCATGTCTAAAGGAGCAGTAGCACTACCACCACTTCCTCCATCAATAGAGATATAATCAGGATAAGATAAACCTAAATCAGCTCTTCTTTTAATCTCTTTTGCTATTGGTACAATATTGTTGTAATCAGAAATTACAATCTTAATTCCTACAGGTTTTCCTGATGCTTCTTGAAGTGTTCCAATAAAATCAAATAACTCTTCTGTTGTATTAGCATAAGGGAATCTATTAGGGGAAAAGGCGTCTTTATGTGCTTCAATATTTCTATAATAAGCAATTGAAGGAGTTACCTTACTTGCTATTAATTTTCCACCTGTTTGTTTTGATCCTTGAGCTATTTTTATCTCTGTCATCTTACAAAAGCTCATTTGCTTTTTATATCGTTCAATATCAAACTTTCCATCTTTAGTTCTAACTCCATAAAGACCTGAACTAATTTGTAAGATAATATCAGCCATATCAGATGGAACTTCTTTTGGAAAGTTCTCAATTGGAGCTTCCCAATTTGGTCTATAAAAGCACTCTTTTTCTTTATTAAAAACATAAGTATCAGCTTCTAAATCTTTTTTAAATACAATTTTTCTATAAAAATCCACAGCAACTGGGTCATTAAAAAGAAATTTAGCAAGTTTAAATATCTTATATTCAAAAGAGTTTCCTCTAACTTCTTTCATATATTTTTTATCATAATCATAATGAGTTACAAAAAAGTTAGAAGTTAATCCACCCTCACCTGAGTTAATAGGAAAACCTCCCATTTTAGCCCCATATACAAAGGCTCTAGTACCCTCAGGAGAAATAGATCCATCACTCATAGGAGCACGTGCAATCATAGAATTTGAAACAAATGGTTTCTCTCTATTCTCACCAAATGTTACGTTAAATTCATTATCTACTTCATTATCATTTAAAACAATATTTGTATGTCTTAACATAAATTTTGGTTTAGGTAATGGTTGTGAAGGTGAAAATGAAGAGAAGTTTACTTTATCTCTTGATGCGTTATAAACCCAGTCTAATTTATCCATAGATTCATAAAATTTTTCATCCCCAAAATATTGTCTAAAAGGTTCTCTAAACTCTTGAAATACAAATCTTAATCTTCCTATTATTGGATAATTAACTAAAATCTGATGTGTTCTTTGTACGTATTTATCGTGTATATACCATGCAATTACAATAATCACTAGACATAAAAATATTATTATTCCAGTTCCCATTTTTATTTCCTAATTAGTTTTAATTTATTTTTTGATTGTTTATACGAATTTGTGTTGATTTAATTAATATTATTTATAAAGTTTTTTCTTGAGATATGCTAATTTTTGGGCATACATGATTCTTATTATTCAAAGCTTGCAGTCCAAATCTTAAATTTAGGAAGCGATATGTGGACTGCAAGATTTAAATAATAAGAGAGAAAACTCTCTTATTAAATATATTAGTTTAATTCTCTAGCCCCAATATTTCCATATCTATGGTAAGAATGAGAAATTGATTGCTCAATAAAGTAGTTAAGAAGCTCTAGTCTTCCTTCCATCATAGGTTTTTGTCTAACGATAAATGTTAAAGACTCACTTGACTCTTTAAATACCATATCAGATACTTTAGAGATATCAGAATAAATTACTCTATCAAAGTTAGCAATTGATCTAATCATCTCTTTTTCAGTTTGCTCTACTAAACCATCTCTTGATCCAAATAATTCTTTTGCATTAGCTAAGAATGAATGAACTAATTTATTATTTTCAATAGAAACTTTGAATCTAACACCAGCTACTTTAGCAGCTAAAATTCTAGAAACTGTTTCGAAAATAGTATCATCAGAAGATACTCTAATTAATACATTGTCAAGTGGAATATATTTAAAGTGATTATCTTCCCCTCTAACATTTGCATAGTCTTTTGCAATTGAGAATTCTGAATCAAAGTTTGCAAGGTATGATTGTAATGAAACAGCTAATTTTTCAAAATCTTCTTTATTATTTTGACTTGACTTACATTTATCAATAAATCTAGTTAAATCATTATTATATTTTTTAGTAGTTACAGGAGCTTTTTTCTCTGTAACATCAACAAATTGAGTTACATAGTTATAGAAACCAGCTTTTCTACCAGCACCAATTGCTGATTTACCCATTCCACCAAATGGTTGTCGCAGAACGATTGCACCAGTAGTTCCTCTATTTACATAAAGGTTTCCAGCTTGTAAGTTTTCTTTCCAGTACTCTACTTCTCTTTCATCTAAAGACTCAATTCCAGAAGTAAGTCCATATCCAGTTGCATTTACAATATTAACTGCATGTTTTAAGTCATTTGCTTTAATTACAGCTAAAACTGGTCCAAATAATTCATTCATATGAATAAAGTTTCCTTCAGAAACTCCCCATTTGATTGATGGTTTTAATAAATAAGGGTTGTTATCTACGTATTCAGGTTTTAAAGCCCAAGTTTCATTACCTTCTAATTCATTTAAGGCTTTTTCTAAGTTACCACTTACTTTATTTGCTAATGTACCAATTCTATTTTGGAAATCCCAAATAGAACCAACATTCATAGAAGCTGCTGTATCAATTAAAGCTTTTTTGAATCCTGCATCGTTATATACTTCTTCTTCTAAAACTAATAATGAAGTAGCTGAACATTTTTGACCTGAGTTACCAAATGCACTTTGACATACATTTTTAACCGCTTGTTCTCTATCTGCCATATTTGTAACAATAGTTGCATCTTTTCCACCAGTTTCAGCTGATAAGAATAAATCATTTCTAGTTTCTAACATAGTTGCAGCTGTATCTTCACCACCTGTTAAAATTAAGAAATCAATATCTTTATTAGGAATTAAATGCTCACCTGCAAGTGCCCCTGGACAAGGAAGGAATTGTAAAACATTTTTAGAAATTCCAGCATCCCAGAAACATTTACACATTTCATATGAACATAAAGCAGCAACAGATGCTGGTTTAATAATAACTGTATTACCAGCTGCTAATGCAGATGATACTCCACCAACAGGAATAGCTACAGGGAAGTTCCATGGTGGTACTACAACACCAACACCTTTACCTGATAACTCTAAGTTTTCATATTCGTCTAAATGTCTAACTGAATGAGCATAGAATTCAATAAAGTCAATTGCTTCAGAAACTTCTACATCAGTTTCTGTAAATACTTTACCAACTTCAGCAGCAGCAACACCAATTAAGTCATCTCTTCGCTCTCTAAATTTAATTGCAGCAGCTTTTAATAATTCATGTCTTTGTGCATGAGTTAAATCTCTCCACCCATCAACATCATCTTTTGCTACTTGTACTGCTTTTTTAATATCAGCTTCATTTGCCATTGCAAATCTACCAGCAAGTACATTGTTTTCAATTTGAGATTTATCAATTGCATCATAAACTTTTCTATCACCAACTAAATCTTCTCCACCTACAACTACAGGAGCAATAGTATGAACAGTATTGGCATTATGTTTCCATTTTTTAACAATATTTCTAGCCCATTCATGATTCTTTTCTAAAATAAAGTCAGTATCAGCTTCTGGGTGGTAAGAGTTTGTATCAAAAGATGAGTTTGAGAAATCATCCCATTTTTCTTCTAATCTATTTTGTGTTCTTTTAGAACCAACAAAAGATGTTTTTTCAACTTCGAAAGACTCAACAAATAATCTCTCTTGCATTTTCCAATCTTTTGAACCAACAGTTAATCCAAATGAATATCTAATAAAGTTGTTTGGACCTGTATTTTCATCAAGTCTTCTTACTAAATATGCAATAGCATTTGTAAACTGCTCTTTAGATGCAGTTGGTGCATATAAAATTACTTCTTTAGAAATTTCTTTAATTGCAAGTCTTGCAGACTCACTCATACCTTCTAACATTTCTAAAGTATGGTATTGACCTGTTTTATTCACTTCTGCCATTGTTGTAGCATAAGCTAATTCAAATAAGTTATGAGAAGCAGTTCCTATATGCATATAAGGAGCATTTTCTGGCTCTAAAGCATATCTTGCCATTCTTTTGTAGTTTGAATCAGTATCCGCTTTATCAACGTAAGTTACCATTTCCCAGTGTTTTTGAGATGCTTCAGTTTCTTCCATCTCCATGTTAGCACCTTTTACAAGTCTAAACTTGATTGCAGCGCCACCATTTTGTACTCTAGTTCTTGCCCAATCACATAAATCTTTTTGCCATAGGAAAGAATCTGGTAAATATGCTTGTAATACAATACCAGCATAGAAATCTTTGAATTGTGGTAAATCTAAAGTTTGTTTAAATACTTCAACAGTAATAGCTAAATCTCTATACTCTTCCATATCAAGGTTAATAAATTTATTTGACTTAGTTCCATCAGGTGCAATATATGGATGCTTTTGAGCTTGTGCATATACTTTAGTTAATTTCTTAACTAAAATTGCTACTGTTTTATCGAAATCTAAAGGATTAATTTGAGAGAAAATTGTTGAAATTTTAATAGAAAGATAATCAACATTTGGGTTAGCAATTGCTTTTAAATATTTTTCCATTCTTTCATCAGCTTCTTCTTCACCAAGAACAACCTCACCAATAAGATTGATATTTACTCTAGTACCTTCGCTTTTTCTTTTTTTAAGATGTGCGTTAAAGATGTCTTCTTCACCTTTAATTACTACAGTTTTAGTATCTTCTCTAATTTGATTAACAAACATTGGAACTGATAAATTTGGTAGGTACTTTCCTATATTTTGGAAAAGATATAATAATGTTTTATCTTTTGTTGTAAAGAAATGTGCCATCCCATGTTTTTCTAATAAGAATATAATCTGATTTGCAATTCTTGCATTAGATTCAGCTCTAAAACACTGATCCATAAGCTCAATTAATAAAGCTTTATCTTTTGGATGTTCTAACATCTTATTCATTTTTACATAGAATTCTCTATCGAAGTCACTAACAAGCTCAGTTGCTCTGTTTTGCCATTTTTCTGCTAATCTTATTGATGAAGTTATAAGTTCTTGTTCATTTCTCATCGGTTGTCCTTAAATTTAATTGGTTTTTAAATAAATTTTAAGTAGCTTAGAGCGCACGCTTTTAAATGTGCTCTAGAGGGAAGGAACCGCCAAGTTTGTCCCTCTATCTACTTATTTTTCTTCTTTTTTCTTAATTAATGTTTTTTACCTAAATATGCTTCTTGAATCGTCTCTGAATTTAACAATTCTTCAGCTGTACCTTCATGAGTAATTTTACCTACTTCAAGTACATAAGCTCTGTCTGCTAATTTTAAAGCAGCTTTTGCATTTTGTTCTACTAATAAAACAGTTACTCCACTTTGGGCAATTTCTTTAACAGCTTTGAAAATACCTTTAATTAAAATTGGAGCTAATCCTAAAGATGGTTCATCAAGGATTAATAGTTTTGGTTTAGACATAATTGCCCTACCAATTGCAAGCATTTGTTGCTCACCACCTGAAAGCGTTCCTGCAAGTTGCTTTCTTCTCTCTTTTAACCTTGGAAGAATGTCATAAATCCACTCTAAAGTCTCTTTATCATGATCCTTAAGTGTATAAGCACCCATCATTAAGTTTTCTTCAACTGTTAAGATTCCAAAAACTCTTCTTCCTTCTGGAGAGTGAGACATACCTAAAGATACAATATCATGTGCTTCACATTTTGTAATATCATTTTTATCAAAAACAATATGTCCAGATTTTGGTTTTAAAAGACCTGAAATAGTTTGTAAAGTTGTAGTTTTACCAGCACCATTAGCACCAAGAATTGTAACTACTTCTCCACGTCTAACTTTAAGACTAATACCTTTAATAGCTGATACTGCACCATAAGATACATGAAGGTCTTTTATATCTAATAAGATTTCATTATTAACCATTATTCTTCCTCCTCATCATCGTCAGTTCCAATATAAGCTTCAATAACTCTTGGATCATCTTGAACAAATGAAGGTAAACCTTGAGAAATTTCTTTTCCAAAGTTAATAACAGTAATGTAATCAGTTAACTTCATTACCATTTCCATATCATGTTCAATCATCATAATACCAAGACCCATCTCTTTAATTTTTAAGATGATGTTTGTTAATTCAATTGTTTCATTTTCATTTAGACCAGCTGCGGGCTCATCTAAAATTAAAATCTCTGGATTAGCAGCAAGTGCTCTAGCCATTTCAATTTTTCTTTGATTTCCATATGATAAATCTCCAGCTGGAGTATCTGCATATGCACTTAATCCAAAGAATTCCATTAACTCTTCTACTTTCTTCCAATGTTTTAACTCATCTGCTTTGTAAGCAGGAGTATGAACAATTGAGTGGTACCATTTTTGATTAGACTTAGTATGAGTTCCTGCGATAATATTCTCAGCAACGCTCATTTCTTTAAATAATCTAATATTTTGGAAAGTTCTTAAAACTCCTCTTTGAGCAATTTTATGAGGTTCCATTCCAGTGATATCTTCACCTTTATATTTAATAGTTCCTTGCTCAGGAGTATAAATCCCTGTTACACAGTTAAAAAGTGTAGTTTTACCAGCTCCATTAGGACCAATAATCCCATAAATTTGACCAGGCTTAACCTTAATAGTTAAATCATCAATAGCAACTAATCCATGGAAGAATTTTGAAACGTTTTCAATTTCTAATACATATTTCATTATTTACTCTCCTCTTGTTTAGCTACTTTTTTCTTTAAGAAAGATGGAATATTTCCAAACTTCGCAGGCCATACACCATTTGGTCTTAAAATCATTGTTAATACCATTGCAGCACCAAAGATTAAGTATCTTGATTCTTTAAATTCAGTGAATAACTCAGGTAATACGAACATTACGAAAGTACCAATAATAATTCCTGGTAAGGATGCAGATCCACCAACAAGTACAATTGCAAAGAACATAACTGATTGCATAAAGTTAAATGACTCAGGACTTACAGCTGAATACTGAATAGCAAACACAGCACCTGCAGCACCTGCAATAGCAGCACCTAAAGCAAAAGCAAATAATTTGTAATATGAGATATTAATTCCCATAGATTTTGCTGCAATTTCATTTTTGTTTATGTAATATAATGCTCTACCATATTTTGAAGTATCAAGGTTTCTAATGATTAATAAAGTAATCAGTAATAAACCAAATGCAATATAATAAATAGAAGTATCAGAATATAATTCATATCCAAAAATTCTAACTACATCAATACCAAAAATACCATTTGGACCACCAGTTAAACCAAATACATCATTTGATAAAACTTGTTCAAAAATAATATTAAACCCAATAGTTGCAACAAGTAAGTAATCCCCTCTTAAGTGGATAATTGGACCTGCTAATAAAATTGAGAAGATAACTGGAATGATAATTGCAAATGGAATAGTTGCAATAATTTCAAATCCAAAATGTACATTTAAAATTGCCGTCGTATATGCACCCATACCAAAGAAAATAGCATGACCCATATTGAAAATACCAGCTCGTCCTAGAATAATATCTTGAGAGAAAGCTACAACTGCAAATACTAAAAATGTAATACCAATACTTAACCAAGCAGAATCAACTAAAAATGGAAAAACTGCCATTACTACTAAGAATAATGTAGCGATACTTGTAGTTCTATTCATTATACTTTCTCCGCCGTTTTTTCACCTAGAAGTCCCGTAGGTCTTAAGATAAGGATTACAATTAATAAAATAAATGTAAATGTTTCAGCCCATTCAGTTGAAATATATCCTGCAATCATTGCATTAAATAATCCAAGTAATAAACCACCAAGCATAGCTCCAGGAATAGATCCAATACCACCAATAATAGCAGCGATAAAGGCATTTAATCCATATAACCATCCCATATCAAATGTTAAACCTCTATAGTAAATACCGATGAATAAACCACCAATAGCACCTAACATAGATCCAACAACAAATATAATTACAATAATTCTATTTACATTAATACCCATAAGTTTTGCAGCATCTTGATCTATTGCAGTAGCTCTAATTGCTGTACCCATTTTTGTTTTATTAATGAAAATATAAAGTGCTATCATTAATACAGCTGATAGTACTAAAATAACTAATTGTGTAAATGAAATAATTACACCACCAAAGTTCCAAGATGTTGCTGGGAATACATCCGCTGGGAAGATTTCCATATTTGGACCCCAAATCAACATAATTCCATTTTGAATTACTAATGAAGCTCCAAGCGCTGAAACTACAGCACTTAATCTTGGTGCCGTTCTTAAAGGTCTATATGCAAGACGCTCAAGAAGAACACCCACAAAAGCCACTACAATTGCTGTTAAAGAAAATACAATTACAATATTCACTAAATTTAGTGCATTTGATCCATAAAACTGAGTAAAGATAGTAAGTCCAACATAAGCAGAAAAGGCAACAAGGTCACCGTGTGCGAAGTTGATTAACTTCATCACACCGTAAACCATTGTATAACCTAAAGCTACTAATGCATATAAACTTCCTATAGTTAAACCATTAATTAACTGTTGAAGAAAAATATCCATTTTTTAAGCCTTAATTATTCAGAAACTACGTTCTTAGTACCATCGTTTTTCATTTTATAAACTACGAATTTAGCACCAACTCTTTCACCATCAGCTCTGATGTTAAAAGGACCTGTAATACCTGGGAAATCTTTCATATCATTTCTAATATAATCAGAAATTTTCTTAGTATCAAAAGAATTTGTTTTTTCAATACCTTCAATAACTGCTCTTAATCCATCAGCGTTTGTAACTGGCCAAATTGATGGTGGGTTCATTTTAAATGTTTCTTTATATGCAGCTAAATATTTTTTAGCAACTTCATATGGTAAAATTTCTGGAGTTGGGAAGTTAATTAAAACAGTACCTTCAGCAGCTTTACCAGCTAATTTATAGAAATCAGGGTTGTCATTTGAATCACCACCAACGAAATCAGCATTGATTTGTAATTGTTGTTGTTGAGCTCTTAATAATCCACCATCAGTATAGTAACCTGAGTAATAAATTACATCTGGTTTCATTGCTTTAACTTTTGTTAACATTGCTGTAAAGTTTTGAGTACCAGATTTGATTTTACCTCTGAATACTACATTTCCACCAAGAGCTTTAACTGAAGCTTCAGTTGCATCACCTAGACCTGCTGAGTATGAAGAATAATCAGATAAAACTACAATATTTTTGTATTTTTTATCATTTACCATATATTCCGCTGTAAAATCACTTTGAGATGAATTTGGGAATGAGTTTCTAAAGAATGTCCAATATTTTCTTTTAATTAAAGAATCACTTGTACCATCAGAAGTTTGTAATACTTTGTTTCTGTAGTAAGTAGTTTGAGCAGCTTCAGTAGCACCTGAAGTGTACGAACCAATAACAGCAATAACACCAGCATTTACTAATTTCTTAGCACAAACAGCAGCTTTTTGAGCTTTAGCTTCATCATCACAAGTAATAACTTCGATTTGTTTACCTAAAAGTCCACCTGCGGCATTCTTTTCATCTGCAATTAATTTTACAAAGTTTTCAATACTTTGACCCTCATTTGCATACTTTCCAGTAATTGGTGCTTGAACACCAATCTTAACAGTATCAGCAGCTACTAATGAGCTTGCTACAACAGCACTAAGTGCTAAAGCACCAGTTAATTTTTTTAAATTCATATATCTCTCCTTAATTGAATTTGTTTTTTGATTCTAATTTGTCTAAAATGTAGGCTCAATTACATAGCAACCTACACACCATTCGCCGATGTTTTCGATGATATTAATATCGCCTCCTTTGAAACTTGATTTTAAATTTTTATGTGAAGCTACTATTTTGTCAAAAGACTCAACAATCTCTTCAATTCTTCTAGTTGATTTTTTTCTAGCTGTGTTTGAGATATCTAAATAAAAAGCAAAAACACCATAATCAAGTGTTGATTCTTCTTTTTTATCTCTAGATAACATCTTACATATAAGATCAATATCATGTTTATATTCATCTTGTGCATTTCTAACACCATTTCGAATACTCATTATTACTTTTGAGATTGAATCATTATCACTTTTATGCTCAAATCTTTCATCTAAAGTAAGACAAATAACATCTTGAGTAATATTGTTTTCACTCATAAACCATCTAAAAGAGTCTCTTTTAGGTAGTGAACATCTTAATATATCTGCAATTGTTGCATCAATGAAAATTTCAGGTGAATTTTCAAGCTTTGCAATCTCTTGAGATACATGAATAGTTAAAAACTTAGGTGGGGCATAAGATAAATATAATTCATCCGCTGTCCAAAAAGTATAATTTGTTTTAGCTGTAATCATACCTTTTAAAATTGAATCAATAATCTCGTTTTGAGGAGGAAATCTATTCATTATTCATCACCTATATAATTTTCATCAACTTCTTCTATACTTCCGCTTTCAAAAAGAATTTCTTCAATCAATTTATTTTTTGACAAATTCAAAGATTGACTTAATGTTACTAAGGCATTATCTAATCTTTTATCAATTTTTATCGTTAATTGAGAAATCTCTTTTTTATTACCTTTTAAATGATTGTTAATCACTTTTTGTATAACTGTTCTTTTATTTTTTTGCTTCGCCATAATAAGTCAACTTTTTATAATTTTAAATTAGTACTACAAAAAGTAGTACCTTTTTTTCTTTAGTCATTATTTCACAGTAAAACTTAAATAAAACTTAAGATATATACTTAAATAGTACACATCTTATACATTTGTTACAATATTGTTACAATTGCTATTTTAATGCTATTTAACTAAATCTTGAGTAAAAAAATTGGGATTTATTTTGATAGTTTTGATTGTTGAATTACTAAACCAAAAATAATGGCACATAATCCAAGTACTGTTGATACATTAATTTTTTCACCAACAATAAAATATATAAAGATTAAAGATATAAAGGGCGAAATGAAAATCAAATTTGCAATCTTTGATGTAGAAGTTGCAGTTTGCATAGCTTTTAACCAGAAAAGAAAAGTAATACCCATTTCAAATAAACCCACGTATCCTGCGGCTATAAAGCCACTTAACTCTGGTAATCTTAAGGGTTGAGTTAAAAGATAATAGATTATAATCATAGGCATTGAAACTATAAAGTTTGAAAATAACCCTACTACTGGATCAACTTTAGCTTTGGCATTTAATATCCAATACATAGCCCAAAGAACTGTTGACAATAATGCAAGCATTACTCCATCCATATTAGAAAAACTCAGAGAAAAAGCTTCACCTTTTGTTGCTATAACTAAAACACCAAAATAACAAATAATACCAGCAACTATATCGCTCATCGTTAATTTCTCTTTCAAGAATACTACAGAAAGGAAAGTTAACATTAATGCCCAAGTATAATTTATTGCCTGAGCCTCTTGTGCAGGTAATAAATCATATGCTTTAAATAAAACGAGATAATACAAAAAAGGGTTTATAGCTCCCAATAAGATTGTCCGTTTATAATTAATTTTGAAGTGTGTTTTTACATCTGAGAGTTTTTTTTGATATACAACTATTGCAAAAAGTACAAGTGTTGAAACAAGTGATGAGAATAATACTAGTTCTTCTGGAGACAAATATTGTAATGAAATTTTAAATGCTGTTGCAACGGTAGACCAAAGAAGTATTGCAATTAAGGCATACCGGTAAGCTAATTTTTGTATTTGAATTCCTATTATAAATAATCGGAATTCTAGCACATTTTATTTAATCACCTCTTAAGTAATTAAATATTGATATATTTCTTTACTACCTCAACAAGATTGTTAATTATTCTGTCAGATAAATCTATAGCTTTCTTTTCATCTGATTGAATTATTGCATCAATTAAATCCATATGCACTTTTGCTGATGCTTCTAAATCATCTACACCTTTAAAGTAATACCAAAATCGTCTACTTCTTATATGTAAAGGAGCCGTTGCATTTGCTGCATATTCATTTCTTGCTGTATCAAAGATAGTTTGGTCAAGTAATTTATCATTTCTTAAATACTCTTTTACATCTTTGTTCTTAACAGCTTCTTTCATATGTTGTTTAAATTCTAATATTTTATTCTTCTCTAAAGTCGTAGCATATTTTGTTGCTCTTGAAATAAGAAGACTATCAAGAACTCTTCTTGTTTCAAGTATTGCTAACTGATTTGTCATATTAATATCTGATATCTCAATTCCACGTCTTGGAATTATATTAATTAACGATTCATTAGATAATTTTAATAGAGCTTCTCTTAAAGGAGTTCTACTAATATCTGATACAGCCATTAACTCTTTTTCTGAGTAAGTTTTACCAGGTTCTAATTTTAATGTAACTATTAATTCTTCTAAAATTTTATAAGCTTTTGCTGATAAATTATTTTCTGGCATTATATATCCTTGTCTATCTTAAAAAAAATCCATGCTTTAGAACATCTTCATTATCTATATAAAACGTATGTTCACCTGTAATATATGCTGTGCCTGTAACTTTGGGAATAACAGCTTCAAAAGATCCATAATCTATTAGAGAATCAACTTCCACATTAAAACTCGAACCTAAAATACTTTCAATTGTTATAGATTCACCAAGTGAAATTTCATCTTTCTTATAATGTATTGCAGCACGTCCTGAAACACCTGAACCAGTTGGACTTCTATCAACTTCTCCATCGGCAAAGACACATACATTTTTACTATGAAACATATCTGAATTAGTGATAAAAATTGTTCCATAAAGAAAACTCAAATCCTCTTCAAAAGGATGTTTTATATTATCTTTACTTTCAACTATTGCATGTTTAATTTTCTTTCCATAAGATATTATTTTATCATAATTTTCCTTATTCAAAGAAAGCTCAAGTGAATCAGCATTTATATATGCATAAAATGCTCCACCGTATGATAAATCGTATTTTACAATACCTATATCTTCAACATAAACTTCTTCTTCTAAAGCAACAACAAAAGATGGTACACATTTAAAACTAACACTTGTAACATTTCCATTTTCATCAACAGTAGCATAAGAATCTAACTGCCCACATGGAGCATCAATTTTTATATTTGTTATTGGTTTTATAACTTCTACCCAACCTAACTCAACAGCCAGTTTAGTAATAGCAATTGTTGCATGTCCACACATTGTGCTATAACCTTCATTATGCATAAAAATTACACCAAAATCTGAGTCTTTATTTTGAGGTTCTACTAATAATACTCCATACATATCCGCATGTCCACGAGGTTCAAACATCAAAGTAGTTCTTAAATAATCTAAATTATTTTTAACATAATTTCTTTTCTCTAAGATTGTTTTACCTTCTATTTTTGGGTAACCATCAAGAATAACCCTTAAAGGTTCTCCTCCAGTATGCATATCAATAGTTTTTAATTTTAAAAAATCTTTTTTAATTTTTGAATCTTTAATTTTTTGTAAAATTTCCATTTTAATCCTTTAAATTATTTTTGACATTCTTTGAAATAAATACTAAAAAAATCCCAAAAACAATCACACTTGATGTAATAATAAAACTAAATGTAATTTCTTCGTTTAAAAAAATACTACTTAAAACTACAGCAAACATAGGTACAAGTAATAAAAAAGGAGAAATAAAACTAATATCTTGTGTTTTTACTAAATAAGCCCAAAGCCCATGTCCTAAAATACTTCCTGCAATTACTGTATAACAAAATGCTACAAGAGTACTATTATTTTGTATTTCCAATATTGAAGAAAATGAATTATTTGTATAAAACATAAATATATACATCATAGGACTTCCTAATAAAGATGTCCATGCAATTACAGCTAAACTCTTAACATTTTTTAATTTCTTAATTATAATAAAATATATTCCCAAACAAAAAGCAGAACCAATAGCCAAAATGAAAGCATTTCTACTATCTAATAAACTTGGATCATATAATAAAAATACAATCCCAGTAAAAGCAATAAGTAAACCAACAATTCTTAAATTACTTGGTCTATCTTTAAAAAGAAGCCAAGCAAATAAAATAGAAAAAGGTATAGATAGTTGAATTAAAACAGATATACCCCCTACACTTTTAGTATTCAGTATAGATAAAAACAGTAATCCAAAATGTCCAGGTACTATTGCTGTGGTAGCTAAAAATAAAACCAAAAAATCACTTTGATTAGGTAATCTTCTTAAAAATGGAAATAAAAGTATTGCTACCATTGCTAATCTCAATGTTAAGGCTGTAAAAACATCCATCTCTTTAACAATATATGAAATTGATACGAAGTTACCAGCCCAAAGTAATATTACAAAAAGGATTAGAGGTAAAACATAAAGTTTGTTATCTAATATCATTACTTAATCCTTTTTATTTATCTTAAGCTACTATATGAATAAAAAAATTGCAACCGCCAAGTTATTTTTTCTTATTAAATATATTTTATTCACATATATATAAAGCTTTTCCTAATACTTCTTCAATTGGTTCTATTCCAAGTCCAGGTTTTTCTGAAGCTTTCATAACACCATTTACTCTTTGTGGTGCACCATTTGCTGTTGTAATAGGAGTATAAGAGTTAAAATCTGTTGATGAGAATCTAAATCTTTCAGGAGTTGAATGAGCTAAATGTGAAATAGCAGCAGTTACAATATCTCCACCCCAAGAATCTTCAATAGTCATAGGAAGTCCAAGATTCACACATAAATCTCTAATTTGTCTAGCCTTTGTTAAACCACCAACTTTTGAAATCTTAAGATTAATACAATCCATTGCCCCATCATTTTCAGCTCGTAATAAAGTTTGCATATCATTAATATTTTCATCTAAAATAAAGGGTAATGTAGTATTTTTTCTTACACGAATAGATTCTTCATAGCTTAAACAAGGCTGTTCAATATAAACATCTATGTCTCTTACTCCATTTACCACTCTCATAGCTTCATGGGCTTTCCATCCTGTATTTGCATCAGCAACCAAAGTCTCTCCATCTTTTAAGACAGCAGATACTGCTTTAATTCTTAATATGTCATCTTCAGGTGCTCCACCAACTTTTAGTTGAAACTTAGTATATCCTTCATCTCTATACCCTGAAACTTTTGCCGCCATTTCTTCTGGACTTTCTTGCGAAATTGCTCTATAAAGTTTTATATCTTCTCCATGTCTTCCACCCATTAAATCTACGATTGGAAGATTTGCTTTTTTACCTAATAAATCCCAACAAGCCATGTCAAGTGCAGATTTAGCATAAGGATGACCAAGTAGAGCTTCATCCATAACTTTATTTATTACTCCAAAATTAGTTGGATCAAGTCCTATTAAATGAGGAGCGATTTCCTCAATTGCAGCTCTACAACCTTTTCCAAATGCCGGTAAATAAAATGGTCCTAAAGGGCAATTCTCACCCCAACCTACAAATTCACTATCAGTTTCAATTTTTACTATTGTGCTATCAAAACTATCTACGTATTTTCCTGCTGCCCATGAATATCTACCTTCAACTAAAGGTAAATCAACTTGATATGTACTTATTTTTGTAATTTTCATTATCTAATTCCTTTTTATTAAAATAAACAAAATAGAAATCAAATATGAAAATAATTTCTATTAAGTCTTAGTGCTGTTGTTTCTGGTTAGAGGTTTAATGTAAAACCTTTGATAAGAACTGTTGAGTTCTCTCTTTTTGTGGATTCTCAATAACTTGTTCTGGAGTACCAATCTCTTCAATTACACCTTTGTGGAAAAATGCAACCCTATCAGATACTTCTCTAGCAAAAGCTATTTCATGTGTAACACAAATCATAGTCATACCTTCTTTTCTAAGAAGTCTTAATGTATCAAGTACTTCTCCAACAAGTTCTGGATCAAGTGCAGACGTAATTTCATCAAATAACATATACTCAGGTTCCATTGCTAAAGCTCTTGCAATTGCAAGTCTTTGTTGTTGTCCACCAGACATTCTTGTAGGAAATTCATCAAATTTATCACCAAGTCCAACATGGATTAGTTGTTCTTTTGCAATCTTTTCAGCTTCTGCTTTTGATTTACCAAGAACTTTTTGTGGAGCTAAGGCAACATTTTCAAGAACAGTTAAATGAGGAAAGGAGTTCCATTGCTGAAAAACCATTCCAATTTTTTGTCTTAGTTTATTAATATCAGTTTTTTTACTGTGCACTGATGTTCCATCAACTGATATTTCACCTTTTTGAATATTTTCAATTGCATTAATACAATAAAGCATAGTTGATTTACCAGAACCTGAACCACCAATTACAGATAGAACCTCACCTTTTTGTACAGTTAAATCAATACCTTTTAATACTTCTAAATCTCCAAAAGATTTATGTACTTTTTTTAATTCAATCATATTTTTAATTTCCTTTCTAAATGCGCTGCATATAATGAAATAGGATAAGAGATGATAAAATAAAATATACCAACACCTATTAATAATAATAAAGCTTCTTGTGTTTTAGAGATTAACTCTTCTGTACTTTTTAAGATTTCTAAATATCCAATAACAGATACCAGAGCTGAATCTTTTATAACAGATAAAACAATACTAATCCATGAAGGAAAAACAGTTCTTAAACCTAAAGGAAAAACTATATATCTATAATCTTGCCAATAAGATAAACCTAAAGACCTAGCTGCTCTTCTTGTTGTTTCAGGAACTGATTCAATACCAGCACGAACAACTTCTGTTACAAAAGCAGAAGTATATGCAGATAAAACAATTGCACCTACCCAAAAGATAGAAATATCAATTTCTAAAATTCCCATGAAAGAGTAAAAAAGTATAAACTGAATAATCAAAGGAACTGATCTTAAAATATCTAAAAATCCACTTAAAAATAGATTTCCAATAGTTCCAGCATTTGCTTTTAAATATCCAAAAAGAATACCTACAATTGTCCCAATTACTATTGATACTACTGAGATATAAATAGTTCTCATTAAACCTTCTAATAAAAATTCTAAATCATAATATGTTAATGTAGAAGTCGTAATCGCATTAAATGCACTATAAATAATATACAAAGACAAAAGTGTATATATGATATATTTAATCTGTTTATTACTCATTGGGCATCTCCTCTAAAAATTTTATAAGCTAATAATTTTGAGCCTAAAAGAACTGTTTTAGCAATAACAAAATACATAATTGCAGTAACTAAATAGAACTCAAAAGTTCTAAATGACAATGACTGTAGTTGGTCAGTTTTACCTGTAAGTTCTAACATACCAACTAATGTTCCTAATGATGTCATTAAGATTGCCCAGATCATTTGGTTTGTCATTGGATGATAAACCTTTCTTAAAACCTGAGGTAGAATAATATACCAGTACGTTTGCAATTTCGACATACCCAAAGATCTTGAAGCAGACATTTGGGTATTTGGAATTGATGCAAAACCACCACGAAGTGTTTCAGCTAAATATCCTGCATTATTAAAAGTTAATGCTGCTAATACAGCAACATAAGGACTTAAATGAATACCAAATGCTCCTAAACCAAAATACATCATATAAATTTGAAATAGTGCTGGCGTATTACGCGCTAGCTCAATCCAAACTACACTTGGTGTACTTAATAATTCATTTTTAGAATCTTTTCCTAATGATAAAAATACAGCTATTATTAATCCAAAAAACATAGAAGTAACTGCTACTTCTAAAGTAACGACAGCAGCACTTAACATTTCTGGAAAAACGTTCCATACTGTTACCCAGTGAAATGTATAATCAAATTCAAACATAATTAATTCCTTATATTAATGTACTAACTCAGAGGTATTATCCTCTGAATTAAACTTAATAATATATTCCATCTATAGTTAATTTTCTAACAGGAGAGTTACCATAAAACATTTTATTTAGTTCTTTATATCTTCCAGATCTTACTTGTTGGTGAATAAACAGATTCATATAGTTAATCATTCCATATTCTGTTCTTTTTACAATAATAGAAACAAAATCTTGAAAACCAGGAACAAAAGGTCCAGCTTCATAATCTTTATATTTTGGAAGTTTTAATAGTTCAACAATTGTAGTATCAGTTGTAATTAAAGCATCAGCTTTACCTTGTAAAAGTGCTAAATGAGTATCACTCTCTTTTTTAGAAGAGAAATAATCAGATGCATTCCAACCATTTGCTTTTTGATTCTTTAAAAACTCAGTTTCAGGAGTTGTACTAAGTGCTGCTGTAACTTTTTTCCCTTTTAAATCTTCAAAAGTTTTAATTCCAGAATCTTTTTTAACCATTGCTTGTAATTTAAATACAAAATAAGGCATTGTAAAACCTGCTGACTTAGCTCTTTCTAACGTATCTGAAGTTGAACCAATAACCACATCAACTTTTCCTGCATTTAATGCTGGAATTCTTTGGGCAAATGACATTGATTTTAGCTCTAATTTAACACCTAGTGCTTTTGATAAATCTTTACAATATTCAACATCAAAACCAGCTGGTTGATTTTTTGCATCTCTATAACCCATTGGAGGGAAATCCAATACAACACCACATTTAATTTTACCTTTAGATATGATCTTATCTAACTTGTCTGCACTTGCACTTGTCGCACCAATTGCTAAAACTGAAGCTGCTATAACTGTTAATTTTTTTATTAATTTCATTCTTCTTCCTTTTTGTAATTCTTTAGATTTGTTTGATATACTAATTTTATGCCCGTTGTTTCTTATCTTCCCCTCCTTTATAAAATTTATGTAAATCTATTAAGATTCATTTTCTGAATATTTAAATCAGTATTATTTTCATTTATTAAGTCACTGACTATTTTACCTGTGGCAGGACCTAGAGATACCCCCATCATTGCATGACCTGTAGCAATAATTACATTTGAAAGTGAATCACTTCTTCCAATGTAAGGTATCCCATCGGGAGAGCATGGTCTAAGCCCCGCCCAGATATCTTTCATAGAAGACTCACTAATCTCTAATCCATTTATATATGAATTTGCAGCTTTTCTAATATTATTAATTCTTCTATCATTAATTGTTAAATCATTAACACCTAACATCATTGTTCCACCAAACCTTACATAATCTGAATAAGGAGTTACAGCAACTTTTTCTTCCGCTAAAATCATAGGAGTAGAAAAATCTAATGCTTCATTTTTTTCTGTAATAAAAGAGAACCCCTTACCACCTTGCATTGGTAAATTTAAATTAAATTTTTTAGCAATTTTTGAAGTATAAATACCAGTTGTAAATACATATTGATCAAAGCTATAATCATTATTAGAACTGTCTACAATTGATACAACTTTTCCATTTGAAATATTTACATCTTCAATCAAGCAGTTTTCATAAATATTTACACCATTTTTTTCTAAATAGTTTTTAATAGCTATAATAAAATCGTACGGTTGTATTTTTGAATCATCTTTAAAATAAGAAGCTCCTAGTACATTAAAAGTGGCATTAGGTTCTAATTTTTTTAAGTCATCGCTATTCAAGATTTCAGCATTAAGCCCAATCTCTTTTGCTTCTTTTACTAGCGCTTGTTCTTCTTTTAAAGTTTTTTCTTCTTTACACATCATTAGTAATCCTGAGTTTTTAAAATCAAACTCAAAATCAGAACTTTGTTTCAACTGTTTATATAAATCTAAACTATATAAATTAATATCTTTTAAAAAATGTTTATTTTCATTAACATGTTTTGTTGTACAAAAAGTATTAAACCTTATTATCCATTTCAATAAATCTAAATCCAATTTAGGCTTTAAAAAGAAAGGTGAATTAGGATTTAACATCCATTTTAAACCTTTTTTCAAAATACCGGGACTAGCTAAAGTTTCAAAATGACTAGGTACGATTAACCCCGCATTCCCATATGAACATTCAACACCAATCTTGTTCGCGTCAAAAATTGATACTTGATATCCACTTTTATGAAGAAAATAAGCTGAACACATTCCACTTATTCCTCCCCCAATTATTGCTATTTCTTTTTTCATATTAAATCACCTGAAACCCATGTGCATATGGGTCATCATCATCAATTGTTATAGTATTTAAACCAGTAATTTTTGCCCAACCTTCAATTGAAGGAATAATTGCTTTGTAAGAACCTAATTCAACCTCATCTTCTATTCGTCCAATAAATTTTGATCCAATAAAACTTTCATGTATAAATTCTTCATTTGCTGTTAAATCACCTTTTGCATACCACTGTGCCATTCGCGCACTAGTTCCTGTTCCACAAGGAGATCTATCTATTGCTTTATCCCCATAAAAAACAGCATTTCTAGCACTTGAACTTTCATCAATTGTTTTTCCTGTCCATTCAATATGAGATAAACCACAAATTGTTTCATTTAAAGGATGTACAAAAGAATATTTCTCATTAAGCTTCTCTCTTAACTCTCCACTCATTGAGATTAACTCACCTGCTTTGAAGTTTTCTATGCCTGTAAAATTTTCTTGTGGATCAACTATTGCATAAAAGTTTCCACCATAAGCTACATCAACTTTTAGTTTTCCTAATGTTGATGATTCAATTTCCAAATTTGTTGAATGTAAAAATGATGCAATATTTACAATTTTCACTGATTTAACTCTATTTTTTTCATCTTTTTTATAAGTTGCAACTACTAAGCCTGCGGGTGTTTCAATTCTAAGAGTTCCTTCAACTTTAGGAGTTACAATCTCTTTTTCAATTAATACAGTTACTGTTCCTATAGTTCCATGTCCACACATAGGTAAACACCCACTTGTTTCAATAAATAAAATAGATACATCAAATTCATCAGAACTTGGCTCGTAAACAATAGTTCCACTCATCATGTCATGACCTCGTGGTTCAAACATTAAACCTCTTCTAATCCAATCAAATTCTTTTAGGAAATGTTGTCTTTTTTCACTCATGTTTTTACCCTTTAATAAAGGGGCTCCACCACATATAACCCTAACTGGGTTTCCACAAGTATGAGCATCAACACAAAAAAATGTTTTACAAGACATATTTACTCCTTAACTTATTTTTTCTTTTACTAATTTAGCTGCTGCTAAATCTTCTAATCCATGGCCAACTGATTTAAATAAAGTAATTGATGAATCAGATATTCTTCCGCTATTTTCATTTCTTGTTAATTGAAATAAATCAGCTTTAATATCATCTTCACTTATTGTATTTGATTCAAGAGGTATTTTAATATCTCCTGTTTCTTTTTTTGCCATATTCGTATCAATATAAATATCAACTGTTTGAATTAATTCATCATCAGCTTCTCTCATATTAGGTTTATATGCTCCAACTAAATCTACATGTTGTCCGTGCCTTAAAAACTTACCAAAAACTAAAGGTTCAATACTTAGTGTTGCACAAGAAATAATATCTACATTTGAAATTTCATCTTCAATATTATCAATTGCTTTTATATTAAAATCATCTTTTAATTCATCAACAATTTTTAATGCTTTAGATTTATCTCTTCCCCAAATAAATACATCTTTTATATCTCTTACACTTGCATGTGCACGAATTAGTTCAGAGCTTAAAGCACCCGTTCCAATCATTAACATAGAAGTTGAATCTTTTCTAGAAAGATAAGAACTTGCTAATGCAGAAGCTGCAGCTGTTCTTTTAGCTGTTAAAGTTTTACCTTCAATTAAAGCTTCAATATTACCTTTTTGTGCATCCATCAATACATATAAACCATGTATTCCTGGTAAATCATATTTAGCATTGTTAGGACTAACTGTTACAATTTTAACTCCAACGGCTTCACTTTCTTCCCATGCTGGCATAAGAAGTAAAGTAGAATCCATACCCTCTTTAGGGTTTTTAAAATCATGATGATGTCTAGGTGGCACTTTAATATCCGAAATAAAAGCATTTCTTAATGCTTCTACTAATGATGGATAATCAAGTGCTTTTGCTACTTGATCTTTATCTATAAATTTCATATTGAACTCTTTGAATATTTATCATTTACTATTCTTAGAATATTTAAAGGATTTTCATCTTTTAATTCATCTGGAAGTAGTGAACTTGGACAATCTTGATAACAAACAGGTCTTACAAATCTTTTAATTGCACCAGTTCCTACTGATGTAAATCTAGAATCTGTTGCTGCTGGAAATGGACCTCCATGTTGCATTGAAGCACAAACCTCAACACCTGTTGGAACACCATTAAATAAAATTCTTCCACATTTGTTTTCTAGTGCAAAAATTTGTTCTTTATAAGAACTCATTTCAGATTCTTCACCCATAACTGTAACTGTTAATTGACCTTCTAAAGAAGATATAACTTCATTTAGTTCACTAATGTCATTACATTCAACTATTAATGAATAAGGTCCAAAAACCTCTTCTTGAAGTTTTGGATTAGCAATAAACTTAAGCGCATCAACAGATGCAACAGTTGGTCTACCTTCACTTTGTGTATTTTCTATATTAGATTCACCTAATAGTTCTATTCCATCTTGAGATATAGCTTCATTTTTATTTGTTTCAAAAGCTTCTTGGATTGAAGATGAAAGCATTGTTGAGGGAGAGCTCACTTTTATTGCTTCACCTAAATCTTTTTTAAACTCTTCTAACTTATTATCTTTTAAAGCTAAAATCAAACCAGGATTTGTACAAAATTGTCCAACTCCTAATGTAATAGAGCCAGCATAAGTATTTGCTAATTTTTTAGTATCACTTAAAGATGATGGTAAAAATAAACAAGGATTGATACTTCCCATTTCTGCAAAAACAGGAATTGGTGTTTTTCTATTATTTGCTAATTCAAAAAGTTTCATACCAGCTTGCGTTGAACCTGTAAATCCTACGGCTTTTACTACTTCATCTAAAACTATTTGTTGTCCAACTGTTCTTCCTCCACCATGAAGCATTGAAAATGTTCCATCTGGCATATTACAAAGTTTTACAGCTTTAATAATTGCACTTGCAATTAATTCAGAAGTACCACTATGAGAAGAATGAGCTTTAACAATTACTGGACATCCAGCTGCTAAAGCTGATGCTGTATCTCCGCCTGCACAAGCAAAGGCTAAAGGAAAATTACTTGCTTCAAAAACTGAGACAACTCCAAGAGGTCTTAACATCTTTCTTAAATCATTTCTAGGTAAAGGAGTCCTTTCAGGTAGTGCTTCATCAATACTAGCTTCAACCCAAGAACCCTCTTTTAATAAATTGGCAAACATTTTAATTTGACCAATTGTTCTTCCTCTTTCACCTTCAATCCTAGGTCTTGGAAGATTTGATTCACTCATTGTTCTAATAATTAATTCATCACCTAAATTCATGATTTCAGAAGCAATTGTTTCTAAAAATTCAGCTCTTTTAGCTTGTGAAGTTTGTTTATACTCAATAAAAGCCTTATCTGCTTTTGCTAAAGCAACTTCTACTTCATTTTGCGTAGCATGAAAGAATTCACCATCTAGTGCTTCATTACTATTAATATCATATAACTTACTAGTCTTATCACCATTTGATGATAAATCATTTCCAATAAAGTTTTTACCGTGTATACTCAATTTATATCCTTTTTTATAATGCGGGTAATTGTAACTACTGAATAAACTCCAATAAATTTACATTTCATACTAAGCGTTTTAGTTTAATTAAATTTTTTTTCTATCTTACTATCAATAAGGATTAATCTAATAAACCCAAGGCTTCAACTCTTTCTTTTGCTAAAATATATCTTGCTCGAACATCTTCAATTTGATCACGAGTTAATTTCTTACCAAGAGTACGAAGTCCTCCAACAGCATCATTATGATGAATTCCCATTGCAAACTTAAGGTATTCCATAAGTAGCGGCTGACCATCAAGATATGAAATAGAGTTCATAGCCTGAGAAACTTTTAAAGCCTGGGCCCATTCTCCTTTTAAAACATACTCCTGCATAGTAACACTAGCTTTTGGGAAGACAGTACCTACACCGGTAATCCCACCGCATGCTCCAGCAAGTCCAGCATATACAGTTACAGTGTCAACACCTGCCAAAATTTTTAAATCTTTGTTCTCTAACAACAGTGTTTCAATAATTGAAACATCTATCGTTGATATTTTAAGAGCAACTATTTCAGGTAGTACAGCCAGTTTAATAAGAGTATCTGTTGAGATTGCATGATATCCGGCTGCATCAGGGTTGTTATAAGGCATAATTGTTACGCCTGCCTCTTTTGCAGCTGTTGCAGCAAGAGCGTAGTACGCATACATATCTTCATCAGAAGGAAGGTCTAAAGTTTTTGGAGGCATAACCATAACAGTATCCACACCAACCGTTGCTAGTCCTGTAATAATTTTGGCAATCTCTTCTTTATTTTCTGCCACAGCTCCACTGATTAATGGAACACTATATTTTTTAGCAACTTCAGAAAGGGATTTAAGTAGTGAGAGACGCTGTTCGTTACTTAGGTAACTATTCTCACCTAAAGTACCAGAAGCTACAAGTCCTCCCATTCTGCTTCCACCCTTTCCTTGAGCTTTTAAAACATATTCAGCCTGTCTTTTTGTTTCATCAAAGTCAATTTCAAGGGCACCGGATTCTGACTCTTTTAGCCATGTAAACACGGCTGGCATAACTGTATAAAGCCAATCTGTAGTAGTTGTTTCCATTATATTACCTTTTTGTCAAATAAATTATTTGACATAATCCTTTTAACTTAGTTTAATTTTTTTCTTTGTATCATAGTTGTTAATATATTCATGATATATTAGTTGATATATTAAAAGTATATCATAGGGAAATTTGTTTTTATATTAAAGCAAACTTAAATTTAAAAAAAGTGAAATAATGCAAAATCATGTAAAAAATCAAAGATTATCTTATATAAATGCCCTTATAGCGGTATTTTTATGGTCTACCGTTGCAAGTGTATTTAAAATAAGTCTTCAAACATTAAGTGTTGCACAACTAGTTTTCTATGCAGTTTTAACTTCAACCATAGTTCTTTTAATTATTGTTTTAATAAAAAAACTATCAAATGAAGTGATTGAACATTTTAGAAATAATTATAAATTAATTATTATATTAGGAGTGCTAAATCCATTTTTAGAATATATACTTCTTTTTAAAGCATATGATTTATTGCCAGTACAAGAAGCACAAACCATAAATTTTACTTGGGCATTAATGTTAACTTATCTTTCAATTCCCCTATTAGGTCATAAACCAAAACTTAGTGATTTATTAGCAGGTCTTGTATGTTATTTTGGAGTTTTAGTAATTGCAACAAAAGGAAATCCTTTATCATTAGACTTTTCAAATCTATATGGAGTATTTTTAGCTTTATTAACAACAGTAGTTTGGTCACTATATTGGATATACAATACTAAAATAAATGTAAACCCAGTAGTAGGCCTATTTTCAAACTTTCTAGTTGCTATGCCTTTGGTATTTGTTTATTACATATATATGGAAGATTTTGTTATGCCAGATTTAAAAGGTTTAAGGGGAGCAGTTTACATTGGATTATTTGAGATGAGTATTACTTTTATGTTTTGGTTAAATGCCATGAAATTAACACAATCAACATCTAAGATTGCAAACCTTATTTTTATTGCACCTTTTTTATCTTTAATCTTTATTTATTTTTTAGTAGGAGAAAAAATACTACTTGCAACTATTGTAGGATTAGTTTTAATTGTAATTGGTTTATTGATACAACAAAGTCATTTAATAAAAAAGAAGATTAAAAATTAATTTAATCTTCTTTAATATCTGATATAACGTATCTTCCATTTTTTTGTTCTAGTTCTATATTTAAATCAAAAACTTTTGATATATTTTCACTCATCATTAATTTTTCTTTTTTACCTTGTAGATATATTCTATTTTCAGCAATTAAAGCAACATGTGATATCTCTTCAATTATTTCTTCTATATGGTGTGTAATTATAATAATACTCATTGATGAAGTCAATTTTTTTATTAATTTTAAAAAGTTTCTTTGTGCTTTAATATCAAGACCTGTTGTTGGTTCATCTAATAGTAATGCTTTTGGTTTATGAATTAAGGCTCTAGCAATTAAACATTTTCTTAATTCACCAGTTGACATTTGAGATGATTTTTTTTCTTTTAATTCATTAATATTTAAATAGTCAAAGATTTCATCTGTTTTTTTATTTTGTTCATCTGTATATATATGATGATCCATTTTTCCAAGACTAGCATAAAATCCAGACCTCACTATTTCATATGCACTTGCATATCTTGCAGAATAAACAAATTCATTTTGTATTTCATTTGTTACAATTCCAAGTTGTTTTTTTAATTCAAAAATATCCCACACTTCTTTATCAAATATCTTTTTTTTAAACTTATAATGTGTATTTGGATATAAATCATTTGAAAGTAATTTTAATAAAGTTGACTTGCCACTACCATTAGCACCTAAAATACCCCAATGCTCACCCTCTTTAATCTTTAAATTCACTTCATTTAATATTAAATATCTATAGTCGTATCCTATATTTATATTTTCAAACTCAATTATATTCATTCTTGTCCTTTTAATATATTATTAATATATCATATTTTACTATTTTTATGTTAATATTTGATATATCAAAAATATATTAAAGGATATTATATGCATTACAAAAAACTATTCTTCCCAATTGGAGGAGGAGAAGAGCTTAGAGAAAGAATTCATGGAGCATTACTTATTGCTAAATATTTTAATTCCCACTTAGAAATATATAAATCCCAGGCAAAACCAAGTCAAATAATGAAATTTGATGATAATTTACCTGATACAGTACTAAAAGAATTAAATGCAATGGCTAAAGATAAACTAGATGAAGATTTAAATATTCATGAGACTATCTTTAAAGAAGAGATAAAAAAAATTGGAAATGTAATTTCACCATCTCCAGTAGAAAATGAAGCTACAGCACAAATTATTACAGGGGAAGGATATAGAAGTAAACTAATTGAACAAGAATCAAAGTATTGTGATTTAGTTGTAGTATCGTCTCCTCATGATGGAAGAATTACAGCAACCTTTGAAACTACAGTTACTAAAAGTGGAAAACCTGCACTAATGTTTCCACGAGAAATAAAGGAATTTAAAACAGATAATATTTTAATTGGATGGAATAATTCACCTGAGATTTCTAGAGCAGTATCAGAAGCAATTCCAATTATGAAGGAAGCAAAAAAAGTACATATAATCACATCAATTGAATATACAAATGATATCATTCAAATAAAAAAATTGCAAGATTATCTACTTTGCCATAATATAGAAAGTACTTATGAAATGGTTAAAACTACTAATACTCCAGGGGAAGCACTTTTAAACTATGCAAAAAAAGGTTCATTTGATTTAATTATTGCAGGAGCTTTTGGAGAAAGAGGATTAAAAGAAATTATGTTTGGGGGAACAACTAAATATATTTTAGAAAATACTAATATTCCAGTATTTATGGCACATTAAAGAAGTTGAGCTAGATTAGCTCGACTTTTTTATTTTTTTATAGTACCAAAAACCTAAAAGCGCTAATAAAATTAGAATTCCAATAATAATATACCTAAGATATTCTTTGATTAGAAGTTCATTATCTCCTAAATAATACCCAAGTAAAGTAAGAATAATAACCCAAATAGCTGCACCTAAAGTAGTGTAAATTGAAAAAACAAAAATATTCATTTTTGCAAGTCCAGCAGGGAAAGATATATATTGTCTAACCGCAGGTATTAATCTACCTGAGAAAGTTGAGATATGTCCATGTGATTTAAAGAACTCTTCCATTTTTACAATAGTTTCTTCTTTTATAAAGAAGTATCTCCCATATTTTACTAAAAAAGAACGTCCAAGCTTAATAGCTAAGAAGTAATTAAAAAGTGCTCCCATAAGTGAGCCTAAGATACCAGAAAATATTGCAATGTAAATATTCATTTCACCTTTATAAGCTAAATAACCCGCAGGGATCATTACAACTTCAGAAGGGAAAGGAAAGAAAGAACTTTCCAAGAACATCATTAAGAAGATTCCAATGTAACCTAGACTTCCAACCGTATCAACAACAAAATTAACAACGTCTGTTAGCATGGATTACCTTAGATTAAGTTTTTCCATTTTAAAATGGAATTATTAATTAATTCAAATATTTTATCATCAGAAGGTTCTTCTTCATCAAAATAATCTGAAACAATTTTTAGTATATAGTAGTCTTTTATGTTTTCTTTACAAGTGTCTTTAAAGAAAGATGCTTGCTTATCAACAAGTAATGTATCTAAGTTTTCATCTGTTTCTAGTGGTTTTTCAATTGTTGTAACATTTGCAAAATTTACACCATTAACAAATCTATTAGTACAAAAAAGTGTTCCTAAAGCAATTGAACCATCACTGCAAGATGCAATGCTTAAATCAAAAGCTTTAGAAATATCGAAGTTCTCAAAAATATATGTTAATGATTCTAAGATTTCTTCTTTACTTACACCAGAGATGATAAGTAAAAGGTCGTCATTTGAATAAATAACATTTTTTTGAGCTATATCTAATTCTTTTAAATTAAAAGAATTGATAATAGGGTTAGCTTCTGCTAAAGAAGTAGTATGAATTAATATTTTTGACATATTAATAAACTAAAGGGCTAAAGCCCTAAAGTTCTACTATCTTTTTAATTCTTTAATTCTAGCAGCTTTACCTCTTAAACCTCTTAGGTAATGAAGTTTAGCTCTTCTTACTCTACCTCTTCTTAGTACTTCAAAAGATTTGATAGATTCAGAATATAATGGGAAAATTCTCTCAACACCAACAGAGTTAGCTCCAATTTTTCTTACAATAAATGTAGCTGAAACACCTTCACCGTGTCTAGCAATTACAATACCTTCGAAAGACTGAACTCTCTTTTTCTCACCTTCTTTAATCTCAATACCAAGTCTTACTGTATCTCCAGCTCTAAACTGAGGGATTTCTTTTTCTGCAATTTGTGCTGCTTCAAAGCTAGCAATATATCTATTCTTCATGTATTTACCTTTGGTGAAAGTGCCCGCATTTGCAAATAGCGGGGTATCACACTTTTATTTTGAATTTTTGTTGGTAACTAAACCTGGTCTAAAATATCTTGTCTTGCATGTAGCCAGATCATATTTTAAGTCGTGAATCTTACTATGATTTCCCTTTAAGAATTCTTTAATAACACTTAAATCTTCGAATTTTTCAGGTTTTGTAAAAGAAGGAGCTTCTAAAAGATTATTTTCATAACTTTCCATTACCAAAGAATCGGAATTTCCTAACACACCATCAACATTTCTTGAAATTGCATCAGCCATTGTAAGAGATGCTAATTCTCCACCTGTTAAAATAAATTCTCCAATTGAAAATACTTCATTAGCATATTTTTCAATTACTCTTTCATCAATTCCTTCATATCTACCACTTACAAATACAACATTTTGTTTCTTTGCTAATCTCTTAGCATCATTTTGTTTAAATGGTTTAGCAGCAGCTAAAGGAAATACAATATAAGCATCTTCATTTTCTTCTTTTATTTTATCTAAGCAGTCAAATAAAGGTTGGCAAGTCATAAGCATTCCTGCTCCACCACCTACCATTTGTTTATCAACTTTTAGATGTTTATTTGTAGTGTAATCTCTAGGATTATGAAACTCATAACTAATAAATTTAGAATCAACTGCTCGCTTTAAAATTGAATCCTGAAAATATGGTTCAATTAAATTAGGGAACAAAGTTACAAAAGTAAATTTCAAAATAGACCTTATTATTTTTTTTGAAATGTTATCATATTTACTTTTATTTAATGTTAAGTTTTAGAATATTTCTTAATTGTATGTCAATTTTTTTATAAATCCTTATTATATAAGAGAGATTTAGATAATATTCAAAAAAATACATATAAAGAAGAACTATGATAACACTTAACGATATTAAAAACGCAAAAAATAGATTACAAGGTATTATTAACCAAACATCTCTAACTTATGCACCAATTTTAAGTAAAGAATTAAATAGTGATATCTTCTTAAAAAAAGAAAATTTGCAGTTAACAGGTAGTTTTAAACTAAGAGGTGCGTTTAATAGAATCGCAACATTAAATGAAGAAAAAAGAAATAAAGGTGTAGTAGCAGCAAGTGCTGGAAATCATGCACAAGGTTTAGCATATGCTGCTGAACATTTTAAATGTGAAGCTACAATCTTTATGCCAGAAGCTACTCCTCTTACAAAAGTATCTGGGGTTAAATCTTATGGAGCCAATGTTGTATTACATGGTGAAAATTTTGATGAAGCTTATGTTGCAGCAAAAGAATTTTCAAAAGAGAATGATATAGAGTTTATTCATCCATTTGCAGATGATGAAGTAATTGCAGGACAAGGTTCTATTGGATTAGAGATTTTAGATCAAGTAGATGATTTAGATGAAATTATTGTTCCCATTGGTGGAGGTGGTTTAATTGCAGGAATTGCCATTGCTGCTAAAGCTATAAAACCAAGTATTAAAATTACAGGTGTAGTTGCAACTGGTGCACGTGCTATGAAAGAATCTTATGAAGCTCACTTACCTATTGATTCATTATCAGTTAAAACAATTGCTGATGGAATTGCAGTAAGAGACGTAACTCCTAAATTATTAGATTTAATAATTGACAATGTAGATGAGATTGTTGAAGTTAATGATAATGAAATTGCAAATGCTATTTTATTCTTATTAGAAAAACATAAATTAGTAGTTGAAGGAGCAGGAGCAGTTGCAACTGCTGCAATTATGCATAATAAAGTTGATATTGAAAGCTCAAAAGTTTGTGCAATTGTAAGTGGTGGAAATATAGATGTAACTATGTTATCTTTAATTATTGAGAAGGGTTTAGTTAAATCTCAGAGGAAATTAAACCTAGTTGTTACTTTAATGGACAAACCAGGTGCACTTATGCATTTAACTGATATTTTCACTGAATGTGGTACTAACATAGTACAAATTGACTATGACAGAAACTCAGTGAAGCTTGAATTTGGCGAAGCTCACGTAACAATTGCTCTAGAAACAAAAGGTGAAGAACATCAGAAGTTAATTAGAGAACATTTGAAACAAAATGGTTACAGATTCAAACAAATTTAATTTAATTTAAAATCTTTAGAAAGATTTTAGAAAATAAATAATATAATGGGCTCAATAATTTAGTATTGAGAAAAACACAAAAGGAAAAAAATGGAAGGAAGACTGTTTACGTTCTTAGGTTCAATCGGTGGTCATGGACAAGAATGGATCATATTATCACACTTTGTACTAGTAGTAGGAATTGTATTTTTTATGGCTAGATCTGCTACAAAAAAGATGCAATTAGTACCATCTGGGTCACAAAACGCTCTTGAGGCATTTATCGCTGGAATTATTGCGATGGGTGCAGATACTATGGGTGAGAAAAATGCTAGAAGATATTTACCATTAATTGGTACATTGGCTTTAGTTATTTTTGTTAGTAATATGATTGGGGTTATTCCTGGATTTGAAGCTCCTACTAGTAATATTAACTTTACATTATCGTTAGCGTTAATTGTATTTGTTTACTATAACTATGTTGGTATCAAATTAAATGGTTTTATTAACTATTTTAAGCACTTTATGGGTCCAATGCCTGTATTAGCTCCATTAATGTTCCCAATTGAGATTATTTCACACATTTCTAGAATCATTTCTCTGTCTTTCAGATTATTTGGTTCTATTAGAGGTGATGATATGTTCTTAATGGTACTACTTATGTTAGTACCTTGGTTATTACCACTTCCAGGGTTCTTCTTATTAACTGCTTTTGGTTTCCTACAAGCATTTATCTTTGCTATATTAACTTATGTTTATATTGCAGGGTCTGTTATGATGGCAGAAGAAGAGCACTAAAACCTTTAGTTTTCTTAATTAAAAAAGGGATGAGCTTCGGCTTGTCCCTTTTTTTTATTTCAAAAAAATAAAAGCTTCAAATATCTGCGTATTTCTAAGATAAATTAATATTAAATATTGTAAAATTTTTAAAATTATTACAAAGAGAAAAAATTGAAACAGTATCTTATAACTGATCCAAAATATTATTCAGATAATCAAGAATTATTTAGAAAAAACCTAAAAAGAATTTTAGGAAAGAATAATATTGATATCGCATGTTTTAGGGATAAAACAGCCACTAACTTCGAAGAGTTAGCAACAATCTTTGTAAATATATGTAAAGAGTATAATATATCAAATATCCTAATTAATGGGGACTATAACTTAGCTAAGAAACTAGGTGCTTCAGGTGTTCACTTAACAAGTAAACAATTTGATGAAATTAAAGAGGCAAAGGCTCTTGACTTATATGTAGTTATTTCATGTCATAACTTTTCTGATATAGAAAGAGCTCAAGAATCTTACGTAAATGCAATTACATTCTCTCCCATATTTACAACACCTAAAAAAGGTGAACCAAAAGGTGTTAATGTATTAAAACAAGCTATAAATTTATATGAAGATTTAGATATTATTGCCTTAGGTGGCATAGTAGATGAAGATCACTTAAAACAAATCCAAAAAACAAAAGCTTATGGATTTGCTTCAATTAGATATTTTATTTAACCTCGTCTATTAGAACTTCATGTTCTTTTAGATAAATCAAATACGAAGAAACATTTGAAGTTTCAAATATTTCACTAATAGCTTTTTTATAAAAACTTACTTGATTATTATGTTCAATTGATTTTTCTTTTGTTGTTTTATAATCAAAAATATATAAAGTATCATCTTTTTTTAATAATAAATCAATGATTTTAATTTCGCCATTATAGATTAATGATTGTTCTGTAATAAACTCACTATCTTCAATAAACTCTTTAAATTTATTATGATTTAAAAGCATAGAAATTCTATTATAAATATCTATAAAATCGTTTTCATTTAAATAATTTGAAAATCTAGTTTTAGCTAAGCCAATACAATAACTTAGATTCTTTTCACTAAACTCATCCATCATTTCTAAACAGAAGTGCGTTGCTATTCCAAAATATTTAGAATATAACATATTTCCATCATTATCTTTTTCTTTAGATATTTGTTTATCTTGAACACCAAGATCCATAGGAGAGTAGTCTATTTTTTCTATTTTTTCATAGTTCTTTGATACGTTTGAACTCTCTATTATTTGTCCCATAATATTTACATTCATACTTAAAATATCAAAAACAGATGATTTTGCTTTTTTGAAAACAATCATATTATTCTTAGCTCGAGTTAGAGCAACATATAAAATATTGATTTCATCTTCTAAACTAAGAGCTTTTTCTTTTGCAATTGCATTTGCATACTCTTTATTGTAGTTTTCATAACCTTTAATTTTATAAAAAATATTTCTTAATTCTACACTATCATATTCAAACAATAGTGAGCTTTTATCAGCATTTTTTCTTTTGATTCTATCTAATAAAATTACAGTATTAAACTCTAAACCCTTTGATTTAAAAATAGTTAATATTTGAAGTCCTGATGATTCACTATTTACCATAGTTGCATCAACCTTATGTACTTCATATACAAAGTCAACTATATTATTAAAACTTGAACAAACCTCAATAAACTTAACAATATTTTCATCTATAATTTTAAGATGAGTTGATATCTCTTTTATTATCTCTTGAACAGATTTTTTATTTAGATTTATATCTAAATTAACATCTGTTAATAATGCATTACCCATTAAAGCGTTTAGATTTTCTTTATAAATACTCTCTTTAAAATAGATATATTTAATTGCATTTATAACCGCTTTTACATTCTCTTGATTTATAAGTTTAGATGTCATCTCCGTAGAAATTTTTAATGATGGGAATTTTTCTTTTAAGTAGTTATATAAATTTAATACATCATCATTAGTATAAGTTAAAATTGCAATATCATTTGAGTTAACACCACTTTTTATTAAGGATGCAATTTTAGAAGCAACTGTAGAATATTTTTCATCTTCATCTAATTGTAAATCCTCAACAACTTCAACATAACCACCCTTTCTTACACTTAACTGCTCATGATATTCATAAGATGGAAGATTAACAAATAATGAGTTTACAAAATTAATTACATTCTCACATGATCTATAATTTGTATTTAAAACCTCTACCTCTAATAACTCATTTGTGTTTGCAACATAATCAAATAGTTCTCTTTTTCCACCTCTAAATCTATAAATAGATTGTTTTGTATCTCCTACATAAAAGAAGGTCTTAAATCTAGTTTGATCCCCAGATAAAATCTCATCAATTAATGGTTCAAGTATTCTATATTGTAAAAGTGAAGTATCTTGGAACTCATCCATTAATATATGTGAGAACTGAGAGTCTAGTCTAAAATATAAAAACTCTTTATCAATTTTATTTGCTAATAAATCATATACTAAGTTTGAGATATCATTAAACTCTAAATAGTTTTTGCTTTTATTGAATGAAGCTTTAAAATCTTTGAACATTTTATATAGTTCAAATAGATTAGATAAACTATACCCTGCTCTTAATTTATAGTATAAAGTAATTTGTTCTTTTACATTTGCAAAGTAAGATTCTAATACTTCATTTGCACATTTTTTAAAATAAGAGTATTCAGCCAAAATATCTTTGGCTAACCATGTTTTTGAAAATAGTTCATCAAAGTTTTCAAAATCAACTGCTTTTTTAGCTGAAGCTGAGGCTACATCACAATTTAAAATTGCTTCTTTTATTTTATATGCTTCTTTTAAAACTTCACTTTTTTGAATATTAATAAGTTTTGCGTCAATATTAACAGTATCAATTGTTTCATTTTTTTCTAATAAGTTTTTAAATAAATCAAAAATTGAATTAAATTTTTTCTTTTCATATAATGAAAAATTAATCAAAGCATCAAATTGATTAATATCTAAAGATTGTAAAAACTTCATACTTAAAGCTTCAACATCATCTTCTTTAATTTCAAAATCATCAGATACGCCAACATAACCACAAAATTCTCTAAGTATTTTATTTATAAATTTATCAATAGTAAAAATTGATAATGTTGCATTTGAAAAAGATTTTATTAATATATTCTTTTTTCCTAAGATTTGTTCTTTTCTAAGTTGTGAAGATTCTATAATTGCATTTAAATATGCTTCATCATCACCTAGGGTTAATAATGTTTTATAGATTCTTTCACTCATTTCATTTGCAGCTTTATTTGTGAAAGTTAAGGTTAATATTTCATTGGGTTTTGCATCTTTTAATAAAAGAGTAATATAACGTACGGTTAATGCAAAAGTTTTTCCAGACCCTGCACTGGCTTTTAATGCTAAATATTTTTTCATAAATAGATAATACTAAAGTAAATGTTATAAATAACTATAATTTATACGTTTATTTAATTTATTTTGTTATAAAATAATCTGATTTAATTATTTTTCCAAGGAGTTGCTCATCAAAACCAACAAAAAGATTATTTTTCTAGTAACCTTCATGATATTTTTAATGTTTGTTTTCATGATTGTAAACTTCACGTATAACTTCAGAGATTATGGTATTAAAAGTATTGATAATAAAGCTACAATTTTAGCTGAAACTGTAAAACACTCTCTAACAACTCAAATGCAAACTGGAGTAATAGATCAAAGACATATATTCTTAAAACAACTAGAAGACCTACCTAATATCAATAAAATTTGGTTAAGTAGAAGTCATCAAGTTATAGAGATGTATGGCAAAGGACTGAACAATGAAGTCGCCCGGGACGACATTGATAAAGAAGTTTTAAAAACTGGAAATGAAATAAAAATCATTGACGAAAAACTTTTCTCAAATAGTACATATAGAATCACTATTCCATACAAGGCATATTCAACTGGACAAATTAATTGTATGAATTGTCATACAACAGCAAAAGAAGGTGATACTTTAGGAGCTATAACAATTACAATTCCTGTTGATGATTCTAAACAAATGGGTATAAATACTGTTATAGATACAACAGGTATTGCTCTGATTTTAATAGTCGCAATTGGCTTCTTAATTAATTATTTAATTTCACCTTTCCTAAAATTATTTGACTCTATTAAAAAAGTTATGAGTAAGGCTCAAAAAGGTGATTATTCATATAGAGTTCTTGATGTTAATAACAAAGATGCACAAGAAGTTATAGTTTGGGTTAACACTTTATTAGAAAAACTAGAAAGCACTTTAGGAAACATTGATTCTAAAATATCTATTTTCTTATCTAATAAACAAAAAGAAGAACTCGATCCATTAATTAACGTAAAAAATACTGTTGATAGATTATCTGATGTATATAAATTTAGAAAAACCATAGAACATGATGATACCCTTGATGAAATATATGAGAGATTAGCAACAATGATTAGAAGAAATCTAAATGTTGAAAACTTTAATTTATTAGAAGCCGATACAAGAACAGGTAAAGTTCATAATGTATATGTTAGTAAAGAGAGTTACTGTAATTTAGATAATGGATGTAGAGCAGATAAAACAAATGATATTGTTGACTCAACTAGATTTGAAAATGTTTGTGCAGCATGTAAAAAAGACGATTTAAATTACTTCTGTATTCCATATTCAATCTCAAACGATTTAGATTTAATTGTTTCTATTTATACAAATTCAGAAGAAGAAACAGCACAAGTAAGAGAAAAATTACCATATTTAGATGATTATGTTGATTCTGCTAAAACTGTAATTATTTCAAATAAACTAATGAATATTTTAGAAAAAAATGCAAGAACAGATCCATTAACACAATTATATAATAGGAAGCATTTAGAAGAACAAATTCCTAAAATTACTTCTCAAGCAAATAGAACAAGTACAAATTATGGTGTTTTAATGGTTGATATTGATCACTTTAAAATGGTAAATGATACTTATGGACATGATGTAGGAGATAAAGCAATTAAAATTGTTGCTCAAACACTTGTTGAAAATACAAGAAACTCTGATGTTGTCGTTAGATTTGGTGGAGAAGAATTTATTGTTTTATTATACAACTGTGATGAAGAAAGTATAGTTGATGTAGCAAATAAAATTAGATTAGCATTCTTAAATAAAGAAATTCCAGCAGGAAATACAACAATCAAAAAAACAATGAGTGTAGGAGCTTCAATGTTCCCAGCTCATCATAAAGATTTAGATGCTTGTATTAAATTTGCTGATTTAGCTTTATATGAAGCAAAAAATACAGGAAGAAACAAAGTAATTCTTTTTACAGAAGAATTAGCAAAAAAAGAGTCTTAAGACTCTTTTTTCTCATATAAGATACTTTTCGATATAATATTTGCCTTTAAAAAACATCCTAGGAAGTATTATGCAAAAGAAACATCAAAAAGTCCAAACTCTACTTGATGCAATTCCTCATATTAAAAAGTTTTATGGAAAAACTATTGTAATTAAGTATGGTGGATCTGCACAAACAAGTCCTGAGCTAAAAGAAAAATTTGCTGAAGATATTGTTTTATTATCATTAGTTGGTATTAAACCTGTAATTGTACACGGTGGTGGAGCTAGGATTTCTGAACTACTAGAAAAACTAGAAATCAAGTCTGAGTTTGTTGATGGACATAGAGTAACTAGTGAAGAAACTATGAGAGTAGTTGAAATGGTTTTATCTGGTGAAATCAATAAAAATATCACTTCTTTACTAAATCACCATGGAGCTAAAGCTATTGGTATTTCAGGTAAAGACTCTTCGATCATAAATGCTAAACCTAAAGCGGATGGAAAATTTGGTTACACAGGTGTTGTAACAAGTGTAAATGGTGAAATGATTAATAATCTTATTAAAGAGGGTTTCATTCCAGTAATTGCTCCAATTGCTGATAGTGCTAAACCAAATCACCCAGGATTTAATATTAATGCTGATGTAGCAGCTTCTCAAGTTGCAGCTGCTGTTGGGGCACAAAAAGTATTATTCCTAACAGATACTGTTGGAGTATTAGACAAAGAAGGTACATTATTAACTTCACTTGATAAAGCAGATGTGGAAGCTTACAAAGAAGATGGAACAATTGGTGGAGGAATGATACCAAAAGTTGATTCTTGTATTGATGCTATTTATAATGGTGTTAATAAAGCGCACATTATTGATGGTAGAGTTGAACATTCAATTTTATTAGAACTATTTACAAGTGATGGTATTGGGACACAGTTTTTGAGAAAAGACAATCCGAATAATGGAATTGATTTAGAAAAACTAATTAACGACGAAGTATAAGGAATATTATGAATTTTATAGAAACTAGAGGAAATGATGGTGTTAAATCACCAGAAGTATCGTTTTCAGAAGCAATTTTAAATCCAAGTGCATCTTTTGGTGGATTATATGTACCAAAAGAGTTACCTACTTTAGATGAAAACTTTATATTAAATCATATTAATGCTGACTATAAAGAGATTGCATACTCTATTTTAAAAGCATTCCAAATTGATATTGATGAAGAAGAGATCAAAAAAGCATTAGATTTATATGATAACTTTGACAATGCAGGAGACCCATGCCCTGTTGTTAGAGTAAAAGATGACTTATTTGTACATGAGCAATACCATGGTCCTACAAGAGCCTTTAAAGATATGGCATTACAACCATTTGGTTCAATTCTAAGTTCAATTGCAAAAAAAAGAGATGAAAAATACCTTATTCTTGCAGCTACATCGGGAGATACAGGACCAGCAGCTTTAAATACTTTCAAAAATAAAGAGAATATTCAAGTTGCTTGTTTATATCCAGAAGGTGGAACATCTGATGTTCAAAGACTTCAAATGGTATGTGAAGATGGAGAAAATCTTAAAGTTCTAGGAATTAAGGGTAACTTTGATGATGCACAATCTGCACTTAAAAGTCTTTTAGCTTCTGAATCATTCAAAGAAGAGCTTAAAAATGATGGTATTAAATTATCAGCAGCAAACTCTGTAAACTTTGGAAGAATTATCTTCCAAATCATTTATCACTTCCATTCGTACATTGAATTACTTAAACAAGGTGAGGTAGAATACGGTGAAGAGATCTATTTAGTTGTTCCTTCTGGTAACTTTGGAAACGTTTTGGGTGGATTCTACGCAAAATCAATGGGTGTACCTATCAAAAAGTTACTTGTTGCTTCAAATGAGAATAAAATCTTAACTGAGTGGATTAACACAGGTGTTTATGATATTAGAGATAAAGAGTTAAAATTAACTAAATCACCTGCAATGGATATTCTAAAATCATCAAATATTGAGAGAGTTATTTTCTCATTATATGGTGCAGAAAGAACTAAAGAGTTTATGGAAAACCTAAATGAAAAAGGTATCTTTGAAATGACTAAAGAAGAGACTTTAGCATTACAAGAATTATTCTCAGCTGTTAACTCAGATGATGCATATGGTGCAAAAGTTATTAAATCATTCTTAGATGATGGATACCTTATGGATCCCCATACAGCCACTTGTATGAAAGCATATGAAGAATTAAGAGAAGAAAAAATACCAACAGTAATTTATTCAACTGCTGAGTGGACTAAGTTCTCACCAACAGTTTTAAATGCTTTAAATAATGACAATATTAAGTATGCAGATAAAGATGCATTAGAAGAAATTTCTTCAAAATATAAAGCTCATTTACCACAAAGTATTAAAGATTTATTTTCTGCAAAAATCAATCACGACTTAGTAATTGAAAAAGAAAATATCGAAAAAGAAATCGTTAAATTTATTAGAGAATCATAAGATTCTCTAATTATACTTATATAAAACACTACTCATTTTTTCACAAAAGACTTACTTTTTTGTGTATATTTTCAACAAAAATAGCATTAACATAACAATATTTGACGGAAGTCAAATCTATTTAAGAAATAAAACAATATAATACGAGGATTCTAATTTAAAAATAAGGAAGCCAAATATGTCTAATGAAACTAATAGACGAGATTTTCTTGGTTATTCATTTGCTGCAGTAGCAGCTGTTGGTGGAGCTGCATCGCTTGTTGGTATGAAACAAGCATGGGATCCACTTCCAAGCGTACTTGCAGGTGGTTTTACGAAAGTAGAACTAGGTGAATTAAAACCAGGTAAACCAGTAACTGTAACATGGAGAGGAAAACCAATTTTCCTTCTTAAGAAAACTGCCGAAATGGGAGAGAACACAAGAGATTTAATAATCGGATCTGACAGATTTACTGTTGCTATTGGATTATGTACTCACTTAGGTTGTATTCCAGCATGGAAAAAAGATACGTGGAAATGTGCATGTCACGGTGGGGAATTCAACCCTTCAGGACAGCAAGTATTTGGACCTCCTCCAAGACCACTTGATTTACCACCATTTGCTGTAAATGGAACTGCTATCACTTTAGGTGAAGAAGGTCCAGAATACAAAAAAATCGCTGCTGCGATGATGGCATAAGGAGCAATAGATGGCAAAATTCGAAAAAGCTAACTCTGTTGGTGAGTGGTTAGACCAAAGGTTAAACACTACTGCACTTAACAAAGTAATGATGACTGAATATTGGATTCCAAAAGATATTAACTTCTTATGGGCAATGGGTGTATTATTAGCTACTACTTTTGGTATTTTAATAATCTCTGGTATTTTCTTAATGATGTACTACAAACCAGATATTGGTTTAGCATTTGATTCTGTAAACTACACAATTATGCAAGAAGTTGCATTTGGTTGGTTATTTAGACATATGCATGGTGTTGCTGCTTCTGTAGTATTCCTAGTTATTTATATTCACATGTTTACAGGTATCTACTATGGTTCTTATAAACAAGGAAGAGAAATGATCTGGATTTCAGGTATGTTATTATTCATGACATTCTCTGCTGCTGGATTCTCTGGATATATGTTACCATGGGGACAAATGTCTTACTGGGCTGCAATGGTTATTACTAACTTATTTGGTGGTGTTCCTGTAATTGGTGATGCTTTAGTTGTATGGATTAGAGGTGACTTCAACGTTGCTGATGCTACATTAACTAGATTCTTCATGTTACACGTATTCTTATTACCTATTACTATTATGGGTATTATCGGTGTTCACTTCTATACTTTAAGAATTCCTCACGTAAATAATCAATCATCTGATGAATTTGATTATGATGAAGAAGCTGAAAAGTATTTAGCTGGTAACAAAAAAGAGTCAAAAGTTATTCCTTTCTGGCCAGTATTTATTTCTAAAGATTTAGCTGTATTAGGTATATTCTTAATTTTCTACTTCTACTTAGTATTCTTCCATTATAACTTTGCAATGGATCCAGTTAACTTCGATCCTGCTGATAACATGGTTACTCCTGCGCATATTTACCCTGAGTGGTATTTCTTATGGTCGTACGAAGTATTAAGAGGATTCTTCTTTGATATTGCTGGATTTAAAGCATTTGATATTGGATTAATTGCATTTGCATTCGCAAATGGTATTTTCTTAGTATTACCTTGGTTAGATAGAGATCCAAAAATCTTACCAGCACATAAAAGACCTGTGTTCTTTATCTGGTTCTGGATATTAATGGTTGACTTAATTGTATTAACAGTATATGGTAAATTACCTCCTACAGGTACAAATGCATGGGTTGGATTCTTCGCAGCAGTTGCATTTATCGTATTATTCTTAGTATTACCAATCGTTACGAAAATTGATGCTAAAAAAAGGGGTGATGCATGAGAGAATTAAAAATATTAGCAGTAGTAGTAGCATTAACGCTAATTACTTACTGGGGTGTTGAGCCTTACGCACACCACGAAATGCATCCAAAAGTAGCTCCAGCTGATTATACATTTGCAGACGTTCAAAAGGACGTTGCAGATGTTAAAGGTTTAACTGGAAATGCAACAAGTGGTGAAGCTTTAGTTACAGCTAACTGTACTGCTTGTCACGCAATTGAAGCTAAAGGTTTCCCTCAAGTTATGGATAACGCTAGTTCAGCTGCGGCTTACGGTGTTACTCCTCCTGATTTAGGAACTGCTGGTAAATTATATAATGCTGACTATTTAGCTGCATTTATTAAAGATCCTGCAAAAGCTGCAAAAACATCTCATAAATTTGAAGATGGTGCTGCACATCCAATGCCAGGTTATGGTTGGATGCAACCACAAGAAATTGCTGATATGGTAGCTTATTTACAGTCTATTGCACCAAAAGAAATGACAAACAAAGAAGTATTTACTGATGCTTGTCAAAGATGTCACGCTATTAAATATGCTGATATGAAAAATGGTACAATGGCTTCATTTACTCCTGATGCTGATATTAAAAGATATATGGGGAAATTACCACCAGATTTATCTCAATACATCAGATCTAGAGGTGATGCATACTTAACTACATTCATCAATGACCCTCAAAAACACTTAGAAGGTACAGCTATGCCTAGAGTTGGATTAACTGAAGACTCTCAAAAACAAGTTGTAACTTACTTAGAAGAAGTTGGGGATTCTAAAAAACAAGAGAGAGAAGAATTAGGACCTAAGTTCTTAATTTATGCTTTAATCTTTGCAATCTTCGGTTTCTTATGGAAAGCGAAACAATGGAGAGAAGTTCACTAGAACCTCTCTTTATAAAAACTAAAAAAGCTTGGGATTTATCCCAAGCTTTTTTTTTATCTCAAATACTACAAATCCCTCAATTACTACCCCTTTGAATACTAACTTTTTATTTAAGTACAATTTAAATTCTAGAAGAGTAATATAAAATAACAAAATACAAAGGAAACAGAATGAAATTAGCAAAATTAGTTTTAGCTTGTACACTATCACTAGGTGTAGTAAATGCGCAGGATGTAATGCAAGAATCTATGTCAATTATGGAAAAAGGAATGACACAAATTCAAAAAGGATTTTTAAATAATAATATTGAATTAATCAAAGAAGGTTCATTATTAGTAAAAAAAGGAAACTCTTTATTTAATGATAAAAAAGTCATTACAAACTATTTACCAGAAAATAAAAAACACTTAGTAAATGTTGCAGCTGCTGCTAGTGACAGAATTGCTTTAGATATTAATGTATTAGAATTAAATTTAGACAATAAAGCTTACCTAAACTCTGCTGATGCTTATTCTGATATGCTAAATGCCTGTTCTAGATGCCACTCTATAGTTAGAAGTTGGTAAGAAATAAATAAAAAGAAAAGGTTAAACTTTTCTTTTTATATTAATATTTTTGAAGCTGCTGCTGTAATAGCAGTTTCACTACGTAAGATTAATGAAGAATCAAATCCGACTATATTGTCTTTATTAAAAGTAAATCTTTCATCTTCAGAAAAACCACCTTCACAACCAAGTACTAAAGTTTTTATATCACTTTTTTTATCTTCAATATTTGTATCTGAGAAATCAAGAAAATAAACATCTTCATTCTTTTGAACAAAGTCACTTAAACTATCACTAGTTTCAAGTTTTATAATATTAGATCTACCACATTGAGAAGAAGAATTTATTAAAATTCTATTTAATTTTTCAATATTTATTTTGAAATTATTTTGAGAATATTCACAAAAAATAAAAGTGATTTTATCTACTCCTAATTCGTTTAAAGAAGCTATATACTTCTCCACAGTTTTAGGATCTACTAAACACCAACCAATATGTAAATTAGTTTTATTTTTTATAATTTTCTCTTCTTTTGAAATTAAAGACAAAAAAGCATCTTTTCTAGAAATTGAATCTACTTTATAAAGATAGATATAATCATCTTTTAAATTTCTAAAATAAATCTCATCGTCTACTTTATGTCTTCTAGCTTTAATTAAATATTTATATACATCATCATTAATAGTAAGATTATCATTTCCACATGAATCATGAAAAGAAAATTGCATAATTAAAATACTTTGCTAATAATATAAATTGAAACAATTACCATAATTTCAATCGTATATATTTTTTTAGCATATGCATAAAACTCATCTTGAAGTTGTTTATCTGCAAGTTTAATAACTCTCATCTTTTTATATCTTTTAATTTCGATTACTAGTAAGAAAATTGATGCAGGAATCATCAATGCAATAGTAATAGAAAAAGTTTTAGCATAAAAAGCAACAATAGTACCAGTGTAAATAACAATGGCATTAGTCAGGTGGTATAAAGGAGTTTGAAATTTTAGTCTTTTAGCTAATTTTAAAAAATCCTTTTGTGTTGTAACTGAATATAAATTAAATAACATAATTGCTAGAAAAAAATAAATTACATATACGTGTGTATCAATTGCGCTTTGCATTAATTCCATTTTGTTTATCTCTCTTTTAAAAAATTTCGCTATTATATCTAACTTGTCATAAGTTTTTATTTTAATTATACAAAGGAATAATAATGGCTATTAGTGTAGAGAAAGTATTTGAAGAAATTTCGAATATTACACATCAATTAGATTTCGAAATAATCCCTATTGAAAATGCTCAAAACAGGGTAAGTGCATCGGCATTATACGCTACGAGCGAACTTCCACGATTTAACAATTCAGCAATGGATGGTTATGCAATTATTCATGAAAATAAAGATGAAGAATTAGAAGTTATAGATACTATTTTTGCAGGTGATGATAATACAAATTTAATAAAAACAAATACTTGTATTAAAATCATGACGGGTGCTAGAGTACCTGAAAATGCAACAGCAATTATTCCAAAAGAAGATACTGAAAAACTTAATGATAATAAAATAAAAATTATAAAAAACGTAAAAGAATTTCAACATATTAGATTTATTGGTGAAGATATTAAAAAAAACGAATTATTACTTAACAAAGGCGATTTAGTTAACTTTTCAAAAGTAACTTTATTAGCTTCTCAAGGTATCTCACATATTAAAGTTTATAAAAAACCAAAAATTGTAGTTTTTGCAAGTGGTGAAGAATTAAAACTTCACTATGAAAAAGCACAAGCTCATCAAATTTATAATTCAAATACCCCTACTTTCATTTCAAGAGCTCAAGAGCTTGGTTGTGAAGTAACATTTATTGGTCAGGCAAAAGATACTATTGAATCAATTAAAGAATTAATACAAAACTCTTTGAATGCTGATTTAATTATTACATCAGGAGGAGTTTCTGTAGGAGATGCTGATTTTACAAAAGCAGCTTTTAATGAACTTGATTTTAAAACAATTTTTGATGGAATTATTATTAAACCAGGAAAACCAACTGTATTTGGAAAAATTGGAAAAACATTCATTTTAAATCTTCCTGGAAATCCTTTGGCTTCTGCACTTATATTTGAAATGTTTGGTAAAAACATTGTTCAAAAATTGCAAGGTTCAAATGAGATCTTTCATAACTTTATTGAAACAAAATTAAGTAATGATTTATTCAATAAAAAAGGAAGAATTACAATAATTCCAGGTAACTTTGATGGAGCTAAATTTGAAGTAGCACAAAAAAGAAGTCCAGGAATGGTATCTGTACTTTCTTCTTGTAACTCAATGATTATTTTAGATGAAAATGTAGAAAAACTACAAAAAGATGCCTTAGTTAAAATTTTACCAATAGATTGGAAATTCTTTACAGAAAAGAAAAAGGACTTTTTAACATATGAGTAACATACCAACTAGAAAAGCAATATGTATTCTAAGTGGTGGAATGGATTCCACTTTAGCTTCGTATATTGCAAAAAATGATGGATATGAAATTATCGCTGTTCATTTTAATTATGGACAAAGAACTGAAAAAAGAGAATTACAAGCATTCAGAAATATTTGTGAAGATTTAAAAATTAGTGAAAAATATGAAATTGATATTCCATTCTTCACACAAATTGGTGCAAGCGCATTAACTGATGCTAGTATTGATATTCCAGTTGATGGAGTTGAAGAAGGTGTTCCAGTAACTTATGTACCATTTAGAAATGGTATTTTTCTTTCAATTACAGCTGCAATTGCTGAAAAAGAAAAAGCTGAAGCTATGTATATAGGTGTTGTTCAAGAAGACTCTTCTGGATATCCTGATTGTACAGATGAATTTATTTCAGATATTACAAAAGCAATTAATCAAGGTACAAAAGAATCAACAAACATTGAGATTAAAACACCATTAGTTCATTTAACTAAATCACAAATTGTTACTAAAGCATTAGAATTAAATGTTCCATTAAAACATACTTGGTCTTGTTATAAAGAAGAAGATGAAGCTTGTGGAGTATGTGACTCTTGTAGATTAAGATTAAATGGTTTTAAATTAGCTAATACAACTGATCCAATTCCTTATAAGGCTTAATATGCATTGGAAAATTTCAAAAGAGTTTGATTTTTGTTATGGACATAGAGTTTGGTCACAAACTTTAAATACTGAATTTTCGTTAGATCCTTGTTTAAAATGTAGACATTTGCATGGACACCAAGGTAAAATTTTAGTTTATTTAGAAGCGGCCGAGTTAAAAGATGGAATGGTTACAGATTTTAAACATCTAAATTGGTTTAAACTTTTTTTAGATGATGTATTAGATCACAAATTTGTACTTGATATTAATGACCCCCTATTTCATACATTAATTCCAAATGTAAAAAAAGAGGAACTTATTAAATTCCCCGAAGGTCACTCTATAGTTGATTTGACAAAATTCAAAGATGATGAAACTCATATGATTGAATTATATGAAGGTTATGTAATTGTAGATTTTGTACCAACTAGTGAAAACCTTTCAGCATGGTTTTTAAAAATTGTTCAAAAGAAAATGGATAAATTAGGTGTTAAAGTATCACATATAGAGTTTTTAGAAACACCGAAAAGTAAAAGTACTTTTTATGCTTGAGATAAATGAGATCTTCGGTCCAACTATTCAAGGTGAAGGAAAATTAGTTGGATCACCTTCTATATTTATTAGATTTGGGAAATGCAACTTTAAGTGTGAAGGTTTTAATGTAGAATATGAAACTCCAAGTGGTATTAAAAAATGTGCTTGTGATACATATTATGCAGTGGATACAGCTTTCAAAGACACATGGACTAAATACAAATCATATAATAGTATAGTTGAGGAAGTTGATAAATTAATTTCAAAAAACAATTATGATTATAAAATTGATATTGTAATCACAGGTGGGGAACCACTATTATATTGGAATAAAGAAGAGTTTCAAAAACTACTTAAACACTACATCGATAATGGGCATAAAGTTACTATTGAAACAAATGCATCATTAAATCTAAATATTGAACATGAATATCAAAAAAAGATACTATTTTCAATGAGTGTAAAACTAAGTAATTCCCTAGAGCCTTTAAAAAAGAGAATCAACTATTTAACACTAACAACAATATTAGAAAATACTCAAGATTCTTATTTGAAATTTGTAATTAACAAAGATTTTTTACAAAAAGCTAAAGAAGAAATAAAAACTATTTTAGAAAATATTCCAAAATGTGAAATTTATTTAATGCCTATGGGTGACGATTCTGATGCAATTACAAATAATTGTGAATCAGTAATAAATATGGCAATTGAAAATGGATATAAATATTGTGACAGACTACATATAAGGGTTTGGAATAATAAAAGAGGTGTTTAAAAGTCACATATAAATCGTTTTATTATATAAAAATGAGATATAATACTGCAAATTTAAAAAATTAACGTAATTTATAAAGGAATAAAATGAATTTTACAGGTTCAAATGTATTAGTAACTGGTGCTAGTAGAGGTATTGGTGCAGAAATTGCAAAAACTTTAGCTAGTTTCGGTTTAAAAGTTTGGATTAACTACAGAAGCGGTGCTGAAGCTGCCGAAGCTGTACAAGCAGAAATTGAAGCTGCTGGTGGAAAAGCTGCAATAGTTAAAGCTGATGTAACTTCTGAAGAAGAGTTTACAGCTGCAATTAAAACTATTGTTGATGCTGATGGTGCATTATCTTATTTAGTTAATAATGCTGGTATCACAAAAGATAAATTAGCATTAAGAATGAGCGTTGATGACTTCAATGATGTAATTTCTGCGAACTTAACATCTACATTTATTGGGTGTAAAGCTTCATTAAAAGTAATGGGTAAAAAAAGATTCGGTTCTATTGTAAATATTTCTTCAATTGTTGGAGAAATGGGTAATGCTGGTCAAACTAATTATGCTGCATCAAAAGGTGGAGTAAATGCTATGACTAAATCATTCGCAAAAGAAGCTGCTGCAAGAGGTATTAGATACAACGCAGTAACTCCTGGATTTATTCAAACTGATATGACTCACGAATTAAAAGATGAAGTTAAAGATGAATATATTAAAAATATTCCTTTATCAAGATTTGGTCAACCAAAAGAAATTGCAGATGCAGTTGCATTTTTATTAAGTGATCATTCATCTTATATTACAGGTGAAATTTTAAAAGTTAATGGTGGTTTATACGTTTAATAAATAAAACGTGTAGATAAATTTTATAATTTAAAAGGCTTTTTAAAATCTTTTTTGTTATAATACGATGATAATTTTATAAAAGGAAATAAATATGGCATTATTAGATGATGTAAAAGAAGTAGTAGTAGAACAATTAGATTGTGACGCAGCTGAAGTTAAAGAGGATTCAAAATTCATCGAAGATTTAGGTGCAGATTCTTTAGACGTTGTAGAATTAGTTATGGCATTAGAAGAAAAATTTGACATTGAGATCCCTGATGAAGATGCAGAAGGTATTTTAACTGTTCAAGATGCTATCAAGTACATCGAAGATAACGCGTAATTTATACGCTTTAAAATAGAAGGCTAGAAATAGTCTTTCTATTTTACAAATAAATCAATTTAATTTAAGATATTGAGTTTTTTAATATTATAAAAAATTGAATAATTTAAATAATATATATACGGAGCATATTTAATGAAAAGAGTTGTTGTAACTGGATTAGGTACTGTTAATTCTATTGGACACAATGTAGAAGACTCATTCAACGCTGCTGTTGCAGGTGAATGTGGAATTGACACTATTACACTATTTGATATTAGTGAGTTTCCTGTAAAAATTGCAGGAGAAGTAAAAGATTTTGATCCAACTACTGTAATGGAAAAAAAAGAAGTTAAAAAAGCAGATAGATTTATTCAATTAGGAATTAAAGCTGCTAATGAAGCAATGAGAGATTCTGGATTCACAAGCATTGAAAATAAAAAAGTAGATGATAGTGTATCTGAGAGATTCGGAATTATTTCAGCATCTGGAATTGGTGGATTAGGTACTATTGAAAAAAACTCAGTAGTATGTGAGAATAGAGGTCCTAAAAGAATTTCTCCATTCTTTATTCCTTCTTCATTAGTTAATATGTTAAGTGGATTTATTTCAATTGAGCATGGATTAAAAGGTCCATCATTATCTCATGTTACAGCTTGTGCTGCTTCAACTCATGCTATTAATGATGCCGTTAAAACAATTGCTGCAAATGGTGCTGATAGAATTTTAGTTGTTGGTGCTGAATCTGCAATTTGTGGAGCTGGTATGGGTGGATTTGCTGCAATGAAAGCATTATCTACTAGAAATGATGATCCTAAAAAAGCATCTAGACCATTCGATACTGATAGAGATGGTTTTGTAATGGGTGAAGGTTCTGGTTCACTTGTAGTTGAAACTTTAGAATCTGCTCAAGCTAGAGGAGCAAAAATTTATTGTGAAATTATTGGATTCGGTGAATCTGGTGATGCTAACCACATTACATCTCCTGTAATGGATGGTCCATTAAGATCAATGAAAGCAGCTATGGCTATGGCTAAAGCAAACATTGGTGAAGATGTAAAAATTGATTACATTAATTCTCATGGTACTTCAACTCCAGTAGGTGATGTAAATGAGTCAAAAGCAATTGCTGAATTATTTGGTGGAGCTGAAAATTGCCCTCCTGTAACATCTACAAAAGGTCAAATTGGACATTGTTTAGGTGCAGCTGGAGCTATTGAAGCAATTTTTGCAATTAAATCATTAAATGAAGGTGTAATTCCTCCAACAATCAATATTGAAAATCAAGATGAAGAGTGTAAATTAGATTACGTTCCTAATACATCAAGAAAAGCAGAATTAACTACAGTTATGAGTAATAACTTTGGTTTCGGTGGTACAAACGGAACTGTTATTTTCAAAAAATTTGAAGCATAATAAATAAAACACACAATCTAACTACTAAAAAGAGCTAGTATTTACTAGCTCTTTTTTTTTAAAGGGAGCAATAACTTGGCAGCTTATTTAGAATTCGAAGAAAAAATCAAAAAAATTGAAGAAGATATCATTGTTGCAAAAACAAAAGCTGATGAACATGCAGTAGAAATCTTAGATAAAAAACTTGAAAAAGAAGTTGAAAAAACTTTCAAAAACTTAAGTGATTATCAAAAACTTCAATTAGCTAGGCATCCAGATAGACCATATTCATTGGACTATATTAATGGATTACTAACTGATGCTTATGAAATTCATGGAGATAGACATTTTGTAGATGATAAAGCAATTGTTTGTTACCTAGGTTATATTGGTGAGCAAAAAGTTATGGTTATTGGTGAACAAAAAGGTAGAGGTACTAAAGATAAACTACATAGAAACTTTGGTATGCCATCACCTGAAGGTTATAGAAAAGCTTTAAGAGCCGCTAAAATGGCTGAAAAATTCCAAATTCCAATTCTTATGTTAGTGGACACTCCGGGTGCATATCCAGGAATTGGTGCGGAAGAGAGAAATCAATCTGAAGCAATTGCTAGAAACTTATTTGAATTTGCAGACCTTACAACTCCAACAGTATCTGTTGTAATTGGTGAAGGTGGTTCAGGTGGAGCACTAGCTATTTCCGTAGCTGATAAATTAGCAATGATGAGATATTCTGTTTATGCAGTAATTTCTCCAGAAGGCTGTTCTGCAATTTTATGGAATGATCCATCAAAAGTAGAAACTGCTGCAAATGCACTTAGAATTACAGCTGAAAACTTAAAAGAGTTAAACTTAGTTGATGATGTAATTAATGAGCCTTTAATTGGTGCTCATAGACAAAAAGAAGAAGCGATTAAAGCTTTAGGTGAATATTTTTTAGCTTCAGTAGAAGAATTAAAACAAATGACACCAGCACAAAGATACCAAAAGAAATATGAGAAAATCATGGCTTTAGGTTCTTTCCAAGATGATAATTAAAACAAGAAGTTATACTTCTTGTTTATCTCTTTGTTCACCCACTAATCTACCAGCATATTCTCCAGCTAATAAATGAAAATGTAAATGAGGTACTTCTTGTCCCCCATGATTCCCAATATTTGTAATTAATCTATAACCACTTTCTTTAACTTTTAATTTAGAAGCTACTTTTTGAATAAACTCAGTCATTCCAGCCATTATTTTTGGAGGAATTACATCAAAAGAATCATAATGCTCTTTTGGAATAATTAATACATGAATTTTTCTAGTTGGATTTATATCATTAAATGCTAAAAAGTTTTCATCCTCTAATACTGTTTGATTAGGAATATCACCTTTAACAATCTTACAAAAAATACAATCATTTGTAACCATATTATTTCCTTGAATTTGAATAGTAAAATATTATAACCAAACTCTAATAAATCTTTAAGTATAATCGCAAGATTATAGAAATAAGAGACTAAAATAATTATAGAAAACTTACGGGAGAATTAAGTGAAAGAGTGGATTGAAAAGATAGAAAACGCAGCCTCACTTGAAGAGTTAGAAAACCTTAGAGTAGAAACTCTTGGAAAAAAAGGTGTTTTAACTTCAGAGTTTGCAAAAATGAAGGATATTCCAGGTCCTGAAAAAAAAGCATTTGCACAAAATTTAAATGAGCAAAAAGCATTACTTACAAATGCAATTGAAACTAAAAAAGTAGTTTTAGAAAAAGAAGCATTAAACAAAAAACTAGAAGCTGAAAAAATTGATGTAACTAGATTTAATAATGAACTATCATGTGGTGCAACTCACCCAGTAGTTGAGACAATGGATAGAATCATTACGTATTTCCAGAATTTAAACTTTGCAGTTGAAGAAGGACCATTAGTAGAAGATGACTTCCATAACTTTGAAGCATTAAATTTACCAAAGTATCACCCAGCAAGAGATATGCAAGATACTTTTTATAATAAAGATTACACTCTATTAAGAACACATACTTCTCCAGTTCAAATTAGAACAATGTTAGGTCAAGATAAAGATACGCCAATTAGAATGATTGCTCCAGGAACAGTATTTAGAAGAGACTTTGATATTACTCATACTCCAATGTTCCACCAAATTGAAGCATTAGTAGTTGACGATGCAGATAAAATTTCATTTGCAAACTTAAAACATGTATTGGTTGAATTCTTACATCATATGTTTGGTGATGTAGATGTTAGATTTAGACCATCATTTTTCCCATTCACAGAACCATCAGCAGAAGTAGATATTTCATGTGTATTCTGTAAAGGGGATGGTTGTAGAGTATGTTCACACACAGGGTGGCTTGAGGTATTAGGTTGTGGTGTTGTAGACGAAAATGTATTCAAAGCAGTTGGATACGAAAACAAATCTGGATATGCATTTGGATTAGGTGTTGAGAGATTTGCAATGTTAATTCATAACATTGGAGACTTAAGATCTTTATTTGAAAGCGATATGAGACTATTAGGACAATTTAGATGATTATTACAAGAAGCTGGTTACAAGAATTTTTAGATATTTCAAAAATATCAACTGATGATATTTGTAAAACACTTAACTCTATTGGTTTAGAAGTTGATAGTGTTGATAAAGTTTTAGTTGCTCCAAAAGTAGTAGTAGGTAAAGTTTTAGAAAAAGAGAAACATCCTGATGCTGATAAATTAAATATTTGTCAAGTTGATATTGGAAGTGAAACTGTACAAATTGTATGTGGTGCAAAAAATGTAGATGCAGGACAATATGTACCAGTTGCAACTGTAGGTTGTAACTTAGGTGGTGATTTTAAAATCAAAAAAGCTAAATTAAGAGGTGCTCCTTCAAACGGGATGATTTGTTCATCTACTGAACTTGGATTACCAAAACTTAATGATGGAATTTTAGAACTTGATGATTCTATTGGAGAATTAATTCTTGGAAAAGAATTAAATGAATATAGATTAATCAATGATGATATTATTGAAATTGAATTAACTGCTAATAAAGGTGATTGTTTAAGTATCAATGGTGTTGCTAGAGAATTATCTGCATTTTATAACTTACCGTTAGTTGAGTTTGAAAAGAATGTTAATTACAATGAAATTGGTATTGGGCAAGTTTTAGAAGTTGAATGTGAAAGTAATATTGATTCATCTTTAATTTATAAAGCAGTAGATTTCTCAGAGTTTAAACTTCCAGTTATTCAACAATTAAGAGTTGGTGCTATTGGTAAATATGAAGAAGCAAATGATATTCAAAATGCATTATCTTATGCTACTCATTGTAATGGTGTTATCTTAAATGCTTATGCAAAAGATAAAGCTGATTGCACAAATGACTTAAGTGTTATTCACATTAGAAAAGATGAAAATGGTTTTGATAATGTATATGGGAAAGAACAATTAAGTAAAATCTGTATTGATCATAAAAAAATTAATGCTGAAGATTTAAACTTTATTGTTGAAGCTTCATACATTAATCCTGAATTAATTGCTAGACAAGTATTTGAAACAAAAATTGAAACAGGAGATGTATATTATAGATCTTCTAGAGGATCAGAACCACATATTAAAAGTGGAATTGATTACTTTACAACATTAGTTTCAAAATTTGGAGCATTAATTTATAAAGGTGCTGAAACTTTTGTAGATGATAAAGAAAAATCTATCTTAGATGTAAATGTTCATAAAGTTAATTCTATTATTGGGCAAGAAGTTCCAAAATTAGAAATTGAAAGAATTTTATCATCTTTAGGATTTGAAGTTAAAGATGGTGGGAATGATATTCTATCAGTAAAAATTCCATTATTTAGACATGATATTAAAAATATTGCAGATGTTACTGAAGAGATTGTAAGAATTATTGGTATTGATAATATTGTTGCAAAACCTTTAGCAATTGATGAAGTAAACAGAATTAATAAAACATCAAATGATTTTATTAAAAAAAATAAATTAAGATTTAAAGCAATTGAAAATGGATTCTTTGAAACATTAACTTATGTATTTGGATCAAGAGAAGGTTTAGAGAAATACAACTTCCCAGTTGTAAAAGAAGAGTTAGACTTATTAAATCCAATTGTTAAAGAGTTAAATACATTTAGAACTACTATTTTATTAAATCTAGTAGAAGCTTGTTCTAACAACTTTAAAACAGGTACAAGATCTTCTTCATTCTTTGAAATTGGTACTATATTTGATGCAAATAGAGCTGAATCTAAAAAGATTTCATTTATTCAAACTGGTGCGGTTGAACAAGAAGATGTAGTAAATTCTGGTAAACCAGCAAATATTGATTTCTTCACGTTTGCAAAAAAAGTTTTAAATACTGTTGGTAAATTTGATTTAGAAGCAATGAAGGAAAATGAAATTACAAATTCATTTATTCACCCTTTCCAAAATGCAAATGTAATTGTAGATGGAAAAAATATTGGATACATTGCCAAATTACATCCAGCTGTTTGTGAAGATTATGATTTATCAGATACATTTGTAGCAGAAATTGATTTTGAAGCAATTGCAAATGATTTAATAAAAGTTAATTCATATTCAAAATTCCAAGCATCTAAAAAAGATTTAAGTATCATTGCTCCAAAAGCATTAGAATACAAAGAAATTAAAGATGTAATTAGATCAATTAATGATAATAATATCAAACAATTTAACTTAATTGATATTTATACAGATGAAAAGTTAGGTGAAAATGAAAGTTTAACAATCAGATTTGTTTTACAAAATGATGATAAAACTTTAGAAGAAGAAGATATAACTAAATCAATGGATAATATTCTAAATGCATTAGATGAAAAATTATCTATTAAATTAAGATAAGAAAAAAAAGGAAAAAAGTGAACAAATTTAATATTAAAAAGTTAGTTAAGCCATTTGACATAGAAATCGATTCAATTGCTAGTGATAAATCAATATCTCACAGATGTGCAATGTTTTCACTTTTTTCCAATGAAACATCTTATATTAAGAACTATTTAACAGCTGAAGATACTTTAAATACTCTAAGTATTGTTGAACAATTAGGTGCAACAATTAAAAGAGATGGATCAACAGTTGAGATTACACCAACACAGAAATTAAATGAACCAAGTAATGTTCTTGATTGTGGTAACTCTGGTACTGCAATGAGACTATTTTGTGGTTTATTAGCTTCTGTAGATGGTGCATTTACATTAAGTGGTGATAAATACTTAAGAGCTAGACCTATGAAAAGGGTCGCTGATCCTTTAAGATCAATTGGTGCAAATATTGATGGAAGAGAGAATGGAAACAAAGCTCCTTTATTTATTAGAGGTGTAAAAGAATTAAAACCATTTACATACCATTCACCAGTAGATTCAGCACAAGTAAAATCTGCAATGATTCTAGCAGCTCTTAGAGCAAATGGAATCTCTAGATATAAAGAAAATGAACTTACACGTGACCATACTGAGAGAATGTTAAAAGGTATGGGAGTTACATTAGAAAATGATAATGAAGGGTTTATAAATATTCATCCTTTAACAGGACATTTAAAACCATTAGAAATGACAGTACCTACAGATCCATCATCTGGATTTTTCTTTGCAGTAGCAGCAGCTGTTACTCCAAATTCAAGAGTACTTATTAAAAATGTGACTTTAAACCCAACAAGAATTGAAGCTTACCAAGTATTAAAAAGAATGGGAGCTGAAGTTAATTTTGTTGAAAAAGAGAATATTTATGAACCTATTGGAGATATTGAAATTAAACACAAAGAATTAAATGGTGTTGTAGTTGAAGATAATATCTCTTGGTTAATTGACGAACTTCCAGCACTATCAATTGCTATGTCAATTGCAAATGGAAAATCATTAGTTAAAAATGCAAAAGAGTTAAGAGTAAAAGAATCAGATAGAATCAAATCTGTAGTTTCTAACTTAGAAAAATGTGGTGTTGAATACACTGAATTTGAAGACGGATATGAAATTACAGGAGGAACAATAAAAAAAGCCTCAATTGATTCCCATGGAGATCACAGAATTGCAATGAGTTTTGCAATTGCTGGAACTTTATGTGATATGGATATTAACGATACGGAATGTATTGATACATCATTTCCAAATTTCAAAACAATTCTTGACTCTTTATACTAGGAATAATTTTAAGGAAATAGAATGAAAGTTAAATTAGCTTCAAATTATGGATTTTGTTTTGGTGTAAAAAGAGCTATTAAAATTGCGGAGTCTTATGAAAATTCTTCAACAATGGGTCCTTTAATTCATAACCAAGATGAAATTAATAGATTAAAAAAAGATTTTAATGTTGGTTTATATCAAAACCTAAAAGATGTAAGTGATGATGATACAGTAATCATTAGAACACATGGTATTCCAAAAGATGATTTAAAAGATTTAAAATCTCAAAATGCAAAAGTAATTAATGCCACATGTCCATTTGTTACAACTCCTCAACAAATTGTTAAGAAAATGTCAGCAGAAGGTTACTCTATTCTAATTTTTGGTGATTCAACACATCCTGAAGTAAAAGGTGTTAAATCCTATGGTGAAGATCAAGATGATGTTCATGTAATTATAGAAACTGAAGAATTAGATAAATTAAAATTTAAACATAATAAAATTGCAACTGTTGCACAAACTACAAAAAAGAAAGAAAAATATTTAGAAATTGTTAATACTTTAATACTTAAAAATAAAGAAGTAAGAGTATTTAATACTATTTGTGATGCTACATTTGAAAATCAAGATGCAGCAAGAGATATTTCAGAAGAAGTAGACGTAATGGTAGTAATTGGAGGGAAAAACTCTTCTAATACAAAACAATTACATTCAATTTGCAAAGAAAATTGTGAAGATTCATATTTAATTGAAAATGACAGTGAGATCAATGATTCATGGTTCAAAAACAAAAACCTGTGTGGAATAACAGCAGGTGCTAGTACTCCAGATTGGATTATCCAAGCAGTAGTAAATAAAATAGAAAGTATCGACTAGACACTTTAAGCCTTATTTATGTATAATCGTCCCATTTAAAAAACGTGTACATATGAAGGAATAAAATGGGTATCGAAGATATTGATTTAGGTGAAGACTTTGATTTTGAGCAAATGCTTAATGAGTCTTTCGAGAATGCTGAGAACAACTCGGTTGTAGATGGTGTTATTGTTGAAATCTCTGGAGACAGAGTTTTAGTTGACGTTGGTCAAAAAATTGAAGGTCAGATTAATATTTCTGAAATTACAATTAATGGAGAAGTTCAGTATAAAGCTTCTGAAACTCTTAAAGTAATGTTAATGGGTAATAGAGGTGAAAGACCGAATATTTCTCATAAAAAAGTATTACAAAAAGAGAAATTCGACGCATTTGTTGAAAAACATGGTGAAGATGTTGAAGAAGTAACTATTGAAGGTAAGATTGTTTCTGTTAAACAAAGAGGCGGATTCATTATTGAAGATGAAGAAGGTTGTGAATATTTCATGCCTATGGCTCAATCTTACTTAAAAGCTCACGGTGCAGTTGGTAAAAAAGTTAAAGCAAAAGTATTAAAAGTTAATGCTGCGCAAAACTCTATCATTGTATCTAGAAAAAAACTTATTGAAGAATCAAAAGCTTTAAAAGATAATAAAGTTGCTGAAATCTTAGAACAAAATGAACCAGTAAACGGTATCATTAAAAAAATCACTTCTTACGGAATGTTTGTTGATTTAGGTGGAATTGATGGTTTAGTAAACTACAATGAAATCTCTTACAAAGGTCCTGTAAATCCTGCTAACTACTATAACGAAGGTGACGAAGTTACTGTTGTTGTATTATCTTACGATAAAACAAAACAACACTTATCATTATCAATTAAAGCAGCTTTAGCTAATCCATGGGAAGAGATTAAAGATGAATTAGAAGTTGGTGATACAATTACTGTTACTGTTTCTAACTTTGAATCTTACGGTGCATTTGTTGACTTAGGAAATGATATTGAAGGTTTATTACATATCTCTGAAATTTCATGGAATAAAAACGTTAAAAACCCAAAAGAATTATTAACTTTAGGTGAAGAAGTTAACGTTGAAGTTATCGAATTAGACGTAGATAAAAAAAGATTAAGAGTATCTCTTAAAAACTTACAAGAAAAACCTTTCTCTAAATTTACAAAAGACCACAAAGTTGGTGATGTAATTACTGGTAATATTGCTACTTTAACTGACTTCGGTGCATTTGTAACTGTTGGTGAAGTTGATGGTTTATTACATAATGAAGAAGCTTCTTGGGAATCTAATGCTAAGTGTAAAACACTTTTCAAAAAAGGTGACGAAGTAGAAGTTAAAATCATTAAAATTGACAGAGAAAAAGAAAATATTTCATTATCAATTAAAGAAATTGCTGATTCTCCTGCAAAAAAATTCCAAGACGCTCACAAAATTGGTGATATCGTTAAAGGTGCAGTTAAAGATTCTAAAGACTTCGGTATCTTCATTAAATTAGAAGATAACTTAGACGGATTAATCAGAAACGAAGATTTTGGACCATTAGAAGATGAAGAAGTTAAAAATGGTGATGAAATTGAAGCTGTAGTAGTAAATATTGATACTAAAAGAAATAGAGTTAGATTATCAGTTAAAAGATTAGAGCAACAACAAGAAAGAGAAGTTCTAAAAGCTGTTAATGATGATTCTGCTATGACTTTAGGTGATTTATTAAAAGATCAAATTAAAAACTAGGGATTAATTTAAAATGAGTAAACACACAATCGTAGTTTGTGACCATATACATGAAGATGGATTAAATATCTTACAGAATACTGAAGATATTAATTATGTATATGCAGCAGATATTGATAAAACTGAACTTTTAAATGTAATTAAAGATGCTGATGTAGCAATTACGAGATCTTCAACTGATGTTGATGAAAAATTCTTAAATGCTGCAGAGAACTTAAAAGCTATTATTAGAGCTGGTGTTGGATACGATAACGTTGATATGGAAGGTTGTAGCAAAAGAGGAATCATTGCTATGAACGTTCCTACAGCGAATACTATTGCAGCAGTAGAATTAACTATGGCACATATGTTATCTTGTATGAGAAAATTTCCATATGCACATAACCAATTAAAACAAGATCGAATCTGGAAAAGAGAAGACTGGTATGGTAATGAATTATATGGAAAAAAACTTGGTGTAATTGGTTTCGGTAATATCGGACATAGAGTTGCATTAAGAGCTAAATCATTTGAAATGGACGTAGTAACATACGACCCATACATTCCTTCTACTAAAGCAACTGATTTAGGTATTAATTATACAAATAATTTTGATGATATCCTTAACTGTGATATTATTACAATTCATACACCAAAAAATCAAGAAACACTTAATATGATTGGTGAAGAAGAAATTGCAAAAATGAAAGATGGTGTAGTTTTAATTAACTGTGCTAGAGGTGGTTTATATAATGAAGATGCATTAGTAAACAATCTTAAAACTGGAAAAATTGCAATGGCTGGTATTGATGTATTTATTAAAGAACCTGCAATAGATCATCCATTATTAGATTTACCAAATGTGACTGTAACTGCCCATTTAGGTGCAAATACTAAAGAATCACAAAAACAAATTGCTATTCAAGCTGCTGAAAACGCTATTGAATCTGCAAGAGGTATTGCATACCCAAATGCTCTTAATTTACCAATTGATGAAAGTAAAATTCCATCATTTGTTAAACCATATATTGAGTTAACTCAAAAAATGGCATTCTTAGTTGCTCAAAGTGATAAGAGTGAAATTAGATCAATTAATGTATCTGCAGAAGGTGAAATTTCTGAATATTTAGATTCATTACAAACATTTGCAACAGTAGGTGCATTAGCAGTAGCTTCTGGTGATGAAATCAACTATGTAAATGCTAACTTCTTAGCTGAAGAAAAAGGTATAGAATTAACTACATCTGAATTCTCAGCAACTAGCGGTTACCAAAATAAAGTATCAATTAAAATTACAACTTCTAATGGTGTTCAAACAATTTGTGGAACAGTATTTAATGAAGATGTACAAAGAATAGTTGATATTAATAACTTCCCATTAGACATTGAACCAAAAGGTAAAATGATCATAATGAGAAATAGTGATGTTCCAGGTGTTATTGGAGAGGTTGGTTCAATTTTAGCTGACAACAATATTAACATCGCTGACTTTAGATTATCAAGAGGTAAAGACGGTGCTTTAGCTGTTATTCTTGTAGATGAAAAAGTTTGTACTGATACTATTAAAAAACTTGAAAACTTAGAAGCAGCAATATCTGTTTCTTACGCAGAAATTTAAGGAGATACCATGGCATTAGGAATGAGTGATTTAAAAAAAGGTCTTAAGATTGAATTAGATGGTATTCCATATAAAATTACAGATTACGCACATGTTAAACCTGGTAAAGGTGCTGCATTCGTAAGATGTAAAATCAAGAACTTTTTAAACGCAAAAACTATTGAAAAAACTTTTCACGCAGGTGACAAGTTTGAAACTCCAGATTTACAACAAAAGACTATGCAGTTTTTATATGATGATGGTGAAATGTTACAATTCATGGATACTACAACATATGAACAAATTGGTTTAACATATGATCAAGTTGGTGATGCTGAAAAATGGATCATCGATGGTATGAATGTTGATATGATGTTCTTTAACGGTAATGCAATTACTGTTGAGCCACCAGCAACTGTTGAAATGAAAATTGTTGAAACTCCACCAAACTTCAAAGGTGATTCGCAAGGTGGTAAAAAACCTGCAACTCTTGAATGTGGTGCTGTTGTACAAATTCCATTCCACTTAGTTGAAGGTGACATTATTAAATGTGATACTAAAACTGGTGAATATGTAGAAAAAGTTAAGTAATTAACTTTTCTCTATAATAAAAAAGGCTGATATCAATTGATATCAGCCTTTTTTTATGCCTAGTTTTTTCTTTTCAAATAAAGAATTTTTTCTTCACCTATATAATTCTCATGTACTATTTCATAGTCAATATCTAAATCATTTAAAGCATTAGCGCCTTTTCTAATTTTTGGACTGATTAATAAAATAACATAATCTAATTTTTCTTTTAAAATATCTACTAAATTATAAGTACCTTCTACCATAATAAATTTATAATCTAATAGTTTAAATAAGTCATTAGAAATAATTACATTTCTATTAGGAACTTTAAATAAAGGAATACTATTATCAAAGATTTTATTTTTTGAGTATATCATTACATTAGGAGCTCGTCCAGCTATATATCTTGCATCTAGTGTTGGTTTATCTACTCTAACAGTATTACCACCTATTAGCATTAAATCTATCTTATCTCTTAATGCATGTACATAAGCTTTTGCTGCATTGGATGATATTGCACCATCTACTGAGCCATTTAAAGTTTGTGCCATTTTATAAAAAATAAATGTACCGCTATTCCATTTGATAAATGGATATAAAAGCTCATAAGCTTCTTTTTTCATACAACCTATCTCAGTATTAATATTAACTGACAAAAGTGTTTCTAGACCCCCTGAAGCTTCTTTATTTGGATCTTCATGTGCAATAATTACTTTTTTAGGATTTAGTTCTTTAAGTAAGTTAGCACAAGCTGGAGTTTTACCTATATGATTACAAGGTTCAAGTGTTACATATACCTTACAATCATTAAAAAAACCATTATGATTCTTGATTAAATATTCATGTATATCATGAGAAGTTTTTTTTGTTTTAATTAAATCATTTGGATGATATTTTAAAAAAGCAGCTTTCAGTGCATTTACTTCAGCATGCGGCATACCAGCTTCTTTGTGTGCTTCAATTGAAAGTATTTCACTTTCACCTTTTACAATTACACAACCAACAGCAGGATTAGGATAAGTTAAAAATTGATATTTCCATGCTTCGTTAATTGCTAATTTCATGAAAAATTCATTATTAATTTTCATTAGACAATTCTTTCTAGTAAGTTAAATTTTGATTGTAGTATATATTAAAGAGGCTAAATAATTAGTTAGATTAGGTATTGAGGGTTAATAGATAAATCTATTACCACTCAAAATAAGTAGATGCAGATAGAATTGAACTTTGTTCAATTTCTTCTTCACCATGTTCAGTTTTTACAACAATCTTTTGATTGTCTACGCTTAAAAGTTCACCTTTGTAAACTTCTGTCGCAATATCTTTTACTCTTACTTTTTCGCCAACTGAAGCAATAAAGTGATCTTTTGTTCTTAACTTTCTTTCAATTCCAGGAGAACTTACTTCAAGTCTATATTTTCCACCCATAGGTTCTTCAACATCTAAAATAGGTGAAATCATTCTAGAGATTTCAGCACATTTATCTAAGTTAATACCACCTTTAGCAGTAACAAAAACTCTATAAATGTTATCATCATGTTCTCTAGTTGTAACGATATCATAAAGTTGAGCATCTAAACTTTCAACAGCTAATTTGATTGATTCTTCTAAACTCATTCTTCTTCTTTTTTATCTTTTCTGATTTGAGCAAATAGAGCTTCTATATTTCTTGATTCTTCTAAAGTAGTATCATTAACAAAAGTAAAGTTTGGACATTTGTACCAACCTGTACTTGCTAAAATATAAGATTTAATTCTACCATTTGCTTTTTTTAATAATGCAATTATTTCTCTTATTTCTTTTTGATCATAATCTGAACCATCGAAATAAACAATTGCATCATATTTACCATTTTTACAGTTTACACCTGTAATAGCTAAAGAGCTAATTCTATGATCAGAAAGTGATGAAAGACCTTCTGGAATTAGCTCCATTAATAATGATTCAGTTCTTTGTAAATTAACGCTTTTCATGATTAGTCGTCAATTGAAACTTTTTCTTCAATTTCAATGAATGTTTCAATGAAGTCACCAACTTTAATATCGTTGAATTTATCAAACATAATACCACACTCGTAACCATTAGCAACTTCTTTAGCATCATCTTTAAATCTTTTCAGACTTGAAATTTTACCAGTGTATGTAACAACACCATCTCTAATGATTCTTGCTAATCCACCTCTGATTACTTTACCATCAGTAACTAAACATCCAGCAACAGTTCCAACTTTAGGAACAACGAATGTATCTCTAACTTCAGCTTGACCAGTATTCTCTTCTCTAATTACACCACTCATCATTCCAGATAAAGTAGCTTTAATATCATCAATTAAATCATAGATAATTGAATAAGTATTAATAGTAATTCCATCAGCTTTTGCTTTAGATTTAACAGAACCAGTAGGTCTTACGTTGAATCCAAGGATAATACAACCCTCAGAAGCACTTGCAAGAACTAAATCAGATTCAGTAATTCCACCAACTGCAGCGTGAATAACTTTTACTTTAACTTCTTCGTTAGCAATTTTTTCTAAAGAACCTTTAATAGCTTCAAGTGATCCACCAACATCAGTTTTAATAATAACTGGTAATTGTTTGATCTTACCTTCTGCAATTAATCCACTCATCTCTTCTAAAGATACTTTAGTAGATTTAGATAATTCTTTTGCTCTTTCATGTTCAGCTCTTTTAGTAGCAATTTCTCTTGCTTCTTTATCAGAGTCTTGTACAACCATAACAGATCCAGCAGCTGGAACTTCACTTAATCCTAAAACATTACCTGTTTCAGAAAGACCAAGTTGTTTAACTGGTTTACCCATATCATTAGTAATTGCTTTAACTCTACCAAAAGTAGTATCACAAACAATATTATCACCAACTTTTAATGTACCATTTTGAACAATAACAGTAGCAACTGGTCCTCTTCCTTTTTCAAGTAAAGATTCAACAACAGTAGCTTTTGCTTTTGCAGTAGGATCAGCTTTAAGTTCAAGAATTTCAGATTGAAGTAAAATATTTTCTAATAAATCATCAATTCCCATTCCTGAATGTGCAGATACACCAATAAATTCAATATCTCCACCCCAATCAACAGGAGTCATTTCTCTCTCTGCCATTTGGGATTTAACCATATCCATGTTAGCTGTCTCTTTATCCATTTTGTTTACTGCAACAATAATTGGACATCCAGATGCTTTTGCATGAGAAATTACTTCTTCAGTTTGAGGTTTAACACCATCATCTGCAGCTACAACAATAATTACAACATCAGTAACACTTGCACCTCTTGCTCTCATAGCAGAGAACGCGGCGTGACCTGGAGTATCAACAAATGTAATTTTCTTTCCATCTTTTTCAACTGTGTAAGATGAAATATGTTGAGTAATTCCACCTGCTTCACCTGCAGCAATTTTAGAAGATCTAATTTTGTCAAGTAAAGAAGTTTTACCATGGTCAACGTGACCCATAATAGTAACAACTGGTGGTCTTTCTGAGAAGTTAGAATCATCAATTTCTTCTTCTAAATATTCATCAACGTAGTTTACGTCTTCTAATGCATCTTTAACAGTAACTTCAATATCAAACTCTTCACCAAGAATTTCTAATTCGTCTTGTTTTAAGAAGTCATTTTTAGTAACTAACATACCAAGACCGAATAATACAGAAATCACTTCAGAAGCAGATTTACCACACGCCTCAGCAAATTCATATACTCTAATGTCTTCAGGAATTGTTACTTCAGTAATTTCAACTGATTCGAATTCTCTTTTAATTCTTTTCTTTCTTTTTCTTCTTTTTAAACCTTGTGGTCTATTACCAAATGCAGCTGGTTTAGAACCTCTTGCTTGCTTATTAGTATTTTGAGGTTTAGTTTCCTCTAAAAGTTTTGAAGTATCAGATAATCCCATATCTAATAATACAACTTCTTCCCCAAGTAGTGAGTGTTCAGTTTTATTATTAAAGTCATCAGAGGCACCTCTGTTAACATCTAATTTTCTACCATGATCATGTGTTCTAGTAGCTTGTTTTTTCTTCTCTTTTTTCTTAGCTCTTCTAGCATCGAAATTATCATCTTTTGAAGATGTATCAGAATCATTACTTCCTAAAATTTCACTAAGAGATTTCATTTTCTTTCTAGGTTGAATTTCAGTTGGTTTATCTTCAATCTTAGGTTCAACTTCTCTTGGCTTTTTCTTCTTGATAATTTTTAGACCTCTTCTCTTAGGAATTATCTTTTTAGGTTTAGAAACAACTGCTTCTTCTTTTGTTTCTTCTTTCTTTTCTTCTTTTTGTACTTCATCAGATGCAGGTTTTTCAACTGGTGTTGTAGGTTTTGAGATTGTTTCTTTTTCTTCTTTCTTTTCAGCTTCCACTTTAGGAGCCTCAACTTTAGAAACTTCTTCAACTGGTTTTACTGGTTCTGCTTTTTTTACAACTACCTTCTTAGGCTTAGCTGCAGGTTTTTCAGCTATTTTAGAACTTTTACCAGTCATTATATAATTTGCAATCTCTTCTGCGTCTTCAAATGAAACTGCACTTTGAGGTGATTTAAGTTCTATATTTAAATCTTTTGCTTTTGCAATAACTTCCGAGCTACTAGCTCCCGCCTCTTCTGCAATTTCATAAACTCTTACTTTATCTGACATCTGTTAACATCTCCTTAAGTTGTAGAACATACTTATCTTTATTTTTGCACTCTCTACATAGTGCCTTATCAATTTTTTTATAAACTCTTTGATCAATATCTGTTTGTACTATTTTTGATATACAATCTTTACAGATATAAAAACTTCTACCATAATTGTTAAATAATACAAGTTTTTTATCTTCACATTTAAGTCTTACTAGCATTTTTTGTTCGATTTTTTCTCGACAAGAAATGCAAGTTCTTAACGTCTTTTTTAAATTAGCCAACGATTATACCTAAAATATACTTTAATATCAAAAAATATTAAAGATCTATTTTAACGCCCACATTATCAAAGTCTGAACTGAAAACTTTAAAATGAGGAAATCTACTTTTAAGTGATTTTTCAATCTTCTTTGCATCTTCAGCAAAACAGATAGAAAACAGTGTTGAACCTGAACCTGATAATGTACTCATTAAAGCACCACTTTTAAGTGCTGTTTTTTGTACATCAAATAATTCTGGCATTTGTTTCATTCTATATTTTTGGTGAACTTTATCCATAGATGCAGTTCTAAGCATTTTCCAGTTTTCACTCATAAATGCAGCCGTTAATAATGAAGAATGAGAAATATTAAATATTACATCATCTTTAGAGTATTTAAAAGGTAACGCTTTTCTAGATAATTGTGTTGAAATAGGTCTATTAGGAATTACTACAACAGCTTTTAATGATTTTGGTATATTTTTATTAATATATCTAACTTCATTATCTTGTACAGTTGCCACATTAAATCCACCCATTACAGCTGGTGTAATATTATCTGGATGATTTTCATAAGCAAGTGCTAAATTTAATAATTTATCTTTATCTAATTTAATGCCTTCAATAGCATATGCACTAGCAATTGCTGATACAATTACAGCAGAAGAAGAACCTAATCCTCTAGATAATGGAATTTCATTAAAGAATTCATATCTAAAATGTCTTTTTCTATGTGTCAAATTATAATAAAAATCATTAAAAATTGAGATAAACATATTGTTATCTTTTAATACAGGGTTATTAGCACCCTCACCTTTTAATGATACACTGTGAAATTTTGATGGCTTAATAATAACTTGGTTTTTCATAGCAATTGCTAGTCCAAGAGAATCAAACCCTGGTCCTAAATTTGCACTAGTAGCAGGAACGCTTACTTTCATCTATTTCCTTCTTAAACAGCTGGTAAATTATAAATTGGTAATGTCTGTTTGTTAAAATTTATGTTACTTATACTCTTAGGTAACTTAAAGTCGCGAATTATACAATCTTTTTCTAAAAATTCTACTTTAACGTCTTTTCCATCTTTTATAAAGTACTTTTTACCCAAGGCTTTTATAGGAGATTTTTCATTAAATTCAAAACCTTCAACAGCTCTGAACTCAATTTTTTTTGTAATGCTAATTGTTTTTAGGAAGATATACGCAACTTTTATTGCCATATAAGATCCAGGCGTATTAACATAATTTAATCTTTTAATATTATATTTATTTAATAATTTTTCAAATAAAGAAGGTAGTAAATCTGATGTTTTACCTTCAATTTTATATTCATTAATTAATTCTTCATTTTCATATATACCAATTAATATTGGATTTGAGATACTTATAACTAAAACTTCTATCAATTATAAACCTTATATTTCAACTTTAGAATAAGCTAATTCAAATACTTCTGCTTCAGCACTAGCTTCTTCTAAATCGATAATTTCATAATTCTCAGGATCTTTATATAACTCTTTCGTTAATAAGTGATTTAAATGGTGAGAACCAGCAACTGCATCATATTCTCCAACTAAGGTATAACCTAATAAAGCCATATCACCAATTGCATCTAAGATTTTGTGTCTTACAAACTCATCTGTATATCTTAAACCTTCTGGATTTAATACTTTTGATTGGTCTAAAACAATAGCGTTCTCCATAGAGCCACCTTGAGCTAAACCAACACTTCTTAAGTATTGAACTTCATGTAAAAATCCAAATGTTCTAGCTCTTGAAATATTTTCTTTATATTCAGCAATAGAGTAATCAAAATGAAAGTTTTGCTCACCAATTGATGGATGATCAAAAGATATTTTAAAATCATATACAATGTGATTTGAAGGTTTAAGACATACTCTTTTACCCTCAGGAGTTGTAACTTCAACTTCTTTTTTAACTTTGATAGCTTTTTTAGACTTATCAAGTTCTTTAATACCAGCTTCTTCAATAAGCATACAGTATCCAGATGAACTTCCATCTAATACTGGAACTTCATCATTATCGATTACTACTCTTAAATTATCAATCCCGTATGCATAAACTGCTGATAATAAATGTTCAATTGTTGAAACTACAACATCATCTTTACCAATAACTGTTGCCATTTTTGTATCAACTACATTGGCAATTTCTAAAGGAATAGTTACCCCAGCATCAACTCTGTAAAAAATTATTCCCATATCTGAATCTAATGGTTCTAATCTCATTTTTACAGGAACGCCTTTATGTAATCCAATTCCTACAATTTCTACTTCTTTTGCAATTGTTCTTTGTTTCATTTAGTATCTATCACTTTCTTAGCTTGATTCATAATATTAGTTACGTTTGTTTTTATCCATTTTCTATCCATCCACTCTAGTGGATTAACTTCGATACCTTGAATAAGAACTCCAAAATGTAAATGATCTCCAAATACAGCCCCAGTCGAGCCTGTATTTGCAATTAGTTGATTAAAAGAAATTTCATCATTTAGTTCTATATTTAAAGCACTTGTATGAGCATATAAAGTAGATAATCCATATCCATGGTCAATAATTGCTGTATTCCCATAAATTCCTAAATAATCTTTAAAAATAACCTTACCTTCATTTGTTGAATAAATTTTAGCTTTTTTAATACTTGCCCAGTCCATACCCAAATGCCAAGCTTCATCTATTTTATCACCATCATAAAAGTAATGTCTTCTTTCACCATAACCAGCAAAAGTTTTAGCACCTCTTAACTGTCTAAAAGCTTTTAGTTTAAATTCTGAGACCATATCCATATTCATATTTCGTCTTACTTCAGTTCTAATAGTTAAAACATTATTTTCTCTTAAGTCTTTATTTGCTAAAACAAATGAATCTTCTTGAGAATCTGGAATATCAAAACCACTTTTAGTAAGAACTTCTTTTGTTACTTGATTAATAAATCTATCTGAGATTTTAATCTTGTCAACTTTTTTCTTTAAACTTTTAATATAATATGGCACTTTTGTTACAGTTTTATTTTTTGCTTTATCAATTGCTACAATACTAATTTTACTAAATTCGTCTATATCAATTGGCCATGCAATAATTGCCATATAAAAGTTGTCTTTATAAAAAGGTATTAATTCAAATCTCTCATCATTATTAAATGATACATAAAAATCAGCTAAATTTTCATCTTTAATTTCAGCAATTACGGTAGCACTTCCACCCTGCCTTATTAAATAAGAGTTATTAATCACATTAGCTGTTGGTTTTTTTCTATCAATTTTTACATCAATTTGTTTTTTTAGAACATTTCCTCTAAAGAAATTCCATTTACTTGTATCAGAAACTTCAATATTTAGAACAACATCTTTAGGATAAGACATTCTATCAATTTTAGGAGCTAAAATATCTAATGTAATTAATCCCTTAGTTTGACTAATGATTTTTGTTTTTAATTCTTGTTCAGTTTTTCCATTATTGTATGTAATTTTATAAGATTGAATTTCATTGTCATCACTTAATTCAACTTTTAATGGTGTTTTTAAATTCCAAAATATACTTTTTTCTAAAGATATTTTCGGACTATTTTTTTCAAAAATTGGTGATAAAAATACAAATGCAGTAATTGCTGCAATTATAATAATTGTTGTGTATATTAGAAGTCTTTGCATCTTAATATTTTTTTTTCTACTTGTAAAACTCAAAAATTTCCTTTAATATTAATTGTTTGGCTTCTTCAATATCTTTTGTATCAATTGTACATCCAGCAGAGTTAAAATGTCCACCACCATTAAAAACAGCAGCGATTTTTGACACATCAACTTCACCCTTTGATCTAATAGAAACTCTTGATATTCCAGAAACAATTCGTACAAAAAATGCAACTTTCACTATTGCCATACTCATAATCATATCTAAGGCATCTTCACAATCTCTATTGTGTGCACCAGTTTGTTCAAACCATGCAGTTTGAGCATAAATACTGGCAATATCACCTTCTTTAAATAATTCTAAACTATCTAATACCTTAGGTATAATTCTATATTTAGCTAATGAGTCTCTTCTTAGTAATTTATTAGCAATTCCAGAAGGACTTGCTCCACATTGAACTAAAAAGTTAACTTTATCAAATGTTAATTCATCACATCTTCCCAATGAAAATGCTAATGAATCATCATAAATACCAACATATAATGCTGTTGCAGAATTTTTAGTAATATATAAACCATTGTGTTTAAAAAAGTCATATACTATTTCTGCTGTTGAACTTTTCATTGGATCTACTATATTTATATCTCCAAAGTCATTATTTGATTTATGATGATCAAAGTTGATTAAGGGAATTGAGGGATCAAGTGTAAAACCTAATCTTTTATATGTACCACAATCAACTGAAATTGCTAAATCAAAAAACTTTGGTAATTGATCTGTTATCTTGTCAAATCTTTCTATAAAGTCTAAGTTTTGAGGTAAGTCAGAACTTATATTATAGACTTTATGTTTAATTTTATTCTCAAAAAACAGATTTGATAAAGCTAAAGCTGAAGAGATAGTATCTGGATCTGGATTTACATGAGTAATTATTAGAATATATCTACTTTTTTCAATAAGCTCTAAGGCCTTTGTATATGCTGACATATCTATTTTATTACTAACTATAAAATCTTTTTTCAAGATCTATCCTTTATTTTTTGACTATTTATTCTATTAAATTTATAATAACCAATGGTTAACAAATCTAGTCGAACTTCATTGAGAAATCAAGCCAAGTTGCTTGATGTATTATACTACCACTACTAATTGCATCAACACCAGAATCAGCATAAGATCTAATTGTATCTAGGTTAATATTTCCACTAGCTTCTAATAAAATATGAGAGAAATTCTCATCTCTGAATTTAACAACATCTTTTATTTGTTCCGGTGTCATATTATCACACATAATAATATCAGCACCAGCTTCCATAGCTTCTTCTACTTGAGAGAAAGTTTCACATTCAATTTCGATTTTTGTAACCCAAGAGATTCTTTTTCTTGCTTTTTTAATAAATTCTTTTAAGTTTTTGATAGTTCTTAAGTGAGTATCTTTAAGCATTAAACAATCATCAAGACCAAGTCTATGGTTAATTGCTCCACCTACTCTTGAAGCATATTTTTCAAAATCTCTTAATTGTGGTCTTGTTTTTCTTGTATCTAATAAAACAACACCTGTACCTTCCATTAGTTTTGCATATTCATTTGCCATAGTAGCAATGCCAGATGCATGTTGTAAAAGGTTTAAGAATGTTCGCTCACTTGATAATAAAATTGAAGCCTTACCTTCAAGTTCAGCAATAACTTCACCAGCTTTAATAGGATCTCCATCTCTTTTAAGGAATTTACAATCAAACTTTTCAGTTCTAGCTAATACTTTTGCATATTGAATTCCAGCAACAATACCATCTGATTTTGAGATTGCACGTGCAGTAAATCTACCTTTAGGGGCTACATCAAAAAATAAATCCCCTCTACCATTATCCTCAATAATTGCATTCTTTACGAATTTCTTAATATTAATCATACTTCAAACATCCTTTCTAGGGCTAATTTAGCATATTTAGCGGTATCTTCGTCAATAAAAATCTCTGTTTCTTTTATGATCTTATCATCTTTTATTGATTTTAATGTATTGTATACATCTTCTAATGTCGTTTCATTCATTGTTGGACATTCTGGTTTTGTTGAAGATAAAATATAAGTATTCTTTGTTCTTAATCTATTTACCATATTAAACTCAGTACCAACAGCAACTTTTTGATCCTCTGGTAATTCTTTTATAAATTCAATTAATTGAGAAGTAGATCCAACAAAATCTGCTTTATCACAAATAGCTGGATCACACTCTGGATGAACAGCAATTAAAATATCTTCGTATTTCTCTCTATAAAATTCTATATCTTCAACTGTAAATAGTTGATGAACAGAACAAAAACCGTTATAACAAATAATATCTGCTTCTTTTAAGTCAGTTCCATCACCTACAATTGCAGATTTTAAATTAAGAGATTTAGCAAAATTCTGACCTAAACATCTATCCGGAACAAAGAATATCTTTTTCCCAGACTTTAAGCCTTTTTCAATGATTTTGTATGCATTAGATGATGTACATACCATTCCACCCATTTCTCCAACTCTAGCTTTTACTCTAGCACTTGAATTAATGTATGTAATTGGAAGAATATCTTCATTTGCAATTCCAGCATCATTGATTAATTTTAGGTTCTCTTCATAATAACCTTCATCAATCATCCTAGCCATTGCACAACATGCAATTTTTGGCATAAGAACTCTTTTTTGGGGTGAAAGTACTTTAACACTCTCTCCCATAAAACCAACTCCACAAAATACAATAAATTCAGAATCCGTAGCCTTAGCTCTTTTTGCTAATTCAAGAGAATCACCTGTAATATCAGCTAATTCAAATACTTCATCTCTTTGATAAAAATGCGCTACTAACGTAACGTCTAACTCTTCTTTTAGTCTTATTATCTCTTCTTTTAAATTCAAAATAAACCTTCAACAAAACATTTTTAAATGATAATATAACTAAATTTTTGTTATAATCCATTTAACTAAAAACTGACTATCGTCTATATAACAATAAACAAAGGGAATTAATGGATTTTTTTACAAACCCAAATATACTATTTTACATTGCAGCATACCTAATTGGTTCAATACCATTTGGACTTTTATTAGCAAAAACTTTTGCAGGTGTTGATATTAAAAGTGCAGGAAGTAAATCAATTGGTGCAACAAATGTTTTAAGAGTTGTAAAAGAAACAAATCCATCATTAGCGAAAAAACTTGGAGCTGCAACTGTTATTCTTGATGCACTAAAAGGTACATTAGTAATACTATTTGCAATGAGCATGGGAATGAGTGAATCAACATTATGGGCAATAGCTGTACTTGCTGTACTAGGTCATTGTTATTCAATCTACTTAGGACTTGAAGGTGGTAAAGGTGTTGCTACTGGACTAGGTGTTTATATTGCAATAGTTCCAATTCCTACACTTATAGGTGCTGCTGTGTGGATTATATGTGCTAAAGTACTTAAAATCTCTTCAGTTTCGTCTCTACTTGGATTAACAGCTGTAGTTGTAAGTGCAGTATTAATGTATGATGGATTAAACATTGGATCTAATGCACCATTATATATTATTGCTTTTATTATATTCTATAAACATATTCCAAATATTATTAGAGTTATAAAAGGAGAAGAGAAAAGAGTTATCTAATATATAGATAACTCTTCTTCTCAAATAATTTTTTTATATGAAAAAAAAACTAACAATAGAAATAAATGATTTAACTTTCAAATGCATAATAGGAATATTAGATTTTGAAAGAATTAAAAAACAAAGAGTTATTATTAATATCTCTTTTAACTACCAATATACAAAAAACTACTTTATTGATTACTCTGAAGTATCAGAACTAGTAAAATCTATCATGAAAAACAAAAAATTTGAACTTTTAGAAGATGCAATTTTATATATTGAGAAAAAACTATACAAATTGTATAAAATAAATAAATTAAGTATTAAAATATCTAAGCCTGATATCCTAAAAGACTGTATTGTAACACTCTCAAATTAACATAGCAATAACAAAGCATTAATGGCTTGTTAATTAAAATCTACCTTAAATTAACAATTAATTAACCACAATTGCCCTATTTTTAAGAAAACTTTAAAATTTAGTGATGTAGAATGGCTCTAACGGTATATCGGAAAAGGTTCAAAAACAAAATTTGAATTGTTCGCGCGCTCCGATAAACTGAATATAGATTTCGAAATTTTAGGAGAACAAATGAAAAAAATCGCAAAATTAAGTTTAGTAACAGCAGTAGCAGTAGCAGGATTAACAAACGTTAATGCAGCATCTTTAGAAGAAGCAATCAAAGGTGTTGATGTTTCTGGTCAATTCAGATTCAGATTCCAAGAAAAAAACGTTGATGGTGAAACTACTGGAGCAAGTACAAATAACGAAACTAACTCTGACGTAGAAGTTGAAATTGGTGTTAAAGTACCTGTTAATGATAAAGTTACTGCAGTATTCAAAATTGATAATGCTGGTAATCATAAAGACAACTCACCATCTGGTAAAGGTGACGTAGAAATTGAAGATTACTACTTCTCTTATGCTGATGGAGCATTAACTGTTAATGCTGGTCAACAAAATATCCCTGGAAGATTAACTGATGGTGCTCAAGGTGACGGTATGGTTGCATTATACAACTTAGGTGCTGCAACTGTTGGTGCTGCTGCATTTGCTAACCACAATGTTGATTTATCTGCTATCTCTTACAATGGTTCACAAGCAGTTTACTCTGTAATTGCTATGGGTAACGTTGGTCCTGTATCATTATTAGGTCAATACGCAACTGTTGAAGATACTGTTGATACTTTTGGTATCAAAGCTGATGCATCAATTGAAATGATTAAAGCCGGTATTGAATATACTGAATCTGAGTTAGATTCAAAAACTGGTGTAGCTGCAGCTTCATTAGATGATAGAAGTACATTAAAAGCTTACGTATCTGGTAAAGCTGGAATTGTTTCTGCTAAATTAACATATGCACAAACTGGTGATAATGGTTCAGGTGCAATTGATAGCCAGGCTAACTCTGATGGGTTAGAATCAGCTTCTGAATTCTTATTATGGAACTTAGGTTCATCTAATAGAGCTGACTTAGAATTATTTGCTTTAGATGCATCTGTTGCATTAACTGATAAAGTTTCTTTAAGAGCTGCTTATGCTGCTGGTGAGCAAGGTAAAGCTGCTGGTAAAGATGTAGAAGAAATTTTAGGTCAAGTTACTTACAAAATGTCTAAAAACTTAACTTCATACGTAAGATATGCTGAGTATGATTCAAATGCTACTTCTGACAACGCTGATGGTCAAAGAGGTAGAGTTGAAGTTAAATACTCTTTCTAATCTTCTGATTTGAATTAGTAAATTACTAAACTTATAAAAAGCTAGAAGTTCGCTTCTAGCTTTTTTTTTATCTTAAAAATATAACAAGTCACTTTATGATAAACTATCCTTTAAATTTTGAAGGATAAAAATGAAACTTATAAAACCACTTACAATTACACTTTTAGTTACAACATCAATATTTGCGCAAAGTACAATGTGTTTCAAAGAAAACCATAATTCAATGGCCACAATAGAATCCACAAAGCTTGATGGAGGAGAATGTAAAAGTACTTATTCTTTATTAGAAATGAAAGAAAAAGGATATAGTGTTGAAGATATTAAAATCACTACATCAAATAATGGAAAATATAATTTCATTTATATTCTAAAAGATTCTGTATCAAATTCTAATTTTTCAAATACATCTAACCAGAATTCAACTTTTAATCAAAAAGATTTAGAGAATAGAATTATAAAAAGAATGGAAGAAAAAAAGAAAAAAGAAATAGAAGAGAAAAAGATAAGAGAAATTATTTCCTTGAAAAAAGAAGGTAAAGAGATATATACTCAAAAATGTCAATCATGCCATGGAGTAAATGGAGAAAAATCTGCTTATAATGTAGCCACTCCATTAAGGGATATGTCAATTGATGATATGAGTCATGCAATTGGAAGATATACTAATAGTCATGAATTTGGTTATGGTTATAATATAATAATGAGACCAATTGCAGCTAATACAACAGAAACTGCTTTAAGAAAAATTAAAGCATACTTAGATTCTATTAATAAAAAATAACTGGAGATACTGTTTACGTGGATGCATATGAATATACAGAATTATTAAAATTACTAAATACAAAACTTAATAATATTAAAGACATTTTAAAACCAGATGAACTTGATTCAAGACTAAAAGAGATTGAAGCACTTGAAGCAGATCAAGACTTCTGGAATGATGTAGCAAATGCCACTAAAATTGGTATTGAAAAAAATAGATTATTATCAAAACTAAGTAAATTTAATAAAGCCAACGATGCCCTTTCTGGTACAAATGAACTTTTTGAATTAGCTAATGAAGAAAAAGATGATGATACTTTTGAAATGCTTCATGATGAAGCTAATGAATTAGAAGATTTAATTAAATCTACTGAAATATCAGTAATGTTATCAAATCCAGATGATGCTTCAAGTGCAATTGTTTCTATTCATCCAGGTGCTGGTGGAACAGAATCACAAGATTGGGCAGCAATGCTTTATAGAATGTATTTAAGATGGGCTGAAAGGCAAAACTTTAAAATTGAGTTACTAGACTACCAACCAGGTGAAGAAGCTGGTATTAAAGATGTATCGTTCATAATTAAAGGTGAAAATGCCTATGGTTATTTAAAAGCAGAAAATGGTATTCATAGACTTGTTAGAATCTCACCCTTTGATTCTAATGCAAAAAGGCATACATCTTTTGCCTCAGTAATGGTATCTCCTGAAGTTGATGATAATATTGATATTGTTATTGAAGATAAAGATATTAGAATTGATACATATAGAGCAAGTGGTGCTGGAGGACAACATGTTAATAAAACTGAGTCAGCTATTAGAATTACTCATATAGAAACAAATATAGTAGTACAATGTCAAAATGATAGGTCACAACATAAAAATAAAGCAAGTGCTTTAAAAATGTTAAAATCTAGACTTTATGAATTTGAATTAGAAAAACAACTAGCAGAAAAAAATGGTGTAGAAAAAAGTGAAATTGGATGGGGACATCAAATCAGATCTTACGTTATGCAACCATATCAACAAGTTAAAGATACAAGATCAAATATTGGTTATTCCAATGTTGAAGCTATATTAGACGGAGATATTACAAAAGTAATAGAAGACGTTTTAATTGCAACTTCTGTTTAGGGAATAAGTATTTTTACTCACATATAGAGCTAAATGCTCTATATATTCTTTTTATTATCTATCACAAATAGTATTATAAATACAAAAATTACAAACTGCTTTGTCTTCACATTTATTAAAAGAAATTTCTTTATTTGACATCTCTTTTAAACTATTAAAAACTTCAACTAATAGTTCTAATTTTTTATCTAAAGCAATTTCTTCAATAAGCTTTGTATTATGTAAATCGTAATAATAAACATTAACTTTATCTGTTTTATAAATCTCACTCATTGCTAGATAATAAAACTCTAACTGGAAGTCACTACTCTTTTCATAATTTTTTAATGTGTCAACTTTTAATGCACTTGAAGTCTTATAATCTAAGACTTCATAAGTGTCATCTTGTTGATCAACTCTATCGATTATACCTTTTAATTTAAAACCTTCAAATTCTATATCAAAAGACCTCTCTAGTCCTATAATTTTTCTATTCTCAAGTCTTTTTAAATCATATAAATAGAATTCATATAACTTCTTTTTCCATATTTCTAAATCTAATAATAAAAATGGATTAGATGTCGTATATTTTGTAAATAATCTTTCAATTCGCTCATAAGTTAAATCATCCGAATTCTCATCAATTTTATAATAATCTTCAAGAATAGAATGTACAATATCACCTAATTCAAAGGCTTTAGGTTTTAATGATATTGTGTGCTCTTTTAGTTTTAATATATATTGTAAATAGAATTTTCTTTTACATTGTAAGAATATTTTTAGTGAACTAGCTGACCAAGTGATTTTTGTTAAATCAACTCTTTGTATAATATTTTCATCAAAATGTGAGATATTATGATTGTTATATAAAATATGTCTATAATAATTATCATATATTTTTTCATCTATACTTTTAGGAAATAACTCATTTGCAAATCTAGATATTTGATTAGAAGCTGAATTAACATAAGAAATAAATATATTTTTTGATGACTCAATTAATCTTTTATAATAGTATTTTTGTAATAACTCCCTATCAAAAGAAGTAGGTAATTTAGTCATCTGTTTAATTTTTGTTGATAAAAATTTATCTTTAATAGATTTTTTTGGAATAAAATTTTCATTAAAATCACAAATAATTATAGTTTCAAAATTTACAGCTCTTGTTTCTAATAAACCTAAAACAGTTACTTTCCCTGCATTAACATCATCAAGTTTGATTTCTGAAATTCTTAGTAAGAAAATTTTATATATATCCTTTAAAAGTATCTCATTATTACTTGAGAAAAGTAATATATTTAGTTTATATATTATTTCATCATATTTTTCTAATATCTCAGCATTATTTTCACAAGAACGAACAAAATCACATACAAAAGTAAAAATCTCTTTTGTACAAATCTTATTCCATTTAACTTTTATATTCTTTTCTATGAATATTTTGTCTATTTTTAAATATTCTAAATTCTTTTCATTTTTTATTTCATGTTCATTTAAATAGCTGTGAATACTATATGCAACTTCATACAATCTATAATTTTTAATATCTTTACCCATAGCGTAGTTAAAGTACTTCTCATTGTCAAATAACTGCAATTGTGAAGCAAAACTCTCATCAGGTAATATAAGTGCTATAGTAGAGGGATCAATTCCATCTTGTACACATTTAGTAATTGAAGATTTTATATAGGCAATTTGGTTTATTCTTGAAGTAAATCCCTTTATTTCTAAAGAATTAACCTTATTTATTATTTCTGAGACCTCTAGAATTTTTTTACTCTTTAATGATATTTTATATTTTTTATTAAGTTCAAAATCCTCATCAAATAAATCTCTAAATACATCAATTGATTTTTGATTATATTCATTTGAATGAAATTCAATATTTAAATCAATTACGTTAGATATAGCATGTATAATGTCAAATTCTACTTTAGTAAAATATCCTTCAAATACCAAATCAATTGAAGAAAATTTATTTAAAAACTTTTCATTAATTTTAAAATGTTCATGAATATTTAATCTATCTACACAATTATTTTCATTTAATTTTTTAATATAATTATCTTTAATTGATGATAATATTTCTAAATGTTCATAATAATAATCATATGTATCAGCAATTTTAATATCATTTATATCTACTTTCTCACTTGCAAGCTCTAGGAAAAACCTATAAATATATTCATTTTGTTTTAGAAACTTAGTAAAGTTATCAGATATACCTAATTTTGATACATCTATACTTTTAATTGATTCTTTAAGGAAGAGAAATCTTTCTTCTTCGTCAATATATTTTTTATTTTCTAAAATAATAGACTTTTTAAAAAGCTCATCAATTGTAAGTGTAAATGGCAAAAGAGTTGATTTACTCTTTTGCTCATTAATAAAAGATCTTATAGATCTAGATGTGGGAAAGACAAAAAGTTTTTGTTTAAGAAGCATTTGTTTTTATATAAATATATCCCATATTACCGTCAATTTCAAAGCTACCTGTAATATTCCAGTTATTTTCTTCATTGATTTTTAATACAGTTGTATATTCTTTATTTGTATTTTTAAAATTATTATTTGTTAATATTAAATCACTTTCATTTGAATTACTTTTTGTAATCTTAAGTGATATTTTTATTGTTTTCTTTTCTTGTGTTTTTTTATCTATAACGTATACTTTTAAATTATTGTCACCAATATTTAAAACATTTTTGTGTTTTGATTTCTTTTCTAATACTCTTTGAGAATATTTTATATCTTGTGTTGTTAAACCAAATTTAGTAGAGTTTAAATATAGAACTAAATCATAGTTTTTATTAAATTCTTTATTAGATAACATAATTTCATTATAATGTTTATCAACTTCTTGATACTTCTTTAAAAAACTTCTATCTTCATCTAGTGAAGCCTTTGACGTGCTTACAATAGTCCATACAATCATTCCAAATGTAAATGAGAATATACCTATAAATAATAGAGGCCAGTAATTTCTTTTCATTTTTTATCTTTATTTTTTCTTTCTTAATACTGCGTAAGTATATAGAATTAAACTAGTTACAATAAGAGTGTACATAAAAACTCTCCAAATAGTACTAGACACTTTTCCTTGGTTACCAATTTCAGCATTAGATTCAATTTTGATTTCTTTATTCTCTGATAAACTATCCACAATTGCAGAATATCCATTTAACATTGAAGCACTTACTTTTGCAAGTAAAGTATTTTTATCTTTTGAAGCCAATAAGGGTATAACATAACCATTAAGAATATCATCTTTATCAACTACTTCTTCTAAATTATCCGAAAACAATAAGTTAACATACATATCTTCAACAGACATACTAAGTAAAATATATGGTTTTTCTAAAGCTGGAATAATTTCTTTTTCTAAGTTTTTAATAATATCAAATTTTTCTTTTCTTGAAGTATCTTCATTTAAATCTAAAGATTCTTTTGCATAAATATATACATTCGTACCTAATTTTGATTTAACTTCAGAACCTATTTCATTGATTTTAGACTTTGCTCTAGGATCAATTAAGTTATCATCACTTAATATAAAATTCCCTGCAAATAAATTTTGTGATAAAAAAAATAGAAGTGAAAAAATCACTCCTATTTTTAAGTTTTTAAGATTTTTCATCTAACCAACAAACACTCTTGCTGAATCGAAGAAAGCGTAATAAGCAGTCATAACGGCTGATACTACAAGTAAAATACCTATAATTTTTTCCATATCTTACCCCTTATTTACCAGTACCAACAAGTTGGTACTGTTTATGGTTATCTGTGCTATTCATTTTTAATCCATTTAAATCTTGGTTGATTTTATAGAAATTGTTAGCCTCTTTTTGTTGTACTAATACTGAATTGAATACTAAAACTGCTAATATTGTTAATAACAATACTGTAGCAATTAACATTCCAGTGATACCATTAAGTTTAAAGATACCTCTTTCATTTTCGTTCATTTGTGTATTTCCAGCCATCTTACTCTCCTAAACTTCTAAGGTAAGCCGCTAAAGCTTTCTGTTGAGTTTCATTAAGTCTTCCATCAAAGCTAGGCATTGAACCAATATTTGATTTTTTACCATCTTTTAAAACTGCAATAACTAAAGCATCATCGTATTCTCTAATGTTTGGAGCAACGTAAGGCATACCTTTACCATCTACACCATGACATCCAGCACATACTGCGTATGCTGCAGGTTGTTCACCTTTGAATCCACCAGCTACATATTCAGCAATTACATCAACATCAGGACCAAATGCCATTCCACCTGGCATACCACCTGGATATGCAGTTGTTAAGCTATTTGAACCATTATTAATTACATGAACAACTTGTTCTTTTGCAATTCTTTTAGTTAAGTTTTGAGCTTTTCCTTCAATACCTTCAGCATCAACACCATGACAAGGTGAACACTGTACTAAGTATGTAGATTGACCCATTGCTTCTAAAGTCTCTTGAGATGGATTTTGCCATTTTGACTCAAACTTTTGGTTATATTCAATAGTCTCTTCATTCCATTGTCCAATTTGAGAGAACCCATTAATTGGATAACCAACAGTGAAGTACCAGAACATCCAAATGATTGAACCAATAAATGCTAATGCCCATCCAGTTGGAACAGGGTTTTTATATTCACCAATACCATCCCATCTTTCTTCTGCTAAATCACCACTAGCAGTATCATTTTTCATTTGATTAATATACTTTAACGCAACAAATACAGTAATTGTAATAATTGCAATTGCCCCTAGCATTGTTAAGCTATTAATATAATCATCGCCGATAAAAGCATCACCTGCCGCAAAGTAAGTTCCTGCCATTAAAGCGATGATAAGAATAATTCCACCTATAATCATAGATTTCATACTATTTCTCCTTATTATCTATATCTTTATCATTTTTTCTATCTTCAAGAGGAGCTGAAATATGAGAATCATCATGTACAAGATTCGAATACTTTTCATAATCTCTTTCACCTTTCTTATCCCTTTTATATATAGAATAAGCGTAAGCGTAGAAAATAATAAAAACAGTTAATATTAGAAAAAACTTTGTATAACCTTGTATCGTTAGTAATGTTTCATATTCCATTTTACACCTCTATTTTAAAGAATTTAAATATGCAATTAATGCAACTATTTCAGGAATTTGACCTTTTGCAACAGCGTCTTTTACAGCTTGATTTTTCATATCAGCTGCAATTGCTGCAGCATCTGCTTTAGCATTTGCAATAGCTGAGTTATACTCACCTAATTCAACGTCAACTTTTCCATCACCATTTAAATCTTGATCATATGGCGTAGCAAATACAGTTTTTACTGTGTATGCTTCTGCATACGCTGTATCTAAGTCTGCGATATTCTCAAATTGGTGTGGGTAAGCTGGCATTACTGTTCCTGGAACAACAGAAGCTGGATCCATCATATGATTCTCATGCCAATCTGTAGTTCTGTAATTTCCAACTCTCCATAAATCTGGTCCAGTTCTTTTTGATCCCCATAAAAATGGTCTATCATAAGCATATTCACCAGATAATGAATACATACCATATCTATCAGTCTCTGATTTAAATGGTCTTACTAATTGCGAGTGACAAGCATTACAAGATTCTTTGATATATACTTGTCTACCAGCTAATTCAAGAACAGAATAAGGTTTTGTACCTACTGTTGGTCTTGATTGTTTTGCGAAATCTGGAATTACTTCGATGATCCCTGCAAATGAAATAAATACGAATACTAATACCGCAAAGAAAAACGGTCTTTGTTCAAACCAATGAAACATAATAATCCCTCCTTCTTACGCAGCTACTGGAGTTGCATTAACTGGTTCTTTGTCAAGTACTCTACCACATTTAATAGTTTTGTAAATGTTGTATGCGAACATAAAGAATCCAACTAGATATAATAATCCACCAACAGCTCTAATAGTATAGTATGGTTTTAATACAATAACTGTATCAATAAATGAGTATACTAATGAACCATATTCATCGTAAGCTCTCCACATCATACCTTGAGTAATTCCTGCAATCCACATAGATGTAAAGTATAAAACGATACCTGTAGTTTGTAACCAGAATTGAGTATCCATTAATGATTTAGAGTATATTTCTCTTTTATACATTCTTGGAACCATATGGAATAATGCAGCCATAATCATAAATACAACCCATCCAAGTACACCATCGTGAACATGTCCAGGAATCCAATCTGTAAAGTGCGCAATTGCATTTACTGATTTAATTGCTTGAATTGGTCCTTCAATAGTTGATAACATATAGAAAGTTGAAGCTAATACCATGAATTTAATTAATGTGTTTGTTTGTAATTGTTGCCACTCACCTTTCATAGTTAAAAGCATATTAATAGCTGATCCCCATGATGGTAAAATTAATACAACTGACATTACAGAACCCATTGTTTGCATCCAGTCTGGTACTGTTGAGTAAATAAGGTGATGTCCACCTGCCCAAAGGTATACGAATAACAATCCCCAGAATGCTAATATCGATAACTTGTATGAATAAACGTTTTGTCCTGATTCCTTAGGTAAGAAATAATAGATTAACGCAATAATTGGAGTTGTGAAAACGAATGCAACAGCATTGTGTCCATACCACCATTGAACTAGTGCATCATTAGTTCCAGCATACATAGAAACAGAGTGAATCCATGAACCATAACCAGAAACTAGAGCAGTAGGAACTTCCATATTATTAAATAAGTATAACATTGCAACAGCTAAGAATGTAGCAATGAAGTACCATAAAGAAATATATAATGTTCTCTCTCTTCTAATTCCGATTAAACCAAAAATTGAAATTCCCCATAAAACCCACCATAAAACAACTAAAATGTCTAATGGCCACTCTAATTCAGCATATTCTTTTGAAGTTGTAATACCCATGAAAAGAGTAACTACAGCTAATAGAATAGTTATAAAGTATAAAACAAAGTGTAACTTTGCAACACCCATTAAAAATGGTGATTCTTTTAAAGAAACCTTTAAAACTCTTTGTGAAATGTAATACCATCCCGCAAAAATACCACTTAGAGCAAAACCAAATGCAACACCATTCGTGTGTAAAGGTCTTAATCTACCAAAAGTACCATACTCTCCAGCTAAATTATTTAGTCCAGGGAACGCCAATTGAAACGCAAGTATAACACCTACTGTCATACCTATGATACCAAACAAAATTGTTGCAAATGTAAAGGCTTTTGCAACTGAGTAATCATACTCAATTTGTGCACCGTTTTGCATCAATCTCCTCCTACTAATTTTATATACAAGTCACAAATCGTCACTTATGCGCTTATATTATCGAAAGCGAACTTAAAATTAACAAAAAATTAACTTTTTTTTAAGCTTATTTTCAATTAATAAATAATGTTTTATGTAGATTATATAATGATAGTTATTATCCCAATTGCTTCTTTCATGCTATTATTGGCATAATCTAATTCTATAATTACTACTTATTAACTTTTATAATAATTGAATATTTAGAAAAAGCCTTAAATAGGGTAAAAATGGTCTTCTTTCATAAAAAAATAATATATAAGTTTTTACTTAATGAAGTGAATGATTAAAAACTTAATCTATATAAATATAATTTATACTTAAATTGGGATTTATTTTTTTTAAGATGTGAGGAAAATAGTTATTAGTTTAATAATTATTTTCCATGGATTAAATTTAGAAGATGATAGTCATTCTATCATATTAAAATAGAGCTATTTATTTCCAGTTTTTAAGAGCTATTTGAGTCTCTCTTTGCATTGTTTTTCTCTTTAAATCTTCTCTTTTATCATGAAGTTTTTTACCCTCTGCAATTGCAATTTGCATCTTAAGCATATTTCTTGCATTAAAGTAAAGTTTTAAAGCTACAATTGTCATTCCATCTTTTGTAACTTTTGAAAACATTTTACCAATTTGATTTTTATGTAAAAGCAGTTTTCTTTCACGTCTTTCATCTGGTCTATATGTTGTATGAGCTGTACTTAAATGAGAGATATGCATATTAAATAAGAATACTTCACCTTTGATTATACGAATAAAAGTATCTTTTAAATTAACTCTACCATCTCTTACAGCTTTTACTTCACTACCTTCTAAAACAATTCCTGCTTCAAACTGTTCAAGTATTGTAAAGTCATGCCAAGCTTTTTTGTTTTTAAACTCTAAGTTTTTCTTTTTTTCTTTTTTAGCCATTGTTTATCCTAAAAAATGAACTTCCACTACCACTAAAATACCAGTTTTTATTAGCATAATTTGCCAATTCACTTTTAGCTTCAATAGCTGGTTCATATAAATCATTTGCTTTTTTTATATCATATTCACTAATTATATCTAGTGATTTCATTGATAATAATTTATTTGCTTCCTCTTGGGATACTTGTTTATAATAGTTTTTTCTAAATAAAGTAAATATCTCACCGGTATTACACATAATCTTTGGAGTTATTGTTTGTATATCTAATACATCTTCATCAAATTTTTCAACAATCTCACCAATGCCTGTAACATTTGCACTATCATACTCATAAACAAAAAAAGGAACATCTGCACCAATTTTAACTGCAATATCACATAATTCATCTTTTGATAGATTTAAATTACATACTTCGTTTACCATAATCAAAAAAGTAGCAGCATTAGAGCTTCCACCACCAAGACCTGCAAACTCTGGAATATTTTTTTCTACTTTAACACTATGAGTTAAAAAGAACTCTTCAACTCCATCATACTCTTTTAATAAATTGTACGCTTTATATACAGTGTTTGATTCTAGTTTACATCCAAAGTCACCTATAATATCAAATGCTTTCCTTTGGGTTTTTACAAAAGAGATAACATCATATAAGGAATGTACCCTAACAAACCTTGATACTAATTCATGATAGTTATCTCTTTTCCCTGCAATTTTTAAAAAAATATTTACTTTTGCATAAGATTTTTTTTCCACTATAAAGTAACCTTATTAAGAAGATATGTAACTTCGTTATTTTCAATCTCAATTATACTAAAAAAGTCATCGAAAACAATTAGGTATTTACCATCGTCTTTTCTTTCTAAATAATCAATAGAAATCTTTTTACCATCAAAAAGCCACTCTTTTGTACCTGAGTATTTATTTCTTTCTAAATCAATATAATCTAAAGGATTTAAGTCTTTTTCATTCTCATAAAAGAATTTACCTTCATTAAGTCTTCTTAAATAAGATAGAGTTCCTTTAGAGTTTAACTTCTCTAGTAATATTTGAGCAAGACTTCTTATATATGAGCCTTCTGTAACTGTAGATTCAAAAGTTATAAAGGGATGATTATAAGAAATAAACTTTGTGTTAGTAATAGTCATAGAAGACTTCTTCATTTCAAACTCAATACCCTCTCGTGCTAAGTCATATGCTCTTTTTCCATCAATCTTTTTAGCAGAAAACTTAGGAGGGTAATATTCATGTGTACCTACTAGGTTTTCTATTTCATTTTTGATTAAAGTTAAATCAATCTTTTTCTCATCTTCTATACTAATCATATTTTCAGTATCTAAAGATTCAGATTGAGCTCCCAACCATACAACAGCTCTATATGATTTAGGTGTTTTAGCCATATACTTAAAAAGTTTTGAGTATTGCCCAAATGCAATAATCAAACATCCATTAGCAAAAGGATCTAAAGTTCCTGAGAAACCAGCCTTTTTATTTTTGTATTTTCTTTTTATTCTATTTAAATAAGAGTTTGAACTCATAAACATTGGTTTATTACCAACTAATAGTTTATTTAGGGGTTCTTTATTATAAAGTCTTTTTTGCAATATTTTTATCCAGTTAGTTTTTTGTAGAGAAAATTACATTTTCTCTACGAATGACGATAAGATATCTCTTCTCGAACCGCCAAAATTAATTGTAAGTTTGTAATCTTTTCCAGCTTTACAAGCTTTTTGAACTCTACCCATTCCAAAAATCTTATGCTGAACTAAATCACCTTTTTTATAAGATGAGTGTTTTTCAATTGTTAAACACCCTTTTATTAATCCAGATTCACTTAAAAATCTACTTTTAGTTAAAGAGGCTCTTTTACCTTTATAGAATCTTGAATGAACAAAAGATAAAGTAAGATTATCCATAGCTCTTGTAATTGCTACATATCCTAATCTTCTCTCTTCTTCAATATCAGATCCATCACCTGTAATAGGGAAGAAACCTTCTTCAAAACCAATAATAAATAGGTTTTTAAATTCTAAACCTTTAGATGCATGAATACTCATCATTGAAATAGCTTCATTATGATACTCTTCATTTTCACTCTCTAAAGCAATTTCATTTAAAAAATCTTTTAAATCTAAATGAGGGTTTTGTTTGAAATAATCTCTAATATATCCATAGAACTCATCAACATTGGCTTGTCTATCAAATCCATCAGGTACATTATCATAAGAGGCTCTATAATCAAACGTTTCTTCAAAAGAGTCTAAAAATTGCATTTTAGATTTTGTAAGAAGTTCTTTTAAATCCATAACAGATGCTTCAAATACTTTAAGAGTTCTTGAGTTTTTCTTACCTACAACAGTAGCTAATTCATCAGCATCAAATGTTTGAATAATCTCAAAAATAGATTTTTTTGTTTCTTGTGATTTTGCATCAAGTTTATCAATTGTTGTTTTACCAATACCACGTTTTGGTTTGTTAACAATTCTTTTTAATGAGAAGTTATCATTAGCATTAGTAAGAATTCTAAAATAAGCAATTAAATCTTTGATTTCTGCTCTTTCATAGAACTTCATACCACCAACTAATTTATAATTAAGCCCTGCTCTATTAAATCCTTCTTCAAGTGATCTTGATAAGGCATTAACTCTAAATAAAATAGCTACATCTCTAGCACTAACACCAGTATCTAATAACTTTTTAATATCATCAATTAGTTTTCTAGTCTCTTCATTTTCATCATGTGATTCATATACTTTAATAGAATCACCCTTAGCTCTTGTTCCTACTAGTTTTTTACCTAATCTATCTCTATTATGCTCAATTAATTGATTAGCATGATCTAAAATAGTATCTGTTGATCTGTAGTTTGATTCAAGTTTTACAACAGTAGTTCCCTCAAAGTGCTCTGAGAAATTAAGAATATTTTTAATTGTTGCACCACGCCAACCATAAATTGATTGATCGTCATCACCAACAACACACAGGTTATTGTGATTTGAACATAATTTTCTTAAAAGTTTATACTGTAATTCATTTGTATCTTGGTACTCATCAACCATAATATATTGATATTTATCACTAGTTTGTTGTGCTAGTTTTTCATTCTTTTTTAGAATTTCATATGGTAATAATAATAAATCATCAAAGTCAACCAAATTATTTTTTAATAGGTATGCTTGATATTTTTCATATACATCTGCAATTTGTTGATACAGCTTTAATTGAGCTGCTGATTTTGCTTCTTCAGGAGAAATAAGTGTATTTTTGTATTTAGATATTTCACTAACTAACAGTGATGTTGTTATCTCTTTATCTATTGATTTTATAATTCTTTTTTTATCATCAGTATCAATGATAATAAAGTTGTTTTTTCTATCTAATTCGCTCATGTGAAATTTTAAAAATAACAATCCAAATTTATGAAAAGTACATAATAAAGGTGGTGTATTTATATGTTCAGGGTTAATCATAGAAAAAGCTCGCTCACGCATTTCAGCTGCGGCTTTATTTGTAAAAGTTAGTGTTAAAATTGAGCTTGGGTCAATACCAATTGAGATTAAATATGCAAGTCTTGTGGTGATTGTTTTAGTTTTTCCAGAACCTGCCCCTGCTAAAATTAAAAGTGAACCATCTATGTGTTCAGCAGCAATTTTTTGCGAATCATTAAGTGATGATAGTAAGTTTTCCGACATTTCTTCTCCAATAATATATAATTATACCATATATTAAATAAATTCACTATTCTTCTTAATTATTCTATATATAAATAAATGTTATTATAATCATAATTTATTTTACGGAGGTTATAATGCTAACAGATTTTGCTAAATTAGAAACTTTTCTAACTGTAGTTAGAGAAAAGTCATTCTCAAAAGCATCGGCAAAACTTGGTATTTCACAGCCTGCTGTAACACAACAAATGAAATTCATTGAAGATTATTTAGATGTACAAGTAGTTGATAGAAAAAAGAACGGAATTAGGCTTACAAAAGAAGGCCAAATGTTATATTCTATTGCACTTAAAATTGAAAAATGTGTTGCAAATGGCGAAAAAGAATTACTAAAAATTATGAACAAAGATATTACATTTGTATTTGGAGCATCATTTATTATTGGTAACTATATTTTACCAAGATTTTTAAATAATTTAAAAGAAAATATTAACAATGAAGTTTCAATTAATGTTTCAGTATCACATGAAGCAATAGAAGATTTATTAGACAAAAAAATTGATATGGCACTAGTTGAAAACTATGTTCCAAATGACGATATTATTTATAGAGAATGGATGGAAGATGAAATTGTAATCTTCTCTAATCAAAAATTACCAACAAGAGCAAAAGCTGAAGATTTATTATCTTATAAATGGGTATGTAGAAATCCAGATTCACATACAAGAGCTATTTTCAAAGAAAACCTTGATAAAGCTAATTTCCCTGATTGCGATACTTTTGATGTAACTTCTGAGGTTACTAGTGCAACTACAATTGTACAAACAGTTTTACATTCAGATAAAAATATTACACCAACAGTTTCAATTGTATCTAGAAATGCTATTGAATCATTATTAAAATCTGGTGCATTATTTGAATCAAGAATTAACAACCAAAAAATGGTTAGAAAGCTATATATTGCATATAGAAAAGACAGAAAACACGACGCATTTATTGATAATGTAGTTGACTATCTACTAAAAGTAAAATAATACTAGGAAACTCCTAGTATTTATTTTTAATAATTAAATCCCTCTTTTTCCAAAGCCAATCTAATTTTTTTCATTTGAGTGTGTTTATCTCTACACCAATCAGGTGATAATAATGTTTCATCATCAATCCCTGCTGTAATTCTTTGAATAGAGATATTATCAGGCAAGTCTACAATAGATTTAACAACTGTATCTATATATAACTCTTCTGTAATTGGAGTAAATCTACCTTTTCTAAACTCATTAGTTAATAGTGTATTTTTCACTACGTATAATGGATGAAACTTAATGGAATCAACATTAAGTTCAACAGTTTGTTTAAATGTCTCAAGCATCATTTCTTGAGTTTCATTAGGTAAACCATAGATTAAATGTCCACAAACATTTAAACCTTTTTCCTTAGACTTATTAATCCAATATCTCATGTTTTCAGCACTGTCACCTCTATTAATAGTTTCAAGTGTTTCATCATAAAATGATTGAATACCATACTCAATCCAAATCTCTTTGTCTTTAGATAAATCTTTTAAATAATCAAGTATTTCATCTGTTACACAATCTGTTCTTGTACCAATACTAAGTCCTATTACATTATCAAAAGATAAAGCTTTTTCATATAAAGCTTTAAGTGTTGAAAATGGAGCATAAGTATTTGTAAAAGATTGAAAATAAACAATGAATTTACTAACACCAAACTTATTTTGTAATCTATCACGAGTTGCGATAAACTGCATTTCAAGCTGTTTTAGTTGATTCTCTAAATATGGATTTTCTTCAATTCTTGGATTTAGTTTGAACTTAGTTCTTTTTTCTTGAAGGTTTGGAGAGAATGAATCATTTTCACAAAATGAACATCCTCCCTTTGCTACAGTTCCATCAATGTTTGGACATGTGAAACCAGAGATAGAAATAGGAACTTTATATACTTTATGACCGAATTTATCTTTAAAATATCGGCCAATAGTTAATACATTTTTTAAATTACTCATTTTACTCTTTTACGAAGTAATCCCCATCAAAACTCTCTAAAGCATAATTTCTGTCATTACCAATTGCATTTGTTAAATCGTCAATTGATAAATACTCTAATGAATCAGCTTCGATATACTCTCTAACTTCTTCTTTAGACATATTATTTGAAATAAGCTCTTCTTTATTTGGTGTATCAATACCATAATAACAAGGGAATTTAATTTCAGGAGAAGCAACTCTAAAGTGAACCTCTTTTGCACCAGCATCTTTAAGCATTCTAACTATTCTTTTAGATGTTGTACCTCTAACAATAGAATCATCAATTACTAATAATGACTTACCAGCAATAAGAGATCTCATAGGTGAAAGTTTCATTTTAACTTTCATACTTCTCATCTCTTGTGTTGGTTCAATAAATGTTCTTCCAACATAGTGATTTCTAATAATCCCATACTCAAAAGGAACTCCACTTTGTGCAGCATAACCAAGTGCCGCTGGAACTCCTGAATCTGGAACAGGTACAACCATATCATATTTAGTTTTTGATTCCGTATCATTTTTAGCTAAAGCTTTACCCATGTTTTCTCTTGTTCTATATACATTTTTACCATCGATTTCTGAATCTGGTCTAGCAAAATATACATATTCAAAAGCACAAGGTCTAAACTCTGCCTCAAACAATTGAATTGATTCTGGTTCTTCGTGATCTTCACTGAAGATTAACATTTCTCCTGGATTAACATCTCTTACAAACTCCGCATCAACTAAGTCAAATGCACAAGTTTCAGATGCAACAATATAACCACCTGATTTAATTTTTCCTAAAGATAAAGGTCTAATTCCATATCTATCTCTGATAACAAATTGTTTTGATCTTGATTGAACAATAAAACAATAAGCACCAATAGTTTTCTCTAAGGCTTCTTTAATTCTATCTCTTAATCTATCTTGCGTATTTTTAGCAATTAAATGAATTAAGTTTTCTGTATCCATACCAGTTTGGAAAATAGCACCTTTATCAATAAGATCGTTTCTTACTTCTTTCTTATTAATTAAGTTACCATTATGAACGATTGATATCTCACCTAGTTTATACTTAGCAAATACAGGCTGTGCATCTAAAATAGAATCCCCACCTGCTGTTGAGTATCTATTATGACCTATTGCCATATTACCTTTTAAGTAAGATAAAGCTTCTTCTTTAAAAACTTCAGATACTAATCCTCTGTCTTTTTTTGTATAAATTCTTCCATCATCAGATGAAGAAATACCTGTAGCTTCTTGACCTCTATGTTGCATAGAAAATAGAGCAAGTGATGCTAACCTAGCAGCGTTATCGTTTCCGTAAATTCCAACTATCGCACACATTTATTTAACCTTTAAAAAAGAGAAAGAAGTGAACCCAATGCGCAACTACAAGCTAAGCCTGTAGAAAATATCTTTTTCTCTTAGTATATTATTTTGATTTTGTTTATTAGTTTTATAGACCTAAAGCGTCATTAATTGAATATAACTTAGGATCTTTTCCAATAATCCATTTAGCAACTTTAATAGCACCTTTCGAGAAAGTGTTTCTTGCTGTTGCAGTATGATTAAGTTCTAAGAACTCACCGTCATTATATAAACCAACTGTATGTCTTCCTACAATGTCTCCACCTCTTAAAGCCATAACTGCGATTTCATCTTTAGTTCTAGCTCCAATTTGTCCATCTCTACCTGAAACTCTTACTTCATCAAGATCTAAATCTCTTGCATCAGCAGCATGCTCAGCTAAAGTTAAAGCAGTTCCAGAAGGAGCATCAACTTTATGTTTATGATGTTGTTCAACGATTTCAATATCAAAATCTCTTAAAGTTTTTGAAGCTAAGTGTACTAGTTTATTTAAAACTGCAACACCTAAACTCATATTAGTAGCGTATAATACTGGTACTAATTTACTAGCTTCAACTAATAAATTTTGTTGATGCTTATTAAATCCAGTTGTAGCAATTACTAATGGTTTTCTTGCTCCATTTTCTACTACTTCTGTAAGTAAAGCTTCCGTAGCTGCTGGTGCAGAAAAATCTATAACAACATCAGAATTCTCAAATAAAATTGACATATCATTTGTTACTATTGTATCTTCAGGTAATGGTTTTGATAATTTATCAAAAACATGTACTGCTCCAACTTTTGCTTGCTCATCGATTTCAAGATCATCAATTAATAATGAACCAACTCTACCTGTACTTCCTAATATACCTACATTAATCATTTATTAGCTTCCTTATCCTATATATTCAATAATATTAACAGCAGCAGTTGAACCATCACCAGATGCACATACTACTTGTTTTGCAGCGTCAATTCTAATATCTCCAGCTGCATATAAACCAGGTACAGAAGTTCTCATTCTTAAGTCAACAATAACTTCACCTTGCTCATTTACATCACATAAAAATGATCCATCTTCTTGTTTTAATGGCTCATTTAATACATCTCTACCTACAAAAACAAATGCACCAGGAACATCTAAGTCTCTAATATCACCTGTATTTTTATCTTTAACTTTAATACCAGTTACACCTGAAGCATCACCAAAAACTTCTTCAACAGTTACATTAGTAACTTCTTCAATGTTTTCAGCTTTTTTCATGTGTTCAATTGTAGAAGGTGCTGCTCTATATGTATCTCTTCTATGAACTACATATACTTTAGAACACATTTTTGATAAATATACTGCTTCTTCTAAAGCTGTATCTCCACCACCGATTACTGCAACTTCTTTTCCTTTGTAGAAAAATCCATCACAAGTAGCACAAGTAGAAACACCTCTACCAAAGAATTCATTCTCTCCAGCAATTCCAGCACGTCTAGGAACAGACCCAGTTGCCATTAAAACAGTTTTTGCTTCAAATTCTTTACCATCTACCATAGTTAGTTTAAAAGTTTCACCAACTTTTACTACAGAAGACACTTGGTTCATCTCATGTTTAAGACCAAATTTTTGACACTGTTCTAACCAGTTATCCATTAACTCCATACCAGTCATTACATTTCCCTGACCAGGATAGTTTTCTATTTCAGATGATGTTGTGATTTGTCCACCAGGCATTCCCATTTCGAACATAACAACATTTTGTAATCCACCTCTAGTTGCATAAAGACCAGCTGTTAATCCTGCAGGTCCTCCTCCGATAATTGCTAAATCTAACATATCAATTTCCTTTAATATTTCTCAATTTTTTTGTTTATAGTTTATAGTATTTATTAAAAAGCTAATAATACTAAAAAGTATGTAAGTTATAGGTTAATTAATAAAACTATTTTAAAGGATAAATTTTATCGTTTAATAATTAATATTTAGCTTAAATGCTTTATAACATATTTACAACTTTTTAGTTATTATTTCATAACTTAAAGGAAATAAATGGAAATTTTAGAAAAATTAATTTCAGATGCATCCTCATTTGTTTGGGGTCCTCCAATGCTAATTTTATTAGTAGGAACTGGATTATATTTGACGATCAAACTAAAAGGTATGCAATTTTGGGCATTAGGACATGCTTTTAAACTTATCTTTGACAAAGAAGAGAATGCAAAAGGTGATATTTCAAATTTTGCAGCACTAATGACAGCCCTTGCAGCTACTGTTGGTATTGGTAATATTGTAGGAGTTGCAACTGCAATTACTATGGGTGGACCTGGAGCTGTATTTTGGATGTGGGTTACTGGACTTGTAGGAATGGCTACTAAATATTCTGAAGCAATTCTTGCTGTTAAGTACAGAGAAAATGGAGCTAATGGATACAAAGGTGGACCAATGTATTATTTAGCTAAGGGTGCTAATATGCCTATATTAGCTACTTTATTCGCTTCTTTTACAATATTAGCTTCATTTGGTATTGGTAATATGACACAAGTTAATGCTGTTGCTAATGCTCTAAACTCTCAATTTGATATTGCTTTTGAAATTACTGGAATTGTATTATTAGTGGTTACTGCTTTTGTAGTTCTTGGTGGAATAAAAACAATTGGAAAAGTAACTTCACTTTTAATTCCATTTATGATTGGAGTTTATTTAATCACGTCCTTAATCATTATTATTGGTAACTTTGATAAAGTTGGGGATGCTTTTAATATGATTTTCTATTATGCATTTAATCCTATTGCTGCAAGTGGTGGATTTGCAGGAGCTGCTATTGCAGCTGCCATTAGATATGGTATAGCAAGAGGTGTTTTCTCAAATGAATCAGGACTTGGTTCTGCTCCAATTGCAGCAGCTGCTGCTAAAACTAATGATCCTGTAAAACAAGCCTTAGTTTCAATGACACAAACATTTATTGATACTTTAGTTGTTTGTACAATGACAGCACTTATTATTCTAATGGCTCCTATTTGGACGCAAGGTGGAAGTGCAGGAGAATTAACACTAAAAAGTTTTGAGTTCTTCTTAGGTGATTATGGAGCGATTGTTATTGTCGTTGCAACGATTCTTTTTGGATATTCAACTATTCTTGGATGGTCTTATTATGGAGAAAAAGCTTTTGAATATTTATTTGGTGAAGACAAAATCAAAATTTATAGAGTTATTTTCATTGCAATTATTTATGTGGGAGCAGTAAGTCAACTAAGACTAGTTTGGAACTTCTCAGATTTGGCAAATGGTCTTATGGCTATTCCTAACTTAATAGGTCTTCTTTTACTTGCAAAAATTGTATCATCTGAAACAGATAGATATTTTAAAGCAAAATAGTATAAAAGCGCAAGCTTTTATACTAAGAGAACTTCTTTATTTAGTGAATATCCCATACCTTTTACAATAACAATCGCCTCATTAGGTATTTTTTTTCTAAGTCTTTTTATCATTGCTCGAATATTTGTAAGATTTGTTTCTTCACCTTCCCATACATACTCTTCTATCTCTTCATAAGAAGCTACATGATGTAAGTTTTTTGAAAACAGCTCTAAGAAAAGTATCTCTTTTTTTGTAAGTTCGATTTCACTCTCATTTTCATATAAGATATGGTTTATAAAATCATATTTACACTCATCACTAAATTTTAGAAACTTTTTTTGTACAACACAAAGTTTTTTGATTTTTTGAACTAACTCCAAAATAAAAAAAGGTTTTTTAATATAATCATCACAACCTAAATCATATGACTTTTGAATCTTTTCAAAATCATGGTTTGAACTAATTATTATTGCAGGAGTATCTTTATGATTAATTCTTAATAATTCTAAAAGTGAAATCCCATCAATATTAGGTACATTTATATCTAAAACAAAACAATTATAACCGTTTTCAAGGGCTTCAAGGGCATCATCACCATCTGTAAAAGTATCAACTTGATAGTTCTCTTTTTCTAGGGCATTTTTGATTACATTTAATAATCTTTCATTATCTTCTAATACTAAAATTTTCACTTTTTATTCTCCAAGGCAATTATAAATGAGGCACCATTATTTATATTTTCTACTTTTAATTTTCCGTTCATTTTATCTTCTATAATCATTTTTGCCATATACAAACCAATACCATGACCTGATTGTTTTGTTGAAAAATATGGCTTAAATATTCTATTTATATTTGAGGTTTTAATACCACCAGCATTATCTTCTATTTTTACAATTAACATATTTTTTTCATTATAAAAAGAGATATTTATATTTCTATTTTTTAAATCATTTTTTATTAATTCATCTTTTGCATTATTGATAATATTTAAAATTGACTGCATAAACTCATTTCTAAATCCAATAACATCCAAGTTTGTATTCTCTTCAACTTTTATACTAATATTAATGTAATTATACTTGATATTATGATTTACAATCTCTAACATAGAATCAATTGCCTCTTTTACATCAAACACTTTTTTCTCATTTGAAGGCATAATAAAATTCTGAAAATCATTTATAGTTCTTGTCATATAATTTACTTGAGTCATTATATCTTTTACATAAGATTCATCTTCACTAATACTGACATTAGAAGTATAAAAACTCTCTTGGGCAATTGTAGTTATTTCAACTAATGGAGATTTCCATTGATGTGCGATTGATGAGAATATTTCTCCAATTTCTGCAAGTTTTGATTGCTGAATTATAAACTCTTTTTCTTTCTCTCTTTGCTCTTCTATCTCTTTCTCTTTTGTAATATCTGTAAAAATTGTAACAATACCTGTTTTTTTGGTTTTACTATCACAATAAGAGGCTTGTTTTATAAAATAAATTCTTTTATCATTAGCTGAAATATTAAATTCAAATTGAGAATTTAACTCACTATTTTTTTTATATTTTTCCAAAATTCTATGAATAGTAATTGCTTTTTTATTTGTGTGAAAAGAATCTAGTGAGTATCCATAAATTTCTAAAGAAGATAGATTTAAAAAATTACAAAATCTAGCATTAGAATCAATAATTATTCCTTTTTCATCTTGCCAAAAGATAGGACTCTCAATTGCATTTAATAAAACAGAATCAAACTCAATTCTTTGTTTTAATTGACTCTCAGTATGACGTCTTAGATAGATATTATGAATAAGCCCAATAATTAAAAGAATTAAAATAGGTGAAATAGTAAAAACAAAATTAATAAAACCTCTATTTTTATCATAAAAAGTCATTCTTTTATTTACAATTTTATATTCATGATCTAGGTGATTTATTGCTAGTGTAAATTGATCTAATTTTAGTGCATCAAAAACATAATATAAATCTTCATAGGTTTTTATTTCTGTTTTTTTTGTTTTTAAAATATCTAAAGCCATTAAACCTGATTTATTTCCAAAATTTTCTAAGTCAACAATATTCCCACCCAATGCTCCTTTTTTATTAAAAATCGAATCTGTAATAAAAACAGGAATTTTTGCATTTTTTATAAACTGTGCTATCTCTTTATTTTTATTTAATTTTCCATTTGAATTTTTGTAAAATCTAACAAAAAGTAAAGCTGAGTCTTCATGAAATTTTTCAAACTTCTTTTCTAAACTTTTTAAGTCATCTTCTCTAAGATATATTAGTTTCTTAGAAAAAGAAGACTCATTAAATAACTCTTTTATAAGTGGTTCTGTATGTTTTGCATTTAGACTTTTATCATTAACAATATAAATCTTTTTTATAGAAGGGATAATTTTTTGTATTAATTTAACATTACTTTTTAAATCTCTTTTTTCCAAAAGAGCTGATACTTTATTTTCTAAATTATATTTTAAAGTATTATCTTTATTATAGTTCTCAATACCAACTGCTAAGATTTTCTCATTTGTAAAAAAGTCATCATAGTAATTTAATACAAAATCATAAGCAAATCTGTCAATAGCCACAACTAAATCATATTTTCTATTTTTTAATTGTACTTTATATAAATTTTTCAGATTTTCATAATACTCATTAGAAGTTATTCTTTTTGAATCCATATATAATATATTTGTATCAATATTTTCTTTTGAACTTAGATTTTTTTCTAAACCTTTAACAACACTATCACTCCATTCATATCCCTTATGATAAGAATTAATAATTAAAATAGAGCTATTAGCAAAAATATATGTATTTAATAAAATTAGTAGTAAAAGAAGTTTTTTCATAGATTGATTATACAGAAAGTTTGATTTAATAAGGATGTCTTTTGACACCCTTATTATTTGGAATCTGATTTATAAAATTATAAACCCAAGTATTACTAAAGCCCCTAAATAAATAGCTCCAAATAAAGCTCCTAGTTTCCACCATGTTGCTTGAGGTTATGTATCCTGCTCCATACCATATTGGAGATGGTCCTGTTGCATATGGAGTAATAATTCCCATTAATCCTAAAGAACCAACTAATAATAAAGCTAATGGTTCAATCATACTTGCAGGTAGTAAATTTGTTGCAACCCCTAAGAAAAGTGGTAATAGTGCAACTGTATGTGCTGTTACACTTGCAAATAAGTAGTGGAATAAAAAGAATAGAACCACCAATAAAATCACAATTGAAACTGGATCAAAGCTTACTAATCCCCCAGAGATTAAACCTGCTGCCCATTTTAAGAATCCAACTTTTTTAAGCCCTGATGCCATGGCAACTAAAGTAGCAAACCAAATAAATACATTGATAGCACCTTTATTAGTAATTACATCTTCCCAAGAGATTACATTTGTTAATACAAGTAGTGATAATACAGCTAAGGCAGCTGTTGTACCATTTACTCCAATTTGTTTACCAAAGATCCACATTACTAAAGCTAACATTCCAAGACCTAACATAATTAACTCTTTTTTTGTAATAGGTCCCATAGAAGCTAACTCTTTTGCAGCCCAAGCTGGTGCTTCTGGTGAACTTTTTTGTTCAGGTGGATATACAATATAAGTTAAAAATGGCACTAATAAAAATAGTGGAATCATTATAATTGATAAAGTAGAGAACCATTGTCCCCATTCAATTACTAATCCTGTACTTTTTTCAACTAATGATACAGCTAATAAATTTGGTGCTAAAGCTGTTAGGAACATAGAACTAGTTACACAAGTAGCAGCAATTGCAACCCATGAAATATATGAACCTAATTTTCTTGGATTATTATCAGGTGTTGAATCAAACATCTGCGGAATATTAATAGCAATTGGGAAAATAGTCCCTGCACTTCTTGCAGTATTTGAAGGCATAAATGGTGATAAAATACCATCAGCAAATGCAACTGCATATCCTAAACCTAAAGATGTTTTACCAAGCATTTTTACTAGTAGTAAAGCAATTCTTTTTCCAAGTCCAGATTTTTTATAACCTAATGCAAACATAAACGCTGCAAAAATAAGCCAAATAACTCCATTTGAGAATCCACTTAAAGCCCAATCACGACTTGCTTTTGCAGTATCCCCTACTAAACCGAATGTTGCAGAAAATGCAACTCCTGTAAGACCAATTAAAGCCGCTGGAATTGGCTCTAAAATAAGCCCTACGATTACCCCTAAAAATACTGCAAAGAAATAGTGAGCATTAACACTTAAACCTTCTGGTGTTGGTAGTACTGCTACAATTATTGCAACTAGTATTGGTAAGAAAATTTTGATTTTATTACTTTGGAACATGACGTCTCCTTTTTTTGTTTTTATCTTTTATAGTGAAATGATAAAACAGCAAAGTGACCTTAATATGACATTTGATATTTTCAAAGTATTTAAATAAAAAAAGGTAAGATTTACATCTTACCTTTTTTAATAATTGTTAGTATTTATAAAATTGTTTATTACAGTAGTGAGTTTAATTTGTCAGAAAATGCTTGTTTAGATGCTGCACCAATCATTTGGTCAACAACAACACCATCTTTCATGAAAAGAATAGTAGGAATTGATCTAACACCAAATTTAACTGCTAAATCTTGTTCTTCATCTGAATTTACTTTACAGATGTTTGCTTTACCTTCAAATTCTTCTGCTAATTCTTCAATTACAGGAGCTATCATTCTACAAGGTCCACACCATGGAGCCCAGAAGTCAACTAAAGATACTCCCTCTTTAACTGTTTGTTCGAAATTATCATTGTTTAATTCTATATATTTACTCATTTTGAAATCCTTTATTTAAATTTATGGAAAAATTTTATCGTTTAATAAATTATATCTAGCTTAAATGGCGCATAAAAAAAGATAAGACCTTAATGTCTTACCTTTCTTAATAGTTTATAGTATGTATTATAATAATGAGTTAATTTTGTCAGCAAATGCTTGCTTAGAAGATGCACCAACCATTTGATCTACTACTTCACCATCTTTCATGAAAATGATTGTAGGGATTGATCTAATACCATATTTAACTGCTAAATCTTGCTCTTCATCTGTATTTACTTTACAAATGTTTGCTTTACCTTCAAACTCTTCAGCTAATTCTTCAATTACTGGAGCAATCATTCTACAAGGTCCACACCAAGGAGCCCAGAAATCAACTAGTGAAACACCTTCTTTTGTAACTTCTTCAAAATTTGCAGGAGTTAATTCAACATATTTACCCATTTTAATTTCCTTATTATTAATTTTATAGTTTGCATATTTAAAAAAAATATAAATTAAACTTAATTAGTGTAGCGAAAAATAGCTTAAAATTATTTTACATTATAATAATTAATCCTAATCTAGCCTAAATTAATTTTTAGATAAAATCACGTATATAATTAAAATCAAAATGGATAACATAAAATGGATATTAGAAAAGAGTATTTAGAATTTTTTAAAAACAAAGGTCACGATGTAGTTTCATCTATGCCTTTAGTACCAGATGATCCAACATTAATGTTCACAAATGCTGGTATGGTTCAGTTTAAAGATATATTTACAGGTGCGGTTCCAAAACCTGCAAACCCAACTGCAACTTCATGTCAACTATGTGTAAGAGCAGGTGGTAAACACAATGACTTAGAAAATGTTGGTTACACTGCAAGACACCATACATTATTCGAAATGTTAGGTAACTTCTCTTTTGGAGACTACTTTAAAAAAGATGCTATTGCTTATGCATGGGAATTTATTACAGTAAATTTAGAATTACCGGTTGATAAACTATGGGTAACTATTCATGATACTGATGATGAAGCTTTTGAGCTTTGGAAAGAGCACATTTCTCCTGATAAAATCAAAAGATTTGGAGATAAAGATAACTTCTGGTCAATGGGTGATACAGGTCCTTGTGGTCCTTGTTCTGAAATTTTCTATGACCAAGGTGAAGAACACTTCAATACAGAAGAAGATTACTTAGGTGGAGAAGGTGATAGATTCTTAGAAATCTGGAACTTAGTATTTATGCAATATGAGCAAACTAAAGCTGCGGATGGAACTATTACAAGAGCTTCTTTACCAAAACCTTCAATTGATACAGGTATGGGGTTAGAGAGAGTTATTGCAATTAAAGAAGGTGTTTTAAATAACTTTGATTCATCAAACTTCCAACCAATTATCAAAAAATTAGAAGAGTTAGCTGGTCAAAAAGCTACATCTGAAACTATTGGTTCATACAGAGTAATTGCTGACCACTTAAGAGCTGCATCATTTATGTTATCTCAAGGTATTTTATTCGGAAACGAAGGAAGACCATATGTAAACAGAAGAATTATGAGAAGAGCTGTAAGACATGGTTATTTACTTGGATTTAGAACACCATTTTTAAGTGAAATGTATGATACTTTATGTGAAATTTTAGGTAATCATTACACTGATTTAGTAGATCAAGCTGCTTATGTAAAAGAACAAATAACTTTAGAAGAAGCTAGATTCTTTAAAACAATTGATTCTGGAATGACTCTATTTAATGAAGAATTAGCAAATACTAAAGATGTATTCTCTGGTGAAATTGCTTTTAAACTTTACGATGAAAAAGGTTTCCCTTTAGACTTAACAGAAGATATGTTAAGAGAAAAAAATCTTAAAGTAGATAATGAAAAATTCAATTCATTAATGAATGCTCAAAAAGCTAAAGCTAAAGCTGCTTGGAAAGGTAGTGGAGACTCTGCTACTGAAGGTGACTTCAAAACTTTACTTGAAAAATATGGTGAAAATGAATTTGTTGGATATGAAAATACTTCATACAAAACTAAAATCACTGCATTATTAGACGAAAGCTTTAAAGAAGTTACTACTTTAGAAAAAGGAAGTACTGGTTGGGTTATGTTAGAAAAGACTCCTTTCTATGCAACTTCAGGTGGGCAAGCTGGTGATATTGGTGCATTAGAAGATAATGAACATATTGCTATTATTGAAGAAACTTCTAAATTCTATGGATTAAACCTATCAAAAGTAAAAGTTGAAAACTCAACTATTTCTCAAGGTGAAGAAGTAGATGCTATTGTTGTAAATAGATATGAAGTTGCAAAACATCATAGTGCTACTCACCTTTTACAAAGTGCTTTAAAAATGGTACTTGGTGATACAGTTGCACAAGCTGGATCATTAAATGAATCTGCAAGATTAAGATTTGACTTTACATATCCAAAAGCAATGACTACTTCTCAAATTGAAGAAGTTGAAGATTTAGTTAACTCTATGATTGCTAGAGGTATCCAAGGTTCTGTTGAAGAATTAGATATTGAAGACGCTAAGAAAAAAGGCGCTATTGCTATGTTTGGTGAAAAATATGGAAATAGAGTTAGAGTTGTTGAATTTGGAGATGTATCTGTAGAATTCTGTGGAGGAACTCACGTAAAGAATTCTCACGATATTGGTTCATTCTACATCACTAAAGAATCTGGTGTTAGTGCAGGAGTTAGAAGAATTGAAGCGGTTTGTGGATCTGCTGCTATTTCTTATGCTAAATCATTTATGAATAAATACCAAGAAGTACAATCTGAAGTTAAAAATCAAGATGCAATTACTGGTATCAAAAAATTAAAAGACCAAATTAAAGAACTTAAAAAAGAACTTGAAGAAGCTCAAAGCTCAACAGCAGCACCTATTAATGAAATAATGGTTGGTGATGTTAAAGTTGTAGTTGATGTTGTTAAAAATGGTGATATCAAAAAAATCGTTGATGATTTAAAAAATGCTAATGAAAAACTTGCTGTATTATTACTACAACCAAAAGGTGAAAAAGTAATGATCGTTGCAGGAAGTAAAAATACAAATGTTAAAGCTGGTGATTGGATTAAGAATATTGCTCCTATCGTTGGTGGTGGAGGTGGTGGAAGACCAGACTTCGCACAAGCAGGTGGAAAAGACGTAACTAAAGTAGAAGATGCAAAAGTTGCGGCTATTGCATATGCTAACGAAAACTTATAGGAAGAGAAGTGACTGAATTATTTCAAAACTTTTCAGCACCTATTGTTTTTTTACATGTAATTTCTGCTGTATTATGGGTTGGAGGAATGATTGCCATTAGATTTGGTATTCATTACTCTATGCAAGATATTGCAGAGCCTAGAATTAAAATAGAGAGAACACTTGATAATTTAAGAAGATTTTTTAATATGGTAATTCCAGCAATTGTCTTATTATTAATCACAGCAATTATTATGATAATTGCTTTAGGATTTAAAGGTACACCTTTATATTCTGTTGTTATTGTAAAAGAGATTATCTGGACAGTAATGACAATAGTATTTATTACTATTTATCTAAAAAGAAATAAAGCTCAAAAAGCTTTTGAGGGCGGAGATTTTTTGACTGCAAAAAATCAATTAGCTCCAATTGCTAAATACTTTATTCCACTAAATATTGCTTTAGGAATTATTGCAATATTCTTAGGAGTTACATTAAGAGGGTTTTAATCCTCTTAATTAGCTTTAACTTCAAATAATCCCCTACTTCTATAAGTAATACCTAAAACTATAAATAAAACCAATATAAAAGAATAAATCATAATATCCCAACCATAATGTTCATATAAAATAGATGGGAAAAATGAACCAGCAGCACCACCTAAATAATAAAAAGTTAAATACATTCCAGAAGTCAAAGACTTCCTTTGAGCTTTCATAGAATTGGCTAAACCAGTACTTACCGTATGAACTGTAAACATTCCAATACAGAAGATAAATAAGACTATAAATAGAATTAAAACATCTTTATTTACTAAAAAGAAATTAACTATTAAAAATAGTGTAATTCCAAAAAGAATTGTATTTAACTCATTTTTGAAAAACTTAACAATTTTCTTTGAAGATAAAGATACAAGGATTCCCATTCCATATCCCAAATATAATAAGCTTATTTGAAATTCATTTATTGAACTTGAAATATCTTTTACCCTAAAAGGTAAGACATTTAAAACTCCAGCGAATACAAAAAACATACAAAACATTAATAAATAAACCATTGCAAATCTTTTATCTTTTAGAATATTTGTAATATCTTTTATTTTTGGTTTATTTAATTGGGCTTCCCCTTCATAAGATAATTTTTTAATTAAAAATAGTGAAATAAAAATAGTAAAAGACAATGAATAAAATACATATTCATAAGAGAAAGTTGTAGCAATTGCACCTGAGAATACTCTACCTAATAAACCACCAAATACAGTAGCAGCTACATAAATTGCCATATTGTATTTGATATTTTCTTTATCTATATTTGCCAAGATACTCATTAATGCTGTTAATATTGCAGGAACTACTAAGGCTTCACATACTCTAAAAAATAAAAACATCTCATAAGTAGAAGACATTCCTAAAAATATATTTGTGATTAATAAAATAATGGAAGTTATATACAACATCTTTTTTGCACAAACTTTTTCTAAGATATATCCATATACTATGGGAGATACTGCTAGAAAAAGCATAATTACAGCTGTAAACTGTGAAGCTTTAATAATTGAAATATCAAACTGTTTGGCTAATAATGGTTGTAAGGGTTGTGTTGCATACATCACTGATAAAACAATGATGATACAATAAATTACAATGAAGAGGTCTTTTTTCTTCATTTACTATATTCTTCTAATTCCCTTACAAAATAAGAATTTATAAGATTTTCTCTAACCAAACTATAATTATAGTCCCTATTAAATCTACCCTTGTCTTGGTATTCACTCACATATGAACTATCATATTTTCTAATTATTTCAGAAGACATTACACCTGAATAATCTAAAATAAATTCATCTTCAAAAACACCATATTTATATATTAAATTCACGTAATATTTATGATCTACTAAATATGTTGTAATTTCATAATTATCAAAATTGAAATCTTCTACAGCTTTCATATCTTTGATATTTAGTTTATTTTGGAATTGATACATGAAATAACCTCTTTGATATCCATTCCAAAGACAGTTGTTATTTAAAGATATATACTCTATGAATAATCTTCCATATTTCTTATCATTTAATGTTGCTATATATGAATCATTTGTACATACATCAAAAGTTGGTATTGTTTGTATCTGATTAAACTTTGCATTTTTATTAACATCAATATTTCTAATATTTTGTTGTGCACAAGAAGTAAAAAAGATAGTTATAAAAACTAAAAAAATTATTCTCATTATTGTTCCTTATTATTTATCTATAAAATAATTATAGCATTTTCTAAATTTTTTATTGACATGAATTATTTTTTCCTATAATATTATTATTATATAACTCCTTAGGTCTTACTTTGAAAACAAAACATTTATTTATTGCACTCTTTACTATTCTTATATTTAATGCTTGCTCAAACACAAGTAATAACATGCCTATTCAAAGTGCTTCGTTATTAAATACAATGATGCAATTAAATGATAAAAATAACAAGCTTTTTAAGTTCTATTCTCAATGGAAAGGTGTTAGATATAAATATGGTGGAAATTCAAAAAATGGAATAGATTGTTCTGCTTTTATCCAAAAAGCATATAACGCTAGTTATAACATTAAGATTCCTCGTACAACTAAATACCAATCAAGAATAGGTAGAGAAATAACAAAAAGTCAGTTAAAAACTGGAGATTTAGTATTTTTCAAAACTGGTTATAACACCCGTCATGTGGGGATTTATACAAATAATGGCAAATTTATGCATGCCTCTACAAAAAAAGGTGTGATTATTTCTAAGCTAGAAAATGTCTACTATAAAAAACATTATTGGAAATCTGTACGAGTATTTTATTAGGATTTTTCTTGAAATTTAGCTATAATATAAGCTAACTTTAATTTTAAAGAAGGATAGTTTTAATGATTAAACCTCTAATGGTACTTACGCCATTATTATTTATTTTTGTTGGCTGTCAACCTAAACAAGATGTTTATGTTGAGAATACTACGAATATAGAGAAAAAAAATGACTCTATTTCAACGATTAAAAACACACACAAAGAAACACTAACACAAGATAAAAAATTATTAACTAAAGATTCTTCTATCCAAAAAGAATACAAGAAACTAATTATAGAAGCAAACATAAAACAAGATCCAACTCTAAGTCGGAACGAAGCATTTATGGAATTCTATAATGAATGGAAAAACGTTAAGTATAGATTTGGCGGAAACTCTAAAAGAGGTATTGATTGTTCTGCATTTACGCAAAGAGCCTTTAAAGAAAAGTTTGACGTTAAGATTCCAAGAACAACTTGGACTCAAGTAAAATCTGGAAAAGCTGTTAAAAAATCTGAATTAATTCTTGGTGACCTAGTTTTTTTCAAAACTGGTAAACGAGATAGACATGTTGGAATATACATGGGTGATGGAACTTTTATGCATGCTTCAATTAAGGGTGTTAAGTTTACAAAACTAAACAAACCTTTCTACAAAAAAACTTACTGGACTTCAAGAAGAATTATTAACTAATTCTTCTTGCTTGTCGCAAATTACATTTTATTTTTATTTTGTTTTATATTCTGAATTAATTTTTTTGGAAGTTTTGGATTACAATTAGCCCGTATTTTGTTGGAGAAATGCGAATTATTTTCCCTTTTCAATAGTGTATTAAATCTATAAGGGATGGGGTTCTTATTTTAAAAAATGTTAAATTATTATAATCGCTGGGCTATTGTAATTAGTATTTATTGTAACGAGATAAATGCACTTAAATTTATAATTTAGGAAGCAGAAAGGATACAAATGAGAATGCATCTATCTCTTTTACATCATAATTGTAATAAAACTATATGATAATTGTATGATTTTATTACAATATAACATAGGTGTTTAAAATAAATAGACATAAAACACATACTATGTACATTTTTAGTGCATAAGATATATTTAGCTTAAAGATGTCAATTGCTAAGAAATTATATCTTGAAACTATAGTCATATTCAAACCACTAAAAGGTGAAGTTGAAACAGTTGTAGACCAAGCCATCAAAAATGTTATTGCCAATAATGTATGATTTACACTGCTCATGAAATCACCTATAATTGCAATGGTAATAATAGGATGAATTCCAACCATTGAAAGAACAATAAATATAGCTAATAAAGTTGAAGCAATAATCCAATCAAAAGTTTCAAAAGGCAAAGACACATCATATCCTATAAGAATAGTACTTATTGAAATACCAAACATTCCCGCTACTAAAAATAGTGACATCTCTAATCTCATTTTTGGTAACTCATCAATAAGGTGCATTTTTAATTGATTATATGACTTTGTTAAACCTTTTTTTATTGGTAAAACAAAAAGAGTTAATAGAAGTGAAAACAAGGCTATTAATACAATTACTTTTACTTGTGGGAAATAGTGATTTGTAAGTAATACTAGAAAAGCTAAAGAAAAAGGTAAAACGAGTGTTTCAAAAGCTACTGGGTAACCTTTGAAATCATCCAGTTTAAACTTCTTATCATTACTTAACTCTAAGTATGTAACCACAAAAGCAATAAAGGCTAAAAACAAACCATTTATCAAGATAATTGAAGGAGATAAGTTTGGAGCATAAGTAATAGCTGCGGCAAAAGCTACAAAAAATGGTGACCAATAAGCATCACTAGAAAAGGCTCTTGTTAATACAATAACTTGGCTATTAGATAAGGGAGCTTTTTTATAAAGCTTATCTGCTACAAGTATTAAAGATGAAAGATTTATAACTGAACCAAAAAGATGTATTCCTAAATAGGTTTTAAAAAAAGATTGTTTCCCTTTTGGTAGGCTCATTGATTTATCTTTTTTAGGACTAGCAATAAGTCTTAAAAACCCAACTCCAATAAGTAAAGATAAAAGATATTGATTTACAGTAAAAACCTTAATGAAGTTTATATCAAAACCTTTATAGTAAGAAAAAGCAAAAGCTAGAATACTTAAGATAAATAAAGTATTTAAAATCTTTTTGTTGCTTAGTAAAACATATAATATCATCAAAGCAAACCATGCAATTAATCCAGAGATTAGAACTAAGTCTTTATTAAAAAAGTAAGCATAAATTGAAGTAATAAATGATAGAAATATTAATATTCCAGAAAATTTAGTCAAAAAGTTCATTAAACAACCTTACGTTTATAAAACATAGAAATATATATACCAATGGCAATAAATGTGATTCCAATAAAATGATAAAACTCTAATCTTTCACCTAATAATAAAAAAGCCAAAATAGCTCCAAAAATTGACATCAAGTGTGTAAATTGTCCAGCCTTATTTGCTCCAATTGCTACAGTTGATTCATTCCAAAAATAAAAAGATAATAGTGAGGGGAAAATCACCATATAGATTAATGAATATAATACCTCATCAGAACTAACAAACGAAAATTCAAAACTAAATCCCTGCAAGCTAAATAATATATATAAAATCACTATTCCTATAAATGTTGTAATACTTAAAAAATCAAAGGCATTTAAATCTTTTGGTTTAAACTTTAACAAAATACAATATAAAGCCCAATCTAAACAAGCAAGTATTATCCATAAATCACCTTGGGTAAATTCTAAAGTTAATAGTGTGACTAAACTTCCTTTTAGAATCAAATATAATACACCTATAGAAGATAATAGTACTCCTAAACTTTGTATTTTTGTAATCTTTACTTTTAATAGTATTGCCGAAAGTACAATAATAAATATAGGAGTGGAAGAGTTAATTAACAAAGCATTAGTCGCAGTTGTTGTTTGTAATCCATAATATAAAAGAGTATTAAACCCAGCAACTCCTAAAGCTCCAAATAAAAACAATATTCTAAAATCTTTTTTAAGTGAATTAATAAGTCTTTGTTTATGTATTAACATATATGGCAGTAAAAGTATAAAAACAAAAAACCATCTAAAAAATGATAATTGTACTGGTTCTACACTAGAAGATATTAATCGTCCAAAAATAAAATTTCCAGACCAAAATAAAACAGCTAAAACTAAAAATATATAATATTTCATAAATTACTTTCTAAATTTTTTTGTATTATACTCAAAAAAAAAGGTTCAAGCTTTATGCTTGAACCTTTATATAATTAATTGATTAAACTTTTAGAATTTGTAAGATGTATATATTCTAAGAATATCATCATCTTTTAAAGCAGCTTTGTTAAAGTCTGCACTTTCGTACATAACTTTTGCTGAAAAGTTTTTATTATAAACATATTGTAAGAATCCACCATAAGCATCAATCTTTTCATATGGCAATGAAGCATCATCAGTATTTACTTGCCCATAATAAGCAACCATTAATACATCTGCAATTTTTGTTGCTGCAACTCCAACCATAGTATCAGTGTCTTTTGTATAAGTAACACTTCCTCCATGTAAAGGTAACGCAGTAAATGCTGCATCAGCACCTGAACCAACACCTGAGTATACTTTTCCATCATCTGATGTTGTTGTATATAAACCTGTTAAGTTGATCATACCAATTGTTCCTGAGGCTTTAAAACCAATCATAGAACCATCTACATTACTATCTGTTGTATCATAGTATTGAGCAGATAAATCAATTCCAGCAATTTTATAATGTGCATCAAAATATAAAGCATCTTTATCACTAGCTGATGTATTACCTTTTACATCTAAGTACTGTAAAGTTAATGTTAAATCTTTCACTGATTTATTCTCAGCTAATACAGAATAAGCACCATCTTCTACTTTACTTTTAGTAAACTCACCTGCTCCACCATTTCCGTCTGTTCTATCTTGATATTTACCTGCATATATAGCCATTAATTTTGTTTGAGGTAAATCAGTATTAGTTAAAGTAAAACCTTCAAAAGATTGTTTTATCATTCTAGAACCAGATCCTGCGATTAATGGTGTTTTAATATACTGTCTACCAATCTTAGCTGTTGTATTAGACATTGTATAAGATAGATATGATTCTGACATTACAGAACCAGATGCATCCATTGTATTTGCAAAGTTGTTTGTACCTTCAGTTGAAATATCCGATACATGTGAAGTTTGGAATGTTACTCCCCCTTTAAATCCATAAAAAGAATCTGTGATAACATTTAAATTACCACCAAAAACTAATATAGAATCACTTTTACCATCAGCTAAAGGTTTTACATCAAAATACTGAGCTTTAATCTCACCTTTTACTTTTGCATTTGCGAATGCTTCAGATAAACTGTCTGCACATGCACTTGATGAAACTAATAAACCAGCTGCCAAACTTAATTTTGTAATTTTTCTCATTTACTCTCCCTAGATTTCGAAATTTTAACTAGACTACATAAACACGCGCTACATAACTTTATTATCTAAAGTTTTGTCCTGTACCCTATGAATTTCTATTCTAATGGAAAAGTATCGCAAAATTATCGCGATTTTATAGTTTTTAGTAATAAATACAGTACAAAAAGGAAGCTAATTTTGTACTGTATTAGAAAGCATTTGATAGGTTAACTCTGAAGTTGTGTGATATATAGTTAAAATCACAAGTTTATTCTATTCGTAAAGGAGAACACGAACTTAAAAGCAAAATATTTAGGTACTACAACTTCAGATATTTTATTTCTTATATACCTGTACCTATTACAAATATTATATTAGTAAAAACAAATCGCTAATTTATCGCAAGATATACTATTTATCATTTTTCTTAAACTAAAAAGAAATCTTCAAGTAATTTATTGAATCTGTCTTTATGTTCAATTTGAGACCAATGTCCACATTGTCCAAAACCATGTAATTGAGATTTTTCAATTAGACTATGTAACCTAGTAGAATTCTCAAAAGGAATAACCTTATCATCTCTTCCATGAATAATTAAAACATCTTTATCAATAGCTTTAATATCTTCTTCATTAGAGGCCATTGCACTTACACTACTTTGTCTAGGAGCAGGAAACATAGAACCAAAAGATTCCTGGAAACCTTCTCTTATACTTGCTTCATATCTCATTTGAGCTAATTCATCTGTTACTAATACTCTTGAATATGCAAAAGTATCAAGTAATGATCTCATATTCTCTAAAGAAGGAGTATATCCCCATGCTTGATCAAGTCCTGCTGTTAGTTCAAAATCAATTCCCATAGCACCCATAAGCACTACTTTATTTAATCTTTCAGGGTATTTAATAGTTAAAGCTAAAGCTAAAGCTCCACCAAATGAGTTTCCAACAATATTAAATTTTTCTATATTTAAAGCATCCATTAAATCAATTGCTTGTTTAACCCATACATCCATATCATAAGTGGCATCTTCTATTCTCTGCGTATAACCAAATCCTGCCATATCAGGTGCTATTACTCTAAAGTTTTGTGCAAGAGTAGGCATTGCTAATCTCCAGTTTGCATATGCTGAAACCCCCGGACCTGAACCGTGAATAAATAGTACTACTTCACCCTCACCTAAATCATGATAATTTGTATTATAACCACCCGTATTTATATTATTTGCTATTTCTGGATTTGACATCTTTTCTCCTATTTATTTAAATTGAACTCTTTTGCTAAAAGTTCATATGAATTTTTCCTATCCTCAAATGAATAAGTCACATTTACAACTACTACTTCTTCTACATCATACTCTTTGGCCAAAGCTTCTATTTGTTCTTTACACTCTTTAGCTGTTCCTAAAATCATTGAGTTCATTGTTTCTTCATAATAAGCCTTATCTTCAAAGCTTAGGTTTTTTATACGGTCTTGAACTGTTTTAGGAGAAAGTAAAGGATCTCTTGAAGGGTGTCTAAAAGCTTGAACCTTCCAATATGAATGTGTACTAGCGATAAATCTAGCTTCTTCTTTAGTATTAGCACATATACAAGCAACTGCTATCATTGCATTTGGCTTTTTATCTGCTTTTGCACTTGCAAAAGACTTCTTATAATCTTTGATAATATTAGGACTTCGCTCATGAGTACCTATAAATAAAGCTAAAATATATCCAGCTCCTAAATATCCAGCTAAAGAAGAACTTCCATCACTTGAACCTAATAAAAATACAGGAGTTGAATCAATACCTTTGGGACTCAAGTTTAATTCATGAAAACTAGAATCCTCAGGTGTTGTTCCATCAAGATAATTTATAAGTTCGTAAGCTTTTTGTGAATAATCAGCATTAGTACAATATAAAGCTCTTGTAGCTAAATAACTAGCTCCACTAGCGCGACCAATACCTAGATCAATTCTATTATCATATAAAGCACTAAGTGTATTAAAAGTCTCTGCAACTTTAAAAGAGTTATAGTGATTTAGCATAACACCACCACTACCAACTCTTATTTTAGATGTAGCACTTGCTACTGCTCCAACCATTACTTCAGGAGCACAAGAAGCATATCCAGGAGTATCATGATGTTCAGCTAATAAATACCTGTGATAACCTAAGTCTTCACAGGTTTTAGCAAGATTTATTGTGTCAAATAAACCTTGTTTATCTTCTTTTCCATCATGAATAGGAGATTGGTCTAATACACTTAGTTTCAAAGACATATTATCGTCCCATCTTTTTTACGCTTTGTCCACCAATTCCAAAATGCTGTTTTGGCATTTCATTTATGATAACCCTTACATTTGCTTCAGGTGCATCAATGGCTTCATGAATTGCTTGAGTTACTTTAGCAATAAGTTTTTCTTTTTGCTCGTCACTTCGACCTTCAATTATATTAATTTGTGCTATAGGCATTAAATTTCCTTTTTTATACAAACTTCATAGATAATGAACCTAAATCTTGGAATTTAACAGTTACGTTATCTCCTTTTTTTACGCTCATAGCAGCAGTGATTGCACCTGATAAGATATAAGTTCCAGCTTTTAAAACCTCGTCCCTTTCACCCATCATATTTGCAAGCATTGCAATTGCAGTTGCAGGATGACCAAGTACTGCAGCACCAGCTCCAAGCTGAACTACTTCCCCGTTTATTTCCATTACAACACCTAAAGTTTTAAGATCTAAATCTTCTACTTTTCTGGCACGACCACCAGTTACATATCTAGAAGATGAAGAGTTATCAGCAATTACAGATTTTAAATCAAATTTAAAATCTTTATATCTTGAATCAATAACTTCAACAGCAGGCATTACAAAATCAGTAGCTGCTAATACATCTCCAATATGACATCCAGGGCCACTTAAATCATCTTTTAAAATAAATGCAATCTCAGCTTCAACTTTTGGATGAATTAACTCATCAATAGCAATTTCAGCCCCATCACCATAAGCAAAGTAATCTGCTAAATATCCATAACAAGGGTTTTCAACACCCATTTGTTTCATCTTAGCTTGTGAAGTAAGACCCATTTTCATACCTACGATTTTTGTACCCCTAGCTTCTTTAGCAGCTCTAGCAGTCCATTGAATATCATAAGCATCTTCATATGTCATTTCAGGATAATCATCCGTAATTTTTGTAATCTCTTGCGCATTTAATTCAGCATCTTCACAATGCTTTGCTAATTTTTGTATTGTTGCTTTATCTAATGCCATTATAATAATCCTCTTTCTTTTGCTAATTCCATTGCGCAGTCATCAATCATATCTTCTTGACCACCAATCATTCCTCTATTACCTAATTCAACTAATAAAGTTCTTGCGTCAATTCCATACTTTTTCTCAGCACGACGTGCAAATAATAGGAAAGAAGAATAAACACCTGCATAACCTAATGTTAAAGAATCTCTAGAGATTCTTGTAGGTTTCCCCATAATTGGCAGTGCAATATCTTCAGCAGCATCTTCAATTAGATCTAAATCAACTCCCGTTTCAACTCCCATTCTATTACAAACAGCAACTAAAACCTCAGTAGCAGTATTTCCAGAACCAGCTCCAAATCCAGCAAGAGAAGCATCAATTCTAGTAGCTCCGGCTTCAATAGCAGCAAGGGAGTTAGATACTCCCATAGACATATTATTATGACCGTGGAATCCAAGTTCAATTTCATCACCAAACTCTTTTTTTAATGCAGCAATTCTTGAACTTACCATATCAGGTAAAAGGTAACCAGCAGAATCAGTTGCATAAATACAATTAGCTCCATATGAAACCATTTTTCTAGCTTCTTCAACTAATCTTTTTTCATCAACCATATGTGCCATCATTAAAAATCCAACAGTATCAAGATTCATTCCTACTGCTGCTTTTATATGTTGAGCTGAACAATCAGCTTCTGTAGAGTGTGTTGCAACTCTAACTGTTGAGATACCATGTTCAACTGCTCTCTCTAAATCTTTTACAATTCCAATTCCAGGAAGTAAAAGTGCAGAGATTTTTGCTTGAGTCATATTAGGAACAACTGCATCTAACCACTCTTCATCTGTATGTAATCCATAACCATAATTTAATGATGAACCACCAAGTCCATCCCCATGAGTTACTTCAATCATTGGAACACCAGCTTTATCCATAGCAACTGACATATCTTTCATTTGCTCTAAAGTAAATTGATGTCTAACAGAATGCATTCCATCTCTTAAAGACATATCATGAATAGTAATTTTTTTACCTCTTAAATCCATCTTATAATCCTTTTTGCTCTGTTGTTGTAGCTGTTACAGCTTGTTCACTCATAGTTTCAGCTTTTACAATTTTTTCAGCCATTTGCTCCGCAATATTTGAAGCAGCTGCTGTAATAATGTCAAGATTACCTGCATATTTTGGTAAGTAATCTCCTAGTCCTTCAACCTCTAACCAAATTGATATTTTATTTCCATCAAAAACTGGTCCGTTTTTAAGTGCATATCCTGGAACAAACTTTTGAACTTGAGCTACCATTTCTTTTACAGATTTTGTAATAGCTTCTTGATCTGGTGATTCACTAGTTTGACAATGAATTGTATCTCTCATCATTAAAGGTGGCTCTGCAGGATTAAGAATAATAATTGCTTTTCCTTTTTTAGCCCCTCCAACTTGTTCAATTCCAAGTTTAGTAGTTTCTGTAAACTCATCAATATTAGCTCTAGTTCCCGGACCCGCTGATTTAGAAGCAGCAGTTGCAATAATCTCAGCATATTCAACTTCTTGTACTTTTGAAACAGCAGCAATCATAGGAATAGTAGCTTGCCCACCACAAGTAACCATATTTACATTTTGAGTATTTTGATCTAATAGTTCTTGCATATTTACTGATGGAACACAAAATGGTCCAATAGCAGCAGGAGTTAAATCAATAACTTGAACTCCAAGTTCTGCAAGTTTTCTATTATTTTCCCCATGAACATAAGCAGAAGTTGCATCAAAAGCAATCTTCACACCATCTTCTTTAATAAAAGGTAATAATCCATCAACACCATCTGCTGTAGTTTTCATTCCAGCTTCTTTAGCTCTTAATAATCCATCAGATTCAGGATCAATTCCTACCATCCATAAAGGATTTAAGATTTCACTTCTTTGAAGTTTATACATTAGGTCTGTTCCAATATTTCCCGACCCAATTAACGCACAATTAATTTTCATAGTATTATCCTTATTCAAATCTAATAGAAGCAGAACCAATTCCACCAATATTAATAGTCATATTATCCCCTGGCTCAATAGTAACCATGGCACATAATGCACCTGATAAAATAACCTCTCCAGCTTTTAAACCAACACCAAACTCACCTAATTTATTAGCAAGCCAAGCAACAGCATTTACAGGACTTCCTAAAGCAGCAGCTCCAGCACCTGTATGTAATAATTCACCATTTCTCTCTAATGTAATTCCACAAGTTGTTAAATCTACATCTAAAGGACTTACACTTTGTCCCCCAAATACTATATATCCACAAGAAGCGTTATCAGCAACTGTATCTTGGATTTTGATTTTCCAATCTTTGATTCTTGAATCAACAATTTCAAAACAAGGCATTACAAATTTTGTAGCTTTAATTACATCAGCAGCTGTAACTCCCGGACCTTGTAAATCTTCTTTTAAAACAAAGGCAATTTCACCCTCTGCTTTTGGTTGAATCATTCCATTACTTACATCAATTACATCTCCATCTGAATAAATCATATCTGATAAAAGGTAACCAAAATCAGGTTGATGAACACCTAACATATCCATTACTACTTTTGAAGTAACTCCAATTTTTTTACCAATTATTGTTGATTTATCATCTTCCATTCTTCTTTTTAAAAAATGATGTTGAATTGCATATGCATCTTCTATTGTAGAATCAGGTTCTCTTGAAGATATTGGATCCATTGCAGTATTAGCTTTTAGAGCCTCATACAATTCATTTCCGTATTTTTCTATTTTTTCATTATTCATTGCCATTATTCAATTCCACCTTACATTTTTATACATACATTTTTAAGTTCTGTATAGAATTCAAGTGAGTGATGACCACCCTCTCTTCCAATTCCTGAACCTTTCATTCCACCAAATGGTGTTCTTAAATCTCTTAAGAACCATGAGTTAACCCATACAATTCCAGAATCAATTTGTGATGCAACTCTATGAGCTTTGTCTAAATTCTCAGTAAATACAGTAGAAGCTAGTCCATATTGTGTATCATTTGCCATTTTGATAACTTCTTCTTCAGTATCAAAAGGTTGAACATGACAACAAGGTCCAAATACTTCTTCTTTTACTACTGTTGCAGTTTCTGGAAGTCCAGTCCAAATAGTAGGTTCCACAAAGAATCCATTCTTTAAATCACCTTCCATTTTAGGAGCTCCACCACCTAAAACTACATTGGCACCCTCTTTTTTAGCAATATCATAAAACTCTAATACTTTATCTCTATGTGCAGCACTTACAACAGGACCCATATCTACAGATTCATCATGTTGAACACCAACTTTTAGTTTTTCTGCTGACGCTTTTAATTTTGCTAAGAACTCATCAAAAATTGGTCTTTGTACATAAACTCTCTCAGTACCTAAACATACTTGTCCAGAGTTTGCAAATGCAGATCTAGTTGTTTCTGCAACTGCTTTTTCCATATCACAATCTTCAAAGATAATTGCAGGATTTTTCCCACCTAATTCTAAAGATACATCTCTTACACCTTTAGAGCAGGCATTCATAATCATTTCACCAGTTTTTGTTTCCCCTGTGAATGTAATTGCATCAATATCTTGATGTGCAGTTAATAAGTTTCCAGTAATTGAACCCTTACCTTGAACAACATTATAAGCACCATTTGGAACTCCAACTTTGCTCATTACTTCCCCTAAAAGTGAAGTAGTAGTTGGTGTTACTTGAGATGGTTTTACAACTACTGTATTACCACAAGCAAGTGCCGGACCTACTTTCCAAGTCATTAATAATAGTGGTAAATTCCAAGGAGAGATAACAGCAATTACACCTTTTGGTTTTCTCATTGAATAATTCATTGCAGTTTTACCATCAGGAGTATCCATTCTATATGCTTCATCAGCAACAGATTTCATAGTGTCTGCAAATACTTTGAAGTTTGCAGCTCCTCTTGGAATATCAATATGTCTAGCAATTGAGTATGGTTTTCCAGTATCTAAACACTCAGCTTCTAAGAAATCGTCAAATCTTCTATCCATTTCATTTGCTAATTCGTACATTAAAGCTATTCTGTCATTTAGCTTCATTTGCCCCCATTCACCTGTTAGTGCAGCTTTTGCAGCAGCAACGGCAGCGTCTACTTCTGGTTCTCTACCTAATGCAACTTTTGAGATTAACTCAGCTGTTGCTGGGTTATAATTATCAAAGAACTCTCCACATTGTGAGTCCATAAATTGTCCGTTAATATAGTGTTGTACTTTATTCATTATTGTAATCCTATTTTTTCTATTGCATATTGTGCGCAAATAATATCTTCTTCTTCAGTTCCACCAGAAACACCAATAGCTCCTACTTTTACGCTATTTTCAAATATTGGTAGTCCTCCACCAAAAGGTATAAGTCTATTCCTATTTGAAAAACCCTGTTCAAGGTGTGGTGCTTCTTTAAAAATATCTGTCCATTGATTTGTTGCAAATCCAAAACTTGCACTTGTGTAAGCCTTATCTTTTGCTATTTGCATTGAGTGAATAAAAGAATCATTCATTCTTAAAAAAGCTAATTCTAATCCTGCATTATCTGTAACACTTACGTTTATTTCTATATTTAAATTTTCTGCTTTTTTTATTGCCATTTCACAAGCAGCAAAAGCTGCTTGATATGTAAGGCTTTTATTAACCTGAGTCATTTATTCAATCCTATGTATAAACATTTGTAAATGATTCAACAGGCTGATTTGTATGGTAGAAAATACCTTTCCATAACTCATCTTCTGTCCATGTAACTGTTGGCATATCTGGATAAACTGCATATCCAAGACCTGCAAATGTTTCATTTCTATTTCCTGATGGGTCAAAGAAATAAATTGTATTTCCTCTAGTAATTCCATGTCTTTGAGGAGTAACGTCAACTTTTACATTTCTTTTACCTAATACATCAGCAGCTTTTAGAATATCTGCCCAATCATCTAAGAAGAATGCAAAGTGATGTAATCCTGTTTCAGGACCACCAACAAAAGCGATATCATGAGGAGTATTTCCAGCACTTAACCATGTTGCTAATTGAACAGAACCATCAGGTCCTACTACTACTTGTTCAGCTAGTTTCATATCAAATACTTCAACCATTAATTGAGTATTTTGTGCAACTGTATTAATTCCATTTTCAGGATCTAAAGGACACATTAATAAAGCATGATCTAACCAATGTGTTCCAACACCAGTTAATCCATCAGGCCATGGTTCAGGATTTGTAGTACCAACATCTTTACCAACAAAATCTTTTTCAGCATATAAAATAAAATCATGTCCAGAAGGAAGTTTGAAGTTCAAAGTCCTACCACAGAAAGGAACTGCTTCCGCAGCTTTCATTGTTGTATCGATACCTCTCTCTTCAAGTTTTAAAGCTAGTTCATCTAAATCTGAATCTTTTTCAACTTTATAAGCAATATCATTCATTCCAGCACTCTCACTAGGATTTAGAACAACTGAATATTTATCCCACTCATCCCAACACTTAAGGTAAACTCTACCCTCTTCATCTTCATGAGTAATTCTCATATCCATTACGTTTGTGTAATATTTTTTTGACTCTTCAATATCAATAGCATTAATACTAATATGTCCAATTCTCATAATTCCCATTTCTTCTCCTTAAGTTTTTATACGAAGCCGTATTTCTTTTTTTCTTCTACTCTTTTACATTGAGGTTTTCCAATAAATTCAAACTCAACATCTGATTTTGGAATAGCTCTACAAGCAAGAACAAAACCAGATTCTTTTTCATCTTCTGTTATATATTTTTTACTCATAGATAAGGTTTCAATTTCCCCATCTAAAATTTTGATTTTACAAACACCACATCCACCACCATGGCAACCATTTGGTGCAAGTGATACTCCACCTTTTGCCATACAGTTTAAAATGTGATCTTCATTACATGAATCAAAGCTTTTATTATTTCCAAGCATTTTAATTTGGTATTTTGAACCAGCCATTTATATATCCTTTAAAATAATCAATTCATAAAGAATGATATTTTTACTATTCAAACTATACTTGAAAAGATTCGCAGAAAAATCGCAATTTTTACTTTTCTAAACTAATTCATAAATCAATTTTATACTCAAGAAAAATGGTATTAATGAAAAGATTTTTTTAAGTAATTTACTAGACATTTTATGAGCTAGTTTCACACCTATGGGTGCCGTAAATACGCTTGCTAGTGCAACAAAAAATATTGCAGGTAAAAAAAGAAAACCTATGGTGTAATCAAGGCTTGTATGATTTATCATATAACCATTTATCATGTAACCTAAGGCACCTGATAAAGTTAAAATAAATCCAATTGCAGAGGAAGTACCAATTGCTTTTTTTATATCTATGCCTTGTGCAAGTAAATAAGGAACAATAAACATACCACCTGCAACAGAAATTAATGCAGATAAAGCCCCAAAAATTGCACCTGAAATATAATGTATTCTTTTTGAAAACTCTTTTTCTATATTTTTTGGAGTTGAGCCAAAAAACATATTAATAGAAGTCAAAAACATAAATATTGCAAAAATTATTGCAAGGGTAAAAGAGCTTAAATATGAAGCTAAAAAAGAAGCTAAGAAAGTTCCTACAATAATAGAAGGAACTAGTAATTTAAACATATCCCATAAAACTGCTTGTTTTTTATGCTGAGCTAACATAGAAGAAAAAGAAGTAATAGCCATGATTCCCATTGAAGTTCCAATGGCAGCATGAACAACCGTGTTTGCATCAAATTGTAGTGATAATAAAATACCAGTTAAAATAGGAACTATAATACCTCCTCCACCAATACCAAAGAGTCCTGAGATGAAACCTACAAATGCACCTAATAAAATAAATTGAATTATAATTGATATATCAAACATATATATCCTTTGAAATGTGAGATAAAATAGAGTTAAAAACTCTATTTCATTTAGATTGATTTAAATAGTGGAGATCGCTGATTTTCAGCGTTTAAGTCAGCTTTTGAAAAGAATTTTTCTGTATAAATATCTTTCTCAAAAAGTCTTCCTCTCATAAGTGTTGTAATACAAGCATCAAGCATAGGTGGAGGTCCACAAAGATATGCTTTATTTCCAGAGAAATCATTCTCGAAAATCTCATTTGCTGCATCAGTTACAAAACCACGTCTTCCATTCCAGTCTTGAACATCATCATCTGATAAAACAGGAACATAAGTAAAGTTTTCATATTTTTTTTCTAAATCAAAAAATAGATCTGAGTAATATAACTCTTCTTGATTTCTTGCTCCATGAAAAAGTGTAATTGGTAAATCACAAGAATTTTCTAATTGCTCTAAAATCATAGATTTAGGAGAACTTAATCCTGAACCACCGGCAAAGAAAATCATTGGTTTCTGGGCTGATTCTCTTACAAAAAATCTTCCATAAGGTCCAGATATTTTCCGTCTAGCACCTACTTTTACATTATTATGAATCCAAGGAGTAGCTTCCCCATCTGGTACTAGTGAAACATTTAACTCAACAACTTTTTTATCATTTGAAGAATTACATAATGAAAAAGCTCTTGGTTCATCAAAACCTGGAACATGATATTGAATATATTGTCCAGCTTGGAAATCAATTCCCTCATCTAACTCAATAAAAATACCTTTTATTCTAGGAGTTAAATCTTTTACTTCGATTACTGTTCCCATAAAATCTTGAACTGCAATAGATTTAGCATCAGGATCTTCGTCAATATCAGCTTCAACACAAGTATTTTCCATTGGTGTTGCTGTACAAGCTAAACATTTTCCTTCATCTTTTTCCATATCCATTAAAGCAAAAGGTGAAGCAGCACCATAGTCAACTTCTCCTTCTAAGATTTCAACTTTACAAGTTCCACATAATCCATGTGAACAAGCATGGGGAATGTAAACACCTTGTCTTAAAGCTGCGTCAAGGATGGTTTGCCCATCCTCAACTTCGATTACATCACCAGTTGGTTCAATTTCTACTTGGTAAGCCATATTAAATTCCTACTCCATTTAATCCTGTTAAATTTGGTGTTTCAAATCTAACTAAAGATTTATGATCGATTCCGTTATCAATTAAAGATTTTTCAAAATCAGGAGTGAATACTTCCCCATTTAATCTCCAAATAACAGAATCATCCCATACTACTTTTTCAAAGTCCGGATGATCTTTATAACAAGATGGCATTACTTCGCTCACTAATGCCCCAAAAGGCATTTGTGGAGGAAGTGGAAATGTCATTGCTGAGTTGATTAACTTATGTTTATCCCAACCTACATATACAAGTTGGTTCCCATGAAATCTATCAACACTATCCATCATTATTGTTGGGTAATCCCCTTTTGTAACTATTGCCATCTTAAGCTTCTCCTTTCCATTGTTTCCACATTTGTTCATCTTGAGAACCTACGTAATCAAGATTGTCTTGTCCAAATTCAACCTTATACCATTTTAATACTTCTGGTAATGTAGCCCCTCCACAATTTCCTTGGAAGATTTGGTGAACTGGTAACCAAGACTGTACATATTTTTCTGGCTCATCTTCAAATATTTCTTGACAATGATCTGAACAGAAATGGAATCTTTCACCATTAAATGTTGTTTGCTTATGCACAATTTGTGTTGGATCATCATTTTCACAATCTGTATATAACATTGGAATTTGACAAGTTTGACATAATTGAGGAAGCATTTCAGAGTAATATCTCTTTCCTTGCTTTTCTAATTCTGCCCAATGCTCATATACTGGTCTATAGTATTTATCAAATGTATTTGGATATTTTTCACTTAACCAATCCATTTTCTTTTCATCAGGTAACCATGTATGGAATGGTGCTGCTGCGTTATGTGTATAGAAAGTCATCCAAATTTGGTGAGATAAATGTTCTTTTTCAGCACTTACAGTACCAGCACACTCAGGAATTGTAATTCCATATCTCTCTAAATCTTTAAATAATGCAACTGTATTTTCTTCGAAGTATAACTCCCAAGCTTCTTTCCATGATTGTGGAGATTCTGGTAACATATAATCCATCATCATTGATACAAGTCCTAGAACTTTATATCCTCTCCAAGTCCATTTATTAATCCATTTTTGAACAATAGGAACATTATCAGGGTCTTGCTCTAATAAGAACTTAATCGCTTGAAGACCTAAAGTCATATGTCTTGCTTCATCAGACTGAGCTGAGAATCCAAATGTTACTGTTGCCATATCACCATTATAAGCAGCACCAGACATAAACGGTACGAATAATAGGTTTGTTAATACATACTCAAAAGAGAATCCAATAGCAATCATAAACTCAAATGGACCTGCTGATCTTGCATCATCAAAGAATGATTTAGGAACTGAAAGATACCAAACTCTATCATGCCAATGTGCAAATTCAGAGAAACCATTAAAGTGTTTGTTATAGTGGCTTAATGTATGAATTTGTGTTTGAACATGTCTTAACTCATCAATTGCTTGCATTTGACATGCAACTCTTGGACCATCACCTCTAAAGTTTCTTGCAACATCTGCAAAACCTCTATGAGCTTGATATTCTAATGGTGAAACACCTGTTAAGAATAATTTTAATGCTGATACATATCTTGCATCTGTGATATTTTTTTGTCCATTATTTTGAGCAAAAGCATCAATAATTGCATATAGTTTTTTATCTTTTTCACCTTGGTATTTCCAGTAAGAATCCATAGTCATTCTAAATGGATCTTCCCATGCTTCCCAATCATGAATTTTGATACCTTCAAATTTATCTTTTGGAAAAACATCATCCATATTTTGATATGTAGTATCCCATCCAAGTCTTGTCATATACTTGTACTTGTCTTTCATATTTAAACGTTTTTTTCTCTTTTGTGTTTGCATAGTCATAATGTTTTCCTCCTAGTTATCCCAATAAATTGTGAAATGATCATAATCTTCATCAACATTTCCTGCTAATGAAACTAAAACTAATTGTAGCTCTTGTGGATCCCAATCTCTACCAATATGAGTTGATACAGTTTCTGCTTTTATTTGAAGTTTTCCCTCAGCTGCAATTTTTACCATTGCTGGTTGGTTTTCAACCTCAGCGTGAGGATTGTCTTCTTTAATTGCTTCAATAATTGCTCTTGTTTCTTCTACTGCTTGTAGTGCTAAAAATACTTTTGACATACTAATTCTCCTAAAGGTTTAAACCATTTTTATTAAGTCTTACAACTAACTCATCTTTAATCATATTCATAGCTACTTCAGGATTTGAATGTACTTTTTGTGCTAATGGTAATACAGCATGGAAAGCAATATCAATATACTTTTTACACCAAGTATTTAATAATTCTTTATTCTCTTCACTCTCAGCGCTAGCTACTTTAACCGTCATATCAATCCATCTTGCACACTCTTCATTCCAAGAAGTAATAAACTCAGTCATCATAACTTGAGCAGAACCACCTCTTACATTTAATTCTTGTTCCATTAAATTGAAATATAAAGGATGAATAAATGCATCAAATATTACATTTTGAGCAATATGTAATTCAAACCAATCTTTAAGTACAAAAGAATCTTCCATTGCTTTTCTAAGTGGTTGCCATGCTTCATCATTTAACCATTTGTCTTTTGCATTATCTAAAACAATTGACTCATTCTCACCTAATAAAAGACCAATTCTTGTAAGATATTGAGCATTACCCAATCTATCTTCTGCATGGAACATGTAAGCATTAGTAATAGCAGCACCATAACCTTCAGAACATAATTGAAGGTTATTCATATTTGCACCCCACTCATAATGTCTAAGTGGTAATACATAAGATAAAATCAACTCTTTAATATCTTCAGGCATTACATCTAACATATTTCTTTTTTCAACAAAAACAAAATTTTGTTCTGCTACTTCTTGTTGTTTAGCTCTAGCTGTTACATAAGAAGCATAGTGATATTGTCTTGGATCTAAAAACTTATACCAATCTTCCATCTTTACTGCTGTTTTTGCTACATCATATAATTCATATGTTGCATCTGCTAAAGGTCTATAATGAAAATTATCAGTTGGTTGAATATCAAATGTTGCTTCTTCATATCTTGAAGCCATTTTACCTTCACCAATTCTTCTTTCAACATGACCAAACGTTTCTCTTTTTGGCTTAATATCTATACTTTTAATATCTAAAGACATATTCTCTCACTCCTTATTTTGTTAATGTACCAATTACTCCGTACTGCCATTTGTATTTGTCATTTTCAACATCTATGATTTGTTCCCTACTTAGATGTTCAACTGTATTGTTAATACAAAATTTTTCAAACTGCTCTTTTGGTAAAGCAAGTTCTACATACATACAAGGATCACCAATTGCAAAATCAAACTCAATTAATCCGTTTGCTTTTTCATCTGTGATATGTACATATTTTTTTTTAAATGGTGACACTTTACTCATAATAATTACTCCATCTAATTGTCAAACTTTTATCTCAAAAATCAGTTTAATAGAAAAAACTCGCAAAAGTATCGCACTAGTTATCTAAAGTTTTTTTTTATGATATAATTTTCTAAATAACAGTTCAAAGGCTTATATAATGGGTAATCTAAAGCAATATTTTTTTGATAACAAATCAATTCCCACTAAATTTTCCATCTCTTATGTATTAATTGGTGTATTAGGTATTGTGTTCTTAGATAAATTGATTTCAGAGTTTTTCAAATACAACTCTATAATGGAGCAAGGGCCACTTACCTTTGGTATATTGTTTTTATTATCAACAGGAATTATTCTTTTTATAATGCTAAATCATATGCAAAAAGTAATACAAAGAATTGATAATTCATATAGAGAGTTAAAAGATAAAGATAAAGAAAGATTAGTACCGTATGAGTTTGCACTTAATAACTCTATTGATGCTATTTATTGGTTTACTTTAGATGGAAAGTTTGTTTATGTAAATGAAGCAGCTTGCCAAATGGTAGGAAGAACAAAAGAAGAGTTCTTAGAAGAGATGCACTTAGAAGATATGGATCCTAACTTTGATAGGCAAACAGCTAAAGAGTGTATGATTAATATTTATAATCATAAAAACTGGAGATTAGAAACTACACAAATAAAAAAAGATGGAACAATATTTCCAGTTGAAGTATCTGGTCATGGCTTTATGCATAATGGAACTGAGTATGTATGTGCTTTTGCTAGGGATATGACTCAAAAGCAAGAGTATAGAACTAAAATTACTAAAATGAATCAAGAACTACAAAAGTCTGTAGAAGAAAAAGATATTTTATTAAAAGAAATTCACCATAGAGTAAAAAACAATATGGAGATAATTTCTTCTTTATTAAATATGCAAGAGAGACGGACTAAAGACCAAGAGATGATTTATATTTTACAACAAAGTAGAAGTAGAATTCATACTATGGCATTGGTACATGAGTTTTTATATTTAGGTGAAAACTTGGCTTTCATTAATTTGCCTAATTATATTAAAAGATTATTAGATGATATCAAAGACTTATATTGTTCACAAAATACAAGCTTAGAAGTGGATTTAAAAATTGAAAGATTAATATTCTCAACTAATAGATGTATTCAAATAGGAATGATATTACATGAGTTATGTGTTAACTCTCTTAAATACGCCTTTAAAGAAAATAGAGATAATAAATTATTACTTCATATTAAAACAAAAGATGATTTAATTGAGCTAAAACTTAGAGATAATGGAGAGGGAATATCATCAATTGATGACTTAGATTGCGCAGATTCTATTGGAACTCAACTTATATTTTCAATCGTTCAAGATCAACTTGATGGAGAAATAGAGTTTAGAAACAATGATGGATTAGAGTGTAATATTAAGTTCCCTAAGAAGGAAGAAGATGAGTAGTACAAAAATTTTAATAGTTGAAGATGAAACAATCATTGCAATGAATCTAAAAGAGACACTAAAAGAGTTAGGTTATGAATGTTGTGGAATTGCACCAAACAAATGTAGAACAATGAAGATATTAGAAAAAGGAGTAGTTCCTGATTTGATATTAATGGATATATATTTAAAAGGACCTACTACTGGAATTGAATTAGCAGAAGAGCTTAAAGTTACAATGCCTGAGGTTCCTATTATATTCTTAACAGCAAATTCTGAGAGTATTACAATAAAAGAAGCTTCGAAAACTTCTCCATATGGATATATACTAAAACCATATAAAAAACAAAGTTTACATGCAACAATAGAAGTTGCCTTATCAAAAGCCCAAGAAGATAATAAAAAGTTTAAAAAACTAGATGCAATTGAAAATATAAATAAAACACTAGAACATCAACTAAGTATAACTAATGATAGAAAACATAGAACTATTCAATTAAAATATGGTTACCTTTATGATAAAGAGTCAAGTACTTTATATTATGGGGATGAGCCTATTAAGCTTACTTCTAAAGAAAAAAAGATTATTGAACTACTATGTAATACAGCGGGACAGTTTGTATCTCAAGAACAAATAGAGTATGCAATATGGCAAGATGAACCAGCAGGTTATGCAGCGTTTAGATCAGTGCTTTTTAGACTTAGAAATAAAGTACATAAAGACCTGATTGTAAATCAAAATAATGCAGGTTATAAAATAGAATTATTCTAATAAAGCTGTTCAATATTTTGTATTCTATTTCTTATTCATAGAGAAACATTTACTATATCCTCTATCAAGTTAATGAAGTATAGACATAGCTTTCTATCTCAATATACTCTTCACTTGATAACTCATAAGGTATGTCATAAGCTCCACAGATATTTTCAAGTAAATTGTATAGGTATTCTATAGTGTTAAGAGCTAAGAATTTATACTCTTTATTTGGATTCATTTGTTCTATCTCTTCAAGGTATAAATCTTTTAATTCTTGGTTACTATAAATGTTTGATACCGTTTCAAAAAGAGTAATGACTTTGTCTTTTTTTAGAAGTGTTTTTGTTAAAATATCAGGCTTTTTATTAAATGCAATTGCAATATCAAATAAATCTCTTGAATTACCTTTATCAGCTCTATAATAAATCTTCTTAGCAATAATTTCTTCTACTGTATCAATTAAAAGTTCATAACCCCATAAATTAACTTTTTGATATGGATTATGTGATTTTTTGACAACATCAAAAAACTGAATCTTACAATCTTCATCTATAACTATTTCAGAGTAAATTGGATGACTTCTAAAGTTACCTTTATATCCAATTGATTCCATTGTAGTTTTTACTTCTTCGCTCCAATTAGATTCTTTGACTAGATGTTTTTTATCCTCTTCATCATAAATAAAAATATCAATATCAGTAGAATATCTATGATTCCAATAATAAGAAGCTAAGGCTGTACCTCCACCAAGTGTTGATACTTCACTTAAGTTATTCTCTTCTAAAAGTAGAAGTGTAGCTTCAAGCATAGCTTTTTGTTTTGAGAAATCATACATGAGATAAGTTTTTTCTATTTAGAATATTTTGTAATACAGATGGTACAGATTTTTTATTTTCTGTATTTGAATCAATATGTTTTAGTCTGAATCTTCTATCCCAAGTCTTTGAAACACCCTTTAAAGTTCTAAAAGGAGAAGAAATATATAGACTCTTTATATTTCTTTTTGATACATTAAAAGTTATGATAAATTCATCTAATTCATTTGGTTCAAGTTCTTTAAAAAACTTTGCATATATACTTTGTTCTCTAAGTGTTGCTTCATGATAATCTTTTTTATCAAAAGCTTTTCTAATATCATCACTTGTAAACTTTGAGTAATTATCAATATTTCTATTTAGGATATGAAAAAATCTATGATTAGTTTTTTTACTTAATTTATTTTGAACTTCTTTTTCATCAAGATTGATTAGAAGCTGATATAATTTATTTCTATTACTATCTTCTTTTTTCCAATCATTAAGTGTTGCAAATGGTATATCTAAATATTTACTAATTTGTGCTTGAGTCATTTCATATCCTTTCTATAACTACATTATATATGAATACCGTAATTTTGTCAATTTATATGATACTTCTAGTTTATACTGATAGGTTAACAGAAGATAGACATTACTTTACAATCATTCTAATATATGAGATAAATAGTAAGTTCAATACAAAGGATTTATTATGAATATTGATCAAAGCAAGAGTGTTGACCACATTTAGGTCTGTACTATTTAGACTTAGAAATAAGGTTCATAAAGACCTGATTGTAAATCAAAATAATGAAGGGTATAACATAGAATTATTCTAATAAAAGAGAGTGGTATAATCTCATCTGACTTCTCAGATAAATAGAAATAGAAGGTCTCTTTATTTGTTCTATAATTCCTTAATATTTGTGGAACTTTGTAGTTTTTACTTTTTGAACATATTATGGAACATGGGAAACATATTAGATTGCTTTTTGTTCCATAAATTAGAGGTTTTGAAATGCTTAACTTCATAGAGGATTTACTTCTGCTCCTAAGATCAGATAGTCAATATTATTCATCTATTTTCTAGTATCTCTTTTAACAGATAATATATTAAAATATCTTTCTAAGTGTTGTATGTACAGTTATTGTTGTATATAACATCAATCATAAATAATCACCTATCAGTATCTCATCAATTTGTTCATCTAACAAATACTCTTTCCCATATCTTTTATATACTTCTGTTTTTAAGAATAGCTCAAAAATATCTTTATCAAGATGTTGGTCTTTTACCATAAAGCTAAGTATTTTTATTGACTCTGATAAAGTTTTGCTATCTTTATATGGTCTATCTGATGCAGTTAATGCTTCAAAAACATCAGCTAGGGCTAAAACTCTTGAGGGTATTGGCATTTCATCTTTTGTTAATTTCTTAGGGTACCCTGTACCTATTAGTGTTTCATGATGAGCCCCTGCATATAGTGGCACATTTTTTAGGTTTTCGGGTAGTGGCAATTGTTCTAACATTTTTATTGTCATTTTGATATGATCTTGTATTTTATATCTCTCTTCTTCGGTTAAAGTTCCCTTTGAAATCGTTAAGTTATAAATTTCACCTTGATTATATAGATTCTTTGGAACTTCTGTTTTAAATCCATATTTAACATCATCATTAATTGATTCTTCTCTCTTGATTATATGCCAGCTTTTATCTGACAATAAGTTCTCTAATATAGGTAAACTTTCATCTTTATTTTCAAATCTGATTCTTTCTTCTCTTGATAAACCTGCTTTGTTATCAAAATTTCTTAACCAAGTCCTTGACGCTATAACTTTAATTCTTTCTTTATACTCTTCTTTTAAAAATTCTCCACCTAAGTTCATTTTAGCAATGAACTCAAAATCTTCTTTTAGTTCATTTTGTTCATTTTTAAGCCAAGAGTCAATCTCTTGTTTATTCTCACCATTTAACTCTTTTTTATAAGACTCAATTATTAAATCTCTATAGATAACTTCAAATCTTGTTCTTATTTCATGTATTCTATTATAGATTGTTTCTAGCTTTGTTGCTTTATCAACAACATACTCAGGCGTTGTAACCTTTCCACAATCATGTAACCATGCAGAAATACTTATCTCTCTATATTCATCTTCACTATTTATTTTAAAGTCTTTAAAAATACCATCTTCACATTTATTTGCTTCATCTATAATCATAAGTGCAAGTTTGGGAACTCTATTACAATGACCACCTGTATATTTTGATTTTTCATCAATTGCAGTGGCTATTAGTTTTATGAAAGAATCCATAAGTTCTTTTTGATTCTCTTCATAAGCTTTTATTGAAACTGACATTTTCCATAAAGAATCAGAAACATCATGAATCTCTTTTATATAAGAAGAAATATTTTTAACTTTATCAAATTTTCTTTTTTGAATTTTCTCATTCTCTTTTACGATTCTATGTAAAGGATTTATAATCAAACTTGAACTCAAAATAATAAGGGGTATGGCAATAATTAAAAATACTATAAAAGAAACTAAAATAAACCAATAAATTTCTTTTATATATGGTTCCATTATATTTTCAATTGGAGAGATTATATATAAAGATTCACTATTATCAAAAAGTGAAAACTTATTATAAAAGAACTGATTATCAGTCAATTTTTCATCAAGTGTATTTTGATTTAATGAACTTTTATTATTACTAATCTTACCTTTTGATACTTTGTTATAAGTAATAATTTTACCATTAGTATCAAATAAGAAAACTTCACTATCTTCAACTAGTTTTTGTTTACTTATTAATTTATCTATATTGTTTAGTGTTACATCAATTCCAATAACAATATCATCGCTATTTTTTATTTCTTTTGCATAACTAATACCATATTTATTTAAGAACTTAAACAAATATGGTTCGGTTTTTATTGAACTTGTGGAAGATATAGCTTCTTTATACCAAGGTCTTTGAGTAACTTTATATTTTGTATCATTTTTTATAGATTTTATTTGATTTAAATTTTTATCTAAATATTCTTTATACTCAATATTATCAAGGATTTTAATTATTAACCAAGAGGCATTTTTAGGTGCATCAAAACTACTTTTATATTCTTCATTAAGATTTATAAGTTCATAATATGTACCATCTTTATGACCTACATATATTGAATAAATATAGTTATTGCTTTTTATATCAGAAACAAAAAGATCTAAAACCTTATGTCTAACATTTGGAATTGGTTTTTCAGTTAGATAAGGAATATTTTCAATTAATCGAATAAAAGATTCACTATTTTTAATATAGTTACTAGTTTCTTGTTTTAAGTTTGTAGATAATTGTTTAAATGATTCTTGTGTACTTTCTAATGCAATTTTTTTACTTAAATTATATTGCATTAATAACATGACACTAACTACAATAGCAGTAACTGTAAAAAATAAACCTAAAATTGTAGGTTTTATTTTTATAGAAAAATTATTTAAACTCATAATTGAACCTTTTTATATCATTAATCAAAATTTATATTTTAAACTTATCCCAGCGCCAACTTCTTTTCCATGAGAATGTCTACTATAAACAAAACCTCCATTTATTTGTAAAGAATTATTTATATCGCTAGCTAAACCTATACCAGTTAATATAGAGTTTTCACCTCTATTTTGGCCTTCAAACTCTTGTTTATAATTTGAATTTGAGCTTAATGCCGCATTAACTTTATGTGCATTATTTCTATTCGCATAAAAATCATGTTCATATTTTACAAAAGCAAGAGGATAGATTTTGTTTGTATCTGAAATACTTTTAAATTTAGCATTTATTCCAATACTTCCAACTATTGATTGAGCATCAGTTTTATCAATTATTAGATTAAAATTACTATCTCCAGATTCTTTTATTTCTTCTTGTTTATAATATGCATAATCAAAACCTGCTTCTGGTCTTAGGGAAACTAAATCATTGGAAAAGATGTTTTTTGAGATATTAATAGCTCCATAAATACTATGACTATGAAAATTACCGTTACTATTTCCATTTAGATTTGACAATTGTACAGTTCTTGTTGACTTATGTTTTCCATATCCATATCCGAATACACTTCCTATATTCCAATTATTTGAAATATTTTGGTTTATATATCCTCCAACATAGTAGTTATCACTATTGAAATCTTGATTAACACTATCGTGTTCATCCATTTTTTGTGTTCCAAAAGAAATAAACATTCCAGCACGTTTATTTTCATCAGAAATAAAATCATTTCCAAAAGTTACTGTGTTTAAAGTATAATCAAAACTTCCTAATCCTGAACTCCCATCTATATCACCTTTTGAATGACTAATATCCATCCAAAATTTCTTTTTATTATGGTCTATTTTTTTATCTAATTTTCCACTACTTATATTCATATTTAAAGCAGTATTATTCAAAACACTATTCATTATCATATCTGTATGTTCTAAGGAAATAGTCATATATGATGAATATGGTTCAGCATGTATACTATCTGTATGAGTTTGTAATTGAGAATTAGTTATAGATTGTAATGCATTATTAATATTAGTATTTCCAGAATTTGCACCATTAAGTAATAAGTTTAATCCATTTTGTTGATTTGATGTTGTAATAGTTGGGTGTGAAGTTAACGAAGAAAGAGTTTGTGTTTCAAGTTTTACTGAAACTAGATTATCTGCACTTGGTGTTTTAACTTGTGTAGCTTTTAAAAGAGCAGGCATACTTCCACCTAAAATAAAATCTACATTATCACTATCTGCAGTAGCAGTTGACTGGAAAACCATAACATCATAAATACCATCACTATTTTCTCCACCACTTGAATAATCAGTTGAAGAAGGAGAAGAAGAGAAGGCTTCTAATTCTACGTCTAAATTTGATAGACCCAGTACAGTATCTGAGGTAAAACTACCAAGATCTCTTCTTTTAAAGTATATTGCGTCTGCATAATTTTTAATACCCGCACCAATATCTTTACCTGATGGGTCAATTCTACTAATAAACTTATTATTACCATCAAATTTTATATATCCATCTATGCTTGGATCATTAATTCCTGCTAAGTGAAAAGTCATTCCTGATGTTCTGTTAGCTGTATCAATCTTTAACGTTGAATTCTCAATCTGAGCTCTCAATACAGCACTTAATCCATAACTATTATTTCCATTTAGAGTAGAGTCATTAATATTTAAAACTAATAATTTATTAAAATCATCACTTGTTGATTTAGATGTTTTTAATTCACTACCATTATTTAAATATAAGGATTTAAGATTAGTAGATATGTTATTACCACTATATTCAACTTTTGCATTATTTAAATGCATATCTAAAGCATCTAATGTACCTGCTCCACTTATATTTGTAGTACCATTTGAAAAGTTAAATCCTGTTGATGTATCATTTCCTAGGGATTCATTTCCTGTAAGTTTTGAACCTGAATTTAAAACTAAGTCATTATTTCCTTCAAAAAAGAAATCTCCAGATAAAAAGCTTGAATTAACTCTTTTTACACTTCTAATTTTGGTATTGTTACCTAAGGATATATTACTATTTGTAAAAGTTGGATTTGTTATCTCAAGACTTGAGGGAGTGCTTCCAAAAACCCCACTTACAGAAACTGATGCATTATCAAAAGTAGAAAAATACTTTGAGTTTGTACCATCACTTGTTAATTGAAGTCTGCTATCTTTTACAAGAAGAGAACTACCTTCTTGCATATTTATATGTCCATATTCCAATGCTTGTAAATTAGTTGTACCATTTATAATAAGGGAACTATTTTTATTTATATTTAAATATAATTCATGCAAAGAACGACCAAAAGCTCCACTTGCTCCTTTTATAACATTATCTTTTCCATTTATATCAAATATAGTATTGTTTCTAAAACTTATTAAAGCACCTGAACCAAAGTTATTATCCAATAATAAATGCCCATTATTTAAATTTAATCTTGCATAATCTTGCGAATTTTGGAAAACAAAATCTTCAATCCAATCGTATCTATTTGCATTTGGATCTACATCTGGGGATTTTAATTTGATAAATTCTAAAGCTGTATTATTTAAGGTAAGTGATTTTGTAGAAACAAAAACATGGTTTTCGTTACATGGGTTACAAGAAGCCTGTGAATTTTGAGAACCAAGAGTCCAAGTATTAGAAGTAGAAGTGTTCTCAAATATTAGATTTTGATAAGCTCTATTCTCTTCAAATGCAGTTAAAGTGTCAGGCGCGACACTACCTTCTGTATTGCGTTTAAAATAAAAGAAATCATTAGAGCCTCCATTCTTAAACAATAAAGTGTCAATATTTGAATCTATGGGTTTAGTTAGAGTATTTGTTAATCCATATAATAAATCATTTTGCAATCCATAATTTGATGCATCAAAACTTTGTGCGAATAGAGTTGATGAAATAATAATTGATGAAATAATAATTTTTTTTGTTTTCATAGTAATATTATCCTTGTATTGTTTATTCTTATATTAGTATATTCATACTAAAAAAATTATTTATTTATATTTAAATAAATATCTTTTATTATTTTTTAATTAATCGAAACATAGTAAAGAAAAGAGACTTCGTTAAATAAACATACAAATGGATTAATACGAGAATTTATACCAAAGAAAAGTGAGTTATAAAAATAAGTCCCACAACCTGTAAGTTCTAGAACTTGTTCAAAAATTAAATTATATACTAACTAGTCATAAACTTCAATCATTCTTTCTGGATTATCGGCTCCTAAAATTGAATTAAAATAAAATATTTCATACTAATAGAAGCTAAACTTAAATCTAAAATATACTTATATGTTTTATGAGATTTTTCTAAAGATTGATTCAGTATAATTCCTCTTAAAAAAATCTATCGTAGATAGTAAAAAAGTCTCATTATGAAAAAAACCATTAAATTCTTACGTACAAATCGTCATTCGTTTTTTGTTTCGCTTATTGCTATTGTATTGCCTATTTTAGGAAGCCTTTTGAGTTTATATATCATCTTTTCCTATCCAGAGATAACGGAGTGGATAAAAGATCATTCTATCCTGTTTTTTACAGGAACAGCATTTACAATGGCCATCCTTTTGACTCCTACAACCTTTATAGCATCACTTAGTGGATTTTTGTTTGGTCTTAGCTCTTTAGTTTATGTTGTACCTGCATATCTCTTAGCTTCATTGTTAGGGTATATCTTTGGTCGGCACTTGGACAAAGGAAGGCTACTTAAATCTATGGTAGATATGGATAATAAAGAACTTTTGAAAAATACAGTTGAGTCAAATCCATTTTGGTTTGTAATATTATGTAGAATATCGCCCATTTTGCCTTTTGGATTGATGAATCTTCTTTTACCTGCATTTGGAGTTAAGGTAAAAGAGTTTATCACAGCAGGCACTTTAGGTATGCTGCCTAGAACTATACTTTTTGTATGGTTAGGCAGTGCTGCACAAAACCTATTAGAAGCCCTTATCACAGGTAATGGCGATATTGGATTCAAGTTTTATATGACAGCTATACTAGTTATCGTTTCTTCATTTGGTCTTATATACTTGTTTAAAAGAAAATTGAGACAGTTAAAATCACTATAGCTATTTATTATTCGAAGCCACAGCATTTAATTAAAAATCCAAAGTTAGTACCAAACGCTTTTCATTGGCTGGCACCACTGGTGAACGGTGGACTAAGCCCGCGTTTTCATTCCCTTCCCAAAGTGTACCTTTGAGCAATGCAACATCACCACAACCCAGTTGCTGAATATCACTTTCACTTTGGTAAAGGCCGGATTCACTGTCAGGCAATCCATTACTACCCCATCCCAGTTTTGTATAATTAAGCACCTCGTGTGGCAGCCATTGCGAGGCTATACTCTGATAAGTCGTCACAAGGCGGCAAGGTACTCTATCCACATGAAATTTAGGGCACATCGCTTGATCTAAGACTTTCAAGCGTAGGGCTGCTTCTTTACGTTCAAATAAATAACAAAACATATCTACAAGCTCAGCAATATCTTCGCTCACTTCAGCCATATTGTTATTAAAAGATTCGCTAACACGCGAAAGTGCATCTTCTGGTGTTAAGATCATTTTTGTTTGAAATGTAGGATTCAATGCCAAAAATGCTTTCACTGAATCTTGCAAAGTCGTAGCTAACTTACGCTGCCAAATGGCTATATTGATTTCTGATTGATAAATATCAGCGAAAACCGTTGGATGACTATCCTGCGCCTTATGTCGATAAGTTACAGGCCTTGTCGTAAAAGGTTTGGGGCTAATAGATTGACCAGCAAAATTGAGATTCTTTTCATTCAGCATCATTTTTCCCTTTGTGCAACTTTGTCGCATTTAATTTAGGAATTATAATATAAGTTATTTAAATGCAACTTAGTCGCAGTAGTTTAAACAATAAATACATATGACCTAATTGTGTTAAGAAATCAAAGGAGTAGATTATGGCAGATGGAAAAAGGTTGTTGATATCTAAAATCGACAACCTTGGTATTTATTATTCATGCTCTTCAAGCATTGTAGTTATTTTTTCATATACATTTTTTGCATCTTCATCTGAAAGCTTATCTTCTGAAATAACTTCAAGAATAGTTTTTAATTCCTCAATAAAAGATACTATATCTTCTCTTGCATTAATTTCATCTTCACTTGCACTTTTGTTATCTATTGCTTTATTTAACTCTTCTAAGTAAGTTTCTGTTTCAGGTAACATTACATCTAGTATTACATTTTTAAGTTCTTCTTTTATATTTTTCATATATTCTCCACAAATTTTTCGTAATTATAACTAATTAGATATCAGATAAAAATCTTAACAATTATTTTTCTCTTTTCACTCCCTCATAACTTGTTTTGAAAAAATAACCTGTAATTTATGGAACTTATACAAAATTCTAAACTCTTATGGTTGCCAATTACTATAGGCTAAATCAATCTTTCCCATAATCTCTTGGTATTTACCACTTTGTTTTAAATTTGAAATAGAAGTACTTAACATAGTATCAATTTGTTTTGCTTTTGCACTCTTTGGCAATACCATTTTTACATCAAATACTTTATATAATTCTCTACTTAAATTTTTGAATTTTGATTCTTTCAAATATGGATCTGTTGCAAAATCTGCAAAAATAAAAGCATCAATTTTACCATCATTTATTTTTGATAAACTTCCCGATATAGAGTTACTAGCACTTGTTTTAAATGGAAAATAAGCCACATGCGCTCTATCAGTTTCTATTTTATATTGTGATAAATTATTTATATCAATCTTTTTATTCTTTAGTGAATAAATCACAAAATTCACATGAAATATTGTTTCACTTGAATATGTAAAAGGCAATTTATTCTCATCTACAATATCATTTTTTATTAGTGGAATATGAAAATCAGAACGATTCTTTTGAACCATATATAAAGAACTAGCAAAAGGAAGAACTTTTATATTTATACTATTTCCACTTTCTTTTTGTATCTCTTTTACTAAGTCTACTAAGACACCTTTATCTTTTGATTCTGCATATACTGGCATATTTCCAAGTGTTGCATTATAATCAGCTGCGTAAACAATTGTTGAACTAAGTATTAAAACTATACTTAAGATCATTTTTTTAATTTTATTCATTTATACTCCTTATAAATTGAAATTATTATAACGAGCACTTATCGCGGAATAATCGCGAACTTTTCTAAAAACCGCGATTTAAAAACGATTTATTTCTACTATTATCTCTTTTATTTAAGAAGGCATAATATGGATTTAAAAATTCAAAACAAAATCGCACTAGTTACTGGCTCTTCATTAGGAGTTGGTTTCGCAACAGCTAAGAAACTAGCAAATGAAGGTGCAAAAGTTTATATTAACTCACGGAATAAAACTAATGTTGATAAAGCAATAAAAAAAATAAAAGATGAAAATCCAGAAGCACTTGTTTTTGGAGTAGTTGCAGATTTATCAACAAAAGAAGGTTGTGATAAATTACTTCAAGAACTACCTTACGTAGATATTCTAATAAACAATCTTGGAATCTTTGAACCAAAAGAATTCACACAAATCACTGATGAAGACTGGCTTATTATGTTTAATACAAATGTAATGAGTGGAGTTAGATTATCTAGAGCATATTTTCCTAAGATGTTAGAGAATAACTGGGGTAGAATTATTTTTATTTCAAGTGAATCAGCATATCAAATACCAAAAGAGATGATTCATTATGGAATGACTAAAACAGCTCAATTAGCAGTAGCTAGAGGAATTGCAGAACTTACAAGAGGTACAAATGTTACTTCTAATTCTATTATTCTTGGACCTTCAAACTCTGAGGGTGTTACTACATTTTTAGATGATTATGCAAAAAGTCAAAATATTACTTTTGAAGAAATGGAAAAAGAGTTCTTCCAAAGTGTAAGACCTACTTCCTTATTACAAAGATTTACAGATGTTGAAGAGATAGCAAATCTAATAGTTTATACTTCAAGTACTTTATCAAGTGCAAGTAATGGTGCAGTTTTAAGAGCAGATGCTGGTGTAGTCCAAGCAGCAATATAAAAAGGAAAAAAATGAATACTTATAATATTTCACTAATAAAAGGTGATGGAATTGGTGTAGAGATTGTAGATGAAGCGGTTAAAGTATTAAATGCAGTTGCAACAAAGTGTGATTTTAAACTTGAATATAATGAATATTTAATGGGTGGAATTGCAATAGATGAAACAGGACATCCCCTACCTCAACAAACAGTTGATGGGGTTTTAAACTCTGATGCATGTTTATTTGGTGCAATTGGTGGTGAAAAATGGGATTCATTACCAAGGGAGCTAAAACCAGAAACAGGACTTTTAAAATTTAGAGAAGCTCTTGGAGTATATGCAAACTTACGACCTGCAATTGTTTATGATGAACTTACAAATGCTTCTACTCTTAAACCTGAAGTTATTGAAGGTTGTGACATTATGGTTGTACGAGAGTTAATTGGTGGTATTTACTTTGGAGAACCTAGAGAAAATAATGGCAAAACTGCTTTTAATACTATGGTTTACTCAAAACCTGAAATTGTAAGAATTGGAAGACAAGCTTTTGAATTAGCACAAAAAAGAGATAAAAGACTTTGTTCTGTTGATAAATCAAATGTATTAGAAGTATCTCAATTATGGAGAGCTACTATGATTGAATTATCAGAAGATTATCCAGATGTTGAATTAACTCATATGTACGTTGACAATGCAGCTATGCAATTAGTAAGAAACCCAAAACAATTTGATGTTATTGTAACTGGTAATATTTTTGGGGATATTTTATCTGATACTGCTTCTATGGTTGTGGGATCTATTGGATTATTACCATCTGCTTCAAGTGGAGATAAAACTTCTGTTTATGAACCAATTCACGGTTCTGCTCCTGATATTGCAGGCTTAGGAATTGCAAATCCAATTGCTACAATTGAATCTGCTGCTATGATGTTAAAATATTCACTAGGAGAAGAAGAAGCTTCTATTATAATACAAGATGCTATTAAAGATGTTTTAAAAGATGGATATAGAACAAAAGACTTAAGTGCTTTTGATGCTAAAGAAGTTTTAGATACACAAGCTATGGGTGATATTATTACACAATATGCACTAAGAGATTAAAGATTAGAAAGAGTGAAGCCTTAGCTTCTCTCTTTTTGTTTTAGTATAATTATGATAACTCACACATTTGATCACGATATTCATGTCTTTCATAAACACCTATGATTTTCAGCTCTTCTACAAAAAATTTCAATTCATCTAATGCAAGTTGCAATCTTTTTTCATCAATATGTCCATATAAATCCACATGGAACTGAGTTGAATACATACTTCCAATTCCAGAATAACTCTCAATTTTTATTAAATCTATTCCATTAGTTGCAAATCCACCTAAGGCTTTATATAAAGCTGCTGGAATATTTCGTACAGAGAAAATTAAAGATGTAATATATGATTTAGAAGTATCATAAGAAGGGAAATCAGCTTTTTTTGAAAGTATTATAAATCTAGTTACATTTCCTACATAATCAAAAAACTTCTCTTCTACAATCTCTAGATTATAAATATCAGCGGCTAGTGTTGAAGCAATTACTGCATGAGTTTTATCATTGGTTTTCTCTAATTTCATAGCAGAACCTGCTGTATCAAACTCTGAAATAGCTTCTAAATTAAACTTCTTGATATTATTCGCACACTGTGCTAGGGCTTGAGGATGAGAAGAAACTGTTTTTAAATCTTCTTTTTTGAAACCTTTTATTGCTAATAATGCATGTTTTATTGGATGAAAATATTCTTGAATAATATTTAACTGCATCTTTGGAATTAATCTATGAATCTCTTCAACTCTTCCTGCTGATGAATTTTCAATAGGAATTACTCCAAAGTCTGCTTGACCATTTTCAACCATTTGCATTGATTCTAAAAAAGAATCAGAAGCTATTAGTTTTGAATTTGGGAAAATTTGTGATGATGCTAAATGTGAATAAGCACCCTCAACTCCTTGATATACAACTGTTTTATCCATTTGATTTTCTTTTTCTTTCATATTGAAACTCTAAAACTGTAGAAATAGTTCTAGTATAAGGAGCATCTAGACCTTGTTTTTCACAGTTTTTTACAACAACGCCACAAATTTCTTCAAGCTCTAGGGGTCTGTTGTTTTCTCTATCTATATACATAGAAGGTTTTAGATTCTCAAAACCTTTTATAAGTTCAAACATTTTATCAACACCTTCTTGAGATATTTCAACTCCTACAGCTTTTGCCGCAAGGGCTGTTTCACTCATAAGTCCATATATGATTTTTGAAGTTTTTTCATCTGTAAGTAAAGGTCTAGTTCGCTCTTCTAATAAAGCACAAATAGCATTTACTCCGTTGTTAATAATAAGCTTATTCCAAAGCTCTAATCTTATATCTTCACATATAAATGTAGTAGTTTGTGTTTTAGCTAAAATAGTATTTAATTCATCTAAGAATTTAGCATTTTTATCTGTATGATTTAAAGCCCCTATTAGAGTTTGAACTTCCCCTGAACAATGAACATGACCAATAGAAATAGTATGTGAAACAATAAGACGTGTAAGTCCACCTATTACATAATCTTTAGAATAATACTCTTCCATAATATCTTCATTTTCAACACCATTTTGTAGTGAAATATAATAAGGTATAAAAGAGCTACCTTTTACCCAAGATGATAAAGATTTAGAGATAGATTCCGTACTCATAGCTTTTGTAGCAATAATCACAGCATCATAATCTTCTGGATTTTTCTGAACTAATTCTTCAATACTTAATGTATTAATTTTATCTTCTATTACATAATTTGGATGAGTCATTTTCATCTTATTTTCTTTTAGATACTTTAGATTTTCACCTCTAGCTACAAAAGTAATATTACACCCTACTTCATGTAATATCATTCCATAATATGCTCCAATTCCACCAGCACCAATTACTACTATATTCATATTTTATTCCTAAATTAAATTCATATGTTTTTAAAAGATATTATATACAAATTGAGTATAATCCAACTAAAAAAGGCCTATTGTGATAAGACTTGGTTCAAATTCTCCTACACGTGCATTAATACTTAATAATTTTGGTATTGAATTTACTCAAAATGGCGGTTCTTTTGATGAAGATTCAATACTAACTACTAATCCTAAATCTTTTTGTTATGAAGCAACAAGAGGAAAATTCAATGAGTTATATTCTAAATATGGCGTTGAAGACATGCCATTATTAGTATCTGATTCTGTGGTTACTTCACATGGAGAGTTACTTAGAAAAGCAAAAGATGAAAATGACGCAAGAAGAATGCTAGAACTTCAAAGTGAATCTGAAACTTCTGTAATAACTTGTATGATATATAAATCTAAAACAAAAGAGTTAATCGATATTTCTATTACTACTTATGAGTTTGAAAAGTTTGATAAAACACACCTAGAAGAGTATATAAAATCAGGAGAGTGTTTTGGAAAAGCAGGTGCAATTATGGTAGAAGGTTTTTGCAAACCATATATCAAAAATGTGATAGGATATGAAAGTACAGCTATGGGATTATGTGCCCAAAAACTTATTCCTTTTTTAGAAGAATAAGAATTGTATCCCTATAAATAAGGGATATAATAAGCAAAACCTATTAAAATTAAAACTATTGCAAGCCAAATTGTAGGAATTAATACATAAGGTTTTGCACAAGTTTTAAGCTCCATAAAATGGTCAATAATTAACTTACCTTTTATAAAAGTAAGAACTAATACCATACTTACAAAAGTATAATTCATTAAGTCAAAAAGCCCTAAAATATAAGAAATTATAGTTAAAAAAATAAGAGTTAAATAAACAAGTTTTATTCTATTTTTCATAAATTACCTTATTATATAAATCAATGGAAACAGAATTATCCATAATAAATCAACCATATGCCAGTAAGAAGCTGATGTTTCTAAACCTATACAATTACTACTTGTATATTTATTCTTTTTCATATTTTTATAAGTAAGAAATAAAATAGCTATTCCCAATAATACATGTAAAAAATGAAATATTGTAAGAATATAATAAAACATAAAAAATGTATTTGTTCCTATTGAAATACCTTCATTATATTTCACAAAAAACTCTAAAGCTTTTAATATTAAAAATCCAATACCTAAAGCAATTGCAAATAATAAATATTTTGAACTTTTTTTAGTTGATAAGCCATTTTTTACAAAATGAACAGCTTTTACTACAAAATAACTACTAGTTAATAAAAGTACAGTATTAACTAGTCCAAAGTTTTGATTTAATAAATCTTGTGAGTTATTGAAAAGTTCCACATCTTTTGACCTAGTAAAAGCATATCCAAGAAACAAACCACCAAAGGTAATTAGTTCTATATAAATAATAAGCCATATACCAAAATCTCCAGGAGGGTATTTATCTATTTTTGTATTCATAAGGTGATTATATTCAATTGAACTTTAAATACTACTTCAAGGTAGAATATAAATATATATAAAAATTTATTCCATAAAAAGTTCTTATTAGCAATATTTTACTATATTTAAAAATACAAAAAAATATATACTTACAATTATAGGAGATATTATGAATAAAATAATTGATTTAAGAAGTGATACATTTACAAAACCCTCAAAAGAAATGAAAGAATTTATGTTCAAAGCCCCATTGGGTGATGATGTATATGGAGAAGACCCAAGTGTAAATGCTTTAGAAGAAAAAGTAGCAAAACTTACAAAAAAAGAAGCTGGTTTATTTGTAACATCAGGAACACAATCGAACCTACTAGCTTTATTATCACATTGTAATAGAGCAGATGAATATATATGTGGTCAAGATGCACATATATACAAATATGAAGCAGGTGGTGGTGCTGTTGTTGGTAGTATTCAACCTCAGCCAATAGAGTTTGAAAAAGATGCTACTTTAGATTTAAAAAAAGTAAAAGAGAAAATCAAACCAAAAGATAATCATTTTGCAAGAACAAAACTTCTATGTTTAGAAAACACTCATCATGGACAAGTTTTAAGTATGGATTATTTAAAAAAAGCAAATAAATTTGCAAAGAAAAACAATCTATTATTACACCTAGATGGAGCAAGAGTATTTAATGCTGTTGTTGATTTAAATGTTAAGCTTAGTGATATTACAAAACACTTTGATTCGGCTTCTTTATGTTTATCAAAAGGTTTAGGAACTCCTGCTGGTTCTGTATTAGTTGGAAGTAAAGAGTTTATTAAAGAAGCTAGACATTATAGAAAAATGATAGGTGGTGGTCTTAGACAAGCAGGAATTTTAGCAAGTGCTGGAATATATGCTTTAGATAACCATATTCAAGACCTTAAAAAAGACCATAAATTAGCTAAGTATTTAGCAGATGAATTAAGAAAAATAGAGAAAGTCACTGTAGTATCAAACCATACAAATATGATGTTCATTCAAGTAGATGATGAAGATAAATTAAAAAAACATTTAGAAAAAAATAATATATTAATTTCTGGATATGGTGAATTAAGACTTGTTATTCATAGAGATATTAAAAAAGAAGATGTTAAAAAAACTATACTTGCTTTTAAAAGTTTTTATAATTAATATTATTTTATAATAAATAAAAATCCTTCTTGGGAGGTTTTTCATGTTAGATTTTTTTAAAAGAAGACTAAAAAACCAAACTGGAGCAACAGAAAGTGTTTTGGTTACTTTATTTTTGGTAATAGTTGGGGTAGGTGCCCTAATTGCTATCTCTTCTTGGTTTAATACAGAAGAAGAAGGTATGAGAACATCAGCAACACAAAAAATGTCCAATGTCAAAACTGAACTTAAATAAAAACAAGTAGATTACTTGTTTTTATTTATATAATTGGTAATTCTTTTTGGGCTCTTCTAGATAACCATATTGGTCCATCTTTTGTAATAAGTACATTTTCTTCATGTACCATCTCTTTACCTGCTAGATATTCCATTCCAGGCTCTAATGTTAATACAACACCCTCTTCTAAAGGAGTATTATCATTAACAGTATTAGATGGCCACTCAGTTAGTTGCATTCCAAGTCCATGACCTAATCTTCCAACTGAATTTCCTAAAGCTCCACCTTTTTGCATTACTTTATTCATAGCATGAAATACATCAGATGTCGTATTTCCTACTTGACAAGCTTCAAATCCAGCATCAGTAGCATTAAATACTACTTCATAAGCTTTTTTTGCTTCATCGCTTGCATAAGAAAAAGCGTAATTTCTGTCAAAATCACAGAAGTAACTATCAAAAACACAGCCTGTGTCAATGATAAAAATATCTCCATTTTCTAAAATCCTTTCACTTGGTCCCATAATAATCGAACCATAGCCACCTTGACCTGATCCAGATATTAAATAAGGAAAATCATCTACACCTAAAGTTAATAAATGATTCTTAAATCTCTGACAATTAGCTCTTTCACTCTCACCTACTTTTAGTAAGCTTGGTAAGTCTTCAAAACCTTGAGATGCCACTTGACAAATATAAGATATTTTTTCAATCTCTGCATGTGATTTTACATATCTTACATATCTTAAAATATTAGTAGCATCCTTAATCTGTAAACCATCTAAATTAGAGATTAATTTATTATAATCCCCTAATGGCATCCTAAGACTACTTTCATGACCTTGAGGAATTCCTAAACACTTAAATCTTTTCATTAAAGCATTAATAGATGTTGTTAATAAGGAAATTCCTTCATCCTCTGGATTAGGTGATACCCAAGTTTGAATATCATCAATCCATGTTCCTCTCATTCCACTCTCACCAATTACTGGAATTATTGCTTTTGGTTTATCATCTAAAGGAATTAGAACAAACCATGGTCTTGTTGGACTCTCAAAAAATTGAGATTTAAACCCAGTGTAATACTCAATATCTACTTGCGTTGTTAATAAAATAGCGTCCATACCCTCATCAAACATAAGTTTCTGGATTTTAGAGAGTCTATTTTCATACTCAGCTTGTAAAAATCCTCTTTGTGGTACTTGTATCATCTTAATTTCCTTTTAACATTCTCACATATACTGATGGAATAGCAGCATATAAAGCAGCACATAAAATTAAGTCTGCTTTTTTTACTTCTTCATTTGGTGCATGGGCAAATTTCAGTTCACCTGGTCCATATCCAATTACTGGAATATTATGTTCACCCATAATAGATACACCATTTGTTGAAAATGGCCAAATATCAATTACTGCATCTTTTTTGAATAACTCTTTATAAGCATTTGCTACACTTTGCGTAACATCATGTTTTTCTTCCATTTTCCATGGTTTAAATGAACACTCTTGTCCATACTCTAAACCTGTATATGATGGTTCGTCATAGTTATAAATACTAACTTCAGCATCTGCCATTTTAACAGCTGGTAAATTTCTAATCTCTTGTAATGCATCCTCAGGTTTTTCACCCCAAGTTAATCGTCTATCAATTGAGATAGTACAAGAATCAGATACCGCACATCTTGATGGAGAAGTTGAGCTAATCTCAGAAACAGTTAAACACCCTTTTCCAAGTAAATCATCAACTAATAAATTTTCATTTAAAGCTCTAAGTTCAGTTAAAATTCCTGACATTTTATAAATAGCATTATCACCAGTATGAGGAATTGATCCATGAGCAGATGTTCCATAAGTACTTACAGAAATTTCCATTCGTCCTTTTTGTGCTCTACAAATCTTTCCATCACTTGGTTCCGCAAGTAATACAAATTCAGGTCTAATATTTTGCTCTTCAATCATATATTTCCAAGATAATCCATCACAATCTTCTTCTGCAACAGAAGCAGAAACTAGAAGTGTAAAATCATCTTGAATATCTAAATCCGTAATAATCTTCGCAGCATATACAATAGATGCAATTGCACCTTTCATATCTGTTGTTCCTCGACCTATAATTCTATTTTCGTCTTCAAAACCTTCATAAGGATCATAGTTCCAGTTATCAAGGTTTCCAGCACCTACAACATCTAAGTGACCATCCATTGCAATAAGATGAGAACCCGTACCTATATAAGCTAAAATATTTCCCATAGGGTCAATATCTATTTTATTAAATCCAAGTTTTTGCATCTCTGCAATAGTACAAGTTGCTGCAAGAGATTCATCACCTGAACCTCCTGGACATCTAACTAAATCTCTTGTAAATTTATAAATATCTTCTTTATAAAACTCAGCTCTTTGTTTTATTTCCTCAAAAGGAATACCTTCAAATATTTTTTCCATCATTAAGCCTTTTTTAGAACCTCAGCAGAGCTTTTCCCTACCATTTTTTCGTATACAACTGCATCAGTATCACCTTCTGTTCCTAAGAAAAGAATTTTTGAATTTTCATCAATTTGTAATGCAGCTCTATACTCTTCGCTATGTTGAGTAATCATATAACCTGCAAGTCCTGCAACTGCTGATTCACCTGCAACTACTGGCTCTGGTAATTCTGATAAGTATTTCATAACTTCTGCAATTGGTTCATCAGGAATTGAGAAGAATGCTTTTGTTTTATTTTCTAAAATCTTCCATGCTAATAGTGAAATCTCTCCACAAGAAAGACCAGCCATTACTGTGTCTAAATCTCCATGAACAACTGTAGGAGTTCCATTTTTTGCACTTTGTAATAAACAATCTGCATTAGTTGGTTCAATCATTACAAAAATTGGTGATTCTTCTTGGTAAGTTTCTAAAATAAATGATGCAACAGCTGCTGCCATTCCACCAACTCCACCTTGTAAGAATACATGTGTTGGTTTTTCACCCATTTGTTTTAATGCTTCATCAACCATAATTGTATAACCTTGCATTACATCTTTTGGTACTTCTGTATAACCTTCATATGAAGTATCAGAAACTGTAAAGTAACCTTTCTCTTCTGCTGTTTTATCAGCAATATGAACTGAATCATCGTAGTTACCATCAATTCTATTTACTTTTGCACCATATTTTGCAATTTCATTTTCTCTACTTACACTTACATGTGAATGAATAAAAATTTCACAATTACAACCAAAGTTTGATGCTCCCCATGCTACTGATTTACCGTGATTTCCATCTGTTGCACACGAAACTGTAATCTTGTTTGTAATATCTTTGTATGTTCCTGCTAATAAATCATTTGAATTTGCATCAATACCTTGCTCTTTTAATTTTCCAATTAATAAATTTGCAACTGCGTATGCTCCACCTAAAGCTTTAAAACTTTTAAGAGAGAATCTAAAGTGCTCATTTTTGTAATATAGTTTTGAAACACCTGTTTGTTCTGCTAATTCATCTAGACTCACAAGTGGAGTAACTGCGTATTCATCCCAAGAAGTAATCTCTTTTGATGCTTTCTCAAAACCTTCTAGACTTAAAATATCTTGGTGTTCGTACTTACCTACTACTGTATTTGATGTATTATCGAAAAATTCTGTATTGTTTAAATATTGTTTAAAATTGTTTATCATGATGTTATTCCTTAACTTTTTATTTTTATTTTATTTTTTTACTTATCGAATGCTATATCTCTTAAGAACAGAGCTGAATCAGGGAAGAATATTAAAATCGCTGACATCAACATTAGTATTAAGAAGAATGGCAATATTCCAGAAATTACTTGCATATATGATTTTTTAAATACCGCAATGGCAGTAAAAATATCACATCCAAATGGTGGCGTTGCCGAACCAATTGCCATTTGTAAAGTAATTACAACTCCAACTAAAACTGGATCAATTCCTGATGAATCAATAATTGGCATAAATACTGGTGTTAAAATCAGTAATACAACAATTGAATCAACAAACATACATCCAACAACAAATGCTACTGAGATAACAAATAGTATAAACTCAGGACTTGCATTTTCTAAATCAAGTGCTCCAAGTAACTCTTGAGGAATCATCTCAAATGAGATATACCAAGAGAAGGCTTGACCCGCACCAACAAGGATAAATACAACTGCTGTAATAAGCCCTGTACTTAATGATGAATCAATTAAATCAGATAGTCCTAATTTCCTATAAATTACAACTTCTAATATAATTGCATACAATACTGAGAAGGCTGCTGCTTCTGTTGGAGTAAATGCTCCTGAGTAAATCCCACCTACAATTAGTACTGGGAATCCCATTGGTAAAATTGATTTTTTAACTGCTTGAAATCTAGCAGACCAATCTTTTTTTGGTGCTAATGTAATTTCATCTTGATGCATTACAGAATAAATGTAACAATAAACTGAAAATAGACCTGTTAAAATAAGACCTGGACCAATTCCTGCAATGAACAATTCAGCAATATTTGCATTTGCTAAAACTCCATATAAAATAAGACCAATACTTGGTGGAATTAACCAAGCAATATCACTTGCATTAATTATAAGTCCAAGAATAAAATTATCTTTATATCCAGCTTTTAAAAGTTTAGGTCTCATAATTGAACCAACAGATACAACTGTTGCTTGAGTAGAACCTGAAACTGAACCAAATAATGTACATGAAATACAAGTTGTAATTGGTAATCCACCTCTGTAGTGACCAATAAATACTTCAATTAAATCTAGTAATCTTGTAGCCGTATGACCCCTGGTCATAATATCTGCCGCAAAAATAAACATTGGAATTGCTATTAGTGCATTTGGTGTAATACCTGTAATCATTTGCTGAATTATATTTTGCAGAGGTAAATCTGAAAAATGTAAAAACCCTACCATTGTTGCAACCGTTAAAGGAACAACCATTGGGAAACTTAAAAATAGAAGTACTACCATTACTGCTAATAGGGCAAAAGTAATAACATATACATCAAGCTCGCCATTTAACACATTTTGTAAAAATTCTAACATGCTTGATCTCCTATATTTGAATCACAATCTTTCTCTTCAATAACATCATAAGAAAGATAAATCTCATCATGTAACAGGTTTTGAATAAACCTAATGAAGAACTGAACTCCCGACATAAAAAATCCAATAGGTACAATCATATATACTAAATAAACTTCTATTTGAAGTGCTGGACTTAATCTGTTTATCTCTTTTAATTGCATTACATAGTTATAAGCTTCATAAGCTAATAAAAACATCAACATTGATGTAGAAATTGCAATAATAATCATTAAGAACTTTTTCTTTTTATGACTTAACGCGTCATAAATAGCAGTCATTCTGATATTTCTACCATTTCTTACTGCATAAGCTAAACCAACAAATGTCACGGATACCATTAAAAACTGATTTAATTCCTCAGAAAAATATATACTTTGGTTGAAGATATATCTTCCTAAAGCATTTGCAGTTGTATTAATCATCATTAGCAAAATAGATAAAGATAAAATTACCTTTTCTACTTTTGCAGTAATGGAATTTACTCTTGCCAATACATTTTTCATATTATCTTTCTTCCTTAAAAAGTGAACCAAAACCTAAAATTGGTTTTTTATAATTTGCTAATCTTAAAATGTCCCAAGCCATAACTTGGTTACTTGTTAAGATTCTCTTCCCAGTAATTTCTTCTAATTCATCTATATATCTACAGATATTTAAATTTGTACAAGAAACAAAAATTGTTTTAATATTTTCATCTTTTGCCATTTGAATTACTGCATCTTTTATAGACTCAGGAGTAATACTTGGAACTAAATTGTCATTTGGGTTATTAAATGTTGCAGCACTAATAGTTTTAATATTAGGTTCCATTCCATCTAAAATACCTTGTGTAACTTCTATGCTGTATGGAGTAATTACTCCTAACTCATTTACATTTAAAAACTCACAAGCATTTTTAATTGCTGTGTACGGATTTGTTACTTCTTTTATTTCTCTTTTTGTATCACTTTGTTTAATAATTCTTGCAACTTCATCTTCTCCAATTGTCATAGAAGCAGAAGTACATGAAAGTGCTACCACATCTAAAGTCAGTCCGGGAAGGATAGTATTAGTTGCACTTGCTAATTCATTTTTTATTGCCATTAAAACTTCTGGTGTTAATTCAACTGAATCCATCATTACCCGTGAAGGGAAACATAAAACTCCAGTGTCTTTTAAAATTGCTTCAAATTCATATAATGTGATTTGATCTGTTGCAAGAAGTATTAAACCTATTTTTCCATTGTGAGAAATTGTATTCTTAAGTTCGCTATTTATTACTTTTATTTCCATCATTTTTCCTTAAAAAAACCCCGAGAGGGGCTTTTATTTAGTGTCTGCTTTCAGCGTCTTTTACTTCTTGAATTAAGTTATTTAAGATTTTTTTAGCGTCTGATTTAGCTTGTTCTTTTTTATCATCTGGATAAGCTTTAGCTACTACATCTAAGAATGTTCCATGTAAAGATTTACTAATATCTTTAAATTTTGCTCTCTCAGCTTCAGTTAAAGTAATAAGTTTTAACTCTTTGTTTTCTTCTAACATTTTTGCTGTATTTTCTTTGTTAATTTTCTTTTGGTATTCAAATGCTGCTTTATTTGCTGCTTTGATAGCCTTATTAATAATTGCTTGTTTTTCTGGAGTTTGTTTAGCAAACCATTTTGCATTTGTTGAAATTGTTCCAATATATGGTTGTTGACCTGGGAACATAATGTATTTTTGAACCATGTGCCATTTAGCATTGTAAATGAAGTACATTGGATTTACCATACCATCAACTGTTCCTAATTGTAAAGAAGAGTAAACTTCTCCCCATGATAATGGAGTTGGAACTGCACCGAATGCTTTGTATGTTTCTACTGGAATTGTAGATGTAAATGTTCTGATTTTTTGTCCTGCGAAATCTTCTGGAGTTCTAATAGGTTTATTTGCACCCCATGCCATTTCACCCTCAGAAATCATTGATAAAAGTTTTAAATTAGCTTTTTTGAATTTTGGAGCTAAATCATTATAGATAGTTTTACTTGTAGTTAATACTTCGTAAGCTGCATCTTCATTATTAGTTAATACGTATGGAATTGAAATTGATTGAACTTCAGGTACGTATGAACCTAAGTGACCAGTTCCTACAGATACAAAGTTGATTGAACCATTTGAAGTTAATTCAACAATGTCATTTTCACCACCAAGTTGTCCGTAATAATAGATTCTAACTTTAATTTTTCCATTAGACTCTTTTTTTACTACTTTTGCAAATTCTTGAGCATAGATATCTTGAACATCTTTTTTTGCCTCTTCACTGGCAAACTTCCAAGTCTCTGCACTTAATGATACCGCACCTAATAATAACGCACACGCTGTTCCTAGTAATTTGTTTCTAAACATATCTCTTCCTTTATAGTTTATATAATGTCAGTATACGCCTCATTAACTTAAAATATACTTAAGATATATTTAGAATATATACAAAAAATATACTAGAAATAGTTATATATGTTATTTTAATATTTTATTGGCTTAAATAAGCTCAAATATGAATTTTTATAGATTTTTTGTTTAGTTTTAATTAGAAAGTATAAAGAGCAAACTTATATGTTTACTCTTTAAATAGCATGACTTCTTACAAATGCTTCTAAGTAATCAATTAAATCATCTACATATTTTGCAGCAGATTCTTTATCTTGATCAATTACAGCTTCTAGAATTTTTTTATGTAAAACTTTACCTTTTTGATGGTCATCTTTTTTAGCATAGTAATACCAGAATCTATGAGATAGACCTTGTACATTTCGTAATTCTTCATATATAAATTGATTTTTTGAACATTTAGCTAAGATTCTATGTCTCTCTTTTAACCAATGTAAAAATTCAACATCATCTTGTTCATCAACAATATTTACTAATTCTTGTAGGCTTTTTTTATCTAATTCTGTTAGTCTATCAATTGCAGATTTTACGCATAGTTGTAGTATTGCTCGTCTTACTTCTAATAATTGAAGTTGAGTAGAGCCACTCATTTCAGGAATTAATACCCCAATTCTAGAGATATTAACTAAAGATTCATTTGCTAATAATCGTAAAGCTTCTCGAACAGGTGTTCTACCAGCTCCAACCATTTCAGATATCTCAGCTTCTGTTAAAACCGTTCCTGGTTCTATTTCACAAAATACAATAAGATCTTCAAGTTTTTCATAAACTTGTTCTGTCATTGTTTTATTTTTTTCTCGTTTTAGTTTATTCTTCATTTAACATACCTAACTACGTATTTTAGAAATTATATTTAAATATATCTTAAATATATATTCTGTTTTTTACTATAGCTTTGTTGTTAAAGGCTTTTCAAATAATCAATGGGTAAGAGAAGTTAACATTATTAAGAAAAAAGGGAGGGTTTTTTTCTTAATATTTTATTCCAACTCTTACACCTGAAGAATACTAAACTTTTAAATAATTGCCTTAATCTGAAATGATTATGAGTTTCTATTTAATTAAATTGCTTCTTTAATAAGTTTAATATACCTCCCAGATCTAATTAATTTTTTAAGTCCTGCATCAAATTTATTAATTAACTCTTGTGCTTTTGGATGTTTCTTTGAAACTAAAAAGTAAACACCAGTTGCTGGATATACCTTTTTTGAATCATTAGTAAACTTTGCAGATTCTTCTGCTGTAAATGAATTTTTGATGATGTTATATCCCACAAGATAACTTGAAGAAGTTACATCAATTTTTCCATCTAATAGTTTTTGAAAGTTCTCTTTCTCACTAATAGCCATTTCAACATCAACACCTTTTTCTCTTAAAAGCTTTTCAGTTTTAAAACCAGATGTCTCACCAACTCTATAATTTTTAAGGTCTTCATATTTTTGCCATTTAAAGTCTAAACTTTTTAAATGGAAGAAAACAGTTTTTGTTCTAAGAATTGCATTTTTTGAATAAAGAAAATCTTTCTCTCTATCTTTTGTTTTAAACCATGGAATTGTAGCATCTGCTGTAACTTCTTTTGCAAGAGAGTAGGCTTTTTCCCATGAATGGAATTCATATTTAACATCTATATTTTCTAATTTTAATGCTTCATTTACAATTTTTTGAAGAACTCCACCACTTTTACTCTTTTCAATAGTATATGGTGCCCACTCTCCTGTTGTAATTTTAATCACTTCATTTGCAGAAGAAGACACTACTGTTGTAAGTAGTGCTAAACCTGCTAAAAATACCTTTTTCATTTTATTCCTTTTAGGCTAAGAACCTATACCCTATACCATTAACATTTTTAAGAATTGACGGGGGCATCTTCTTCTTAAAATTTTTTACAAAACTCTTAATAGCATTTTGAGTTATATTTGATTTACACTCCCAGATATAGTATGACATCTGTTCATAAGTAACAATTCTATTTTTTAATAATAGTTGTGTAAAAACCAACTCTCTTTTAGTTAAATAATAAGTTTTATCAGGACTAATTACAGCACAGTTCTTTTCATCAATAAACCAATTACTAACTAACTCTTTTAAATTAACTTCTTGAAGTTCATTAAAAAAGTTTTCAATAATTAACTGATTTTCAAGAGAAAGAGGGATTTTAATATTAATAAATTTTTCTTCAATATTTTTAATATACTCCAATCCGTCAATTCTTGAATTTAAAACACTCACTTTATTTCCTTATTTATTCACTTTCTCTAAAGTAATATCAATAAATTTATATGAAGGAGTGAAACTCTTTTTATCAAAATGATTAATTGAAACTAAAGGTGTTGCTTCTGGGAAATAAGCCCCAGCACATCCTTCTTTAATATCATAAGCTACTACTTCAAAATTTAAAACTTCTCTTTTTATTTCATCTTTACTGTGAGATTGAATATTTACAAACTCCCCATTTTTAAGTCCGAGTTTTTTAATATCTTTCTCATTTAAGAAGATAATTTTTCTTTTATTCTTTATTCCACGATATCTATCATTTGTATCATATACAGTTGTATTAAACTGGTCATGAGATCTCATAGTCATTAAAGACAAGTGATTTTCATCTAGAGTTAAATCAGGAGCAATATTTACAAGGAAATTAGCTTTTTTCGTTTCTGTTTCCCAAACTCTATTTCTTGCAGAGTTATATAACTCAAGTCCAGTTTTACTCTCCATTGAGGCATTATAAGATGTAAAAGTTGGCAATACTTCTTCAATCTTTTCTCTAATTTTATTGTAATCACTAATTAAATCTATAAAATCAACTTTTTCTTTACCAAATGTTGCATCGGCAATTCCTGCAATAATTGCAGGTTCTGATTTTAAATCTCTAGAGGCTGGAGTATTTCTTCCTTTTGAAGGATGAACCATACTCATTGAATCCTCAACAGTAACACTTTGTACACCATTTTGTTGGATATCTAACTCTGTTCTTCCAAGACATGGTAAAATCAGTGCTTCTTTTCCACATATTAAATGACTTTTATTTAAATGCGTAGAAATATGTACAGTTAAATTACAAGACTCTAAAGCCTCATATGTAATTTTTGTATCAGGTGCAGCATCGGCAAAATTACCACCAAGACCTATAAATACTTTATTTTTCTCTTTATGCATTGCTTTAATAGCATGAACCACATCATAACCATGAGATCTTGGACTTTTAAAGTTAAATACACTATCAATTTTTTGTAAGAAATCTTCTTTTGGAGCTTCTGAAATTCCTACAGTTCTATCACCTTGTACATTACTATGACCTCTTACAGGACAAGCACCAGCTCCTTCTTTTCCAATATTACCTTTTAGTAATAATAGATTCATTACTTCTTCAATTGTTGCAACACCGTGTTCATGTTGTGTTAATCCCATAGCCCAACAACAAATAGTTTTATCTGACTCAACATAAAGTTCAGCTATTTCTATAATCTCTTCTTTGCTTAAAGAAGTTTGTTTTACTAATTCATTCCAATCTTTTGAAAGAATCTGTTTTTTATACTCTTCAAATCCAGCAGTGTGTTTTTCTATAAACTCTAAATCTAAAGTTATTGAATAGTTTTCTAAAATATATTTCACAATTGCTTGAACTAAAGCCATATCACTACCTAGTTTTACTTGGTAATAATTTGTACTAATAGGTGTTGCTTTATTAGTAAGCATTTGACCCACGTCTTGTGGATGAACAAAAGATACTAAACCAGCTTCTTTTAAAGGGTTGATAGATACTATCTTCGCACCTCTTTTATTAGCTTTTTGTAATTCACTTAACATTCTAGGGTGATTTGTTCCTGGGTTTTGCCCAAAAATCATAATTAACTCAGCTTTATCAAAATCTTCTAAAGATACTGTTCCTTTTCCAATTCCAACTGATTCACCCATTCCAACACCAGAGCTTTCATGACACATGTTTGAACAATCAGGGAAATTGTTTGTCCCTAACATTCTTCCCATTAGTTGGTATAAAAATGCTGCTTCATTAGATGTTCTACCTGATGTATAAAAAATTGCATCATCAGGTTTTTCTAAACTTTTTAAATGTTTAGATACTACTTCAAAAGCGCTATCCCAAGAAATAGGTTCATATTTATCTTTAGCTCTATTGTAATAAAAAGGCTCAGTTAAACGCCCCTGATTTGTTATTGAATAAACATCAAGTTCATTTAGTTCTGACACTGTTTTTTGTGAAAAAAGCTCACTAGAAGCTCTTTTATTTGTAGTTTCAAAAGCAATTGCTTTTACTCCATTTTCACAAAACTCAGTCATTGATCGTTCACTATCTTCTGGGTCTGGCCATGCACAACCTGGACAATCAAATCCTTCAACTTGATTTAGTCTAAATAATGTTTGAGAGCCTTTTAAAAAGCCCTCTCTCATTAAGAATTTTCCAGATGATATTAATGCACCCCATCCACCAGCTGATTTAACGTTTAGATGTTGATTTTCCATTGTTATTTCTCTACTACTCCACCAGCATCATTTCGTGAAGTTTCACTTGATGCAACATAAATAGCTTTTGCAACTTCTTTTAAATCATTCCAATCATTTAAATTGATAACTAAACCATTTTCAACTGCATTATTAAATGACTTTTGTAAAGTTTGAGAGCTAATAACTTCAGCACTATCACAAGTACTTTCTATTTTGTTTTTACTAATTTCAATTGTTAAAGATCTAACATCTGAACTATCAGTTGTACTGTTACAAACTGTTGGTAAATCATCATTAGCATTTATGCAGTATGAGATTTTCCCATTATCTGATGAATTATTCCAAGAGAATCTAGCATTTAGACCTTTTTTAGCAATTCTTAGTGCTTGAGAGAATACTAACCATCTATTGTGACAATTTTTAATCTCTAAAGTTACAGTTTCATAATTAGGAACTGATTCTAATGCGTAAGCTACTAAAATTTGAATATGTCCTAAAATTGTGTCATTATTTAAATCAGCAGTAATATGAGAACCTTCTGATGAAATATTTAATGATAAGTTATTAGAATTTTTTAAATACTTTAATGCATTTGCAAAATGTTTAACTCCATTTAATCCAACCATCTCTAAATCAACAACCATTTTAGAAATTAAATCTGCTTCTCCTGAATCTCTTTTAAGACCATTAAATGCGTTATTACACATAGTTGCTAACTCTGTTCTTGAAACAGAAATTTTTCCACTTTCTACATTTAATCTATCATCTTTACTTTTTGGAATTTGAGGGAATAACCACTCACCATTATGAACCTCATCAACTAGTGGCGCACTTTGGAAGAAAGTAACTTGAACCCATCTATCTGATCTTGGATCAAATTTAGTTGCTCCAAACATAGCAAGTTTAGCTCTTAATAAATCCATTGGTAAAAATTCTTCATCAATTACATTAGCTTGAATTTCACCCATTTTACAAGCACCCATAGTCCAAATTCTTCTAATAATAGATGAGTATTGAGGGTTTTCTAATAAGAACTTAGTTACTGCTTCTTCATTTGAAATATCTACTAAAATTTTATTTAATTTAGATACTTGTCTAGCTATATCTAAAGGCAATTCTAATTCAGCACCCTTATCTACATTTCTAATTCCTAATCTTGGTTCACCTTTATCTTCTGATACATACCAGAACCAATAATTACTTTTCTCTTTTGAGAAATCATATTTTAAAGCCCAAGAATAATGAGATTGAATTTTAGCTTTTAAAGCTTCTATTGTAACCCCAGATAATTCTAATGGTTGTTCATCAACTCTCATTTCACTTTCATGACAATCAACAAGTTGCGGATATAATTCAATAATTGAAGAAATAAGAACTTCTTGTGCTTCGAAAGAAAGACTAGTTGTACTTTGAATTAATTCTTTGTATGTTTTACCAAGAAGTTCATTTGTTGATTCAATAATACTTGGAATCTCTAAAGCTGCTTTTACATTTAATTCTTTTTGGTGTTCATTTATTGTTACTACATCTTCTAAATGTGTAATTGCTCTATTTAAATAAGCAATTAATTCTTTTGATTTTTCTTTTGTAATCTCTTCTAATGATACTTTACTTAAAGCTAATTCTCTTTGGTATAACCAATTATCAACAACTTTTGGGTGTCTAATTAAATATGGAGCCATTCCTAAACCAGTTGCATTACCAACTCCTAAGAATCTTTGAATATCTTTATCTAAAGATACTGCTTTATCTCCACCTTTATTTTTAGCAATAAAGTTTGCCCAATCAAGTGAGAATTGTCTTAAGATATATACAGCACACATTTCTGCAGAAAAAGACTGAGAGAAGTCTGGGTTTTTTCCTAGTGCAGCATAATCATTAATTCCAAATTTACCACTACCGTAAACAGCAGTAGTTCTTAGGATATAACCAACTTTTGAAACTTCTTCAATGCTTGGTTGTTCACCTTTAGCTAATGAGTCAATTACATGAGAGAAAACTCTAACAGATTTATTAGCACGAGCAAGTACTAAAGCTCTATTTGAGTTTCTTCCTGCTTCTTGAAGTGGTACATTATTTCTTAGAGCATCTAATAAAGTGTCACTTACATCTCCATCAATTAATGTAAATGTTGTATCCCACTTTTCAGCAATAACTCTATCATTTCTTTCATCATCTTCAATATGATTAGAAAAGATTACTACATTATATGTATTGTTTGGTGTTTTTAATTCGTAAATAGCTGTACCATAACCGTCTTTACATAAATCCCATTTAGATTTAGTAACAGTCCAATTTTCATTTGCCATTTTTCTTATTAAAGTTCTAGTGAAACTGATTCTAGATTGATGCATTGCACCCATTCTTTTTAAATCCATTACCACACTTGAATCTCTTAATTGTGAATTTTCGATTGTATTAATATTTTTACTCATTTCTCTCTCCTGAAATTTTTAAAAAAAAGAAGTATTTCTACTTCTTTTTTATTTTTAGTTTACTACTACTTTAAACCTTGTTCGTCTGCCATTTTAATAGCTATTTGTGGTGCACTCCATAGTGCTGGTAATAATACAAGTGACACTGGCACAGCTGTAATTACAATAAATGATTGTAATGCCGAGATACCACCTGATCCAATTGATATTAATATAATTGCTAATACACCCATTAATACTCCCCAGAACATTCTTAAGTATGGACTAGGCTCAGTACTACCACTTACAACAACACTCATTGTATATGTCATTGAATCTCCCGTTGTTACAATAAATACTGTAGTCAATATTAAGAATAATATTGAAGTAATTAATGGGAATGGTAATGATTGTGTAATAGCTAATAATGATGCAGGTAAATTAAACCCTTTGAATGCTTCACTAATAACACCTGGTTGTGCAATTTCAAATGATAATCCAGCACCACCAACGATTGTAAACCAGAACATTGTAATTAGTGGTGCGAAAATACTCACTGCTAAAATTAACATTCTAATTGTTCTTCCTCTTGAGATTCTTGCAATGAAAATAGCCATTAAAGGACCATATCCTAAGAACCATCCCCAGAAGAACACTGTCCACCAACTTAACCATCCAGTATCACCTCTAAATGTTGCCATTGGAAGGAAGTTTTGGATTGATGTACCTACACCTTGAATATACGCATCAATAATAAATGCTGTTGGTCCGAAAATAAAGATGAAAAGCATTAAACCAATTGCTAAAATAATATTCCATCTAGATAAAATCTGAATACCTCTTGTTAATCCACTTAAGGCAGATATTGTATAAATTATAATTGCTATTACAATAATAGTCATTTGTGTTGTAAAACCATCTGCAATTCCAAATAATGCATTTAAAGCATATGAAATTTGTAACCCTAAGAAACCAATTGGCCCAATAGTACCAGCAGCAACAGCAACAATACAAAATGCATCAACAATAGAACCTAATGGTCCATGAATAACTTTATCTCCAAATACAGGATAAAGTAAAGTTCTAGGTTTTAAAGGTAAACCTTTATCATAATGCAAATGAGATAATACAATTGCAGTTAAAGTACCTAAAATTGCCCAAGCTAAGAATCCCCAGTGCATAAATGATTGAGATAATGAATTTACTGCTTTTTGGAATAAATCAGTTTCAGCCCCATATAATGGAGGAGGAGAAACAAAGTGTGCAATAGGTTCACCAGCTGCCCAGAAAACTCCACCACCTGCTAGTAGTGTACACATGATAATTGCAATCCATTGGAAAGTACTCATTTCAGTTTTCTCTGAATTACCTAGTACAACAGAACCAGTTCTTCCTAAAGTAAGTCCAATACCGATTAGGAAAGTTGCTAATAATAAGAATTGCCAATAAGCACCAAAAAATTTAGTCGCCCAGCCAAATCCACCATTTACAACAGTGCTTAATAGCTTTGTATCCACTAATGCTAAAACAACGAATGCCATTAAAAAACCACTACTAAGAACTAAAGTTAACTTATCAACTTTTTGTTCTTTTTGATTTTGCTCTTTTAAAGTATCTTCTTTTTCTATAATGTCAGATATTTCCATCTTCATATCCTTTTTATGATATTTTTGATAATATCACCCAAAAGTTATTCTTAATTTCTTAAGATTAATTTTTAGGTTCTAAACCGTCGCTTAAGAAGTTAAACCAGTTCCCGCCAAGAATTTGATTAGCTTCTTTCTCTTGAAATCCATACTTAATTAAACCATTATAAATATTTTCCATACCATGCTCATCTTTGAACCAAGGTAAGTCATCCGGCCATCCAGAATTTGAAGAAGAACCTTCTCCATAGTCCATAGCTTTTGACCATTTTCCATTTCTCATCCACTCTAAAACTTCTTGTGGTTGATTCAGACATAAATCACTACCAATTCCTAAATGATCAACACCTACTAAATCAGCTGTTTTTGCAATCATCTCACAAAAATCATCTAATGTACAAGCTGAACCATTTGGTAAATGGAAAGGATATAATGAGAATCCTAATAACCCACCTCTTGCAGTTAATGCTTTAATCACTTCGTTTGACTTATTTCTTAATGCATCATGTGCAAAAATTGGATTTGCATGTGAAATACAAATAGGTCTAGATGATAAATCAATAGCTTCAAGTGTAGATTGCTCTGCACTATGAGACATATCAATAATCATTCCAACTCTATTCATTTCAGCAATAGCTTGTTTACCAAATCTAGTAATTCCACTATCGTTCTTTTCATAACACCCAGTTGCTAAGAAACTTTGATTGTTATATGTTAATTGCATAATAAGTAAACCTTGTTTTCTCATTACCTCAATTAATCCGATTTCATCATCTATTGGAGAGCAGTTTTGCGCTCCAAAGAAGATTCCTACTTTGCCAGTAGATTTAGCTAATTGAACATCTGCCATATTCATTACTGGCATGATCAAATCACTATTTAATTCAAAAAGTTTATTCCACTGTGCAAACTGTGTTAAAGTTTCTCTTGCCATTTCATGGTAAACAAGTGTAACGTGAACAGCAGTTATTCCACTCTTTCTTAGAGAAAGGAAATATTCTCTATCCCATTTACAATATTGTAAACCATCAATAATAATTTGATCTTTATACATGTCTTTCCTTAGTAAGGTTTTTGGTATGCTGTTTTTACAATTGTGTAGAACTCTTTTGCATACGAACCTTGTTCTCTTGGTCCAAAGCTTGATTCTTTTCTTCCACCAAATGGAACGTGGTAATCAGTTCCTGCTGTTGGAAGGTTAACCATAACACAACCACTTTGAGCTTCTTTTTTGAAAATAGCTGCAGTTTTTAAACTTTGAGTAATAATTCCAGCTGTTAATCCAAATCTTGTATCATTTGCAGTTGCAATTGCTTCTTCTAAATCTTTAACTTTAATTACACAAGCCATTGGTGCAAATACTTCTTCTTGGTTAACATCCCAATCATTTTTTGTATCAACAAATAATGTAGGGCTCATGTAGTAACCTTCTTTTTCCATTGATAATTTCTCACCACCAAATGCTAACTTACCACCAAGCTCTTTTGCTCTTTCAATCCATCTGAAGTTTGAATCAAATTGTGCTTTATCAGAAACAGGTCCCATAAAGATTCCATCTTCTAAACAATGTCCAACTTTTAATTCAGCCATTCTTTTTACTAGTGCTTCTACAAATTCATCATGGATAGATTCCATAACAATTAATCTTGAAGATGCTGTACATTTTTGACCAGTACCTGAAAAAGATCCAGCAATTGCAGCTTCAACAGCAACAGAGATATCAGCATCGCAAGCAACAACTAGTGAGTTCTTACTTCCCATTTCTAACTGACATTTAACAAAGTTTGCAGAAGTTGCTACTGCAATTTTTCTACCAGTTTCAACAGAACCTGTAAATGAAATTGCATTAATTTCTTTTGAGTTAATTAATGTATCACCAACTGTTCCACCAGAACCTAATACTAAGTTAAATGTACCTGCTGGAAGTCCTTGTCTATGAATAATTTCAGTTAAAGCAACAGCAGATGCTGGTGTTAAATTAGCTGGTTTCCAAATTACTGCATTACCAAATGCTAAAGCAGGAGCAATTTTCCATGCTGCTGTTGCAGTAGGGAAATTCCAAGGTGAGATAATACCAACAACACCAACTGCTTCTCTAGTAACATCAATATCAATACCAGGTCTAACAGATGCTGCATTTTCACCAATTTGTCTTAAAACCTCAGCTGCATAATATTGGAAGAATTGACCAGATCTGTAAATTTCACCTTTACCTTCTGCTTTTGACTTACCTTCTTCTCTAGCTAATAACTCACCAAGTTCAACACATCTTTCAATTAGTTCATCACCAATTGCTTGAAGTACGTTAACTTTATGCTCTAAAGGAGTTTTTTCCCATTCTGGTTGTGCAGTTTTTGCAGCAGCGATTGCTTCATTTACTTGCTCAACACTTGCTTGTGCTACGTTTCCAATATTTTCTGAAATATCAGATGGGTTGATATTTTCAATTGTAGAAACACCTTTTGCCCATGAACCGTTAATGTATAAACCTTCTTCATAATTATAAGTCATCTATTCTTCCTTTTTTATTTATATTTATATTTAATTATTTGCTAGCTTGCGCGTAAACAACAAACTCAACAAGCATCTCTTCTCTTGCAAGTCCTGCAACTATAACTGCTGCTCTATTTGGATATGGAGCTTCAAAATACTCAGCATATACTTTATTTACTGTAGCTAAATATTCCCTATCAGTAACATAAATTAATACTTGTAATACTTCATTTGTAGAAACTCCAGCACACTCTAAAGTATGAACTAAGTTCTCAAAAGTTTTTCTAGTTTGAGCTTCAATTCCACCCTCAACTACTTTTCCAGTCTCATCGATTGGTATTTGTGCAGTGTATAAAGTATTGTTGGCAGTAATTGCCCACTCTAATGGTGCTTTAGAAGCAAATAATTCTGTTTTAATTGGTGTTTTTGTATTACTCATGAATTTCCCTTTAACTTATTATCTTCATCTATTTATAAATGATATATGAAAATCTTACTCTATGTTTACTTAGTGTAAACTTAAGATATATTATAAGTTTACACTAAGTAAATATTTACAAAACACTCTACAAGTACCATAAAGTCGAACTTTTAGCATTATAAATAATTTTTTTATTTTTTTGAAGAAGATCTTTTTAAGAATATTTCTTAGTAATTTGAGTTTTTTTTAAGTTTTTAGTAAATTTTTAAAGTAAATAAATATAGTCTATTTAAGGTGTATAATTGTTGTGATTTTTAAAGTATAGAAGGGGGAGGTAAAAACTTAGAAGACAAAACTATCATTTTAGGTTTTGGAGAACATATGATAGTTTTATCTTGTAAATTTTTATTAATTCCTCAAAAGAGGAATTAATATTTAGAATTTATAAGATGCGTATAATCTTGATCTGTATTCGTTACCAGAATTATCAAATTGACCATGTAATAATCTAAAAGAAAGATCTTTAGTAGCTTTATAATCTACAAGATAGTCTGTTTCTTTAGTAGTATCACTTGTACTTGTTTTCCAGCTTATATGCATAACATTAGCAGATAACTTATCTGTGAACTTATAACCAGCTTCAAATTTTGTTGCTTTCATATCTGCTGAATATCTAGACCCTTCATACCAACTCCATGTATAAATGTAGTCAGCACCATTTCCTAAATGCCAGGCATCAACTCCACCATCTTTTGAAACTTCACTATATGAAGCAGCTAAAGATATGTCTGCAATTTTTGTTGAAGCTTTAACAGCATATGCATTTCCATCATTGTTAGCTGCACCATCATCATCAGAACCATAATATTGTGCACCTAATTTAAATGCGTTAAAATCATATTCTGCATTTAGGTAATAAATACTTACATCTTTAGTATTATTAGATACTAAATTTTTAGCATTAACATATTGTGCTGCTAAACTTAAGTTTTTAACTGATTTATTAGTTGCGTAAATAGAAAATACTCCATCACCTAATTTTTCAAAAGAAGGAGCACCCTCTTTTCCATCAGTTCTTCCTTGATACTTAGTTACATACATTAATGAAATTGAAGTATCTGCTATATCAGTATTTGTTACAGATGCTGCTTCAAAAGATTCTTTAAAGATTCTTGATCCAGAAGATGCAATTAATGGAGTTGCTAAGTATTGTCTACCTGCTTTCACTGTAGTATTATCTTTTTTATATTCAATAAATGCTTGAGATAAAACTGACCCACTAACATTTTGGTCTGCATTATATGCAGTAGGATTTTCTCCTAAATCTTCAGAAGTTACTGAGGCACCTTGAAATGTTATTCCAGCAGTTAAACCATTATAATCAGCTGTATTATATGAAAGGTTTAAACCATTTGTCCAAATATTCACTGTTTGTGAACTATTGCTTTCTTTTTGATAAAATTGTGATTTTAACTCACCTGATACTTTTCCATTTGAAAATGCTTCCGATAAACTGCTTGCATTTGCTGTATTAAAAACTGCTAATGCTGCTACTATACTAAGACTAAATTTATTCACTTTTCTCTCCTTAAGTTAAATATAAAAAAATTCTATCTTATGAATACTTAGTGTAAACTTAATATATATTATAAGTTTACACTAAGTAAAATAACGAATAAAAAATATTTATTAACTATTTTTTTCTAGTGAAGTGTCTTTTTTTGGGGGTTTTGTTTAAGTATTAGTAACTAAGAAAAATTATTCTTAATATTTTCTTAGTTTATAAATTTAGCAATTCTTTTTAAATTGAGTATTTTTTTACAAAATTTTCAATATAGTCAATAATTTCATCAACATATTTTACTGCATCATTTTTGTTCTCATCAAAAACAGCTTGTAAAATCTTTTTATGTAATTCTCTAACAACTATATTGTCTTCTTTTTTTGCATAGTAATGCCAGAATCTTCTTGATAATCCTTGTACATTTCTAAGTTCTTCATATATAAAGAAGTTCTTTGAAGCTTTTGATAAAACTTCTTGTCTAAGCTCTAGCCAGTTTAGGAATTCATGGTCATCTAAATCATCAACATCAACCAATAACTCTTCTATATTGTCTTTATCAACTTGTGTTAGTCTTTGAATAGCACACTCGACACATGTTTTTAAAATTGGTCTTCTCATCTCTAAAAGTTGTAATTGAACAGAAGAGTTCATATCAGGTATCATAATACCTACTTTTGAAAAGTTAACTAAAAATCTTCTTGATAATAGTAATAATGCTTCATGTACAGGAGTTCTACCTGCACCTATCATTGTACAAATTTCTTTTTCTGTAAGAATACTACCAGGCTCAATTTCACAGAATACAATTTTATGTTCTAGTTGTTCATATACTTGTTCTGTAATTGTTTGAGTTTTAGATTTTTTGATTTTGTTTTGTTGCATTTACTAACCTATTTATTTGTTATCGTATTATATTAGGTTTACAATAAGATTAGAATAAATGAAATAATATTTACTCTCTATAATTAATATAAAACAAATATTATTTTAAATATACTTCAAATATATTTAAAATATATTTATTATGGAGGAAAAATGGAAAATTCGCACTTTAAAGCCATTATTATTACATCACTTGGGGTTCTACTAATGAGTTTTGAATCATTATTAATAAAATTAACATCAATTCAAGCCTTAACTTTTTCATTTTATGTTGGGCTTTTTATGTTTCTTAGTATAAATATTATTCTATTCTCTACTAAACAAAAAAAGATTGTAAGTGTTTACAAAGAGTCATTAAAACCTATCATAATATGTGGTATATTATTTGGAATATCAAATATCTTTTTTATTAGTGCTATTAAAAATACAAGTGTTGCAAATACTGTAATGATTTTTGCATCAGCTCCATTATTTTCATCTTTATATGCCTACTTACTTTATAAAGAAAAAAGTAAAAAAAATATTTACATAGCTTCATTTTTTATTTTTCTTGGTTTATTTATAATATTCTCATCACAAATTGGTGGAGGAGATTTAATAGGAAACCTTTTTGCTTTAGCTTGTGTTAATTTATTTGCTTTATCTTTTGTAATTCTTTCAAAATATAAAAAAGCAAATAGACTTGCAATTACTGCATTTGCAGGTTTTTCAATTACTATTATTTCATTTACTTTTGTTGATAGTTTTATAATAGATAATAGAACATTAATGATACTTCTTCTAGCAGGAGTACTAGTATCTCCTATTTCAAGGTTACTTATGGGTATTGGAACAAAAAGTCTTCCTGCAAGTGAAGTTAGTATTTTACTGATTATAGAAACCTTGATGGCTCCTGTTTGGGTATGGATTGTTTTAAAAGAAGTTCCTTCAAGTAGTACTTTTCTTGGAGGAAGTATAATTCTTGTAACTTTATTATTGAACTCTATATATCTTATAAAGTCCAAAAAAGCCGTTTAATATAAGTGAATATTTCACTTATATTCTACCATTTGTCATGATGAACTAGATTTTCTAAAGGAAGCCTTGGTAGCCAACCTGCTTTTTCTAATTCTGGTTTATCATGAAAATGACTTACCTTTCCTATACATAAATATGCAATAGGAGTAATATGTGAAGGAATATCTAGAACCTCTTTTAATTCTTCATGGTGAATTATACTAACCCATCCAACTCCAAGATTCTCAGCCCTTGCTGCTAACCATAATGTCTGAACTGCACATACTGAACTATATAAATCCATTTCTAAATTAGCAGTTCTTCCAATTACAGTATCACCAGTTCTATTTCTATCACATGTAATACATATTCCAATTGGAGCTTCTGTAATTCCTTCTAATTTTAGTTTAGAATATATGTTTTTCTTTTCATCATCAAACATCTCTTTTGCTTCATCATGTGCTACAACAAAAGCATTTTTAATATCTTGTTTAACATCTTTATCTTTAATTACAATAAAATCCCAAGGTTGCATAAATCCAACGCTAGGTGAGTGATGTGCTGCATCTAATATTCTATTTATTACCTCATCAGAAATTTCATCAGGTAAAAACTCACCTCTAGTATCTCTTCTATTATATATTGTTTTATATACTGCTTCTTTTTCTTCTTCTGTTATATTCATAGAAATATCCTTTTAAAATATTGCTATTATAACTGGGGGAAATATGTATTTAATTAAGTAAATAGTCACATAACTGTAACTATAAAGGGAAGTTATTAGCTCTTTGGAAGAGCTAATATTTATTTTATAAGTGTTTTAATTGTAGTTAACATTCCAGTATGTAAATTATAATTTGATACAGGGAAATCTAAACTCTCTTCATCATCTAAATTTACTCTATATAAACTTAGGTATTCACCTAATGTTTGTAAATCAATTTGTTCATAATTTGCATCTTTATAATCTGTTCTACATAAAGAAGATTTTGTATTTGATTCTTCAAGTATAAATGCCATAGTTCTTAAACACATAAGATCAGCCCATCTAAAGAAGAACTCTTCATCTAAACTCTCAACTTTTCTACCTTCTGGTGTAAATAGTAGTTTTTGATCTCTTAATGGTAAAAGTACAGATAATATTGCATCCACATAAGGAAGTATTTTTTCTTTCCAGAAATCTTCTTCTTCACTTTTATCTAAAGCAATAGTATATAACTCTAAAATCTCTTCTCTTGAAGAATTTACTAATAGTTCATTTAACGTTTTCATTATTTAACTCTTTTTACTAATTGTTCAGGTAATAAACCTAATGATTCTTCTACTACTTTTGTATCACCATGATCTATAAAATCATCTTCATATTCAAATGTTGTTAAAGATACACATATTTTTGAATCATTTAAGAATTCTAAAATAGCAGATCCAACTCCACCTTGTTTTTGTGAATCAGAGAATACATACCAATCATCATATTTAGAAGCTAAAGCAGTTAAAGTTTGTGTATCTAAAGGTTTTACAAATCTTAAATCAAGAACTGCAATATCTTCATCATGTAACTTCTCAGTTTCACATGCACGTCCTACTGAAGCACCATAACCAATAAATAGTTTATTAGTACTACCTTCTTTTAATAACTCAGATTTACCTAATTCAAAAGGTGTTGATTCATAAGATACAGGAGTATATGCTCCTCTTGGGTATCTAATTGCACATGGTTTATCTAAAGAATAAGCAAAATCAAGTCCAAGTTCTAAAGTTCTATTATCTCTAGGAGCAAATAAAACCATATTAGGAATAAATCTTAAATATGAAATATCAAATGTTCCTTGATGTGTTTCTCCATCATTACCAACAATACCAGCTCTATCAATAGCAAATACTACAGGTAAATCCATAAGACAAACGTCATGAATAATTTGATCAAATCCTCTTTGTAAGAAAGTAGAATAAATTGTAATAAAAGGTTTGAAACCTTCTTTTGCCATAGCCGCCATTGAAGTTACAGCATGTTGTTCAGCAATAGCTACATCCCAGAATCTATCGGGGAATTTATCCATTAATTTATTAATACCTGTTCCACTAGGCATTGCAGCAGTAACTCCTACAACGTTTTCATGTTTACAGGCAAGTTGTGTTAATGCATCAGCAAATACAGCAGTTGCAGCTTTTGGTGCAGCTTTCTTAACAAAAGCACCATCTTCCACATTAAAAGGTCCTACTCCGTGCCAATGTTCATGTTGACCCTCAGCAATTTTATAACCCTTTCCTTTTACTGTTCTTGCATGAACAATAACAGGTTTATTCATCTCTTTTGCAATTTGTAAAGTATCAATTACTTCTTCTATGTTATGACCATCAATTGGTCCAATATAATCAATACCCATCTCTTCAAATAAAATTCCAGGAGTAATTAACTTCATTGCTTCTTCCATACGTTTAGCAATATATGTTGTTCCCTCTGGCATATTTTTCTTAATGAAGCTATCAACTCTACCTTTAAAACCTTGATAAGTTTTACCAGCAAGTAGTTTTGATAAGTGTTTTGATATAGCACCTATTGGTTTAGCAATAGACATTTCATTATCATTTAGAATAATCACAACGGGAAGTTTTAAATCACCTAGTTCATTAAGTGCTTCATAAACCATACCAGCAGTCATAGAACCATCTCCTATCATTACAACAGGAATTCTATCTTCACCTTTTAGTTTAATAGACTTTGCAGCCCCAACAGCTAATGAAATAGAAGTAGAACTATGTCCTGCTACAAAATAGTCAGCATCACTCTCATTTGGTTTGGTAAAGCCACTAAGACCTCCAAATTGCCTGATTGTTTCAAACTCATCCCATCTTCCAGTTAATAATTTATGTGGGTAACACTGGTGTGATACATCAAAAATTATTGGATCTTGAAATGGATTAAACACATAATGCATTCCTACAGTTAATTCCACAGCACCTAAAGTAGAAGAGAAGTGTCCACCTTTTCGTGATACAACATCAATAATTCTATCTCTAATATCTTGTGATACTACTTCTAATTCTTCTAGTGATTTATTTTTTATATCCATAGTTTCTTCTTAAAATCTATTTTAATTTTTCTAAAACTTCGTCTAATACTTTAAATACTTTTGTATTCTGCTCATTAGAACCAATTGTAATTCTAATAGCATTTACACCATATCCAGTAAGATCTCTTACAATTACTCCTCTTTGAAGTAATTCTTGAGCTACTGCTTTTGAAGAGTATAAATCTTCAAATTTAATAGTAATAAAGTTTGTATATGAATCAATGTAATCAAAACCTTTTACTTTTGCATAATCTTCATATCTTTTCATCTCTTCAAAGTTCTTAGCAATTGAATCTTGAACAAACTTTTCATCTTTAAGTGCTTCAATAGCAGCAGCTAAAGATAAAGTAGTAATATTAAATGGAGCTCTTAATTTATATAAAGTTTTAATAATATCTTCTTGTGCAATACCATATCCAACTCTCATCCCACCTAAGGCATAAGCTTTAGAGAAAGTACCTAAATAGATACAATTAGGGAACTTAGTAATTAAGTCTTTAGCATCAATAGCTTTTTTCTCATCTTTAAATGTAGCATATTCTTGGTAAGCACCATCAACTACTACTAAAGTATCTTCATGTACTTCACTTAAGAAATTATATACATCTTCTTTATCTAAACACTCACCTAATGGATTGTTTGGTAAACATAAGAAAATTACATCTGCTCCATGTTCTTTATACATAGTAGAGAACTGTTCTAAATTATGTTCATCATCTGGTGTTTTTAATATTGTTGCACCAGTTTGTTTTCCATAGATTTCATACATTGCAAATGTAGTTTTAGACATTAAGATTTTAGAATCATTATTACATTTTGAATGTACACAAAATTCTAAAATTTGATCAGATCCTGAACCTATAACAATATTTTTGTCATTTACATCAAATTTATTTGCTAATGCTTCTTTTAATTCATACATTGAATCATCAGGATAAATAAACATATTTTTTGCTAATTCCTGAATCTTTTCTGTAACCATAGGAGATGTACCGTATGGGTTTTCATTAGATGCAAGTTTAATTACATCTTCTGGATTTACCCCATATTCTCGTACAACTAACTCAATTGGTTTACCTGCTTCATAAGTTGTTACATTTTCTAATACACTATTAAATTTCATTTATAATTCCTATATATCGTGAATTTCTTTTACGTAAGACCCTAGTATTTTTACTGTGTCTTTATGTTTTTTTAATATTGGTGCTACATTATCATCATCTTGGTGACCATCAAAATCAATAAAGAAGATTGAGTTACCTTGAACAATATGTGATTTAATTTTTGTGAAGTTAATTCCAGCAGCATTAAAATCTGTTAAGAATTCAACTAAAGATCCTTGCTTATCTGGTAACTCAACTAAAATTGATGTTTTATCATTTCCACTTTGAGTATTTTCAAAGTCACTAATAATAAAGAATCTAGTTTTGTTGTTGTCTTTATCTTCAATGTTTTCAAATAAAATTGGAAGATTATGTAATTTTGCTCCAACATGTGGACAAATTGCAGCAGTACCTGGCTCTTTTGCAGCAATTTTTGCAGCTTTAGTTGTTGATTCAATTGGAATTTGTTCAACCTCATCAAGTCCAAAGTTTGCTAAGAATTTTCTACATTGTTCAAAAGCTATATCTTTTGAGTAAATTCTTTTAATATCTTCAATCTTATCACAAGTAGTTGCTAAAGTATGATGAATATCAAGTACTACTTCTGCAATAATTTTAAGGTTATATCTATTTAAACAATTAATAGTATCTGTAACAATACCATTAGAAGAGTTTTCAATAGGAACTACCCCAAATCTAGCTTTCTTAGTATCTACTTCTCTGAAAATACCTTTAATAGAAGAGATTGATACATATGAACTCATAGCACCAAATCTACCTTCTGCTGCTTGATGAGTAAAAGAACCCTCAGGTCCAAGATATGCTACATTTTCTGGTAATTCTAAATTTCTAGAGATTGCGAAAATTTCTAAAAATAGAGCTTCAATTGCTGCTCTATTTAATTTACCATTATTTAAAGACTCTAATCTATCAATAATAGCTTTTTCTCTCTCTGGTCTATAAATAGCTCCACCACTGTGCGCTTTTAAAACACCAACTTCATGAACTACTTCCATTCTCTCATTTATAAGCTTTAATAACTGATCATCAATGTTATCAAGTTTATTTCTTAAATCTAATAATCCTGCTTCACTCACTTTGTGCCCTTTGTGTTTATGCAATCAAATAATTGATTATTTTAAGTATTCTTCTTCTAAAGCAATTAAATCTTCAAAAGTTTCTCTTTTTCGAATAAGTCTGTCTTGCCCATTTTCCACAGCGATTTCTGCTACTTTATTTCTAGTATTATAATTAGATGCCATTGTAAAACAATAAGCTCCCGCAGAATAAATAGCTACTAAGTCATTATGTTCAGTTTGTGGTAAATCAATATTTTTAGCAAAGAAATCTCCACTTTCACATACTGGACCTACTAAGTTACAATCACTTAATTCTTTATTGTCATTTAATACTTCTACTTTATGGTAAGCATCATATAAAGCTGGTCTGATTAAATCATTCATAGCTCCATCAACAATAACAAATCTTTTGCTACCATTTACTTTCTCATAAAGTACTTTAGATACAAATACTCCTGAGTTTCCAACTAAGAATCTACCTGGCTCACATACAATAGTAATATCAAGACCAAATAAACACTCTAAAATTGATTGTGCATACTCATTAGTATCAATTAGTGTTTCATCATCATAAACAATACCTAATCCACCACCAACATCAAAGAAAGATAAGTCAATTTTAATAGCAGAAAGATTATTTACTAAATCTGCAACAATTTTAACTGATTCTTTAATTGGCTCTAATTGTGTTAATTGAGATCCAATATGACAATGAATTCCAGTTGGTTCTAGTGATTTAGAATTTTTACATTGGATATACATTCTTTTAGCTGTATCAATATCTACACCAAATTTATTTTCATGTAAACCAGTTGAAATATAAGGATGTGTTTGAGGATCAATATTAGGATTTACTCTAATAGAAATTCTAGCAACTACATTTAATTCACTTGCAATAATCTCAACTCTATCAAGTTCCGCAGCACTCTCAACATTAATCATTAAAATACCAAGTTCTAATGCTTCTTTGATTTCTGAATCAATTTTTCCAACCCCAGAAAAAATGATTTTATATGGTGCAATACCAACTTTTAATGCTCTTTTTACTTCACCAATTGATACACAATCAGCTCCTGCACCTAAATCTGCTAAATGTTTAATAACAGAAAGATTTGAATTTGCTTTTACAGCGTATGCTAAAAGCGATTTTCTAGCTTTGAATGCACCTTTTAATTCTTCATATTGTCCCGTAATATGATCAAAATCGTACACATAATATGGTGTTTGATATTTGTTTGCTAATTCTTTAAAATCAATATTCATTTTTTTATTATTTTCCTATTCTCTAAAATCTTAATTTAAAATTTGCCCTAATAAATTTAAAAGTAAAACTTTATGATTATTTATAAATAGTTAGTAAGTGAAAGATTTTGAGTGAAATTCAAGGCGGAAGGAAAATTGGAGGTAGGAGCTCACTAAAGTGAGTGACTATCTACAATTTTCCTGACAACGCAGAAGTTCGCCAAAAGCTTACTCTTAATGACTATTTATCTGTACCATTCCAAGCTATAGTTGGTCTACCATCTTCGTCAAATTTAACTGCTGGCATACCCATTACATTATAACCTGAATCTACATAGTGAATTTCACCTGTAACTGCTGAGCTTAAATCAGATAATAAATACATACCTGAGTTTCCAACCTCATCAATTGTTACATTTTTCTTTAATGGAGCATGAGCTTCATTCCACTTAAGCATAAATCTGAAATCACCAATACCAGCTGCTGCTAAAGTTTTAATAGGACCTGCAGAAATAGCATTTACTCTAATTCCATCTTTTCCTAAATCTTCAGCTAAGTATTTTGTAGTCATTTCTAATGCAGCTTTTGCTACACCCATTAAGTTATAGTTAGGGATGTATTTAGCTCCACCATAATACGTTAATGTTAATACAGAAGAGTTATCTGTTAATAAAGGTTTTAATTCTCTTACTACTTCAATTAATGAATAAACAGAAACGTCCATTGCTACATCAAAAGCTTCTTTTGAAATATCATAGAATCTTCCAGATAATCCAGATTTTGGAGCAAAAGCAATTGAGTGAACAATAAAGTCGATTTGACCCATATCTTTTTCAATTGATTCTTTTAATGCTTTAATTTCATCAGGATTTGATACATCACAAGGATATACATAATCAGCACTTCCAAATTCATCAGCAATAGGAACAACTCTTTTCTTTAATGAGTCATTTAAATAAGTAAATGCAATTTCAGCACCTTGCGCGGCACATGCTTTAGCAATACCATAAGCAATAGACTTATTATTTGCTACTCCTAAAATTACACCTTTTTTACCCTTCATAAACATTATACGTCCTTTGTGTTTTCGATAATTTGTTTGAAATCTTCAACTATCCATGAGGCAGTACCAATTAAAGCACCATCTACACCGTTTAATTGACAAATTTCTCTAACATTAGCTACTTTAACTGATCCACCATATAATAATGGTTTTTCAATTTTAGACTTAATTGCTGAGTGTACATTTGTAATATCGTCGTTAGTTGCAGTAACGCCAGTACCAATTGCCCATACAGGTTCATAAGCTAATACTAAATTTTCATAATTAGTATCTATACCTTCAAATTGTTCATAAACATATTCTAAAGTTTTTTCTAAACCTTGTTCTTTTACTTCTAATGGCTCACCAATACAATAAATAATCTTGTATCCAAGCTCAGAATAGAATGCAAATTTTTTAGCTATTTCTTCTTGGCTTTCACCTAGAACATGTCTTCTCTCAGAATGTCCTATTAAAATAGTTTTAATTGAAAATTCATCTAATTGTGTAGTTCCAATTTCACCAGTAAAAGAACCCTTAGCTGTTGCATAAGCATTTTGGGCTCCAATAGTGAAAGTAGAAACTGTATCAAACGAATCAAGAGATGTTGATGTTGGGAAAATATATACATCACTTGATATTTCATTTGTTTTTAAAAATTCATTTACTTCATTTACAAATGAAGCTGTTGATTTTCTAGTATGATTTGTTTTAAAATTACTAGCAATAATTGCCATTAGTTATCCTCAAGTACAAGTGCTTTAACACCTGGTAAAATTTTACCTTCAATTAATTCTAAAGAAGCTCCACCACCAGTTGAAATAAATGTCATTTCATCTTCATCACCAGTAACTCTAACTAAGTCAGCAGTATCACCACCACCAACAACAGTTGTAGCATATGAAGAAGCAACTGCATGAGAAAGTTTTGTACTTCCTTTAGCAAATTTATCCATTTCATAAACACCCATTGGTCCATTCCAAAGAATAGTATGAGCATCTTCTAAAGCTTGTGCAAATAACACAGATGTTGCAGGACCAATATCTAGACCCATCCAACCTTTAGGAATTTCTTGAGTAGTTGTAGGTTTTGCAAATGCTTCTGCATCAAATGCTTCTGCTGCAACAACATCTACTGGTAAGTATAATTTAACACCTAACTCTTTTGCTTCATCCATGATTTTTAAAGCTTCTGGAATTAAATCATCTTCAACTAGTGAATTTCCTACTTCATGTCCTAAGGCTTTTAGGAATGTAAATGCCATTCCACCACCAATTAAGATTTTGTCAACTTTTGGTACAAGGTTATGTAATGCTTCTAATTTACCAGAAACTTTAGAACCACCAACGATTGATACAAATGGTCTTTTTGGTTCATTTACAATGTGATGGAAAAACTTGATTTCTTTAGCAAGTAAGAAACCAGCAGCTTTTGAATCAATATTGAAATGTTGTGCAATACCTTCAACAGAAGCATGAGCTCTATGTGATACACCAAAAGCATCATTGATATATACATCAGCCATAGATGCTAATTTAGTACTTAACTCTTCATCATTTTTAGTTTCACCAGATTCAAATCTCATGTTTTCTAAAAGTAAAATTTCACCAGCTTCTAATGATTTTGCAATAGAAATTGTTTCATCACAAACAATACCTGGAGCCATTTTAATTTCTTGTTTTAATAAAGTATGTAATCTTTTAGCAATTGGTTTTAAAGAAAATTCTTCTTCAAAACCATTTTTTGGTCTACCAAAATGAGATGCTAAAATAATAGAACAATCATTATCAATACAATATCTAATTGTATTTAAAGCAGATCTAATTCTTCTATCATCTGTGATATTGTTGTACTCATCCATAGGAACGTTAAAGTCACATCTAATGAATACTTTTTTATTTGCAATATCAATATTTTTTATTTCTTGTAATTTCATTCAGTTTTGCCTTGTATATTATTAGTTTGTTGCTACGTGTACACCCATGTCAACAAGTCTTGTAGAGTAACCCCACTCATTGTCATACCATGAAAGAACTTTAACCATATTGTTATCAATTACTTGAATAGTATCTAAAGGAACTACTGTAGATAATGTTTCACCAATAAAGTCAGAACTTACTCTACCTTCAACATCAACACCTAAGATACCAGCTAATTTACCATTTGAAGCTTCATTAAATGCAGCTTGAACTTCTTCTAAGTTTGTATCATTTTTTAAAGTAACAGTTAAATCAACCATAGAAACATTTGGTGTTGGAATTCTAATTGCTTGTCCGTTTAATTTCCCTTTTAAATGAGGCATTACTTTAGCAATTGCTTTAGCAGCACCAGTTGATGCAGGAATTAAATTTGTAGCCCCTGCTCTTCCTTTTCTTGGATCTTTTTTATCTTTAGCATCTAAAATTGGTTGAGAAGAAGTGTATGAATGAATAGTAGTCATTAAACCTTTTTCAATTCCAAATTTATCATCAAGTACTTTAGCAACAGGAGCTAAACCATTTGTAGTACAAGAAGCATTTGAAACAATTGCTTGACCAGCATAAGTTTCTTCATTTGCTCCCATTACAAAAGTTGGTGTATCATCTTTTGCAGGTGCGCTCATTACTACTTTTTTAATTCCATTGTCAATATATGCTTGACAAGATTCTTCAGTTAAAAATGCACCAGTACATTCTAAAACAACTTCTGCACCAAAGTCAGTAAAGTTTAATTTAGAAGGATCTCTTTCACTCATAAGTTTTGCTTTATCATTACCAATGTAAATAAAACCATCTTCAACTTTGATATCTGATCTTTTACCATGAACTGTGTCATATCTAAGATTATATTGAATCATTTCTTCGCTACCACTAGCATTTGCAGCTACTAATTCAACATCAGTTCTGTCAGCAACGATTCGTGCTACACATCTACCAATTCTTCCTAATCCATTAATTGCAACTTTAACAGCCATATTTTCCCTTTATTTAAATCTAATTTGGTAGATATTTTATCCAAATATTGCTATAATATTATTTAAGTATATTATAAAGGTATTAAATAGGTGCAACTAGCAATATTTGGTGGAAGTTTTGACCCAATTCATATAGCACATGAAGCTATTGTAAATAAGGCATTAGATTCCCTAGAAATAGATAAAATAATTGTAGTTCCTACATATTTAAATCCTTTTAAAAGTAGCTTTCATTATGAACCTAATATTAGATTTAATCTATTAAAAAAAGTTTTTAACAATAATCCAAAAATTGAAATTTGTGATTACGAAATTAATCAGAATAGACCTGTATACTCAATAGAAACAGTTAATTATTTGAAAAACTTATATAAACCATCGAAGATTTTTATAATTATTGGTGAAGATAATGTAAGAGATTTAGATAAATGGAATAACATAAATGAACTAAAAGAACTAGCTCAATTTGTTGTTTTTAAACGTTTGGGATTTGAGAATAAAAAACTAAATGATTATAAAACTTTAGATATAAATATTGATATTAGCTCAACACAATTGAGAGAAAAAGTAGATTTAAGCTATATACCAAAACAAATAAAAGAAGACATTTTAGAGCTTCAACAAACAAAATAAAAGGTAAATTTTTGAATAGATTAGAAACAATCAAAAAAGTATTAGACGAGAAAAAAGCAGAAGATATTGAAGTTATTGATTTAACTGATAAAGACTATTTAGTTGATTATGTTGTAATTGCAACAACATTAAACTCTAAACATGGTTTTGCATTATTAAACTACTTAAAAACTGAATTAAAACCACTAGGTGAAGAATTTTTAAGAGTTGATGACGATGATGAGTGGACTATTTGTGATTTAGGGGATATGTTTATTAACTTAATGAGCGAATCTGCTAGAAAGAAATATTCATTAGAAGAATTCTTAAGTCAATTAGATAACAAAGAAGTATAATAAGAGAAGAGTTTTACTCTCCTCTCATTACTTTACCGTAATTTGATGTAGCATCTTTTGCGCCACCCATATTACCAGTATATATAGCAATTCCTATTCCTAAAGCAAATATAATCAAAAACCATTTCATTACATAATCTCCTTAGCCGTTATTCCTAAAATTGATAAACCTACACGTAAGCTTAACGCAGACATACTTAAAACTTTTAAATATACATTCTGGTTTTCACTACCTACAACTTTATTGTCATTATAGAATCTGTGAATAGAAGAAGCTAAAGAATTTAAATATTCTGTAATCTTCTGCATATCTCTTTTAGCAAATGCTTCATTTAAAACATTACCTAATAATAAAGATTCATACACTAAGTTTAAACCATCTTGATTTAAATTAGCAAAACTTTCATTTTTCACATCATCAATAGTTAATTCAGCTTTTTTGAAAACCTGATTAATTCTTGCATGTGCATAATTAATATAAAATACTGGGTTAGAAGAATCTTGATTCTTTAAACTATCAATATCAAAATCAAGATGTGTATCACTCTTTTTAGTTAAGAATACAAATCTTAAAGCATCTGCACCAATTTCACTAGTAATATCTGACATTAAAATCACATTACCAGCTCTTTTTGACATTTTATAAGGCTCTCCACCTTTTAATAATTGAACCATTTGAGATAAGATGATTTCTAATTTCTCAGAATCATTACCTAAAAATTCAATTGCAGCTTTAACTCTTTTAATATAACCATGATGATCAGCTCCCCAAATATTAATATATTTGTCAAAAGATCTATCATATTTATCTTTATGATAAATAATATCACCGGCAAGATAAGTTGGAATACCATTGTCTCTTACAACAACTCTATCCGAATCATCACCATGATCAGTTGATTTTAAATAAACTTTATCATCTTTAGTATATAAAGATCCATTGTTCTCTAATACAGATTTTGTTTTTTCCCAAGAAGTATATAGAGATTTTTCAGAAACAAAAGTATCAAAAGTAACACCTAAATCTCCTAAATCTTTAATGATAATATCCATAACTAAATCTTTTGCAAAAAACGCAATTTCTTTATATTTAGAATCATCATAAATGATCTCTTTTCCAAACTTATTTATTACAGCTTTGGCAATATCTAATAGATAATCACCTCTATAATAAGTTTCTGGATATTCTACTTCTTCTTCAAAAATAAAATCTCTTGCCGCTAAAGAAACAGATAAACCAAGTAAATCCATTTGAGCACCAGCATCATTGATATAATATTCAGTTTGAACATCATATCCTAAATGTCTACCAACTCTTGCAATTGCATCTCCTGCAATTGCACCTCTTGCATGACCAATATGTAAAGGACCTGTAGGGTTAGCCGATACATATTCTAAAAGAATTCTTTCGTCTTTTTTCTCTTCTTTTGCAAAATTTGATTCATTTGCAATTGCATCATCAACTAATGATTCTAAAAATGAATTAGATAATTTAAAGTTAATAAAACCTTTAACTGATTCAACTTTTTCAAACATAGGTGAGTCTACAAACTTTGAAGCTAAGTCCTCAGCAATAATCATTGGTGATTTTCTTAACTCTTTAGCTAGAGAGAAAGCAATTGGCGTTGCGTAGTGACCTAAAGAAATGTCTTTAGGTTTTTCTAGAACTACATTTGTTTCTAGAACTTTTTCAATATAATCTTTTACTAAATTCTGCAATTCGTTCTCTTATACTGTTTTAGTTTCGTTAGTGTCTTCTGATTTCTTCTCAGCTTTCTTTTCGATTTCATCAGCTTTTTTAGTATCAACTACTTCTTCATCATCTTCTTTTACAGCTTTTTTGAAGTTTTTAATTCCTGAACCTAAACCTTTTGCAAGTTCTGGGATTTTTTTACCTCCAAATAGTAATAATACAACTAGAGCAATTAATATCCATTCCATACCACCTGGCATACCCATGATATATCCTTCATAATTTAAATTTATTGATTTTAACGATATTATAGCTATTTAATGCTTAAATCAAATGATTTGAATCAAGAGAAAAAAGTTATTATTTTAGAAAGAAATTAAGAAGTTTATAACCACTTCCAGCAGCTATTATTGTGCCAAAAAGATTAAGAGCCATGTTAGTAATGGCTAAATATAGAGATGTTCCAAAAAGCAAATATGATTCAATTGCAAATGTAGAATATGTAGTTAAAGCTCCAAGAAAACCAGTAGTTAGAAATGCTTTTAAAGTATCGGATACAGTAATATGAGTAAAATATGCAAAAAGTATACCTATAATAAATGAGCCAACTAAATTTACTAATAAAACTCCAACAGGAAATTCTAAAGGTATAAATTTGTTGCTTATGTGAATAGTGTAAGCTCTAGCAATTGCACCAAGGGAACCCCCTGCTCCAATTGCTAGAATTGTTTGCCAACTAAGCGACATGATTCTTTATTTCTTTTTGGAAAGCTTCATTCATATCTTTTTCCATTTGCTCAAACCAATCAGTTTTTTTGTCAGCTTGAACTGGGTCTAAATAAATCACTTTTACAATTCCTGGTTTTGCAATTAATTTTTGAGAATCCAAAATAGATTTTGTATTGAATAATAAAACTGGTTGAACTTTTAAACCATGTTTATTAGCTACCATTTTAGCACCTGGCTTAAATGATAATATCTCTTTTCCATTAGATCTAGTACCTTCTGGAAACATAGCAATTGGTCTGCCCTTATTTAATCTATCTTTTGTCTCTTTTAATAAAGTCATAATTCCAGCTTTATTTTCTCTATCAATAGATATCATTCTAGGTGCTTTAATAATATGCCCAAAGAAAAATAAATCAGAAATTTCTTTTTTTGCAACCCAAGCTAAATCTTTTGGATGAATATGTTCCATTACAATAATATCAAGTAGTGATTGATGATTTAACATAACCATGTCACAAGAATCATCTAACTTACCTTCAGTTTCTAAAGTAATTCCCAAAAACTTCATTTGTATTTTCATCCATACTTTAATTACCTTATGAGTATGGTTTCTGAACATATACATCAATGCAATAGTAATTGCAACCGTAATTGAGAATTGTATTAATATTATAATTCCTCTAATTCTTCCCAAAGTTCTCTTCCTTTATCCAGCCTATAAATTTATTATCAATTCCCATTACTTTAATGAAATCTTTTTTTGTATTTAAAACTTCAACTTTTTGATTATTCTCTAACTTGAAGAATATTGTTGAATTTTTTGTTGGTAAAATATAAACAAATGAATCTTTTTTAACAATACCTGTTCTGTTTGGCATTAAATATAAAGCAGTTATTATAAAAAGAACAATTGATATATACATATATAGTTTACTTCTTTTCCATATATATAATAAAAGAAATAGTACAAAAATCACAGCAACTGCTATTTTTTTATATTTTTCAAAATTTGAATCATTTGGATTTAAATCTGTTTGTGTACTAACTAATTCATTTTGTAAAATCAAAGGAATAGTAATATCAACAAAACTTCTAGTTGAAGTATTGTAATAATTAAAAATTACTTTCTTTTTATGAACAGGCATTACAAAGTAATAAATTAAATTCTGATTAGGGAATTCATCTTTAATATTTGATACACCTTGCTCTTCAATATTATCTAGAGAAAAATCTTCTAAATTTGAATCAATAGCATCAATATCTATTATTGTCAAAGACTCTTTGTTATTGTATTGCTTAGTTTTATAAGCTTTTAATACTAAGTCCTTTGCAATAATATTTGAAAATCGTTTATCTTTTGTAGCAATATTTGAATAAGAAATATTAGCAGGTGATAATAAACTTGTTTCAACAATATTTCCAGAATTAAGTATATTTATTTCTAATGAAGGTAAAACAAATGTTCCATTTCTGGCTTTAAAATAGTATCTATTTTCATATATATTATCAGAAATTAATTCCCAAGTTGAATTAGAATTAATTACATCAATATTCTTTCCACCAATAAAAGTAGTATTTATTGATTCAAAATCTTTTGTTGTAATTAATGCTTTAACAACTATTTCAAATTTCTGGTTTTTATAAACTTGTTTTGGAAAATCTTTGTAAGAAACATATAGATTTTTTGCAGCGTAAGCACTTATACATAAAAAAGTGTTGATTAAAATTATTACGAGTAGTTTTTTCATAATATCTCAGTTAATAAAAAAGAGATAGCTTAAGCTATCTCTTTATTGTAAAAAACCTTTTAGCATTCTAACACCATCGTCACAACCTAAAAGCTTTTCAATAGCTCTTTCTGGATGAGGCATTAAACCAAATACGTTTTTCTCTTTATTACAAATACCAGCAATATTTGCAACAGAACCATTAATGTTAGTTGTAGTACCCTCTTCATCACAGTATTTTAATAAAACTTGACCATTTGCTTCAAGTTCATTAAAACCTTTTTCATCAATAAAGTAGTTACCATCATGATGAGCAACTGGGATATTTACAACTTCATCTTTTTTAAGTAAAGATAAAAATGTATTATCATTATCTATTACTTTTAAATTATTGTATTTTGAAATAAAATGTAATGAATCATTTCTTTTCATTGCGCCTGGTAATAAACCAGCTTCAAGTAAAATTTGGAATCCATTACAAATTCCTAATACTTTTCCACCCTTAGCAGCATATGATTGAACAGATTCCATAATATTAGCAAATCTAGCAATTGCACCAGATCTTAAATAATCTCCATACGAGAATCCACCAGGGATAACTAATAAATCAGTATCTTCTGGAATACTTTTTTCTTTATGCCAAATAATTTCTACTTCGGCACCAAGTTTTTCAAAAGCATATTGCGTATCATATTCACAGTTAGTACCTGGAAATTGTAATACTGAAATTTTCATATTAACCTACTATTTCGATATCGTAATCTTCAATTACTGTGTTAGCAAGTAATTTTTTACACATATTTGCAACTTCTTCTTTAGCTGCAGCTTCATCAGATGCGTTAAGTTCAATAATGATTTGTTTTCCAATTCTTACGTCTTTAACTACTTCTTTAAATCCTAAAGTATCTAAAGCGTGATGTGTCGCTTTACCTTGATCATCAAGAACACCTTGTTTTAATGCTACATTTACAATTGCTTTCATTTATTACCTTCAGTTTATTTTTTGGGATTATATCTAAAACCACCTTTAGGTAGTTTAGACAAAGAAAACATTGCTGTTTTCTTTTATTATTTACTTACCTAATCTTTTAAGAATAGTGTTGTATCCGTCTAGAATTCCATTTTTAATTGAATCTGGAACATCTACGTCTAATTTTTCACCAGCATTTAATGCTTTTGATTTTTCTTTCCAATCATTTGCTTTACCAAAATCTCTTAGGATTTGTTTATCCATTGAAATATAATTAGCTGCATCAAAATCTTCTTTAGCAATAAATCTTGAACTCTCAGGAGTTAATACTTCATCACCAAGAACCCATTCACCTTTAGAATTAATAAAGATTTCAAATTTAGTATCAACAACAACAATTCCATTGTCTTCAGCAAATTTAGTAAAGTCTTTGAATAAGTTTTCCATAGATGAAATAATTTCAGGGAATACTTCTCTAACTGTTGCAGAGTTTAAAGGTTCATCTTTAATCCCTTTAGTCGTAGGTGTAAAAATTGGTGTTTCAAATTTATGCCATTGAGCTAAATCTGAAGATAAATCTAATCCATAAGGATCATTTCCTGTTTTACATGCTTCAAATAAAGAACCTGTTAAGTAATTTCTGAAGATAAATTCGAATTGAACAACTTCTCCATCAATTTCAGATTCTAAAGGCTTACATAATTCCATGATTTGACATCTAGGTGCAATACTTAAAGATGAATCAACATTTTCAGAAAGAATTGCTGTTCTAATACCAGATTCTTTAGCAAAAGCTGCTCCATTGTTAGAAATAGTTGTTTGAGAAACACCTTTTCCTTCAATTTCAAGATTTAATGGAATATCAAATACTGAACATCTGTCACTTCTTACTAATAATACTTTAGCATCGTCACCTGGACATGTATATAAATCAGCATTTTTACCAATGTAGAATAAATTATATCCTAAGTCTTCTAACTCAGAAATACCCTTTTGAGTTGTAGTTTTCTTTGATTCTGGCCAAAGACCAAGTGCTACAATTTCACTTATTTTCATTTAGTCTCCTATTATTTATTAAAAATTATTAATGATTTTAAGATACCAATAGATGTATTTAATTGGTTATCTTTATTTATTTGTTCTTTTGTGATGATTTTACTATCATCTTTTTTTGCATCTTCTTTTGCTTTTTCGCCGTCAACTTTTTCAAGTTCACCTTCAAGGTGTTTTTTTAGATCAGCTTCTTTAATTTTGAACTCTGAATCTTTTTCTTCAGTAACTTTACCAGTATAAGCAATAACGTCAGGAGTTACACCCTTGGCTTGAATTGTTCTACCACTTGGTAAATAATATTTTGCAATTGTTAACTTTATATTTTCAGTTCTGTCTTTGTTTATAGGTAGAACTGCTTGTACTGAACCCTTACCAAAAGTTTTTTCACCAATGATAATAGCTCTTTTATGATCTTGTAATGCCCCAGATACAATTTCTGATGCTGATGCAGAACCACCATTTACAAGTACTACCATTGGTAATTTTGAAATAGTATTAAATGAACTTGCATTAAATTTCTCTTCATCTTCGGCACTTCTACCTTTTTGAGAAACAATAACACCATCATCTACAAAAGCATCAACAACTCCAATAGCTTGAGATAATAAACCACCTGGATTATTTCTAAGATCTAGAATAATACCTTTTGTATTTTTGTTATTTTTAATTGCTTCTTGTAATTTTTCAGTTACCTTAGAATCAAAACTTGAAATTCTAATATATAAAAAATCTTCTTTTTCAATATTTTTAGAAAATACTGATTGGATTTTAATAATATCTCTTGTAATTTTGATTTTAAGAGGTTTTGTTTCACCTTTTCTAACAACAGTAAGTGTGATGTCAGTCTTTGGTTTTCCTCTCATAATTGAGACAGCATCATCTAAAGTCATGTTTAGAGTAGCTTTGTCATTTATTTTTAAAATAATGTCTGAAGATTTTACACCTGCTTTAAAAGCTGGAGTACCATCAATTGGAGAAATAACAGTTAATGCACCGTCTCTTAATCCAACAGTAATCCCAAGACCACCAAATTCACCTTTAGTTTGTATGTTCATTTCTTTTGATGATTTAGTATCTAAGTACGATGAATGAGCATCTAACTCTTGCATTAAACCTTTTAGAGCTTTATCAACAATCTCTTGTAATTTAATATCATCTACATAATACTTTTCAACAGTTCCGATTACTTTAGTTAATTTTGATAGTGATTCGAATCTAGTTTGTTGCTCTTCTTGAGAAATCTGTTTTGCAAACAAACCTTGAGATAAAACTAACGCAATTGACGAGGCTAGGATTAGTTTCTTCATTTATTATGACCTTTAAAATTTATAAAGATATATTATACAAAAAAGTTTATAAAAGTAAGATTTTATTAAAACTTTTGTAACATATCAACTAGTTTATAAAGAGGTTAATCACAATGAGTATGAAAGAAAATGTAAATTTTGTAAAAGATGAATTAAACAGCGAAGAAAAGTTCCTTGAAGGATTCGTAAAAGTAGAAAGATTTTACAAAAAATTCAAGTCACTGATTTTAGGTGTAGGTGGGCTTGTTATAGTACTTGCAATTGCGTTTAGTGTTAATAGTTATATGGAAGATGAAAATAAAATCAAAGCAAATATTGCTTTTGATAAAATCATTTTAAACCCAAATGACAAAGATGCATTAGCGACATTAAAAGAAACTAATAAAAGTTTATATAATGTAGCACTTTTCTTACAAGCAAAAGAAGAGAATAAATCTGCAGATGTACAAATTAAATACTTAAAAGAATTAGCTTTATATCAAAAAGCTTTAGAGAAAAAAAGTATTACTGATTTAGGTAATTTATCAATGGAAAATGATTTCTTATTGAAAGAATTTGCAATATTTAATAAGGCTTTATTATTAGCAAATGAAGGTAAATTCAAAGAAGCAAAAACAGCATTAAATTTAATTCCTCAAAGCTCAAAAGCTTATGAGTTATCAAGTTTATTAAAACATTACTTACTTACAAAATAAGGATAAATGATGAAATATTTATTAATTTCATTAACTGCTCTTTTTTTATTTACAGGGTGTTCAAATAAAAAATATTTTGAACCAGAAGATGTAAATGATGAATTAAAAGTTGAGAAAAAAGATCTATCTGATAGTATCAAATCTATGAACAGAATTGGTGCTACATTAGAAGATGGAACTGTTATTACACAATATGGTGTGTCAAAATTTAAGTTACCTGAAAACTTTGATTTTATTAATCTTACTAATGAAGGTGATGTAATTGCAACAAATAATAAAGATAGTGTTCTTATTGGTAAGAATGAAATCTTAGTTAAAAATGTTGTAGTAGCAGCGGCACTTAAAGATGAAAAATTAGCTTTAGTTTATTCTGATAATTCTATTGAATTAATAGATATTAATACTAAAAAAACTTTATATAAAGAGTATTTACAAAGCTCATTGGCAAATGATTCAAGAATTACAAACCCTTATTTTATGGGGAATCTAATTCTATTTCCAACATTAAATGGTAAAGTTATTATTGTTTCATCATTAAATAATGAGTCTGTTAAAAATATTGCTGTTGATCCTAAAGGACAATTTAATAATATAATATTCTTAGATGTTTTAAAAGATTCGCAAACTTTAATTACAGCAACACCTAATAAAATTGTATCTATTTCAACAAAAGAAATTCTTGCAAAAGAGTATGAAATTAGAGATGTAATTATTAATGGTGAGTTTGTATATGTTGCAACTATTGATGGTCAAATTATTAAATTAACATCAAGTTTAGTTGAAGTAGCAAAGAAGAAATACCAATACTCAAAAATAAATGCACTAGCTTATACTGATTCATTATATGCAATTGAATCACAAGGTTATATTATTAATATAGATGAAGAATTTGTAAGAGATGAAATCTACGAATTTGATTTTAATAATGAAGATAGACTTATTGTAATTGACAATAAAATTTATTTTGATGAAGATTATATAACTCTTCCATAAATAAAAAGTTAAGAGTTATAACTCTTAACTTTAATTATGTTAACTACTTTTTTTACTTTGCTCATTTTCATAAGCTTGTCTACATTCAGTACAATATCTAGCAAATGGTTTAGCTTTTAATCTTCCAATAGGAATAGTAATTCCACACATATCACAATTACCATAGTCTCCATCTTTAATTCTCTTTAGTGCAGCTTCAATTTGCTCTAATTCATCTAGCTGATGATTTGCAATCATCCCTTCTGTAAAAGAATCACTAACAAGTTCAGCATAATCTAAATCATCATTAATTTCTTGACCTTTTAATTCATCAATATTATTTCTACTTCCATTAATATTACTTAGAATCTGTTCTTTCTTTTCTTCTAATAAAATTTTTAGATCTTCTATTTGTCTTTCGCTTGCCATAAGTTTTCTCCTTACTTATTTTATAATTATATACTTTTTAATATATATTATATATAAGACTATTTATAATGACAGAATTATAATCCATAATGACAGCAAGGGAGTAGCAATGGACATAGAAAACATAAAAAAAATAATTTTGCAATTTTCAGATGAAAGAAACTGGGAAGAGTTTCATAATCCAAAGAATTTATCAATGGCTCTTAGCGTAGAAGCTAGCGAATTAGTGGAGATATTTCAATGGCTAACATTGGAACAATCAGCTAATTTAGATAAAGACAAAAAAGAACATGCAAAACAAGAAATAGCTGATATAGCAGTTTATTTAATCAGAATGTGCATAAAACTAGATATTAATTTAGAAGAAGCAATTATTGAGAAAATGAAATTAAATGAGAAGAAATATCCACTAGAAGATAATAATGGGAAAAAGATAGAATATGGAAAGAAATCTTAATTAAACTATCTTCGTAAACTCTTCATATAAATCATCACTAAGAGTATTCCTAAGAGTTATCTCTAACTCTATAGGTTTATTCCCTTTGTAGCTTGTAGTGTCCCCTAGACCTAAATATATGAACTTTTGTGTCTTCTTATCAACTTGTACAAATTTTCTTACAAATACATGTAAATTTATTTTTTCATTTATATTATTAATTAATCTAAAGCCATCACCTTTTTCTTGACTCATTCCAGGTTTAGATATATAAGTAAATTTATTTTTTGTTAAAAAATCATTTTTATATTTTGCTGCTTTTGAAAATTTATCTTTCTCAATTGAAATAAATAAAAAGAAATCATTATTATATTTGAGAAAGCCACTTCCTCTAAATGAAGAATGGATTTTTTCAAAATTACATAATAAAGCAATATTCAGCATATTATAATTTTCATAAAGTTTAAAAAATGGTAAACCATAATTTTTTATTCCAAATTTTTTCTCATAATCAACAATTCCATAATTTATAGAATCATTTATTAAATCTTTATATCTATTATTTTTAATTAATTCAATAAAACTATCAGTTAAAATTAGTTCATTATTTTCAAATTCAACAAATCTTTCATATCTATTTATTTGTGCACTATCAAAAAACTCCTGATTTAAATATCTAAATGAGTGTTCAATAGTTTTATCATCAATCTCTATTAAATACTTTGTTAATACATTTTTAATATCAAGAACAGAACATCTATTATAAATGATCAAGTATTTAATTATCACAAATTCATGTATTCTTTTTATTGGTAATAAATATTCAATAAATCTAATCACTTTTATAAAATATTCATTAGAACATATTTTTTTTAAGACATCAGTTTTTTCAACTCTTAATAAAAATTCTATATATGATTTACTCTCAGATATAAAACTAAGAGCTGAGATCGTCTCATCATTTGATAAATAATCAGTTAATTTTGGTATCTTATTATTCAAATTTAATTTAAATTCAAAATATTGTTCTTTTAAATATTTAATATTAGAAAAGTTTTCTTTTTCAATTTGACTTAATATTCTTTCTTTAGAAATTTTATCCATAGAAATAAAAGCATTTGGAATATTAGCAAAATCATTTAATACTTGAAGTTTTACACTTTCTTTATCAATTTTTTTATTTCCAACAAGACATAATGCAACTAAATAAGCTTTATTATGATTACCAATAAAATCCAAAACAGTTAAGAATTCTTTATCTTTATGCTTACGTAAACCTCTTCCTAATTGCTGAGTAAATACAATACTTGAATCTGTTGGTCTTAATAATAAAACAGTATTTATAGAAGGAATATCAATACCTTCATTAAATATATCAACAGTGAATATTACTTCTAATAAGTCATCATTACTCTCAAGTTCATTAATACATTTTTCTCTATATAAAACAGTATCTTCACTTGTTAGTGAGATTGAGTTAATTCCTCTCTTCTTAAATTCATTACTCATGTATTCACAATGTTTTTTAGAACAACAAAAAGCTAACACTTTTCTTTTTTTACCAGAGTAAGAATAAAAGTTCATTTGTTCAATAATATATTCAACTCTTTTATTTATCATCAATGCTTTACTTAGCTCAGAAATATCATTCATATTTAATTCCAAATAATCAATATCAGATATATCATTTATTCCATAATAATGAAAAGGAGTAATAAGGTTTTCATTTAATGCATCACTTAATCTAATATCACAAGCGATATTATCATCAAAAAATTCATAAATACTTTGATTATCCATTCTATTAGGAGTTGCAGTTAAACCTAATAAGAATTCAGTTTTAAAATAATCAATTACAACTTTATAACTTTTAGAGCTAATATGATGAGCTTCATCAACTACAATATAATCAAAAGTGTCTTTGTCAAAACTCTTATAATTTTTAGTCATAGTTTGTATTGTTGAGAATATATACTCTTTATTTAACTCTTTTTTATTTCCAGTAAATAATCCACATGATTTATTTAGAGTAGAAGTCTCATAAGTAAACATTGCTTTTTGAAGAATATTCTCTCTATGAACTAGAAATAAAACTCTTTTAGGTTTAAACTCTAAGATATCTAATAATGATAAATAAGTTTTTCCACTACCCGTAGCTGCAATAACTAAAGCTTTATTTTCATTATTGTCTCTTAGAAATTTTATTTTAGATAAAACTTCCCTTTGCATTACATTAGCTCTGATTTCTTTTTTATATACAAATTCTTTTTTATCTATAATTGAATCTTTAAATTTTTTATATTCATTAATAAATTCATTATTAACAAAATAAGCTTGATCCCATAAATAGTTAAATTCATTTATAATATTATTTAAGCTGATATCATCTTTTTTATATTTATTAGTCATATTCCATTCTATATTACTTTTAAATGCGCTTGCAGTAATATTTGATGAACCGATTATCACTTCTGTAAAATCAGTAAATTCAAAAATATAAGCTTTTGAATGAAAACCAATATTAGTTTTATTTGAATCATAAATTTTTAATTCAATATTTGTAAACTCTAATATTTTCTCCAAAGCTTTGACTTCTGTAAAATTTAAATATGTGGAAGTTAATATTTTACCTTTTATATTTTTCTTCTCAAGTATTCTAAAAGTATCTAAGAGAAGTTGTAAACCAGAAAAATTAATAAATGCAACATTAAAAGTAAAAGAATTACATTCGTTTAAAAGTTTTGTTATATAATTATGAAAATTTGAAGTATGACTATTTGTAATTAAACTATTCAAAAAAAACCTTATTTTTAATTACAGATTATACGGAATAAAAACTAAAACATTTTCTAAAAAGATATTTAATGAGCACAAATAATACAATTTACTATTTATCATATGATGATATAAAAGATGAAAATATATTAAAGAATCACATTTACACTGATTTAAATACAAACTACTACTATAGTGATGATTTTTCTTGTGATTTTTATATTCATTTAGCAAAAAGTGGATTTATATCTACAACTACTAAATATGATGATATTTTATATTTACTACCAGAATTACAATATGAATATGCTCTATTAGATTTTGAAGATTTACACATAAGTAAAAAGGTAAAAAAACTTATTCATAAAGAAGACTACATATTCACTATAAATCGTAGAATAGATGAGATCCTAACAAAACTTGATGAATATCATAATCCAAATTGGTTAATTGAAGAATACAAAGAGCTTATAAATAATTTAATTCACTATGAAAGCAAGTATGTAGATTTCCAAATACTAAGTTTTGAAGTATCTGATAAATTTACAAATGAATTAATAGCAGCAGAAATTGGTTATAAAATCAATAATACCTACACTTCACTTACTGGATTTAGCTCAAAAGAGAAGAAATATAATAACTACGGTAAATTGCAACTTATACTTTTAGCTCAATATTTACAAAGTAACAACTATCATTTCTGGAATTTAGGTCATCCTTATATGCAATATAAATTTGATATAGGAGCAAAGATGTATAAAAGAGGAGATTTCTTAAATAGATGGGAAAGAAGCATTAACTAAATTAGGATTTTCTATTAATAAGTAAAAGAATATGATTAAATCATAAAAAAAGGGCTAAAAAAAAAGCTTAGTTAAAAACACCTAAATGTTTTGAACTAAGCTTTGAAAAACTCAAGAGCTGGCAGCGGCCTACGTTTCCACAAGGGGACCCTGCAGTATTATCAGCGATGAAGTGCTTGACTTCCAGGTTCGGAATGGGACTGGGTATTGCCACTTCTCTATTACCACCAGCAATATGAGTAATCAACATATTATAAAAAATATATTCATTACTCACATTAAGTGAGTTATAAAAAGTAATGTTAAAGTCTTTGCGTTATTTCTAACGTCTTTGTTGACACTTAATTATTAAGTATACACTTAATAAGATAGTAAACCAAGTTATAAAAATAAGCCAAACGATCTATTAGTACTAGTCAGCTAAACGTCTTACAACGCTTACACATCTAGCCTATCAACCAGCTAGTCTTGCTGGGATCTTCAGGGAAAGTTCATCTTAGAGTTGGCTTCGTGCTTAGATGCTTTCAGCGCTTATCTCATCCGTACGTAGCTACCCAACGATGCTCTTGGCAGAACAATTGGTACACTAGTGGTACGTTCATCCCGGTCCTCTCGTACTAGGGACAAATCTCTTCAACTTTCCTACGCCCACGGAAGATAGGGACCGAACTGTCTCACGACGTTCTGAACCCAGCTCGCGTACCGCTTTAAATGGCGAACAGCCATACCCTTGGGACCTGCTCCAGCCCCAGGATGCGATGAGCCGACATCGAGGTGCCAAACCTCCCCGTCGATGTGAGCTCTTGGGGGAGATCAGCCTGTTATCCCCGGCGTACCTTTTATCCTTTGAGCGATGGCCCTTCCACACAGAACCACCGGATCACTATGACCGACTTTCGTCTCTGTTCGACTTGTATGTCTCACAGTCAAGCTAGTTTATGCCATTATACTCAACTGGCGATTTCCATCCGCCATGAACTAACCTTTGTAAGCCTCCGTTACTTTTTAGGAGGCGACCGCCCCAGTCAAACTACCCACCAGACATTGTCCTCATACGGGATAACCGTACCAAGTTAGTAACTCAAATATTCAAGGGTGGTATCTCAAGGATGGCTCATCATAAACTGGCGTCTATGAATCAAAGCCTCCCACCTATCCTGCACAAGAATATCCAAGCTACAGTGTCAAGCTGTAGTAAAGGTGCACGGGGTCTTTCCGTCTTTCCGCGGGTAGGAGGAATTTTCACCTCCACTACAATTTCACTGGATCCCTGGTTGAGACAGCTCCCATCTCGTTACGCCATTCATGCAGGTCGGTATTTAACCGACAAGGAATTTCGCTACCTTAGGACCGTTATAGTTACGGCCGCCGTTTACTCGGGCTTCGATCAAATGCTTCGCTTACGCTGACATCATCAATTAACCTTCGAGCACCGGGCAGGCGTCACACCTTATACATCCACTTACGTGTTAGCAAAGTGCTGTGTTTTTGGTAAACAGTCGGGAGGGACTCTTTGTTGCAACCTCTTTAGCTTTTGAGAGTAAATCTCTATACCAAAGTAGGCACACCTTATACCGAAGATACGGTGCTAGTTTGCAGAGTTCCTTAACCAGGGTTCTTCCACGCGCCTTAGAATACTCATCCCACCCACCTGTGTCGGTTTACGGTACGGGCAACAAATAATATACTTAGTGGCTTTTCTTGGCACGACAGTATCATCGATTCTCTATCTTCTCCGAAGAGTGTCAAGAGCCTGTAAGATCTCGGTCTCGTGTATCCCGGATTTGCCTAAGATACGACCTACGTCCTTCGACCCACTATTCCATCAGTGAGCTCGATTAACTCTATGCGTCCCCACATCGCGCTTATTTGTTGGTATTGAAATATTAATCAATTTGCCATCGTCTACCCCTTTCGGACTCGACTTAGGTCCCGACTAACCCTACGATGACGAGCATCGCGTAGGAAACCTTGGGTTTTCGGCGTTGAGGATTCTCACCTCAATTATCGCTACTCATGCCTGCATGCTCACTTCTATCCGCTCCAACGCTCCTTACCGGTACATCTTCAACGCTGAATAGAACGCTCTCCTACCACTTGGATAAATCCAAGTCTAAAGCTTCGGTGCACATCTTAGCCCCGTTATATTTTCCGCGCAGAATCACTAGACCAGTGAGCTGTTACGCTTTCTTTAAAGGATGGCTGCTTCTAAGCCAACCTCCTGGTTGTCACAGTAACTCCACATCGTTTTCCACTTAGATGTGACTTAGGGACCTTAGCTGTTAGTCTGGGTTGTTCCCCTCTCGACATAGGATTTTATCACCCTACGCCTGACTCCTGCGATTACACATATAGTATTCATAGTTTGATAGGGTTTGGTACCGCGGTAAGCAGCCCTAGCCCATTCAGTGCTCTACCCCTATATGCTACTACGCAAGGCTATACCTAAATATATTTCGGAGAGAACCAGCTATCACGAAGTTTGATTGGCCTTTCACCCCTATCCACAAGTCATCCGAGCACTTTTCAACGCACACCGGTTCGGTCCTCCACTGGCTCTTACACCAGCTTCAACCTGCTCATGGATAGATCACTTCGTTTCGGGTCTGCAGCATCTGACTAAGTCGCCCTATTAAGACTCGCTTTCGCTACGGCTTCGCACTTGGCTTAACCTTGCCAGACACCACAACTCGCAGGCTCATTATGCAAAAGGCAGTCCGTCACCCTGTTAAAAACATAGGGCTCCGAATGATTGTAAGCTAATGGTTTCAGGTTCTATTTCACTCTCCTCGCTGGAGTACTTTTCACCTTTCCCTCACGGTACTTGTTCACTATCGATCTGTAAGTAGTATTTAGGATTGGAGGGTGGTCCCCCCAGATTCAGACAAAATATCACGTGTTCCGTCCTACTCAGGATACCAATAGAGTCATTGAAGATTTCGATTACGGGAGTATCACCCTTTATACTATAGCTTTCCAACTATTTCATCTATCTTCTTTGATCTCACATCTTGGTCCTACAACCCCCTATGCAAGCATAGGGTTTGTCCTAATCCCAGTTCGCTCGCCGCTACTATGGGAATCTCATTTGATTTCTCTTCCTCCGGTTACTGAGATGTTTCACTTCACCGGGTTAGCTCTCTTTCGAGTAACATATGTCTCCATATGCTGGGTTGTCCCATTCGGAAATTCCTGGATCAAAGCTTCTTGACAGCTCCCCAAGACTTATCGCAGTCTAGTACGTCCTTCATCGCCTCTTACAGTCTAGGCATCCACCATTAGCCCTTAATAGCTTATTATAATTTAGTTGATACAAGTATCAACCGCTTTTTTGAATAATTATTCCTTGGCTACTATCTTATTAAATTTACATTTAATAAGTTAGTTGTGTCTATCTATACTTTTTATTTAAACTTTCATTTAAATAAGTTTTTTTAGATATAAAATTTTTTATTTTTAATAAATTCTTCATACGAAAGATTTTATTAACGAAAAAATTAAAGACTTTAACATTATGTTTTTAAATATCATTTTGATTATAAAACCAAATATAAATCTTACTCTTTGTAAAACTTATATTTAGTTTCAAACTTACGGCTTATATAATCTTTATAAACCGAATATAGAAAAGGTTCAATAAACCTTTTTAGTTTTGAGTTTAGAAACGAATCTAAACTCTTTCTCTGAAAGGAGGTGATCCAACCGCAGGTTCTCCTACGGTTACCTTGTTACGACTTCACCCCAGTCGCTGAATCCACTGTGGAGGGTAGCTACTTTAGCATCCCCGCTTCGAATGAGTTCAACTCCCATGGTGTGACGGGCGGTGAGTACAAGACCCGGGAACGTATTCACCGTAGCATTGCTGATCTACGATTACTAGCGATTCCAACTTCAAGTAGTCGAGTTGCAGACTACTATCCGAACTGGGAGGCATTTTTGAGATTTGCTCCACCTCGCGGTATCGCTGCTCTTTGTATGCCCCATTGTAGCACGTGTGTAGCCCTGGACGTAAGGGCCATGATGACTTGACGTCGTCCTCACCTTCCTCCTGGTTACCCAGGCAGTCTCGTTAGAGTTCTCAGCCGAACTGTTAGCAACTAACGACGAGGGTTGCGCTCGTTGCGGGACTTAACCCAACATCTCACGACACGAGCTGACGACAGCCGTGCAGCACCTGTATGAAAGTTCTAGCAAGCTAGCACTATCACATCTCTGCGTTATTCTTTCTATGTCAAGTCCAGGTAAGGTTCTTCGCGTATCGTCGAATTAAACCACATGCTCCACCGCTTGTGCGGGTCCCCGTCTATTCCTTTGAGTTTTAATCTTGCGACCGTACTCCCCAGGCGGTACACTTAATGTGTTAACTGCATTACTGCAAGGTCTAGCCTCACAACAACTAGTGTACATCGTTTAGGGCGTGGACTACCAGGGTATCTAATCCTGTTTGCTCCCCACGCTTTCGCGTCTCAGCGTCAATAATGTTCCAGTAGATCGCCTTCGCAATCGGTATTCCTTCTGATCTCTACGGATTTTACCCCTACACCAGAAATTCCATCTACCTCTCCCATATTCTAGGTAAGCAGTTTTCAAAGCAGTTCAATGGTTGAGCCATTGGATTTCACTTCAAACTTACAAACCCGCCTACACGCTCTTTACGCCCAGTGATTCCGAGTAACGCTTGCACCCTCCGTATTACCGCGGCTGCTGGCACGGAGTTAGCCGGTGCTTATTCATATAGTACCGTCATTATCTTCCTATATAAAAGGAGTTTACGCACCGAAATGTGTCATCCTCCACGCGGCGTTGCTGCATCAGACTTTCGTCCATTGTGCAATATTCCCCACTGCTGCCTCCCGTAGGAGTCTGGACCGTGTCTCAGTTCCAGTGTGACTGATCATCCTCTCAAACCAGTTAGGCGTCATAGTCTTGGTGAGCCATTACCTCACCAACAAACTGATACCGTACAGGCCGATCCTAGAGCTATAAATATTTCCCTTGCAGTCTTAAGACTTAAAGGCATATGGGGTATTAGCATTCGTTTCCAAATGTTATCCCCCTCTCTAGGGCACGTTACCTATATATTACTCACCCGTGCGCCACTTAGCTGACAGTTATAGTAAACTATAACCCGTTCTCGTTCGACTTGCATGTGTTAAGCACGCCGCCAGCGTTCACTCTGAGCCAGGATCAAACTCTCCATAAATGAATGTTTGAAACTGACAATTTTTGTATTAATTACAAAATTATCACTCAAATGTTTTTACTTAATGTAAAAAGCTTAAATAGACAAGAAACTTGTTCTTGTTTTGTTTTATTGTTTATTCTATATTCGGTTTATAAAGATTACTTCTTTTTAAACCATCTGTTTTTAAAGATCATATCTCTTCAGAACTTTGTGTCGTTCCTCTGAAATTGGACGGGAATTATAGACAAATTAATCCCCTTTGTCAAGGGAGTTTTCTTGTCTCTGGCTTAAATATTTCAATTTGTTAATAATTATACTTATTGTTATTAATTTATGGTCTTTTTACTATATTTATATTGTTATTCTCTATTTTTCTTTTATTCTTTGTGTTTCTTTTTTTCTTTTTATTTACTTATTCACTTATTTTCTTCATTTTTGCTCTAATTTAGTACCTTTTATTTTCATTTATTTATGATTTTATATTTTTTATCTCATTTTCATTGTAAAAATCTTACTAATTTCTTTTACAAATTTTGAAATTTGTATTATTAATGTAAATATATTGAATTAAAATGGAAAGTATACGTACATAGAGCAATAAGAATAAAGGAATTATTGATAGAAATATAAAGATTAGTAATAGTAAAAATATAAATTTGATATAGGAGCAAAGATGTATAAAAGAGGAGATTTCTTAAATAGATGGGAAAGAAGCATTAACTAAATTAGGATTTTCTATTAATAAGTAAAAGAATATGATTAAATCATAAAAAAAGGGCTAAAAAAAAAGCTTAGTTAAAAACACCTAAATGTTTTGAACTAAGCTTTGAAAAACTCAAGAGCTGGCAGCGGCCTACGTTTCCACAAGGGGACCCTGCAGTATTATCAGCGATGAAGTGCTTGACTTCCAGGTTCGGAATGGGACTGGGTATTGCCACTTCTCTATTACCACCAGCAATATGAGTAATCAACATATTATAAAAAATATATTCATTACTCACATTAAGTGAGTTATAAAAAGTAATGTTAAAGTCTTTGCGTTATTTCTAACGTCTTTGTTGACACTTAATTATTAAGTATACACTTAATAAGATAGTAAACCAAGTTATAAAAATAAGCCAAACGATCTATTAGTACTAGTCAGCTAAACGTCTTACAACGCTTACACATCTAGCCTATCAACCAGCTAGTCTTGCTGGGATCTTCAGGGAAAGTTCATCTTAGAGTTGGCTTCGTGCTTAGATGCTTTCAGCGCTTATCTCATCCGTACGTAGCTACCCAACGATGCTCTTGGCAGAACAATTGGTACACTAGTGGTACGTTCATCCCGGTCCTCTCGTACTAGGGACAAATCTCTTCAACTTTCCTACGCCCACGGAAGATAGGGACCGAACTGTCTCACGACGTTCTGAACCCAGCTCGCGTACCGCTTTAAATGGCGAACAGCCATACCCTTGGGACCTGCTCCAGCCCCAGGATGCGATGAGCCGACATCGAGGTGCCAAACCTCCCCGTCGATGTGAGCTCTTGGGGGAGATCAGCCTGTTATCCCCGGCGTACCTTTTATCCTTTGAGCGATGGCCCTTCCACACAGAACCACCGGATCACTATGACCGACTTTCGTCTCTGTTCGACTTGTATGTCTCACAGTCAAGCTAGTTTATGCCATTATACTCAACTGGCGATTTCCATCCGCCATGAACTAACCTTTGTAAGCCTCCGTTACTTTTTAGGAGGCGACCGCCCCAGTCAAACTACCCACCAGACATTGTCCTCATACGGGATAACCGTACCAAGTTAGTAACTCAAATATTCAAGGGTGGTATCTCAAGGATGGCTCATCATAAACTGGCGTCTATGAATCAAAGCCTCCCACCTATCCTGCACAAGAATATCCAAGCTACAGTGTCAAGCTGTAGTAAAGGTGCACGGGGTCTTTCCGTCTTTCCGCGGGTAGGAGGAATTTTCACCTCCACTACAATTTCACTGGATCCCTGGTTGAGACAGCTCCCATCTCGTTACGCCATTCATGCAGGTCGGTATTTAACCGACAAGGAATTTCGCTACCTTAGGACCGTTATAGTTACGGCCGCCGTTTACTCGGGCTTCGATCAAATGCTTCGCTTACGCTGACATCATCAATTAACCTTCGAGCACCGGGCAGGCGTCACACCTTATACATCCACTTACGTGTTAGCAAAGTGCTGTGTTTTTGGTAAACAGTCGGGAGGGACTCTTTGTTGCAACCTCTTTAGCTTTTGAGAGTAAATCTCTATACCAAAGTAGGCACACCTTATACCGAAGATACGGTGCTAGTTTGCAGAGTTCCTTAACCAGGGTTCTTCCACGCGCCTTAGAATACTCATCCCACCCACCTGTGTCGGTTTACGGTACGGGCAACAAATAATATACTTAGTGGCTTTTCTTGGCACGACAGTATCATCGATTCTCTATCTTCTCCGAAGAGTGTCAAGAGCCTGTAAGATCTCGGTCTCGTGTATCCCGGATTTGCCTAAGATACGACCTACGTCCTTCGACCCACTATTCCATCAGTGAGCTCGATTAACTCTATGCGTCCCCACATCGCGCTTATTTGTTGGTATTGAAATATTAATCAATTTGCCATCGTCTACCCCTTTCGGACTCGACTTAGGTCCCGACTAACCCTACGATGACGAGCATCGCGTAGGAAACCTTGGGTTTTCGGCGTTGAGGATTCTCACCTCAATTATCGCTACTCATGCCTGCATGCTCACTTCTATCCGCTCCAACGCTCCTTACCGGTACATCTTCAACGCTGAATAGAACGCTCTCCTACCACTTGGATAAATCCAAGTCTAAAGCTTCGGTGCACATCTTAGCCCCGTTATATTTTCCGCGCAGAATCACTAGACCAGTGAGCTGTTACGCTTTCTTTAAAGGATGGCTGCTTCTAAGCCAACCTCCTGGTTGTCACAGTAACTCCACATCGTTTTCCACTTAGATGTGACTTAGGGACCTTAGCTGTTAGTCTGGGTTGTTCCCCTCTCGACATAGGATTTTATCACCCTACGCCTGACTCCTGCGATTACACATATAGTATTCATAGTTTGATAGGGTTTGGTACCGCGGTAAGCAGCCCTAGCCCATTCAGTGCTCTACCCCTATATGCTACTACGCAAGGCTATACCTAAATATATTTCGGAGAGAACCAGCTATCACGAAGTTTGATTGGCCTTTCACCCCTATCCACAAGTCATCCGAGCACTTTTCAACGCACACCGGTTCGGTCCTCCACTGGCTCTTACACCAGCTTCAACCTGCTCATGGATAGATCACTTCGTTTCGGGTCTGCAGCATCTGACTAAGTCGCCCTATTAAGACTCGCTTTCGCTACGGCTTCGCACTTGGCTTAACCTTGCCAGACACCACAACTCGCAGGCTCATTATGCAAAAGGCAGTCCGTCACCCTGTTAAAAACATAGGGCTCCGAATGATTGTAAGCTAATGGTTTCAGGTTCTATTTCACTCTCCTCGCTGGAGTACTTTTCACCTTTCCCTCACGGTACTTGTTCACTATCGATCTGTAAGTAGTATTTAGGATTGGAGGGTGGTCCCCCCAGATTCAGACAAAATATCACGTGTTCCGTCCTACTCAGGATACCAATAGAGTCATTGAAGATTTCGATTACGGGAGTATCACCCTTTATACTATAGCTTTCCAACTATTTCATCTATCTTCTTTGATCTCACATCTTGGTCCTACAACCCCCTATGCAAGCATAGGGTTTGTCCTAATCCCAGTTCGCTCGCCGCTACTATGGGAATCTCATTTGATTTCTCTTCCTCCGGTTACTGAGATGTTTCACTTCACCGGGTTAGCTCTCTTTCGAGTAACATATGTCTCCATATGCTGGGTTGTCCCATTCGGAAATTCCTGGATCAAAGCTTCTTGACAGCTCCCCAAGACTTATCGCAGTCTAGTACGTCCTTCATCGCCTCTTACAGTCTAGGCATCCACCATTAGCCCTTAATAGCTTATTATAATTTAGTTGATACAAGTATCAACCGCTTTTTTGAATAATTATTCCTTGGCTACTATCTTATTAAATTTACATTTAATAAGTTAGTTGTGTCTATCTATACTTTTTATTTAAACTTTCATTTAAATAAGTTTTTTTAGATATAAAATTTTTTATTTTTAATAAATTCTTCATACGAAAGATTTTATTAACGAAAAAATTAAAGACTTTAACATTATGTTTTTAAATATCATTTTGATTATAAAACCAAATATAAATCTTACTCTTTGTAAAACTTATATTTAGTTTCAAACTTACGGCTTATATAATCTTTATAAACCGAATATAGAAAAGGTTCAATAAACCTTTTTAGTTTTGAGTTTAGAAACGAATCTAAACTCTTTCTCTGAAAGGAGGTGATCCAACCGCAGGTTCTCCTACGGTTACCTTGTTACGACTTCACCCCAGTCGCTGAATCCACTGTGGAGGGTAGCTACTTTAGCATCCCCGCTTCGAATGAGTTCAACTCCCATGGTGTGACGGGCGGTGAGTACAAGACCCGGGAACGTATTCACCGTAGCATTGCTGATCTACGATTACTAGCGATTCCAACTTCAAGTAGTCGAGTTGCAGACTACTATCCGAACTGGGAGGCATTTTTGAGATTTGCTCCACCTCGCGGTATCGCTGCTCTTTGTATGCCCCATTGTAGCACGTGTGTAGCCCTGGACGTAAGGGCCATGATGACTTGACGTCGTCCTCACCTTCCTCCTGGTTACCCAGGCAGTCTCGTTAGAGTTCTCAGCCGAACTGTTAGCAACTAACGACGAGGGTTGCGCTCGTTGCGGGACTTAACCCAACATCTCACGACACGAGCTGACGACAGCCGTGCAGCACCTGTATGAAAGTTCTAGCAAGCTAGCACTATCACATCTCTGCGTTATTCTTTCTATGTCAAGTCCAGGTAAGGTTCTTCGCGTATCGTCGAATTAAACCACATGCTCCACCGCTTGTGCGGGTCCCCGTCTATTCCTTTGAGTTTTAATCTTGCGACCGTACTCCCCAGGCGGTACACTTAATGTGTTAACTGCATTACTGCAAGGTCTAGCCTCACAACAACTAGTGTACATCGTTTAGGGCGTGGACTACCAGGGTATCTAATCCTGTTTGCTCCCCACGCTTTCGCGTCTCAGCGTCAATAATGTTCCAGTAGATCGCCTTCGCAATCGGTATTCCTTCTGATCTCTACGGATTTTACCCCTACACCAGAAATTCCATCTACCTCTCCCATATTCTAGGTAAGCAGTTTTCAAAGCAGTTCAATGGTTGAGCCATTGGATTTCACTTCAAACTTACAAACCCGCCTACACGCTCTTTACGCCCAGTGATTCCGAGTAACGCTTGCACCCTCCGTATTACCGCGGCTGCTGGCACGGAGTTAGCCGGTGCTTATTCATATAGTACCGTCATTATCTTCCTATATAAAAGGAGTTTACGCACCGAAATGTGTCATCCTCCACGCGGCGTTGCTGCATCAGACTTTCGTCCATTGTGCAATATTCCCCACTGCTGCCTCCCGTAGGAGTCTGGACCGTGTCTCAGTTCCAGTGTGACTGATCATCCTCTCAAACCAGTTAGGCGTCATAGTCTTGGTGAGCCATTACCTCACCAACAAACTGATACCGTACAGGCCGATCCTAGAGCTATAAATATTTCCCTTGCAGTCTTAAGACTTAAAGGCATATGGGGTATTAGCATTCGTTTCCAAATGTTATCCCCCTCTCTAGGGCACGTTACCTATATATTACTCACCCGTGCGCCACTTAGCTGACAGTTATAGTAAACTATAACCCGTTCTCGTTCGACTTGCATGTGTTAAGCACGCCGCCAGCGTTCACTCTGAGCCAGGATCAAACTCTCCATAAATGAATGTTTGAAACTGACAATTTTTGTATTAATTACAAAATTATCACTCAAATGTTTTTACTTAATGTAAAAAGCTTAAATAGACAAGAAACTTGTTCTTGTTTTGTTTTATTGTTTATTCTATATTCGGTTTATAAAGATTACTTCTTTTTAAACCATCTGTTTTTAAAGATCATATCTCTTCAGAACTTTGTGTCGTTCCTCTGAAATTGGACGGGAATTATAGACAAATTAATCCCCTTTGTCAAGGGAGTTTTCTTGTCTCTGGCTTAAATATTTCAATTTGTTAATAATTATACTTATTGTTATTAATTTATGGTCTTTTTACTATATTTATATTGTTATTCTCTATTTTTTCTTTTATTCTTTGTGTTTCTTTTTTTCTTTTTATTTACTTATTCACTTATTTTCTTCATTTTTGCTCTAATTTAGTACCTTTTATTTTCATTTATTTATGATTTTATATTTTTTATCTCATTTTCATTGTAAAAATCTTACTAATTTCTTTTACAAATTTTGAAATTTGTATTATTAATGTAAATATATTGAATTAAAATGGAAAGTATACGTACATAGAGCAATAAGAATAAAGGAATTATTGATAGAAATATAAAGATTAGTAATAGTAAAAATATAAATTTGATATAGGAGCAAAGATGTATAAAAGAGGAGATTTCTTAAATAGATGGGAAAGAAGCATTAACTAAATTAGGATTTTCTATTAATAAGTAAAAGAATATGATTAAATCATAAAAAAAGGGCTAAAAAAAAAGCTTAGTTAAAAACACCTAAATGTTTTGAACTAAGCTTTGAAAAACTCAAGAGCTGGCAGCGGCCTACGTTTCCACAAGGGGACCCTGCAGTATTATCAGCGATGAAGTGCTTGACTTCCAGGTTCGGAATGGGACTGGGTATTGCCACTTCTCTATTACCACCAGCAATATGAGTAATCAACATATTATAAAAAATATATTCATTACTCACATTAAGTGAGTTATAAAAAGTAATGTTAAAGTCTTTGCGTTATTTCTAACGTCTTTGTTGACACTTAATTATTAAGTATACACTTAATAAGATAGTAAACCAAGTTATAAAAATAAGCCAAACGATCTATTAGTACTAGTCAGCTAAACGTCTTACAACGCTTACACATCTAGCCTATCAACCAGCTAGTCTTGCTGGGATCTTCAGGGAAAGTTCATCTTAGAGTTGGCTTCGTGCTTAGATGCTTTCAGCGCTTATCTCATCCGTACGTAGCTACCCAACGATGCTCTTGGCAGAACAATTGGTACACTAGTGGTACGTTCATCCCGGTCCTCTCGTACTAGGGACAAATCTCTTCAACTTTCCTACGCCCACGGAAGATAGGGACCGAACTGTCTCACGACGTTCTGAACCCAGCTCGCGTACCGCTTTAAATGGCGAACAGCCATACCCTTGGGACCTGCTCCAGCCCCAGGATGCGATGAGCCGACATCGAGGTGCCAAACCTCCCCGTCGATGTGAGCTCTTGGGGGAGATCAGCCTGTTATCCCCGGCGTACCTTTTATCCTTTGAGCGATGGCCCTTCCACACAGAACCACCGGATCACTATGACCGACTTTCGTCTCTGTTCGACTTGTATGTCTCACAGTCAAGCTAGTTTATGCCATTATACTCAACTGGCGATTTCCATCCGCCATGAACTAACCTTTGTAAGCCTCCGTTACTTTTTAGGAGGCGACCGCCCCAGTCAAACTACCCACCAGACATTGTCCTCATACGGGATAACCGTACCAAGTTAGTAACTCAAATATTCAAGGGTGGTATCTCAAGGATGGCTCATCATAAACTGGCGTCTATGAATCAAAGCCTCCCACCTATCCTGCACAAGAATATCCAAGCTACAGTGTCAAGCTGTAGTAAAGGTGCACGGGGTCTTTCCGTCTTTCCGCGGGTAGGAGGAATTTTCACCTCCACTACAATTTCACTGGATCCCTGGTTGAGACAGCTCCCATCTCGTTACGCCATTCATGCAGGTCGGTATTTAACCGACAAGGAATTTCGCTACCTTAGGACCGTTATAGTTACGGCCGCCGTTTACTCGGGCTTCGATCAAATGCTTCGCTTACGCTGACATCATCAATTAACCTTCGAGCACCGGGCAGGCGTCACACCTTATACATCCACTTACGTGTTAGCAAAGTGCTGTGTTTTTGGTAAACAGTCGGGAGGGACTCTTTGTTGCAACCTCTTTAGCTTTTGAGAGTAAATCTCTATACCAAAGTAGGCACACCTTATACCGAAGATACGGTGCTAGTTTGCAGAGTTCCTTAACCAGGGTTCTTCCACGCGCCTTAGAATACTCATCCCACCCACCTGTGTCGGTTTACGGTACGGGCAACAAATAATATACTTAGTGGCTTTTCTTGGCACGACAGTATCATCGATTCTCTATCTTCTCCGAAGAGTGTCAAGAGCCTGTAAGATCTCGGTCTCGTGTATCCCGGATTTGCCTAAGATACGACCTACGTCCTTCGACCCACTATTCCATCAGTGAGCTCGATTAACTCTATGCGTCCCCACATCGCGCTTATTTGTTGGTATTGAAATATTAATCAATTTGCCATCGTCTACCCCTTTCGGACTCGACTTAGGTCCCGACTAACCCTACGATGACGAGCATCGCGTAGGAAACCTTGGGTTTTCGGCGTTGAGGATTCTCACCTCAATTATCGCTACTCATGCCTGCATGCTCACTTCTATCCGCTCCAACGCTCCTTACCGGTACATCTTCAACGCTGAATAGAACGCTCTCCTACCACTTGGATAAATCCAAGTCTAAAGCTTCGGTGCACATCTTAGCCCCGTTATATTTTCCGCGCAGAATCACTAGACCAGTGAGCTGTTACGCTTTCTTTAAAGGATGGCTGCTTCTAAGCCAACCTCCTGGTTGTCACAGTAACTCCACATCGTTTTCCACTTAGATGTGACTTAGGGACCTTAGCTGTTAGTCTGGGTTGTTCCCCTCTCGACATAGGATTTTATCACCCTACGCCTGACTCCTGCGATTACACATATAGTATTCATAGTTTGATAGGGTTTGGTACCGCGGTAAGCAGCCCTAGCCCATTCAGTGCTCTACCCCTATATGCTACTACGCAAGGCTATACCTAAATATATTTCGGAGAGAACCAGCTATCACGAAGTTTGATTGGCCTTTCACCCCTATCCACAAGTCATCCGAGCACTTTTCAACGCACACCGGTTCGGTCCTCCACTGGCTCTTACACCAGCTTCAACCTGCTCATGGATAGATCACTTCGTTTCGGGTCTGCAGCATCTGACTAAGTCGCCCTATTAAGACTCGCTTTCGCTACGGCTTCGCACTTGGCTTAACCTTGCCAGACACCACAACTCGCAGGCTCATTATGCAAAAGGCAGTCCGTCACCCTGTTAAAAACATAGGGCTCCGAATGATTGTAAGCTAATGGTTTCAGGTTCTATTTCACTCTCCTCGCTGGAGTACTTTTCACCTTTCCCTCACGGTACTTGTTCACTATCGATCTGTAAGTAGTATTTAGGATTGGAGGGTGGTCCCCCAGATTCAGACAAAATATCACGTGTTCCGTCCTACTCAGGATACCAATAGAGTCATTGAAGATTTCGATTACGGGAGTATCACCCTTTATACTATAGCTTTCCAACTATTTCATCTATCTTCTTTGATCTCACATCTTGGTCCTACAACCCCCTATGCAAGCATAGGGTTTGTCCTAATCCCAGTTCGCTCGCCGCTACTATGGGAATCTCATTTGATTTCTCTTCCTCCGGTTACTGAGATGTTTCACTTCACCGGGTTAGCTCTCTTTCGAGTAACATATGTCTCCATATGCTGGGTTGTCCCATTCGGAAATTCCTGGATCAAAGCTTCTTGACAGCTCCCCAAGACTTATCGCAGTCTAGTACGTCCTTCATCGCCTCTTACAGTCTAGGCATCCACCATTAGCCCTTAATAGCTTATTATAATTTAGTTGATACAAGTATCAACCGCTTTTTTGAATAATTATTCCTTGGCTACTATCTTATTAAATTTACATTTAATAAGTTAGTTGTGTCTATCTATACTTTTTATTTAAACTTTCATTTAAATAAGTTTTTTTAGATATAAAATTTTTTATTTTTAATAAATTCTTCATACGAAAGATTTTATTAACGAAAAAATTAAAGACTTTAACATTATGTTTTTAAATATCATTTTGATTATAAAATCAAATATAAATACTTCTTTTAAGTACTTATATTTAGTTTTGTAAATCAGGATTGGTTTTAGATGGTGGAGAATAGCGGGATCGAACCGCTGACCTCCTGCGTGCAAGGCAGGCGCTCTCCCAGCTGAGCTAATTCCCCATCTGTGTTAACTTATTTTAGTTAGGTTAAGATTATTTATAAAAAATGGTGGGCCTACCAGGACTTGAACCTGGGACCTCACGATTATCAGTCGAGCGCTCTAGCCAGCTGAGCTATAGGCCCATTTTTATATTCACAAATAATCTTTATAAACCGAATATAGAAAAGGTTCAATAAACCTTTTTAGTTTTGAGTTTAGAAACGAATCTAAACTCTTTCTCTGAAAGGAGGTGATCCAACCGCAGGTTCTCCTACGGTTACCTTGTTACGACTTCACCCCAGTCGCTGAATCCACTGTGGAGGGTAGCTACTTTAGCATCCCCGCTTCGAATGAGTTCAACTCCCATGGTGTGACGGGCGGTGAGTACAAGACCCGGGAACGTATTCACCGTAGCATTGCTGATCTACGATTACTAGCGATTCCAACTTCAAGTAGTCGAGTTGCAGACTACTATCCGAACTGGGAGGCATTTTTGAGATTTGCTCCACCTCGCGGTATCGCTGCTCTTTGTATGCCCCATTGTAGCACGTGTGTAGCCCTGGACGTAAGGGCCATGATGACTTGACGTCGTCCTCACCTTCCTCCTGGTTACCCAGGCAGTCTCGTTAGAGTTCTCAGCCGAACTGTTAGCAACTAACGACGAGGGTTGCGCTCGTTGCGGGACTTAACCCAACATCTCACGACACGAGCTGACGACAGCCGTGCAGCACCTGTATGAAAGTTCTAGCAAGCTAGCACTATCACATCTCTGCGTTATTCTTTCTATGTCAAGTCCAGGTAAGGTTCTTCGCGTATCGTCGAATTAAACCACATGCTCCACCGCTTGTGCGGGTCCCCGTCTATTCCTTTGAGTTTTAATCTTGCGACCGTACTCCCCAGGCGGTACACTTAATGTGTTAACTGCATTACTGCAAGGTCTAGCCTCACAACAACTAGTGTACATCGTTTAGGGCGTGGACTACCAGGGTATCTAATCCTGTTTGCTCCCCACGCTTTCGCGTCTCAGCGTCAATAATGTTCCAGTAGATCGCCTTCGCAATCGGTATTCCTTCTGATCTCTACGGATTTTACCCCTACACCAGAAATTCCATCTACCTCTCCCATATTCTAGGTAAGCAGTTTTCAAAGCAGTTCAATGGTTGAGCCATTGGATTTCACTTCAAACTTACAAACCCGCCTACACGCTCTTTACGCCCAGTGATTCCGAGTAACGCTTGCACCCTCCGTATTACCGCGGCTGCTGGCACGGAGTTAGCCGGTGCTTATTCATATAGTACCGTCATTATCTTCCTATATAAAAGGAGTTTACGCACCGAAATGTGTCATCCTCCACGCGGCGTTGCTGCATCAGACTTTCGTCCATTGTGCAATATTCCCCACTGCTGCCTCCCGTAGGAGTCTGGACCGTGTCTCAGTTCCAGTGTGACTGATCATCCTCTCAAACCAGTTAGGCGTCATAGTCTTGGTGAGCCATTACCTCACCAACAAACTGATACCGTACAGGCCGATCCTAGAGCTATAAATATTTCCCTTGCAGTCTTAAGACTTAAAGGCATATGGGGTATTAGCATTCGTTTCCAAATGTTATCCCCCTCTCTAGGGCACGTTACCTATATATTACTCACCCGTGCGCCACTTAGCTGACAGTTATAGTAAACTATAACCCGTTCTCGTTCGACTTGCATGTGTTAAGCACGCCGCCAGCGTTCACTCTGAGCCAGGATCAAACTCTCCATAAATGAATGTTTGAAACTGACAATTTTTGTATTAATTACAAAATTATCACTCAAATGTTTTTACTTAATGTAAAAAGCTTAAATAGACAAGAAACTTGTTCTTGTTTTGTTTTATTGTTTATTCTATATTCGGTTTATAAAGATTACTTCTTTTTAAACCATCTGTTTTTAAAGATCATATCTCTTCAGAACTTTGTGTCGTTCCTCTGAAATTGGACGGGAATTATAGACAAATTAATCCCCTTTGTCAAGGGAGTTTTCTTAATATAACTTTAAATTTTTACTTTCTTTCTTTTTTGCTTGTTTTATTAATTGTTTATTATAAAAGTACATGTTTTTTATTGGGTTATATTGATTAGTTGTTATTTATTAAGTATTTTATTGAGTTTTATTCTTTATTGAAGTCTTTATTATATATGTATTCTGATATTTCTTCTAATGTTGTTTTATCATATGCTAGATTTGGCATTAGATTATATTTATCTATTGAATCTTTCATTATAGAGTTTATTTCATTTGGTTTATATACCCAAGTACTCATATAATGGATAAAGTCTTTTTTATTAGGAAAGGCTTCTTTATATTTAGTTTGTATTTCTATTATAGTTGGTGCAGATTTATTATTGTTATTAGTATTATGGCATGTAATACAGTTACCATTAAAAAGTAGTTCTTTATAGTTTGCGTTTGATATATTGATTAGTAGTATTAGTATAAATAAAATTTTCATTTTATAATTTTAGCTAAGTTATGATTTTTTTGGATTGATTTAGGTTAAGTGGTACTCCCAGCACGATTCGAACGTGCGACCTACGCCTTAGAAGGGCGTTGCTCTATCCAGCTGAGCTATGGAAGCATCTTATTTTAGTTTAAAGCTAAAAAGCCTTACATAAAAAGTCTGAAAGACAATTTATATAAGGCTTTTTAAATGGAGCGGGAAACGAGACTCGAACTCGCGACAATCTGCTTGGAAGGCAGAGGCTCTAGCCAACTGAGCTATTCCCGCAAAAGTATAAATTCATAAATGAAGATACTTTAAGTATAAATGGTGCGGATGAGAGGACTCGAACCTCCACACCGTGAGGCACCAGATCCTAAGTCTGGCGTGTCTACCAATTTCACCACATCCGCGATTTCTTTTCACAAAAAGAATAAAAATAATTTACCTATGTAAATTAGTGGTACTCCCAGCACGATTCGAACGTGCGACCTACGCCTTAGAAGGGCGTTGCTCTATCCAGCTGAGCTATGGAAGCATCAAAAAATAAAAATGGGGTAAGTAACCGGAATCGAACCGGCGACCCTCTGAACCACAACCAGATGCTCTAACCAACTGAGCTATACCTACCACATGAATTTAAAAATGGTCGGAGTGAAAGGACTCGAACCTTCGACCCCCTGGTCCCAAACCAGGTGCGCTACCAGGCTGCGCTACACTCCGACTGGTATGCCTTTTGAGTTGTTTCTCTCAAAAAGTGGACGGAATTATATTAAGTTTTTAATCTTTTGTCAAGTACTTTTTTAAAAAAAATAGGTAAATTTTTAAATTTATAGTTTTTACTATTTTTTTATTGCTTTTAAGCATGGTTTTTGACATATTTTTAAGATTTAATTAATAATTCTAGCATTTTTTTACTTATTGTAAATTCAAATATCACTGTTTTTATGACAAAATAGCTATTTAGGCTTAGGAAATTTCTAGAGAAAAGTATAAAGAATTTGTAAATTTGTTAAATTTGATTAAAAAAAGAGATAATTTATGAGTTTTTATATATAAGATTTAAAATAAAAAGAGAAAAACTCTTTTTATTTTATTAGAACTGAATTAATCCATCAATTGGAGATGAAGCAGTTGCATAAGGTTTTTTTGGAATTCTACCTGCTTTATAAGATAATCTTCCAGCAATAGTTGCATATTTAAATGCTTCTGCCATTGCCATTGGATTTTGAGCTTGTGCAATTGCAGTATTAGCTAAAATACCATCTGCACCTAATTCCATTGCATAAGAAGCATCAGAAGCACAACCTAATCCAGCATCAACTAATACAGGAACATTAACAGCATCTCTAATGAAAGCAATATTATATGGATTTTGAATCCCAAGTCCTGAACCAATTGGTGCAGCTAAAGGCATAATTGCATCAGCACCAGCACTTTCTAATTGTTTTGCAATAATTGGATCATCACTTGTATATGCCATTACTGTAAAACCATCTTTCTTTAATACTTCACAAGCTTTGATTGTTTCAATAACATCTGGGTATAAAGTTTTTTTAGCATCACCAATAACTTCAAGTTTAATAATATCAATACCTGTAGCTTCTCTCATTAGTCTAAATGTAGTAATTGCTTCTTCAGCCGTAAAACATCCTGCAGAGTTTGGAAGTAGTTTTACATTTGTATCTTTAAAATAGTCTAATAAGTTTTCTTCATTTGGATTTGTAATGTTAACTCTTCTAATTGCAACAGTGATAAGTTCACTACCTGAAGCTAAAGTTGCATCTTTAGTTGTTTGGAAAGAATCATATTTCCCTGAACCAACAATAAGTCTACTATTAAATTCGTAATTACCAACTTTTAAAATGTTGTCATTCATATTGTGTTTTCTCCTATAAATTTTAAATATTTTTTGCTTGAATTTGTTATATCTATTTGTATAATTTCAGGCACATCATAGCTATGTAATTCTTTGATTTTGCTTTTGACTTTTTCAAAGTTTTCTTTTCTGGTTTTTATATTTAGAAGTGTTTCATTATCACAACAGAATTCATTTTTCCATGAATAAAAAGATTCAATTTCAGATAATTGAATACAAGCAGCAAGCTTTTCTTCTATTAAAACCTTTGCAATATTCTTAGCTTCTAGCTTTGAACAACATGTAGTTTGTATTATTACAGCATTCATAATTTTTTCACCTCTTCTACTAAATCTGATGGAATTAAAGAATAGTCATTCTTCTTATATTTACTAGCAGCTAAAGTATGAGCTAAACTAGCATGTATTGCTGCATCTAAAGGTTTATACCTTTGGGCTAATAATGATGCAATTAAACCACTAAGAACATCACCACTTCCACCTTTACTTAAAATTGAACTTCCAAGTGGGTTAATATACATAGTTTTATCATTAGCAATAATTACATTTGCACCTTTTAAAAGTAAAATAACATTAGGATATTTATTTGTAAACTTTTCTACATATAAAAATCTATTAGCTTGTAATGTATCTATGTTTATATTAGCAATATCACATAATTTAAGTAAGGCACAAAACTCTTTTGGATGTGGTGTTAAAACTACATCTTTATGTAAAACATCCAATATAACATCTTCATAAAATAGATCTGCATCAATAATAGTAGGAATCTCTTTTGACAATATTTCTTTTACTTCATTTAATTCATATTTACCTAGTCCCATACCAATTCCTATAGCTGAACAGTTCTCACTTAAAAAGTGACTTTGCATAATATGATAAGGTAAATCTAAATCTTCATGAGAAACCACACTAACTAAGCCAGCTCCAAATCCAAATGCAGCTTTTGCGGCAATAATTCCTGCACCTTTTTTACATCCCACTACAACATTTAAATGTCCGTAAGAGCCTTTGTGAGTATTTTTCTTATTTCTAAAAGGCAATATAATATCTTTTTCTTCTAAAAGGTATTTATCAGTATCAACTTCATATATTTCTCGAGAAAGTGCTAAATTAGCAACAATTACATTTCCTACATAATCTTTTGACACATCTGTATAAAGGCTAGTTTTTAAAGCACCCATAGTAATGGTAGTATCTGCAAAAAAAGCATTATCTTCAACCTGTCCATCACTATTAATACCACTTGGAATATCACAAGATATTTTCACTGAATCAAAAGAGTTTAATTGCTCTATTAATTTAATTGAATTTTTATCTAAAGCTCTATTAAGGCCAGAACCAAATATACAATCTATTACAATATCACTTTCTTCTAAAGTATCTATTGTATTAATACCAAGAAGTTGGACTCTTTTATATTGTAAAATTGCCATTTTAGATTTTGGTTGAGAAGATAAATATAAATTGATTTTGTATTTTTTATAAAGTAATCGTGCAAGGGCTATTCCATCAGCTCCATTATTTCCAGAACCACAAACAATTAAAATAGTTTTTTTATCTTGATAGTTTTCTTGAATATGTAAGGACATTGCATTTGCTGCATGTTCCATAAGTATATCTTCTGTAAGTGCAAATTCTTCATAACATCTTTTATCTAATGAGTTAAGCTCGTCAAATATTTTTTGCATATGCTTTCCTTTTAAGAGTTAAAAATATAAGGGATGAAAAGAAATTATTTAAATTTCCATCCATCTGCTTCTAAAATAGTTTTAATTTTGTCTTTTACATTACCTTGTAATTCAATCCATTCATCTTTGATTGAACCACCACAAGCAAGTTTTTTCTTAAGAAGTTTTAGTACATCTTTTTTATCTTTATCATTAAGATAAAATCTTCCTACAAGTGTAACAGGTTTTCCTCTTCTTTTTTCAAAAGTAAAAACCAGTTGATGTTGATTCTTTGGAATAATTCCATTTGAAGGTTTTTTATTCTTTTTATCATTTTTAGATGTATCATAGTCATCCCCATCTAAATTTGCACCCATTTCAAAAATCATGAACACGCCTTTATTCTAGTTTGAACATCAATTTCATCAATACTAATAAAATCTTTGTTTTTATATTGTTCAACTGCCACACGACCTATCATCGCTGCATTATCAGAACAATATTTCAATTCACTTAAAAATAGTTTTGTTTTATGAGTATTACATAATTCTTCTATTTGTGTTCGTAGATATATATTAGCACTAGCCCCACCAACTATTGCAAAGTTTTTTGGAGCTTTTTGTTTAAATAGTTTTTTTGTTTTTTGCATAATATGAGCAACTGCTGTTTTTTGAAAAGAAGCACATACATCATATTTATCTTGTTCACTAAGACCAGTTTCACTATTTTCAAGTTTTTCTATTTTCATTCTTACTGCATTTTTTAAACCTGAATATGAAAACATGATTTCTGGACTTTGTCTTAAAGGTACTGGAAGTTCAATTTTATTTTCATCACCTTTTAATCCATATTCTTGAACAACAGGGCCACCTGGATATCCTAATCCCATCATTTTTGAAACTTTATCAAAACTTTCACCAAAAGAGTCATCAATAGTACTTGCAATAATTTTCATATCAGTTAAAGAGTTTGCTTCAATAATCTGAGTATGTCCACCTGATACTAAAAGAATAGTTATAGGCATAATTTCTTGTTTTTCTATAAAAAGAGAATAAATGTGCCCTTTTAAATGATTAACTGCAATTAGGGGTAAATTTAAACTAATAGCTAAAGCTTTAGCCATTGTTACACCTTCCATTAAAGTTACAGATAAACCAGGAGCATTAGTAACAGCAATTGCTTTTAGTTTAGGGAAATACTCTTCACACTCTTCTAGAATTTTAGGTAAGGCTTCAATATGTAATCTTGCAGCTAGTTCTGGAACTACTCCACCATAAACACTATGCTGTAGCTCTTGAGATATTTTCTTATGATAAACTAATTCTAATGTTTGTGAATCTGTTATAGCTATTGAGCTATCATCACAAGAACTTTCTATACTTAATATCATTTACACATAACCCTTATCATTTTCTTCTTTTGTTAACCACTCTAATGCAAAGTCATGACTACCAAAGCCAGAATCCGCATTAATATGACCTGCATCTTTCATTACATTTATTTCAACATTTAAAGCTTCTTTTAACTGCATCGCTTCTTCTTCACTCATATATGGATCATTTGTAGAAGCTAACATAATTATCTCTTTTGCTTTTAAATCTTTAGCTATTGGGTAAGGATAAAAACTTTGAGCTTCTTTTACTACTCTTGTTCTACTAACTGGTGCTACAAGCATTAATTTTTCTAAAGAAATATCTAATTCATCACAAGTATGAAACCATAATACATTTGCTAATGAATGGCAAATTACAATTTGGGGATTAAAGTGTTCAATTTCTTTTTTTAAATTCTCTTTCCAAATAGATAACTCTGGATTATTTCTATTTGGAAATGCTGGGAAAGAGACAACAGAATGTTGTTTAATTAAATCAGCTGCTAATTGGGCTTGCCAGTGAGGATAATCACTTCCACCTAAACCATGAAGTATTAGAACTTTTTTGTTCATATAATTACCTTTATTTTATATCTTTTACACATCTTACATATTTCTTTTTATGTCTACTATCATAATATGGTGTTCCACTTACAAAATGCATATAATCAGCATAAAACCACAATGTTCTCCAATGTGCTTTTTCTGCCCAATATCCATCTGGAACATTGTATTTGAAAGCTCTTTTTATATAATTTTTATAATTTCTTTTATTAACTATTGTTTCAAATTCTTTGATTACAGGTATTCTCCAATCAGAGTAGCCTGCAAAAATTAGATCTTCACAATAAGTAATTGCATCTTCATGGGTTTTTAATACTTTAATTACTGAAGAGCTATCAACCCACATAAGGTTATTTGTAGTATCTAAAACAACTTCTATATTATTCTTTCTATATACTCTTGCATCTAAAAGAGATACAAAAATAAAAATTAGTATTAAATATTTCATAACTTATCCTTTTAAGTTATTAATAGTAAACTTTCCTTTTTCCAAAGTTGGTTTTACTTTTTCATCTAAAAGTTCAATATGTAATTTGTATTTTGTTTTATAAAGAAGACCTACTAGCTCTTTATGAGGCACTTCTTCTTTATCATTAACAGTTGAAGTATCTTTCCATTCTTCAAACTTCTTTTCATATAATTGTACTATATCTTTTTCAAATTTGCTTCTTGTATAAATAAGATATATCACAAGTGTTAATAGTATTCCAAAAGGAATTAATAAATCAAGACTCACAATAAGCCCTTACTTCTTTATCTATTTCAAATATATTTTCTATTGTTGTAGGTTTTACATTGTTGAATTTATTTAAAGCATTTAGAGTCATTTTAGATACATCCAAAAATCCAATTTCTGAGTTTAAGAACTTTGATACAGCAACTTCATTTGCTGCATTTAGAACTACTCCTAAATCAAGATTAGAAATAATCTCATCTTTTGCTTCCCAAATTGGGTATCTTGAAGTTTCAATCTTTTTAAACTCTAAAGATGATACTTGTAATAAATCTACTGGTTCTAGAATTTGTTCATCACATTTACCTAAAATTGCATAAGCAATTGGAAGTTGCATAGAAGCATTTGCTATATGTGCAGTTGTGCTTCCATCTTCAAAATTAATAAGTGCATGAATTAATGATTTTGTTTCAATAATGGCATCAAGTTTTCTAATATCAAATAACCAAGCAGCTTCCATTAGTTCAAACATTTTATTTGTCATAGTTGCAGAATCAATAGTGATTTTATTCCCCATTGACCAGTTTGGATGGTTTAAAGCTTCTTTGATTGATACATTAGCTAATTGATCCAGTGGATAATCTCTAAAAGAACCACCACTTGCAGTAACTAACATGGAATTGATTTTTTTATCTTGTAATAAATACCATAATCCAAAATGTTCAGAATCAATAGGGCTTAGTTTTGTTTGATCAATAAACTTACCAGCAACAACCAGTGATTCTTTGTTTGCTAATGCAATTTTTTTACCACATTCAATTGCTTTTAGTGTAGGTTTTAAACCTAAGAAACCAACAAGAGCATTTACAACAGTTTTTGAATCACTGTTTTGTATTGCTTCTAAAATTGATTCTTCCCCAAAAGATACATTAGAATGATCTACTTTATGGATATCTTCTTTGTTTGCAATTACTACTTTTTTAGGATTAAATTCTTTTATTTGTGCATTTAAGACTTCAATATTTCTTCCAGCTACAAGAACTTCAACATTTAAGTTGAATTTTCTTGCAATATTTAAAGTATTTACACCAATAGAACCTGTACTTCCTAATACAATCACATTACCATCCTAAGAAGAATTAGCATAACTACAGCACCAAAAAGGTAACCATCTGTTCTATCTAATACTCCACCATGACCTGGTAAAATACTACCACTATCTTTTACACCAGCTTCTCTTTTTAAATATGACTCAAAAAGGTCTCCAAATACTGAAGCAAAAGCTACAATAATTGAAATCATTACAGCAGTAAATGCACTAAGTTGATCATCTGCAAAGTAAGTTCCTAAAACACCTGCGATTAAAACTCCACCTAATACACCTTCAATAGTTTTATTTGGACTTGTTTCACAAAATTTTGTTTTTCCAATACTTTTACCAACAAAATAAGCACCAGTATCAGCACCTGCAACAATAAATAATAACCACCAAATAACTTGAATCCCATATTCAGTATATAATGATAATAAAAATAAAAATGAAGCTAAAGGATATAAAATTGGTAAAATTATTTTAGGATTAGCTTTTTTGCTATATGCAATAACTGATCCCATTACAACTAAAGCGATAAATGTTAATTCCATAGGATTTGGATAGAAATAAGCTACAAGCCAGATAATACCTGCATATTGATATACAGAGTAGTCATTCTCAACTTTAAATAGTTTTTTAGCTTCCGAAATTCCTGCCATTAAAAAGAATCCAAAGAATAACCATATAAAGAATAAAGTATCAATATAAGATACTAATATAAATATTAGAAATAAAACTAGAGCAGTTTTAATTCTTGTAGAACTCTCTTTTACAATGTTCAACATAACAAACCTTTATTTTTTCGTTATATTACCATTATTTCACTTTGGGAATTGTAAGTGAAATGTAAATGATAAGAAACTAGAATAAATAACTAAAGGCTAATCCATAAAATAGTGAATTTTTCGTCTCAACTAAAGGTGATTTTTCAAATACTGCACCATCTAAATAATAGTGTTTTATAAAACCACCATACCAGAATTTATCGTCTTTTTTTGTTAATGCTAAGCTCGTATGAAAACCTGAATATCCACTTTTAGAAGAGTATTGTTCTCTTGATGAAGTTACATATTGAGATTGTACTTCATAATAGTAATCATTAATTTTTTTATCATTAAATCCTAAACCACTAGTAATAATAAAATTATATTCTGAGAAAATTCTATCTTTATATTGTAAGTCTAAAGAAGCCAATGCTCCTTGATATTCAAACATAGAATCACTTCCTAAAGAAAAAGCTGCTCTTAGAGGTAATAAAAGACTTAACTTAGAATTATCTACTTCTCTTAGATTATATGTAAGCATTGGTCCAAATTCTAAAATAGTATCTAGATTTGGCATTCCTTCTCTTGCAGTATCTTCACTCTTTGAAGGTAACATACCTCTAATACTTACTTCCATTTGAAGTCTGTTTTTATCATAGAATTGATTATAAATCTTATCTCTATTAATATTAAAATACTTACCTTTATAATCAATATATGGAAAGGGTAAAAATCTATTATTTTGTTTATTAGAACCAATATAAGCAGGTGTAGAAATAAAACCAACACCAAGTCCATAACTTAACTCTTTGGCATACATACTAACAAATAGAATACTTAATAATAAAATCTTCTTTAACATTTTTTACACCTAATAATAGTTTGACAAAGACCTAGTTCATGTGTGTCTTCGATTATCTCTAATCCAGCTTTTTCTATAAATTTTATAAAATCTGTATATTTAAACATTTTGCTATATCCATTTGCCATAGCTGTAAAGTATGGCGAAGTATTAATTACACAATATGCTGCTGTTTCATTACTTTGTTTATCCCAAAAAGGTTCCATAATACATATTTCACTATCTTCATTCATAGAAATTCTAATCTTCTTTAGAATATTTACTATTTGTTCTTCTTTAAAACAATCTAAAAATTGGCTCATCCAATAAATATCAAAGCCTTTTGGAATTACAGTATCTTCTAATAAGATATTAGCCTCATAAGTAGCAATATTTTGAATATTTTTTTCATAAATTGTTTGTTTTGCAAGTTTAATTTGCTGAGGAAGATCCATAATTGTAATTTCAATATCAGGATTAGATGAAGCAAAAAGAGTGGCAAACTTTCCAGTATTTCCACCAATATCTAAAATACTTTTAGGCTTTAGTTCTTCAAGTTTTTTAATTGCAGCAGAAAAAGCTGAATCAGAATATAAATGATCAAAAGTAAACCAACTGTCTTTAGCATCTTTCGGAAGAGTTGATAAAGCTGGATAAATTGTATCCCATTGGCCAAATACTTTTAAACCTTCTGCTTTTTCATTCTTGATTGCAGCATCTAAATAAAACAGACCTTGATAATTCACATGATGATTATAATTCATATTTGCATTTGTCATTTTATCACTATTAATAAAAAAACCAATTTTAGAAAGAGTTACCTTTTCATCTTTTATGAAAACAACTCCAGCACTTAATGCAGTTTCACATAAAACCTGAATTCCATACTTTGTTAAAGAACATTTAATTGCTAACTCTTCATATGTGAAACCATCTTTACTTTTAGATAAAATATCTAAAATATTTAAATCTCTCATTGTTCTTACAACTTGGAAAACAATAGGAGCAAAGGCTATTTTTTGGGCTTCATACTGTGCTTCAATCGCAGTTAAATCTTCATAGTTATTAAAAAACTCTTTTTCCACTATTTTCCTTATTTTTTATCTAAAGCAATTGTGATTTTACCACTTACGTAAGCAATATCATTGTTTTTTAATTGGAAACTATATTCACTCATACTTCCAAAATCAAATGTTCTTTCTATTTCTACAATTGCTTCTGTAAAATTCATATCTTCTATTAAAAGAATATCTTTTAAAGAAACTAAAAATCCTATTTTAGGATCAGAAGATTCTTGTGCAAATCCTGCACTACTTTGTGCAGCAGCTTCACAAGCCATTGCTAAAGTAGGAGAAAAAGGAAATTTACAACTTGCAATAATTTTATTATCACAAGAGCTTAATACCTCATTTGCAAATCTAATTGGTTCTTGATGTGGCAAATTCATATTTGAATCTCAATTACATTTTGTTTATTTTCATCATAGTTTTTTGCAATTTCTATCATTTGAGAAATTGATTCTGGATACTTTGAGTTATTTTCATTTAAAATATTTATATTTGCTTTCTCTTCTGTAACTCTTACTTTTAAAGCAACAACATTTTCTAAAGTATTAATACATTTATTTATTTGTTCAATATTTTCTATATTCATTGTTTCACTAGCTAGTAATAAAATTTCATCACCATCTAAAGCTTTAATTGCACCAACTTTTAGAATTTTTTCAGCAGTTTTATCTCCACTAGAAATAGTCAGTATCTCATTTTTATTGTTTTTTAGAATTGATAAATAAGATACAGCAGTATTATAAACTGAGTTTTGGAAATCAGTAGGAGAAATCATTTGATCATTTAAAATTGCACTAAGAATATTGGCACTTGCTTTTAATTCACCGAATGCACTTCCATAAACAATTCTTCCATTTTCAAAACCTACTTTTTCTACAGCTTCTACTACTAGTTTTGCAGCTCTTGTTAATCTTCTTCTAAAAACCATTTTAGGAACTAACTCTTTTGTTCGTAAATCACTAATTTCTTCATCTGCAACTAAATAAGTAGCACTAAGTATTTCTAAATTAATTTTCATTACATTTCCCAAAAACTAAACTTGTGTTATTACCACCAAAAGCAAAAGAGTTACTAACCACATAGTTTAAGTTAGAAGATAAAGCTTCATTTGTAAAAGATATATCATCTCTATTTGGAGTTTCCAAATCTTTACATGGAACAACTATTTGTTTTTGCAAACACATAACAGATATTATGGCTTCAATAGCACCTGCTGCACCTAATGTATGCCCTGTAAATGATTTAGTTGAGCCTAAATATGGTTTATTAGTAAATAAAGAAGCAACTGCATTTGCTTCGCTGTTATCGTTTGCAATTGTTCCCGTACCATGAGCATTAATATAATCAACTTGTTCAAAAGTAATACTTGCATCACTCAAAGCATTTTCTATAGCATTTTTTGCACCTAATCCATCAGGATGAGGCTGAGTCATATGATGAGAATCAGAACTATAACCAACTCCACATAACTCTACACTATTTTCTGTTTTTTCATCTTGTAAAAGTAATATGGCAATAGCTTCAGATACATTCATACCCTCTCTATTTTTATCAAAAGGAGTACAAGGTTTTGAAGATAATACACTTAATGCAGCAAAACCACATACTGTAGTTGAACATAGAGAATCAGCCCCTACAACTAATACATTTTTATAAATACCTTTTGATAATACCTCTTTTGCATAACCCAAAGCATTTGCACTTGAAGTACAAGCAGTTGAAAAAGATACATCATCATAAAATGTAAACTCTTTTTTTAGATTATAAGCAATAGAATCAATTGTATGTTCTTTATAATCAATATTTTCATAAGATTTATCTTGGAAATATACACTTTCAGTTACACCCATTCCACCAACAGAAGATCCAACAATAAGTAAAGTATTTGAATAATCACTTAATGATGATTCATCTAATACCCTTTTACAACCTTCAAGTAATAATTCTTTAAAAGATTTATCGTTTTTTATCTTTCCAATTGCAACATTTCTATCTTTTACATAAGTTGAGTCAATAGAGATACAATCTTTTTTTTCACAGATTGATTCAAAAAGTTCTTCTGCTGAATTTCCAGCAGAAGATATTGCATGAAAGTTGTTTATATAAGCTTTTTTATTTATTTTCATTAATAAATGTTAATAAGCTATTAACAGAAGCAAAAATTGTATTATATTCTTCAGGATTTTGAATTTTTACTCCATACTCTTTTTCAATAATTAAAACTAGTTCAATTGAATCAACAGAATCCAATCCTAATCCATCATCTCCAAATAGTGCATCATCATCACCTATTTCGTCAGTTTCGATGTCTTCTAAGTTTAATCCTTGAATTAATACTTCTTTAAATTCTTTACTTGTTATTGCCATTATTTTACATTTCCTTCTTTTTATTGCAAAAATTATATTATTATAGTGCTTATAGATAATTTATATCATCTTTTTATATTTAATAATAATTAAGTTAATATAATATTTAGTGATAAAAAAGTAAAATTACATTAATTTTACAAGAAAGAAATAGATGAACTTTACAAACGATTTGTATACTATAATTAGAGAAGATGAAAAAAGTATAGAAATTCTTTTATCAAATGAGAAACATCCCGTTTTTTGTGCACATTTCCCTGATATGCCAATATTACCTGGTTTTTTACAAATTGATATAGCACAAGAATTATTTAACATAAAAATTAAAAAAATTAAAAAAACTAAGTTCTTAAATATTATAAAACCTAATAATCAAATTATATTTAGTCAAATCAAAAATAAGATTCTTATAACGAATCTTGAAGATAAAAAAATAAGTGAGATAATTTATGAATAAATTCATTGTAATAATACCTACTTATAATAACTTCAATACTATACAAGATGTAGTAGATGACGTACTTTCTCATGGATATAATGTAATTGTAATTGATGATGGTTCTAATAAACCTCTAAGTGACTTACTAATTAAAAATGAAAAGTTAGTTATTGAAAGACACAATGAAAATAGAGGAAAAGGTCAAGCAATAATAACAGGTACTAAAAAAGCTAAAGAGCTTGGATATACGCATGTTGTTAGTTTAGATGGCGATGGTCAACACCTTGCAAGCCAAGCAAAAGTTTTAATTGATAATTGTGAAGATGAAGAGATAATAATTGGAGCAAGAAACTTCGATATTTCAAATGTTCCAAATGGTTCAAAATTTGGTAGATGGTTTAGTAATTTCTGGGCTACTTGGGATACTGGACATGAAATCACAGACTCTTTATCTGGATTTAGAATTTACCCTATTAGTATTTTAGATTTAAGTATTAAAACATCTAGATTTGATTGGGAAATGGAAGTTATTGTAAGACATGCAGATGCAGGTAAAGCAATAAAAGAAGTAGTAATTGAGTGTTATTACCCTACTTCTGAAGATAGAGTTAGTCACTTCCGTAAGTTTTGGGACACAGCAGCTATTGTTTGGGTTCATGTACAAATTTTACCATTTAAGTGGGTGAAGTACTTCTTAAAATTATTAGGTCTAAAAAAGTAATTTATGGAAACAAAACAAAGAGGTAGTGCTTGGAGTATTAAATTAGTATTTAATTTATATAAAATATTTGGTTACAACTTTATTTATTACCTAATGTATCCTGTTACATTTTTCTATTTTATATTTGCTTCTAATGTAAGGAAATCACTTAAAATATATTACAAACAATTAGATTTACCTTTCAATAATTATATATATTTTACTCATTTAAGACTATTTGCAAACTGCATGGTAGATAGATTTATCTCGAAATTTTCACCTGCATCATATAACTTTGAATATGATAATAAAGAAGAGTTTGCAAAAACGTTAGATGAAGGTACTGTTTTATTATCTTCTCACCATGGTGGCTGGGCTACGGCTGCGAATGTACCACTTACACAAAATACAGTAAATATAGTTATGCAAGAAGCTTTACTTGATGGAATAAAAAGTATTGAAAACTCAATTGAAAAGCAAAATTTCCAAGTTAATATCATTGATTTAAATGAAGGTGGAATTGCATCTTCTATTAAAATTGCACATGCATTAATGGATGACCAAGTTGTTGCAATGATGGCTGATAGAGCAAATGACAAAAAATATCATAAAAAATTAGATTTTTTTAATAAAGAAGCAGGATTTAATAAAAATCCCTTTCAAATTGCATACAAATTAAAAAAGAGCATTCTTGTTTTTTTTGTTGCATATACAAATAAACAAACATATAAAATAAAACATTTAAAAATTGAATTAGACTATTCTGTAAAAGAAGACCTTGCAGTGGATACTGCAATGAAAGAATATGTAAATATTTTAGAAAAGATACTAAAAGAATATCCAGATCAATGGTTCAATTTTTATAATTTTTGGGGAGAGTAAATGGAATTAAGTATAGATAAAAGGCACATATCTTTAGAAGAGATTAGTAATGCACAAAGTATTAAAATATCTGAAGATAAAGAGTTTATAGAATATATTAATCATACACATGATTTTATGATGAATACTATTAAACAAGGTAAACCAATTTATGGAATTACTACAGGTTACGGCGATGCAGGTAGAAATTATGTAAACTACGATGATGCCGCAAAATTACAAACAAATCTTTTTAGATTCCATGGTTGTGGTATTGGTAAAAACCTAAGTTATGAAGTGTGTAAATATGCAGTAATTTGCAGAACTATCTCTTTAAGTAAAGCACGTTCTGGTGTTTCAATAAATCTACTTCATAGATTAGAGATGCTAATTCAAAAAGATATTATTCCAGTTATTCCATCTCAAGGTTCAGTTGGTGCAAGTGGAGACTTAACACCATTGTCTTATATTGCAGCTGTTGTTGCAGGGGAGAGAGAAGTTTATTATAAAGGTGAAATCAAAGATGTAATGGAAGTTTATAATGAACTAAATATTACTCCTTATGAGTTTGAGCCTAAAGAAGCCTTAGCAATTATGAATGGTACTACTATTATGAGTGCTATTGCTCTTAAAGCTATTGAAGAGTTTGAAGTAATTTTAGATTCAATGGAATCTTATGTTGCTGGTATGTTTGAAGTATTATTAGGAGATGACACTCCTGTTGCTGATTTTGTACATGATTCAAAACCATTTAGCGGACAAATCGCAAGTGCAAAAAATATTCAAACAAAAATTCAAGGTTCAAAATTAACTCATGGTAGAGATGATAGATATGACAAATTCTTTGCTGATAATCATTTAAATATTCAAGATACATACTCAATGAGATGTGCACCTCAAGTTCTTGGAGTAATTAGAGACAATTTAAATATCTCTAAAAACTGGGTTGAAACAGAAATTAACTCTGTAAATGACAACCCATTAATTGATGGTGAAAATCAAAAGATTTATACATCTGGTAACTTCTATGGTGGATATGTAGCTCATGCTATGGATACACTTAAAATTTGTGCTGCTAACTTAGCTGACTTATTAGATAAAGAGTTTGCATTATTAGTTGACCATAAATTCAATAGAGGATTAGGTGAGAACTTAAAGTTATCAAAAGAGCCATTTTTCCACGGATTTAAAGCTATGCAGATTTCATTAAGTTCATTAAGTGCTGATGTAATCAAAAATACAACTGCTGCATCTATTCACTCAAGACCAACTGAATCTTTAAATCAAGATAAAGTATCTATGGGAACAACTGCTGCTAATGATTTTGCAAAAATGATGCCTGATTTACATAATATGTTATCAATTGCATTTATTGGAATGGCACAAGCTGTTGATATTAGAGGAGAAGCAGAAGTTTCACCACACTTAAAAAATATTCATGATGAAATTAGAGCAATTGTAAAACCTCTATATGAAGATAGAAGAATGGATATTGATATTAAGAACTTAAAAACATTATTAACTGATGGAAAATTTATATAAAGAATTAACATGGACAGAAAAAAAGTATTAGTAACAGGTGCAACGGGAAGTATTGGAGAAGCTATAGTGAAAGAGTATGCAAAAAATGATTATTTTGTATATGTTCACTATAACTCAAATCAAGAAAAAGCACAAAATATTTTAGATCAAATAGAATATGGAGAACTAATTACTTTTGATATGCAGAATAAAGAAGATATCAAAGAGAAATTAGCAGATCTTCAAATTGATGTACTTATTAATAATGCAGGTATTATCAAAGATAATCTATTTTTCTTTATGAATGATGAAGAGTGGGAAGATGTAATAAATACAAATCTTTCTGGACCTTATCAAATTATTAAAACTGTTGTTAAAAATATGATGATGCAAAAAAGTGGAAGCATAGTAAATGTAGCTTCAATATCTGGCCTTGTGGGTAATTCAGGGCAAGCTAATTATTCTGCTTCTAAGGGTGGAATAATTGCTCTTACAAAAACATTATCTATTGAACTTGGTCGTTATAATATTAGAGTAAACGCACTAGCTCCTGGAATTATTGAATCAGAAATGATTGAAAATATTCCAAATGTAAAACAAATGAAAAAAGCAATTCCCTTAGGAAGATTTGGTAAAACTGAAGAAGTTGCTAAATGTGCTTATTTTATGGGTCATGAAGCTACTTATGTTAGTGGAGAAGTACTAAACATTAGTGGTGCAATGGTTCGATAAGTTATGAATATCATAATATCTTTAATTTATGCACCTTTAGTGTTTTTAGCTTTAAGATATTTTGATATTCAACTAGTGAGTATCTTTCTTTTTTTAAGCTCATTTATATGGTTTGCTTTTACAATTAAGAAATCATATAAAGAGTCTTTATACCCTATTTTATATATTTTATTATCAATATGTACTTATTTTTTTGAAGACTTTTTAGTATTAAAAGCTATGCCTTTAATTATTTCATCAATATTTACAATTATAATTTTTATTTCATACTTAAATAAAAAATCTGTAATTTTATATTTTGCAAAGAAGTTTTCAAAAAAAGAAATCTCTAAAAAAGAAGAAGAGTATATTCACAAATCTACACTTTTTTGGATTATAATATCTTGTGTAAATATTTATATTCATTCCCTTATATTTCAAAGTGAAGATATAAGCTCTTGGATATTTTATAGTTCTTTTGGTTGGTATTTTTTATTTATATCTGCTGGAATTATTCAATATTTACATAGAAAATTTGTTTTTTTAAAGGCTTTACATGATTAAGTTTATTTTATTACTATCATTTATTATATTAAATCTTAATGCTTCAACTATTAATTTCCAAGAGGAAAAATATATAGAAGTTATTGATAATACTGTTATCAAAAAAGGAAGTTTAGATTTCAAAGAGAATCAAATAACTTTAAAGTATAAAAATTCAAATAGAGTGTTAATATACAAAGAAGATAATCTTACTATTAAAAATAACGAAGATACTCAAACTATTGATTTAAATAAACAAATTGCATTAAAAATGATATTCTTACTAATTGAAGCTATACATACCAATGATTTACAAACATTACAAGAGCATTTTAAAATACATAAAAACAATAAGTTAATTACATTAGAGCCAAAGAGTTCTTTACAAAGTTATATTGAAAATGTAGAGTTTAAAAAAGATAAAAAACTTGAATTCCTAACTATCAAAATGACAAATGGAAATATCACTACAATTAGAGAGATAAATGATTAAATATTTTAACTATATTTTATTTTCTATATTAATAAGTCTATTTTTTATTCTTAATATTAATAATAAAATATCTACAAATATTCACTCATTATTACCTCAATCAGAAAATAAAGAACTACTCAAAGAGTTTCTAAGTTTTGAATCAAACAAAAAAATATTAGTAAGTATAAAAGGTTTTGATAAAAAAGCATTAAAAGAATTACGTGAGTTTGAAGAAAATATTCTAAAAATAGATGGTATAAAACGAGACAATAAAATCACTGTAAGTAGCTTTAAAGAGTATCAAGATAAATACTATTTTTATCTAAATGAATTGAATATAAAAAAAACAACTAACTTAGATGTAAAAAAAGAATTAGATAGTTTATATGAATCTATTATAAACTCCTTTTTAACTGTAAATATTAACAAAAATGACCCTTTTGAATTGATTAAAAAAGAAGATATAAAATTCAATATCAAAAATGGAAAATTAGTATTAAAAGATTATGGATATATTTCATTATTTACCTTAGATAAAAGTATAAATTCATTAAATGATTATGAAAGAATCTATGATAAAATAAAAAAATATGAGACAAGTAATATAGGTACTTTTTCATCTATTTATTATTTTGTTGAAAACTCAAGATATATAAAAAATGATGTTAATAAAATTGTATTATTAGCACTTATATTATTAATTATTTTATACTTTTTTATTCTAAGAAATATTAGCTTATTAAGTAATACTCTTTTATCTTTAGCCTCATCATCTTTATTAGCCACTATATTTTTGACTTTTATATATGATGAAATATCTTTATTTGTTTTAGTTTTTGGTTTATCAATTAGTACAATTGCAATTGATTATATGTTTCATCACTACTTTCACAAAAACTATGAGAGCAAACAAGGTTTTAATAAAGAAGTATTTTTAGGATTCTTTACTACTTTTACTGCTTTTTTTATTTTAAGTTTTTGTAACTTTTTATTAATTGAGCAAATTACTATTTTTGCAATGATTTCACTTTTAGTTTCTTATTTATTATTTGCATTTATATATCCAAGAATTACTTTTAAACAAAAAGAATTTAAACTATATGAACAAAAAAATATAAAAGTCAAAAAAACTTATTTCTTTTTATTCTCACTTATATTTTTATTATTTTCACTTAGCAGTATAACATTTGATTTTGATATAAAATCTTTAGATTATAATAATAAAAGTCTGCAAGAAAAAGAACTTTTTTTCAAAGAAAAGCTAAATAATAAAGATACACAAACTGTTCTAATTAAAGCCTCAAGTATTAATGAGCTAATTTTATATAATGAGGAAATTAAGAAAATAGACACTAGTGCTACTTCATCATTAGATAAGCTAATTAGCAAAGAGCGTTTTATAAAAATAAATAAAATACTATCAGTAAGTAAACTTCAAAAAATAAAAGATGATCTAAAAATATATATAAAAGATACAGCTTTTAAAAAAGATTCATTTGACAATGCATATAGATATGAACTCAATCCTCCAATATATTCATATGAAAAATTACTAGAATATAAAGTTCATATCAAAAGATATAATAACTCATATATTTCATATATAAATGTTTCAAAAGATAAATATAATGACGTTTTAAAAAAAGATTATATTTATTCATTAAGTTTAAAAACATTATTTGAGAAAAATCTACAAAGTGAACTAAAAAGAATAATTATATTAGGTCTTTCAAGCCTTATTTTTATAACATTTGTAATAATATTTATCACAAAAAGAAAAATGATTCAGGCACTTAATTTTTTATTATTTCCAAGTGCTTTGATATTTATATACTTAAGTTTTATTCCTGTAAATATTTTACATATTTTTATGTTTTTTATTATTCTTTCAATTAGTATAGATTATGCAATTTATTCTAGTAAAGATAATTCAAAGCAAACAAATAAAGCAATAATATTCTCTGCGATTAGTTCCTTTGCAGGATTTGGAGTTTTAATATTTTCGGATATTAATTCACTATTTTCAATTGGAAGTGTTGCCACATTAGGAATATTCGCAATTTTAATTTTAATTTTCTTCCAAAAGGTAGCTAATGCATCTAAAAGTTTATAACGATAATGCGTCTATAAATTCATATAAAATAGATAAAAATGAATTTACAAATAATGAATATGAAAACAAAGTTTCATATATTTCTAGTACATCAAAAGAAATAAATGCTTTAAATATATTCAAATCATATTTTTCTAATGCAAAATCAATTCTATTTGATGATACAAATAAACTTTTAGTTAAAAAATTAGAGAGTTTAAATATTCCTAGTTTTGAAGATAAAAATAATACATCTACAATTTTTAATAAAAAAGATTTCTCTTTTGTTTATTTTACGAGTGGAAGTACAGGGGAAAGTACAGCCGCATTAAAAACAAAACAAAACATAGAAAGTGAAATAAAAGCTCTAAGCTCTTTACTTAAAAAATATAATATAAAAAGAGTTATTGTAACTGTTCCGTTTATTCATATTTATGGTTCATTAACTGGGCTTTTTTATCCATACTTTAATGATATTGATATCATATTAAAAGAACACTTCTTGCCAAATGATTTACTTGAAATTTGTGATGATAATTCTTTAGTAGTTACTACTCCACTTTATATAAAAGCTCTAAATAAAATCACTGCAAGTAAAGACCTATCTAAATCACTATTTTTAAGCTCTACAGCACCTTTAGATCCAAAAGAGGCAAAAGAGTTCAATGAAAAGTTTTCTTGCCCTGTAATGCAATTATTTGGCTCTACTGAAACTGGTGGTATTGCTTATAAGTTTAATGATGATGCTTTATGGACACCATTGGAAAATGTAGTTATTGAAACTAATATAAATAATGAGCTAAAAGTAAAGTCTCCTTTTGTTTCAAAGGTATTATTTGAAAAAGATTTTATAGATACAAGAGGTGAAATACAAACTTTTGATTTTATTGAAAGAGAAAATGAAAAGTTTAAATTAATAGGAAGAAGCTCACAAATACTAAAAATTGCAGGGAAAAGATACTCTACCATTCAAATAGAAAATATCTTAGAAGAGCAAGAGCATATAAATAAAGCTTTAGTATTTGTAAAAACAGATAAAGATTCATTAAGAGGTGAAATTCTAGATGTTACTTTAGAAACAAAAAAAGAGTTTAGAGCAAAAGAAATAAAACAAATTTTACAAAACAATCTATCTAACTTGAAGTTTTCTATGGATTTAAGATGTATTGATAAAATCCCAACATCAAGTGTAGGTAAGAAACTTAGGGTAAATATTTAATGGCAATTAAAATAAAATCTCTAAATAAAAACTATGATAAATATGCTGTATTAGAAAATCTAAACTTACATATAAAAGAAGGGGAAATATTTGGGCTATTAGGACCAAATGGTGCAGGAAAAACAACTTTAGTTTCTATTTTAAATTATCTAGAAAAAAAAGATTCAGGAAATATAGAAGTTTTTGGAAAAACTTATGAAAAAAATAAAAAGTACATTCAAAGTATTAGCAGTTACGTACCTCAATCTTATGCTTTTTATCCAGATTTAACGGCTTATGAGAATTTAGAATTTTTTGCTGCTTTATATAAAATCAAAACAAATAAAATGCAAGAAGTAATAAACTCTTGTATAAAAATGACTGCTTTAGAAAAATATAGAAATAAACAAGCAAAAACTTTTTCAGGTGGTTTAAAAAGAAGACTAAATATTGCAATTGGTTTATTAAATGAGCCAAAGATTTTATATTTAGATGAACCAACAGTAGGAATTGATCCCCAATCTAGAAAATATATTCTTGATATAATCAAAGAAATTAATATCAATAAAAAAACTACTATTATTTACACTTCACATTATATGGATGAAATAGAATACTTATGTGATGAAATAGCTATTTTGGATAGAGGTCATATTATCAAAAAAGATTCTAAAGTAAATCTTTTAAATGAAAACTCTGTAGTTACAATTTTTACAAAAGATGAAGAGTTTAAAATAAATACTCAAGATAGTTATGATGATTTCCTAGAGCTTTGTACAAAACTAAAAAAAGAGAATAAACAAATACTTAATATAGAGTATGGAAACAAAAGTTTAGAAGAGATGTTTTTAAAAATCACAAAACAGGATTTAAGAGATTAATGTTTAAATATATACTAAAAAAAGAGTTCTTATTAATCTTTAGAAATCTACATGCTTTACTTGTTTTATTTGTAATGCCTAGTGTTTTTATCATTATTATGTCATTAGCTTTAAAAAACACATATTCAAATAGTATTGATGTAAAATTTGATGTACTTTTAACATCAGAAAAAGAGTCTAAAGATATAAAAGATTTATTAGATAAACTTCAAGATAATAACTATTTTAATGTTAAGTTTTCTAAATCAACACAAAATAAAAAAGATATTTTATATTCACAAAATTATAGTTTTTTAATAGAAATACCAAGTTCATATTTAAAAGACATACAAAAAAACAAAGATATAAATGTTGATGTTTTTTCAACATCTGATATGTCTATTCAAAATATTAATCTTTTAAAAAGCCTTATTAGCTCAAATATTAGTAAACAACTAATCAAAAATTTATTAATCCAACTTGATGTAAATACCCAAGAAACAAAAGATTTTAATAAAAGTATTAAACATCATTATATATCAAAAGAGAATAGTTTTAATATAACTTCTGTACAACAAAGTGTACCTGCTTGGCTTATATTTTCTATGTTTTTTATTCTAATTCCAATATCAAATACATTTATAAATGAAAAGAACTTTGGAACATTAAATAGAATAAAAAGCATTAATGTATCAATGATGCCAATTTTACTAGGAAAAATTGTTCCTTATTATGTAATTAACTTGTTTCAAGTTCTATTTATGATTCTTATTGGTATTTATTTAATGCCTATTTTAGGAGCAGATAGTTTACAAATTAAAGGGAATATTGCTCTTATATTTTTATTAGCTTCAGTTGTTTCATTAAGTGCAATATCTTTTGCCTTAGTTATTGCAAACATAGCTAATAAAAGTGAAGATGCTACAACAATAGGTGGAATATCAAATATTATTCTAGCAGCCCTTGGTGGAATTATGGTGCCTAAGTTCATAATGCCACAAAGTATGCAAGAGATTTCAGAACTCTCTCCAATGTCTTGGGCATTAGATAGTTTCTTAGAAATTTTTGTAAAAGGTGGAACTTTTGTAGATATAAAAGAGTATATTTTTAAATTAACTCTTTTTGCTATAATATGCTTCATTATTTCTTATATATTATTAATAAAAAAAGGTAGTAAATGATTGGTTCAAAAGATGATAACTTCAAAAAAGAGTTAAAAGAGCTTATAATTGAAGAATGTGATAAGGATATAGAGGCATCAGATATAAATGATGATGATATTTTATTTAGTGAAGAGTGCGCATTAGAGCTTGACTCTATGGATGCTTTACAAATATCAATGGCTTTACAAAAAGAGTATGGAATAGAAGCTAATGATAGTAAAAAACTTAGAAAGATTATGGTTTCTATTAATACTTTAGCTGACTATATTCAACCGGAATAAATTTGAAAGAAACTTATATTATAGGTAAATCCCTACATTGTAACTTGGGTAATAATAAAGAAAGTATTACTCAAAAAGTTAATAGTTTAAATCAAAATAACTATTTATCTTTTTTAGAAAATAAATTTAAAGATAAAGCTTTTTATGAAATTGAAGAATCTTACTCTTGCCAAAAAAACAAATTTTTTGACATTTTAAAAAAAGTAATTGATGATGCTCTTATTGATGCTAAAATAAATTCAAATGAGAAAGAAGAATTACATATATTTATAGGTTCAACATCTATGGGAATTTCTGTTGATGAACAAATAAATAAAGAATTTCATGAAGAAAAACATACAGATGAGTTATCACATATTGGATATGGTCATATTGGTACATTTATAGAGGAGTATTTACAAAGTAAATATAAATCTAATATCTTCTCAACAGCATGTACTTCAAGTACAAATGCTTTAGCCTATGCATCAAAACTAATTAAACATGGGAAAATCAAAAAAGCTATAGTAATTGGAATAGAGTTATTTAATAAAAGTACTTTTAATGGTTTTTCTTCTCTTATGCTTTTATCTCAAAATAAAGTTTATAGACCTTTTGATGAAAAAAGTGATGGAATTATTCTAGGAGAAGGATGTTCTGCTCTTGTTTTAGATTCAAAAAAAAATAAAGACAGTGATTTTAAATATATTTCATCTTCAAATATTTGTGATAATTATTCAGAAACAACAAGTAATCCAAGTGGTGAACCAATTTTTAATTGCATGAATGATTCAATAACAAGTGCTAATTTAACATTAAATGATATTGATTTAATAAAAGCACATGCAACAGGAAGTGAAAATAATAACTCTTCTGAAGCTAAAGCTATAAATACTTTATTTAATACTTATGAAACAAATACAGAAGTAACAGCACTAAAACCTTATTTAGGTCATACCCTAGGTGCATGTGGTACAAATGAAATTGCATTTTTACTTTACTGTATTGAAAAAGATTTTTTACCTGCAACTTTAGGATTTGAAAAAGCCGAAGAAGAAATAAAATTTATTCCTTTAAAGGAGCACAAAACTAATATAAATAAAGCAACTATTTTATTTAATTTTGTAGCATTTGGTGGAAATAATAGTTCAATTATATTAAGTAATAAGAGTTAAAATGTATATTCATAAAACCTACACATTAAACAATGAAAACCAAAGTATTAAAACATATAAAAGTGCTCTAAAAGAGATATCAAAAATAAATTTACGAAGGTCTAGTAAGTTTAATATCTTAGCAATTTTAGGTGCTTTAAGATGTATGAATGAAAAAAATATTAGCAAAAACATGGGAATTTATGTTGCAAGTGAATATGGTTCAATTACAAGTGTAAAGACTGTATTAGAACAAGTTAGTCAAGATAGTATTGTTATGCCATTTGATTTTCTAAATATAAATAGTAACAATGTAAGTTTTTACGTATCTCAAGCCCTTAAATCAAATGGTAAAAATATGGTGTTAACTTCACATGATTTATCTTTTGAAAAAACACTAGAACTTGCTTTATTTGATTTAGAACTAAACGAAATAGATGATTTATTAATTGGTAATGTAGATGAGTCTATTAGTGAAATAGATGATTTTAATAAGTATGTATCTAATGTAAATGAAAACCCATCAAAAGATATTAGTTCTTGGATTTATATAAATAAAGAAAAAGAAAATTCCCTTGCAGAGATAAAAGAATTTACTCAATTCTCAAATCTTAAAGAGCTAAAAGAATTACTTTTAAATATTGACTTTGAATTAATATCATTAAATCAATATGCTACAAAACAAATAAAGGAATTAGAAATAAATGAAAACTTGATTCTTTCTCATGATAATATACATGGAAGTGTGAACATTATTTCTATGTTAGATAGTGACAAAAAAAGTTTTGTTTATTTATCACTGGATAAGAATAATAAGGGTTATTTAGTAAAGTTAACTAAATAGCCTATATTTTTTTTAATAAAGTAAAAGCTTCTTTTTCATAAGAAGAAGCTTCTTCTAATTTTTTGGCAATTACCTTAGCATCAAACTTATCTAAGTTTTTACTAGCTGTTACACATAAAAGAGCAAACTCTCTTAAAGTATTTCCAGATTTTATTAATAAAGCTGAAGCTTCATCTAAAATCTTTTCATCTAAATTATACTGTTTTGATTCACTTAGAAAAGCAGCATAAAGAAATCTAAATCCCCCACCACCTGTTCCTATTTCTTCTTGCATTCTAACAATATGAGTTAAATAGTTTTTTAAAAACCTATCATTATTATCTCTTTTTAATGTAGAGATTTTCTTTGCTAATTTATTCATTCCTTTTACACCTGCAAATGGAAAAGGAGTAAGCATTGATTTTGCATTTTTCTTTATAGCTTTTTTTATAATAGAAGAAAAATCAATATCTTTTGGAATTTCATCCGGATAATAAATAAAACCTTTAGGTGCAAAAGCACCTTTTGCAAATCTAGCTTTGTTTAATTCATTTTCATTACATTTTACTTCTTCTTCAAATACTGGATCAGAGATAAGATAATCATTATTCTCTTTTCCATAAACTAGTAAATTATGTGCATTAAAATGAAATCTCATATCTTTTGGAAAATATGGAAGATAAAATACAGAAGTTTGAAGCCCCACAAGATTTCCATCATTTACTAAAGATGTTAATTCCTCATTTGCTTCTTCTTTATTTGAATAAACTTTTTTATTCATTTTAATATTTAGAACTTTTGATATTTTTTTTACAATATTTTTAGGTAAATCTCTATAAGCAATTAAAGGCATTCCATTTATTTTTACTAAAGGAATAAAAACAAAAGATAAAGTGCTAGTAATACCAAAAGCCATAGGTTCTGATAGTTTTAGCCCATAAGATGAAATTAATGTAGAAATTACTCCACTTTCACAGTGTGCAAATTGAGAGTGTTTAAAGTTATTTTCCATATTTAAAATTCCTTAATTCATCAATACTAATATTAAAAGTATCTGCATATTTTTGTAAAAGTTTTTCATTTAATTTTTTGAAATGTTTCATTTTAAGATGTCTTTTTACTCTAAATGCAAACATACCTACCATACTAGCTAGTGTTGGCAAATCCATTCTATTTTCATACATAAAAAAACAAATAGGAGAAGAAATCCCTTTTGACATATCTAAAAGAGCTTCTTCTTTTAAAAGTTCATATTCATCTACAGCTGTTTTAGTTGCAAATTCTTCTATATTACTTCCATAGTTCTCTGTAATAAAATCTCCTTGAGAGTCTTTTGTATACATTACTTTTTGCATACCATCTAAGGTTTTATTTTCTTCTTTTGGAACTTCTATTTCTTTCATTAAACTACTTCTAATAACATAAATGCAGTTGAGAATCTTCCACTTTCAGGAACATAACAAAGTAGTTTTTCACCTTTTTTTAGTTTCCCTGAGTTAAATAATTCTTCTAAAATAATATAAATAGATGCAGAACCAGTATTTCCAAATTGTGTTAAGTTTGTAAACCATTTTTCAAAAGGTATTTCAAAACCAACCTCTTTTAATCCAGCATATAATTTATCTTTGAAAAATTCAGATGAATAATGAGGCAAGAAGTAATCAACATCTTCCACTTTAATATCTCTTTTTTTAAGTATTTTTCTAAGAGGTTTTACTACAGTATATTCAACAATATTTTCATTTAATAGTTTCACATCTTGAGATACACTCAATAAAGATTTTTCCATAACTTGATCTTGAGTATAGTTTCTCCACCCAGAGAAAGAGTTCTTATCAACTTCTCCACCACTATACATACAAACTGGCATTTCACCCGCATAAGATAAAGCATCAATCCATTCAATTTTCAATGAGTCTTTATGCTCATTTGGCTTATCTTGAAGAAGCATAGCTCCTGCACCATCTGATAACATCCATCTTAAGAAATCTTTTTCAAAGGCTACTTGTGGATTTTGCTCTAAGTCTTGAAGATTTTTTGATTCTTCTTCAAAATTTTTCGCACTTAATATCGCAGATGCAGTTTCAGACCCAGTTGATACTCCAGATTTTATTTCACCACATTTCACTGCATAATAAACATATTTTAAAGCATTAATACCACTTAAACAAATACCAGCAGCACTTAGTACCTCAATTTCATCTAATTTTAGTTCCCCATGAACCATTAAAGCATGATTTGGCATAAGTTGATCAGGAGATGTTGTTCCACATGATAAACACTCTAAATCATCCAATTTAAAGTTATCATTTTCTAGTTTTCTAATTGCATTTGCAGTAAGTCTTGCATTTGAATAAAGTGCCTTTTGTGTTCCTTTTTCTAAAACATAAAATCTTCTTTTTATACCATTGCTTCTTAAAACAATTTTTCTAGCTTTTGATTTTTTACCACCTATACAACCTAAATAATCTTCAATATCATCATTAAAAACTGGTTCATTTGGCATATACTTTTGAACATTATTTATATACACATTATTCATTCTTAGCAAAATCCTTCATCCTAAAATCATCATTACCTGATGGCATTTCATAAAATGCTTTTTGTTTTAATATTTTTTCTTTACTTATTTTTCTTATAATTGTTTGAACAATCATATTAATTGGTACTACTGTCATAATTATTAAAATTAGAAAAACTGTATATAAAGCAATAAAAGGCCTTCTTTTTAATTCCCCTGCTTTACCAATCTTTCTAATTAGTTTTCCCCAAATCATAAAACTCTTAGTACCAATTTGTTCACTTTTAATCAATTTTTCATCAACATTAGCAGCTTTTAGTCCAGAACAAATACTTCTTTGTTCTTTTTCCAAATTATTTTCCAAAGCCTCTTTTATAGCAAAACCAAATCTTGAAGCATTTTTAATCTCTTTTTCATCAACTCCAGCTTTTGGAAATATTTTCCAAAATGCATTTCTTCTACCAGTTAACATCCATCTAGGCGTTGTAATAAATGTAGCAAGGGAACTTCCTTGATCAATTAAAACAATATTATCAATAAGTTTTGCATTTATATCAGATAATAAACTTTTCATTTTTTCTTGTGCCATAACCCACATATTTCTACAGGCAATAACAGTTATTACAGGTTTATCTTTTAATTTTTCTTTTGCAAACTTTGATTTTAAAAATGAAGTAATAGGAATAGAAGGTGATAAAAACCACACTTGATAAGAGATAATTACTAAATCGTAATCATTAGAATCTTCAATTTCTTCGATTTCACACGGGTCTAAATAAACAGACTCTGGAAAACAATCCATAAACTCAAAAAAGCTCCAAGGGAAAGGATATTCTTTTTTTGGTTTAATTATTTTATGATGTATTTCAATTTCTTTACATCTCAAAGGTGCACTTAATGAAGATGTAACTTCACTAAGTTGACCTGTTTGAGAGTAACTTACAATAAGTACTTTTTTCAAATTTTTAGATTAATGATAATTCAAAATCAATTGCATTTTTTAAGTTAGTAATCCAACTATTGTATGCTTTATGAATTGTTTGATTTTCCGCATTATATTTTAAATTAGTACTTTTCTTATAGTTAATAGAATATGAGTTTTTATCATATTTAATATCTATAGCTGCAGTATGTTTATTTCTAACATTAATAATACCCATCATTTTACCAGGAGCAATTTCTTTGAATCTCCATCCAATTTTTTCACCTGATTTTTTAATGATATTTTTTACTTGTGTTGCTGATAGCTTCTTTTCACTAATAACAGGTGCTTTTTCTACATTTTGAATAGCTAATGTAGTACAACCAGTTAATACAAATAGTCCTAATAGTGCTGCTACACCGTACTTAACAAATTTATTCATGTTTCCTCCAAGAGTTATAATTAAATAATAATAACTAAAAAGAAATTATATATCTTTAAAATTAAATTTTCTTTTTTTTCTTTATATGTAAATAATCAATATTTTACTTAATTATTTATTACTTTTAGTATAATTTGTATGTAAAATATATATTTTTACAAATTTTAATTATTCAAATATAATTTAAAAATATTACTGCCCTATATAATCATTCATAGTTGGTTTTTTTAACCAAACTGAAATATCTTCACCAAGTGCATCAACTGTTCTTCCTAATACAGAACAAGAACCTTTAAATCCTGCACCAAATCCGCCACTTGAATGTCTAAATCCACTAAATGAAGCAATTTTATTTCCTTCTTTATATAACACACCTTTTACTCTAGTACTTTTATTATGTCCTAAAAAAGCATTACCCTTACTAACCGCACCTACAATTTCTAAATCTAAAAAATACTCACTATTTTTATTTGCCTTAGTATCAAGAACAACATTCACATCTTCTTTTACAGAATATTCTTTTACAAATTCAGCTAATTGAGATTGAATCATACACTCTTTTCTAATTGATGCTTGAATAATCGAATCTTTTCCATATGGAATAACAGGCTTAATAACAACAGTTTTGTTAGTTAAATCATCAACAGGAACTAAAGCAGGTCTATCTGGTTGACCACATCCTGTAAGTAGAGTCATAATTGCAAGACTCCCAAGTAAAGTAAGTAAATGTTTATACATTTTTCATCCTAATTATAATTATTGTTACTAAAAAGATTACATAAAATTATTTTTTAATAACAATAAAATATTATCTTCAAATTGATAAAAACTCACTTATTTCAATATTTTTGTATTTAGTTTTAATGATTAATAATTAAAGTAATACTTTTTTAAACTTTTACTACAATTGTCGTATAAGGGTTATATAAAACATTAGAACCAGATTGAATATTCACGTTTCTTCTTTGAGTATAATCAACTTCGTAAGTTCCAGCATAATCCATTGAGAATTTAGCACATAACATGGATGCTTGCTCTATCACAGAATCAGGTAAAGTTTTTTTATTATTCTGTACTATTACGTGGGCTGATGTTCTATCTTTTAAATGGAACCAAAAATCACTTGCTTTTGAGTTCTTTAATAAAAATATATTTTCTCTCTCGCTAGTTCCTAACATTATCTTATATCCTTCAAAGAAAAAAGATTCATATGGTTGTGCTTTTTTAACTTTTGCTTGATTTCTCTCTTTTTTAGGGAATAAGAATTCACACTCTTCAATTGTAATTGCATTTGTTAGATTTTGAATCATTCTAATTAAGAAAGCATATTTTTCATCTAGATTATCTTTTTCTAAAGAAATATTTTCTGCTTTTTGTTTTGCTCTTTTTGCTTTTTTAAATAAATCATTTGAATATCGTGAAGCTGAAGCTGTTTTTTCTAAATCAATTTTTACTTCATTTCCTGAATAATCATAAGTTACTAAAAAATCCTGATAAGGTTTTATATTATGAATATGCCCTAAAATTAGGTTTGCTTTTTCATAAGTTTGAGCTGATAACTCTTCTAATTCTTCTTTTTTAGGTAAAGATGAAATTGTTTTTTCTAATTTCTTTGCTTTTTTCTGAATTTGTTGAATTTTTTGTTTTTTCAAATTCTCAAGGTTTTTTTCTTCTTTTTGTTTATATACTTCAAAAAGATATTCATCTATATTTTCAACAGCATCTACTTTAGGAATAAAATCTTGTTTAGGTATTTCATCTAAACTAATTCCTACCTTTACTACCCTACTTGATGAAAATTCATCAATATGTCTTAAGGCTTCTAAAATAACTCTATTTTCATCTAAAATTATTATGTTTGTATGTTTACCTGTAAACTCTAATTGTAATGTTGTAATTTGCTTTTTATATGATGAACTTGAATGAACTTTTATATTGATAATTTTGTCATCGTTATACAAAGAAACTTCTTCAACTTTTGAGTTATTAAACCTCTTTTGAAGTACAACATCAAAGGGTGCATTAAAATCTTTTTTAGTTTTTAGTATTTTTTCGCACTTAAAAATAGAACTATTTCCTTTTGACATATCAAAATATAGAATATTTCTATTATTAAATTCTATTATAATTATATTGTTATCTATACGCTTACAAAGCCTTATATTTTGGGCATTTGCAGCCAAAAAAGATACTACTTGTTTTAACAAAAAATGTTTCATGTGTTATTCGCTTTATTAATATTTCTAAGATTTTTTTACATAAATATTAGATATTATTATACCAAACTTATCATTAGGAGATAAAATGAAATTATTAAAGATTGCAATGGCAGGTACTCTTTTAATTAGTGTGGCTTCAACTACAGCTTTTGCTGACCCTGTAAAAGGTCAAAAACTATTCATTAAAAAGTTCAAAAAATCTTGTGGAATGAATGGCGCAAAGTTTGCAGCACAACATACTCAAGATGAATGGGAAAGCATTCAAGAAAATGGAAACTTCAAAGAAGAATTAATGAAAATTTGTCCAGATATAAATGAGAATAAAATCAAAGACAAGTGGATTAACCACATCTACGACTTCTCTTATGAATATGCAAATGACTCAGGAAATGTACCTTCTTGTTAATCAACATTTAATTCATTGAAGCCATCTTTTATAAGATGGCTTTTTTTATATACATAATTTATTTTTATCTTACACATAATAAGTATTATAACTTATACTTATCTATAATTAATCAATAGTTAAATAATTTAATCTTATAATTATACAAAATTTAATTATAAGGAAATTGTATGAAAAAAAGTATAATTACTCTTTCAGCAATTGCAGCATTATCAACAGCATCTTTTGCAAATGATCTTAATACTCAAATGTTTGAACAAATTCAAGCTCTTAAAGCAAAAATCGAAGCTTTAGAAGAACAAATGAAAGCTCAACAAAAAGTTCAAAAAACTACTATAGATGAGAAAAGAATTGTTAAAATAGAAAAAAAACTTAAAAAAGTTTCTAAAAAAGCAAATATTGCAAAAGCCCAAAGTGCCGGGGATAACCTAAAATGGAATGTAGACTTCAGAACTCAAATTGATAATTTACAATACAAATTAGGTAATGGGAAAAAACTTAAAAATGAAGCTTTAATGACAAATAGACTTTGGCTTGGGATGAAATATCAAGCTGATGAAAACTCTATTTTCTATGGAACTCTATCTTACAATAAAGTATATGGAGATAATCAATCTAAAACAACTAATAATTCTAACTTTGATTGGGTTACAAATGAATCTGCTACAAATGACAATGAAATCAAACTAAAAGAAGCTTATTGGCTATATAAAAATGACACTTTCTTAGGTACTGATGTTCCTTGGACTGCAAGTGTTGGGAGACGTCCTTCAACTGATGGATTAGGAATTAACTTCAGAGCAAATCAAAATAGAAAATCTGCACTTTCACATACAGTTAATGTTGAATTTGATGGGGCAAGTAGTAAATTTGAATTATCAGAAGTAACAGGATTAGATGGAGCTTGGATTAAATTCTGTGCAGGTAGAGGTCTTACAAATACAAAACTCAGATTCTCTTCAGATGGTCAAGATTATACAAAAGATGATGCAACTCAAAATATTGACATGGCAGGTTTAATCGCAGTACCTTATGATGATGGGCAATACTCAGTACATATGAACTATGCAAAATCATGGAACCTTATAGGATTAGCTGATGCTAACCAAGATGGAACTGCTGATACTGGTAATTTTGAAGACTTTGGAGATATTCAGTACTTTACTACAATGTTTAAAGTTGATGGAATTGGAGATGGAATTAGTGATTATTTAGATAATACTTTATTCTTTGCTTCTTATGCACAAAGTAAAACTTCTCCAGATGCTGGAAAAGCTATGTTAGGTTCTACATCTTCTGAAACTGGACACTCTTTTTGGTTAGGAGTAAATGCTCCATGTCCAATAGATCCTGATAATTCAAAAATTGGATTTGAATGGAATAAAGGTAGTAAATATTGGAGACCAATGACTTATGGTGAAGATACAATGGCCGGTTCAAAAATTGCTGCACGTGGTCAAGCATGGGAAGTATATAGACATCAACAATTAACAAAAGCTTTAAGTTTCACTATGTCTTATTTATATATAGATTATGATTATACAGGAAGTAATGGATTCTTTGGAGACTTTGGAAATCCAAGTAGTACAAGCTCAGCTCAAGCTACTAATGCGGTTAGTGAAGCACAAGATGTAAAAGCATATATGAGATATAAATTTTAATAAGAAGGGGTTAAATCCTCTTTTTATTTAAAAGAATACTTATCTAATTTATAGATAATTCTCTCCGCAAGTTCTATCATTGAAATATTTAATTGTTTAAAATCTTCATTTTTAATACCTACTAAAAACTCATCATATACATGTGAATATGGATAAATTGTAAAATAAATATACTCTTTAGATTTTGATTCTTTATTTAGTTCTTTAAACCATAAAGCTAATAATGAAAAATATAACATAGAAGGGTTAAATGATTTTAAGACTTCTAACTCTTTTGATATCTCTTTATTTATAAAATTATAAGAGTCTAAAACAGCTTTAATTCGATAGTGTTTTCTATTCTGTAAATAGTATTCATTAGGAAAAGTTACATTAGTAATCTGTTTTAACATATCATCACTAATAGAGTTAAACTTACTCATCACTTCTTTATCTACATTGTAAATTTGGATATCTTCTTTATCCTTATATGAATAAATTAGATCTTTACAAAACAATAATAAGCTTTCCGTTTTTATCTTTGATAGGTTTAAAATCATACATTATTGTAACAAAATTTTATTAAATTATGTCATATCTGATTTAGTTTAAGTCTCTTTGCGATAAAATAAGCTAAATTTAATAATACATATTAAGAAAAAAGGAAATTATTGGAACCAATTGGTGTATTAAATGATGGTCAAATATACGACCTTCAAACTGCTGAAGCTTTAAACATCCAAGGTGATGTTATTAAAGCTGACAACTCTGCTGAGTCCTTAGAAATTCTAAGACATTCATGTGCTCACATGATGGCACAAGCCATTAAAGAGCTTTATCCTGATGCTAAATTTTTTGTAGGACCTGTAGTAACCGAAGGTTTTTACTATGATTTTAAAGTAGACGCAAAAATATCAGATGAAGACTTACCTGCAATTGAAAAGAAAATGAAAGAGATTGCAAACAGAAAGCTTAAAATCGAAAGATATGAAACTACTAGAGATGAAATTCTTACAAAATTTGCTGATGATGAATTAAAACAAGCTGTTTTATCAAGAATTACTGATGATACATTAACTATGTATAAGCAAGGTGATTTCGAAGACTTATGTAGAGGTCCTCACTTACCAACAACTGGTATGATTAGAGCATTTAAACTAATAAGAGTAGCGGGAGCTTATCTTGGTGGTGATGAAGAAAATGAAATGATTACTAGAATCTATGGTATTGCTTTCTTTGATAAAAACGAACTTAACGATTACGTTAGAATGTTACAAGAAGCTAAAAAAAGAGATCATAGAAAATTAGGAACTGAATTAGAACTATTCACATTTAATGAAGATGTGGGTGCTGGTTTACCATTATGGTTACCAAATGGTTCTAGATTAAGATCTAAATTAGAACATCTTTTATATAAAGCACATAGAGTTAGAGGTTATGAGCCAGTAAGAGGTCCAGAGATGTTAAAATCTGACATGTGGAAAATTTCTGGTCACTACCAAAACTATAAAGAGAATATGTACTTTACAGAAATTGACGAGCAAGAATATGGGATCAAACCTATGAACTGTGTTGGTCACATTCAAATCTTTAAAAATGATTTAGTTTCATATAAAGACTTACCTAAGAAGTTATTTGAATATGGTGTAGTTCACAGACATGAAATGTCAGGAGCAATGCACGGATTATTTAGAGTAAGAGAATTTACTCAAGATGATGCACATATTTTCTGTACTCAAGATCAAGTAAAAGATGTAATTATTGATGTATTAGAGTTTGTTGATTCATTAATGAAACAATTCGATTTCAAATATGAAATGGAAGTTTCTACTAAACCTAAAAAAGCAATCGGTGATGACAAATTCTGGGAAATGACTACAAAAGGTATCATGGATGCCTTAGATTCAGAGAACTTACCATATGGAATTGATGAAGGTGGTGGAGCATTCTACGGTCCTAAAATCGATATCAAAATCCTTGATGCTATTGGAAGAAAATGGCAATGTGGTACTGTTCAAGTAGATATGAACTTACCAGAGAGATTTGAAGTTGAATATATCAATGCTGAGGGTGCTAAAGAGCAACCAGTAATGATTCACAGAGCAATCTTAGGATCATTTGAGAGATTCATCGGTATTTTAACTGAGCACTGCGCAGGGGAATTCCCATTTGTTATTGCACCAACTCAAGTAATCTTTGTACCAATTGCTGATACTCATGTTGAGTATGCAAAAGACTTACAAAAAGAGTTAACTTATAATGAAATGGATTCAAAAATCTTTGATATGAATGAGTCACTAAACAAAAGAATTAGAATGGCTGAAAAACAAAGAGTACCAATGATTGTTGTTGTTGGTGATGAAGAAGTTGCGAATCAAACAATTGCATTAAGAGATAGAAGAAAAAGAGAACAATCAAATATGAGCAGAGCTGAATTTTTCACTATGCTGAATCAAATTAACACAGGGAGCAGAATTTGAGTACTAGAGGACCAAAAAAACCAGAAGCAATCATGAATGACATGATTACAGCTAAAGAAGTAAGATGTATGGGAGATGATGGTACTAACTACGGTATCATTTCAACAAGAGAAGCACAATCAACTGCAGATGATTTAGGATTAGATTTAGTTTTAATCGCGCCAGATGGTAAACCACCAGTTGCAAAAATCATGGATTATGGTAAATTCAAATACCAACAAGAAAAAAAGAAAAAAGAAGCTAAGAAAAAACAAAAAGTTATCGAAGTTAAAGAGATTAAACTTTCTGTTAAAATTGCTGAAAATGATGTTAACTACAAAGTTAAACATGCAATTGAATTCTTAGAAGCTGGAAAACACGTAAAATTCAGAGTTTTCTTAAAAGGTAGAGAAATGGCTCACCCAGAAGCTGGTGTAGAAGTTCTTAAAAGAGTTTGGCCAATGATCGAAGAAATCGGTGTAATGGATAAACAACCTAAGTTAGAAGGAAGATACGTAAATATGTACGTTGTTCCTAAAAACGAACATCACAAAAACTAATTTATATTAGTACTTTCAGAAGAGAATTTTTCTCTTCTGCTCTCAAGAAACAATTCCCCTTAAACATATTTTAAGTAATTTTTAAGTAAAATCACGAACTTTTTCATTAAATTGAAAATGCAAATTTTATAGGAGGATTCTTCCAATGCCAAAGATGAAGACTAATAGTGGTGCTTTAAAGAGATTTAAAGTGAAGAAAAATGGTTCTATCAAAAGAGGATCAGCTTACAGAAGCCACATCTTAACTAAAATGACACAGAAGAGAAAAAGAAACCTTAGAGGTCCAAAAACTGTTGCAGCAGTAGACGCTACAAGAGTTAAAAGAATGTTAAACAAAGCATAATTATTTTTTTATAAATAATTTATAGTCCCTCCACTTAATATAGAAGTGGTCAAGTTCAACAATATGTTGACACCTTATTATACATATATGGTAAAGAAAGGAAAGATATGCCTAGAGTTAAAACTGGTGTAGTTAGAAGAAGAAGACATAAGAAAGTTTTAAAAGCCGCTAGAGGATTTTTTAGTGGTAGAAGTAAGCACTTTAGAAAGGCCAAAGAGCAATTAGAACACTCAATGGTATATGCTTACAGAGATAGAAGACAAAAGAAAAGAGATATTAGAAAGCTTTGGATTGTAAGAATCAATGCAGCTTGTAGATTAAATGATATCAACTATTCTAGATTCATGAACGGTATGAAATTATCAGGAATTGAATTAGATAGAAAAATCTTAGCTGATATGGCTATGAATGATTATGATGCATTTGTATCATTAGTTGGAAAAGCTAAAGAAGCATTAAACTAATAAATTTGCAACAAATATAAAAAAGGTTCAAAGTTTTACTTTGAACCTTTTTTTATGCCTATAAACTTCTCTTTATTTAAAAATAGATCGATAAATGAATCTAGGAATAAAAATCACAATATAAATTAATAATGTAAAAATAAGTGGATGAAAACTTCCAAAGCCATAAGCTCCAGAAGTTCCTAAATTATTTATATGAGTTAATGGAAAAGATAAAAACTCAGCAAAATGCATTAAAAGTGATAATATTATAAAAGTACCTATAAATACAATAAACTCTTTTTTCACTTTATAAAACATCTTAGAATTACGCTTTACCTGATAACATTCCATGCATTGTCATTGGTTTTAATAAATAAACTTTCATTAACCACCAAATGTATCTCTCTTGTGTTGGATCTAATGGAAAAGATGGTGTTGGTTTCTTAGTCCAATTAAACTCTGCTAACATAACTTTACCAATATCAGTAATTAATGGACAAACAGTATATCCAGCATATTTCGCTTTTAACTCTTTACCCTCCATCGCAGCCACTAAGTTATCTACAAGGACTTTATATTGTTTTCTAACACTTCCACCTGTTTTTCCCATAGGAACCGCAGCAATGTCTCCAATGGCGAAGATATTATCAAATTTAACATGTTGTAAAGTTTCTTTATCAACTGGAATCCAACCTTTTCTTGAACCAATAGGAGAATTTCCAATTTCATCGGGAGCTTTCATTGGAGGAGTTATATGCATGAAATCAAATGATACTTCAACATCTAAATGTTTTTTTACAATATCATACTCTTCAATATCCTCATCATACTCACCTTTTTCTTCCCAATGTTTATCAAAAGTTGCAATCTTTTTTTCTAAATCAACACCAGTAAGATTATGATTATAATTCCATTTCATTTCTCTTTGTTCAAACTGTTTTACAATTGCATCATGATATTCAGGAACACCAAACATTTTTCCACCATTAGGATAGAATGTTAATTCAGCATTATGTCTAACACCTGCTTCTTCTAATCTAGAATTTGCAAGATACATAATCTTCTTAGGTGCTCCACCACATTTAATAGATGTATTTGGATGAGTAAAAATACCTTTTACTTTTTGACCACTTTTTGCTTGTTCTATAAACTTTTGCATAGCTGACCATGTTGCAACTGCTGAATCTGTATTATAAATAGAACAAACCCCAGAATCACCAAAAGTATCAGTAATCTTTTTTGCTTCACCTAAACTGTATGCTTCTCCTACTGATTCTAATCCTTTGATTCTTCCGAAGTCCAGTTTTAATCCCGCCGCAACAATTAAAAAATCATAAGTTATTTCTTTTCCTGATTCTAAAGTTACACTATTATTCTTAGGGTTAAACTCAACAGCTTTATCTTTAATAAGTTTAGTTCCACTTGGTACATAATCTTTAGTATCATACATCACGTCAGATTTTTCATATATTCCTGCACCAATTAAAGTATTACCAGGTTGATAAGATACAGATTTTGGATTTGGTTCAATTATTGTAATGTCTGGATTACTTAATGTATTTGAAAGTCTTGCAGCAGTAGAGATTCCAGCTAAACCTCCACCAATAATTAAGATTTTACCCTTTGCTTCACTAGCATTTGCGGTAGTTGCAGCTTGAGCTTGGGTATCACCCATTAAAAATGTAGCTGAACCTAAACCAGCAAGTTTAAAAGCATCTCTTCTTGAAATACCAGATTTCTTGATCTCTTGATCAACTAAACCTAATGCTTTGTCTAATTCTGTTTTTGACATCTATCTTCCTTTTACAATTATTAATTTTACTTATTTATGTATATAGCGCAAGAATAGCAAAAAACAAATAAAGTAAGACTTATAAGCTCTGGTTATTATGTAATATTAGTTATTAGATAAACTTATAATTTCTAAAGCCTTGTTATATTCATCTTTATCATTTAGGTTAATAAACTCCCCATTTTCAGGCAAATTTATTACATTTGTATTATTTTGTTTTAATAAATATCCAACTTTATGTATATCATCTGACAACATTTTAGTAATAGAATTTCTTATACTTGATGAAAATACTCCACATAAATTATGAATTCTTTCTGTTTGTGCTACTGTAATATCATAATCATTAGAAGAATTGATAATTTTATTTATAGTATCAATACTAACTAAAGGTGTATCAACAGTTATTATAAATATTTTTTGATTTTCGAATTTTTTAATTATTGTATCTAAAGCAACTAAAGGAGAAAAAACTTCACCTTCATCTAAAATTAGTGATGATTCATCTTCTAAGAAATCAAATTTGTTTATCTTTGAAGATATATATAGTTCTTTGAAATAAGGTTTTAATCTATCGTATTGATATTGAGTTAGAGAGTTTGAGTGATCAAAGGGAAGAAGAGATTTATCTTCCCCCATTCTTGAACTTCTACCACCACATAAAATTACACAAGGTATATTAAATGTAGTTGGCATAATTATAAACCTCTAGGATCAGTAATGTATCCAGAGATTGCAGATGCAGCAGCAACTGCACTATTAGCTAAATAGATTTTTGAAGATCTAGATCCCATTCTACCAACAAAGTTTCTATTAGTAGTAGAGATACATACTTCATTATCTCCAAGGATTCCCATATATCCACCTAAACACGCACCACAAGTAGGATTAGATACAACAGCACCAGCATCTACTAATGTGTCAATATAACCTAATTTAGTTGCATCTCTAAGAATCTTTTGAGTTCCTGGAGTTAAGATAAGTCTTACATGTCTTGCAACTTTTTGTCCATTTAAAATTTCAGCAGCAACTTTAAAGTCAGATAATCTACCATTAGTACAAGAACCAATAAATACTTGGTCAACTCTAATTTCATCTGCAACAGCTTGGTTTACAGAGTGTCCATTAGATGGTAAGAATGGATAAGCAATAACAGGATCTAAAGCTTCAACATCAATTTCAATTACTTGACAGTAATCAGCATCTTCATCTGAATAATGAATTTTTGGTTCAGCTCTTAAAGAATCTCTTGTATCTAAAAACTCTTTTGTAATTTCATCGTAAGCAACAATACCATTTTTAGCACCTGCTTCAATTGCCATATTACATAAAGAGAATCTATCATCCATAGATAAGTACTGAATAGTATCACCAGTGAATTCTAAAGCTTTATATAAAGCTCCATCAACACCTAAAATTCTAATAATTTCTAGAATTAAATCTTTTCCAGTTACGTGCTCACCTGGTTTACCTTTGAATACAACTTTAATTGATTCAGGAATTTTAAACCAGTTTCCACCAGTAATCATACCAAATGAAATATCAGTAGAACCCATACCCGTTGAGAAGGCACCTAAAGCACCGTGAGTACATGTATGTGAATCTGCACCAATAATAACATCACCAGGTAAAACTAAACCTTTCTCTGGTAATAATGCATGTTCAATACCCATATCTTTTTCATCAAAGAAGTATTTTAAATCATGTTTCATTGCAAAATCTCTAGAGATTTTAGCTTGATTTGCAGATGCAATATCTTTAGCTGGAATGAAGTGATCAAGTACAATTGCAAAACCTTCTGGATTTGCTAATTCTGTATACCCACCCTCTTCGAATGCTCTAATAGAAATCGGAGTTGTAATATCATTACCAATTACCATATCAATTGGACTTCTTACAATCTCACCTGCGTAAACTTCTTTACCTACGTGTTCACTAAAAATCTTTTCTGTTATCGTTTGACCCATATTATATTCTTCCTATAGTTTTATATAATTTTTTGCGATTATATCTAAATTTAAGTTAAGCTCCCAAATTGGGATTTTATTTATTTTCTTTTTTTTCTTTTCGAGATTGTCTTATTTGCATATAAATTATTATTACAACAGCCGTGTCAATAATTACATCAGCTAGGTTAAAAATAGCAAATTCAAAACCATAATGCCAGTAAAAATAGTCAACAACTCCCCCATAAGTAAATCTATCTAAAATATTAGATAAACCACCTGCGTATAATAAAGCAATAGGAATATAATAATCTCTGAATATATCTTTATTATTAAATAAGTATATTGATGTACCTAAAACAATAGCCAACTGAATATATTTTAAATACTCAGCTAAAAATGAGAACATTGAAAAAGCAACCCCGTAATTGTATGCCAATTGCAATGACATATATGGACCTTCCACATTCCAATCGAAATGTGCAAATCCATATTTTACAGCTTGATCAATGATAAATAAAATAGCAACTAAAATTATTGCTATATTAAATTTTTTTTTCATAGAGCTTTTTTGAAGAATTCTACTAACTCTTCCATGCCTTTTTCAACAACTTTTTTATCTTGACCTTCAAGTAAAAGTCTGATTTTATTCTCAGTTCCAGAGTATCTAATTAGATCTCTTAATCCTCTAGCTCTTAATGATTTAACTAAAGCATCTAAACCTTCAATCTCTTCTAATGGTTTTTTCTCATTAACCTTCATATTATGTAATATTTGAGGGTATAAATCAAAAGCATTTAATACTTCACTTGCAGGTTTACCAGATTTTAAAACTAATGCTAATACTTGAAGTGCAGAAGCTAATCCATCACCTGTTTTTGCAGCATCAGAGAAAATAATATGTCCACTTTGTTCACCACCGAAGTTAATATCTTCATTATGCATAACTTCTAGAACATACTTATCACCAACATTTGATCTATGTAAAGCAATGTTATCTTCATTTAAATAATCTTCTAAAGCTTTATTAGACATAACTGTAGCAACACAAGCTTGCCCTTTTAATAGGTTTTCATCATTTAAATATTTACATAAAGCACCAATTAATTTATCACCATCAACTACTTCACCTTTTTCGTCAATAACAACAAGTCTATCAGCATCACCATCAAGTGCTAAACCAATATCTGCTCTATATTCTTTAACTAACTTCCCTACATTCTCAGGGTGCATTGCTCCACAATTTTCATTAATATTAAATCCATCAGGCTTATCATTTATTGTAATAATATCAGCCCCAAGTTCTTCTAAAATTGTTGGACCTACTTTATACGCAGCACCATTTGCACAATCAAGAACAATTCTTAAACCTCTTAATGTTAAATCTCGTGGGAATGAGCTTTTAATTGAAACAATATATCTCCCAATAACATCATCAATTCTTTTTGATGAACCTATATGTTTCCCAGTTAATTGTTCACTTGTTAAAAGTTCATCATTATGAAAAATTTCTTCAATTTTCTTTTCACATTTAACACCTAGTTTATTACCATGGTTATCAAAAAATTTGATTCCATTGTCTTCATAAGGATTATGAGAAGCAGAAATCATAATACCAGCATCACATCTCATTGATTCAGTTAAATATGCAATTGCAGGTGTAGGCATAGGGCCTATTTGAATTACATCATAACCAACAGCTGTAAGACCACTTACAAGAGCATTCTCAATCATATAACCACTTCTTCTTGTATCTTTACCTACAAGAATCTTTTTAGTAGTTGAGTGTTTTCTAAAATATATCCCAGCAGCCATAGCTAATTTCAATACAGTCATTGCATCTAAAAAATCTCCAGCCTTACCTCTTACACCATCAGTTCCAAATAGCTTCATTAAATCTTCCTAAAATTAAACTAAGTTTAAGTTATTTTGGCTAACATTCTACCCTTAAAAATTTTACAAAGAGGTTAAATAATCATGGCAAATCACAAATCTGCTGAAAAAAGAGCAAGACAAACTGTAGTAAGAACTGAAAGAAATAGATTTTACAAAACAAGAATCAAAAACGTAATCAAAGCTGTATTAGCTGCTGTTGAAGCTGCTGACAAAGATGCTGCAACATCTGCAATGACTGCTGCAAACAAAACTATTCACCATTGTGTATCTAAAGGTATCCTTAAAAAAGGTAATGCTGCTAGAAAAGTATCTAGATTACAAACAAAAGTTAACGCTATATAGTTATCTACTAATATAGATAATAATATGATTCAAGACAAATTACAACCCTTTATTAATAGGTATAATGAGATTAATGATCTGTTAATCTCACCTGATATCACGAGTGATATTAAAAGAATGACTGATCTTTCAAAAGAACAGTCAAGTATTGAACCAATTGTTAATAAGGCAAAAGAGTATATTCAAGTTGTAGAAGATATAGAAGAGAATAAAATGCTTCTAGATGATGACGAACTTGGGGAACTTGCTAAAGAAGAACTAAAAGAATTAGATACAAGAAAACCTGAACTTGAGGAAGAAATTAAATTTTTAATGATTCCTAAAGACCCTAATGATGATAAAAATATCTACTTAGAGTTAAGAGCTGGTGCTGGTGGCGATGAAGCTGCTATTTTTGTTGGAGATTTATTTAGAGCTTATCTTAAGTATGCCGAAAACAACAGCTGGAAAGTTGAAATAATGAACACTAACGAAAGTGAGTCAGGCGGTTACAAAGAAGTTGTAATTTTGGTTAAAGGTGACCATGTATTCTCAAAGCTTAAATTTGAGGGTGGTACACACAGAGTACAAAGAGTTCCTGCAACTGAATCACAAGGTAGAGTTCATACATCAGCAATTACAGTAGCAGTAATGCCTGAAGTTGATGATGTTGAAGTTGAAATTGATCCTAATGATCTAAAAATTGATGTTATGAGAGCCAGTGGAAATGGTGGTCAATCTGTAAATACTACAGACTCGGCTGTTAGAATCACTCATATTCCTACTGGACTTGTAGTAACAAATCAAGACCAGAAATCGCAGCACAAGAATAAAGACAAAGCAATGAAAGTTCTTAAAGCTAGACTTTATGACATTCAAATGCAAGAAAAAATGGCTAAAGAAGGTGCTGATAGAAAAGAGCAAGTTGGAACTGGTGATAGAAGTGGAAGAATTAGAACTTATAATTATCCACAAGGTAGAATCAGTGACCACAGAATCAATCTAACTTTATACAGATTAGATGCTATCATGAATGACGGTCTATTTGATGAAGTAATTGATCCTCTTATTGCTGATCATCAAGCAAAACTAATTGAGGCAAATGGATTATAATCCATTTGTTTTAATTACACATGTCTCAAAATATGCTTGAACTTAATAAAACTTACACTCACTACAAAAACAAACAAAAATACATCACTATAAATTTTTGCAAAATCCAAGAAAATGATATTTGGGTTAAAGCAGTAATCTATAAACCTGATGATTGTGAAGAATTATTTGTAAGAGAATACAAAGAATTCCAAGAAAAATTTCTAATTTCTAACTAATATTTTTTAATTTTTATATTAAATAATTACTACAAATACCAGAAAATCAAACTTTATATATAAGATAAATTTATTCATTACTTAATCATTTATAGGTAACCGAAATGTAACCAATAAATATTAAACTTTCACCATATAAAATATTTACGGAGAAATTAAAAAATGAAAAAAACAACAATCGCTTTATTAGCATCTGCTGCTTTAACTGTATCTTTAAGTGCTAGAGACCAAATCAAAATCGTTGGTTCTTCTACTGTATATCCATTCGCATCTTCTGTTGCTGAAGAATTAGGAGCAACTTCTAAGTTCCCAACTCCTGTAGTTGAATCAACTGGTTCAGGTGGTGGTATGAAATTATTTTGTGCTGGTAACGGATTAAATACTCCTGATATTACTAATGCATCAAGAAGAATGAAAACTAAAGAATTCAAAATGTGTGAAAAAAATGGAGTAACTGATATTACTGAATCTGTAATTGGTTATGATGGTATTGCATTTGCACAATCTAGATCTAACTTAGATTTTGATATTTCAAGAGAACACTTAGCATTAGCCGTAGCTAAAGAAGTACCTTCTAAAGATGGTAAAAAATTAATTGCTAACCCATACAAAAAATGGTCTGACATTGATGCTTCATTACCAAATAGAGAAATTGTTGTTTATGGACCACCAAAATCTTCAGGAACAAGAGATGCATTCGAAGAATTAGTAATGCAAAAAACATTCAAAAAATTACCAGTTTATACTGATATTTACAAAGCTGACAAAAAAGCTAATAAAAAATACAAAAAATACTCTGTAGTTAGAACTGATGGTGTTTATGTTGAATCTGGTGAAAACGATAACTTAATCGTTCAAAAATTAGATAAAAACAAAAATGCATTTGGTGTATTTGGATTCTCTTTCTTAGTTGAAAATGATGATATGATTAAAGGTGCTACAATTAATGGTGTTAAACCAACTCCTACAAATATTTCATCTTCTGAATACCCAGTATCTAGATCATTATTCTTCTACATCAAAAACTCTCATAAAAAAGACGTTCCTGCAATGAACAAATATGTAAACTTATTTATGTCTGAAAAGATGATTGGTAAAGAAGGTATCTTAGGTGAAATCGGATTAATCGCTTTACCAGATGCAGCAAGAAATGCAATTAGATCTTCTGTGTCAAAAAGTACTAAACTTACTTTATCTGACTTAAAAAAGCACTAATTAACCCTTAAGAAGAGGAAGGCTTCCCCTCTTCTTAAAGTAACCTTATTCATGGATTTTTATCTATTTACGCGAACGAATAGGTAAAAATCTATAAGTAAGGTTACTTCCATTCTTAGGATACACATGACAAAAAAATGGACAAAAATCCTTGAAAAGTTAGACTATGCTTTTCAACCAATTATTCACTCACACTCTGGTAAAATATTTGCAGTAGAAGCTCTTATTCGAAATGTTCATAAAACTGATTATCTAAGTAATATCCAAAGTTTATTTGACCTAGCTTTTGAAGAAGATATTCTCTATGAAGTTGATTTACTCTTAAGAGAAATGGCTATCAAAAAATTCGCAGGAATTAAAATTGAAAACTTACGATTATTCTATAACCTTGATAATAGAATTATCTATAATAAAAACTATTCAGAGGGTAATACTTCTAAAATTCTACAAAAATACAATCTTCCTAAAAGCTCAATTTGTTTTGAATTAAGTGAAAAAGGTACAACTATAGAGCAAAATGCTTTATCTACAATGATTCAAAATTACAAAAAAAGTGGTTATCAAATTGCTATTGATGATTTTGGAATTGGAGTATCTGGCTTAAAACTTTTATACTTTTCAGAAGCGCACATAATTAAATTAGATAGATTCTTTATTTCTAATATTGATTCAGACTCTAAGAAAAAACTATTCTGTTCTTCAATTGTAGAAATGGCCCATACAATGGGAATGAAAGTAATTGCTGAAGGTGTTGAGAATACTAATGAATTTTACACCTGCAAAGAAATAGGTGTTGATTTTATTCAAGGTTTTTTAGTTCAAAAACCAACTCAAGATATTTCTGAACTAAAGTCTATTTATAAAAATATTGCAAAAATTATTCATAGTAACCAAAGAACAGAACTAACAACAATGATTGATGAAGAATATATTCAAAATATTGAGCCACTAGAAGTTAATAGCTCATTACATGATTTATTTGTACATTTTAAAGAGAATACTAAAAATACTTTTGTTCCTATAGTTGATGAACATAAAACTTTATTAGGTGTAATTTATGAAGTTGATATTAAAAAAATATCTTATTCACAATATGGTTTATCACTTGCTAAAAATGACAATATATCTTCATCATTAAAAAAGTATATTAAAAAAGTTTTATCTGTTGAATCTTCTTGGGGAATTGACAAAACATTAAATAGATTTAATCATAATCAAAAACAAACAGCTGGTATTTTTATTACAAATGCAGAAAAATATAAAGGTTTTATTGATTTAAGTTCACTATTAATCTTATCACATAAAAGAAATATAGAAATTGCCTCAAATCAAAACCCACTTACTAAACTTCCTGGAAATCAACAAATTGAAAAATTTATTCATGAATCAATTAAGAATAAAAAAAGAGATGAATCATTTATGCTTTATTTTGATTTTAACGATTTCAAACCTTTTAATGATTATTATGGATTTAGACAAGGAGATAGAGCTATTTTAATCTTCTCTGAATTAATCCAAAAGAAATACTCATCTGATAATTTCATTGCACACATTGGTGGGGATGACTTTTTTATTGGAATTAAAAATTGCAGTTTTGAAGAAGTGTTTGAACTAACTAATAATGTATTAGAAGAATTTAGAGACACTGCTAAAAACTTATATAACAATGATGATAAGAAAAATGGTTACATTATTACAAAAGATAGATTTGAAGTAAAAAGAAAATTTAATCTCTTATCCACTTCATGTGCCATTATTGGAGTAAATTCTAAATCCCAAATAGCTAATTTTGACCATACATTGAACCTACTAAAGAAACACTCAAAGAAGTATCCTTTCCCTCTAAGCGCCACTATATAGGCATGTAACCATCTTGTAACCATTGCCTTTTATAATAAAAAAATAATTTAATAAAAAGGCAAAAGTATTGAGCACTTTTGAATCAAGAAATAAGCAAAGAGAGTTAATAGAAAAACTAATTAAACTAGCTTTAGTTACAGCTTCTGTTATCTCAATTCTAACTACATTCGGTATTCTTTTTTCGATTCTTTTTGAAGCAATCGAATTTTTCCAAATGAGAAGTTTTTGGTATTTTATTACTGGAACTGAATGGTCACCAGGTGTTGAAGGTAGTAAATTTGGAGCTGTTCCAATTTTTGCTGGAACTTTTGTTATCACAATAATTGCACTACTAGTTGCAATTCCAATTGGTTTAGGTTCTGCTGTTTACATGAGTGAATATGCAAGTCCTACATTAAGAGATTACTTAAAGCCAATACTTGAAGTATTAGCTGGTATTCCAACAGTTGTTTATGGTTTCTTCGCAGCTATTACTGTTGCACCATTAATTGTAAAAATGGCAGATGCAGTAGGATTAGATGCTACTTTTAACTCAGCATTAGCATCAGGTGTTGTTATGGGGATTATGATTATTCCTGTTATCTCATCTTTATCTGATGATGTAATTAGATCAGTTCCTGATTCTCAGAGAAAAGCTGCTTTTGGTTTAGGTATGACACATGGAGAAACAATTAAAAATATTGTTTTACCATCTGCACTACCTGGAATTATCTCAGCATCACTACTAGGACTTTCAAAAGCTTTAGGTGAAACAATGATTGTTGTTATGGCAGCAGGACTTCGACCAAACTTATCATGGAATCCTTTGGAAGATATGACAACAGTTACAGTAACTATTGTAAATTCATTAGTAGGTGACTTTGAATTTAATTCACCAGAAACACTATCAGCATTTGCATTAGGTCTTATTTTATTCGTAGTAACTCTAGTACTAAATATGATTTCATTATCATTAATTAGAAAATTCAAAGAAAAATATAAAGTGAACACATTATGATTAAAAGAAAAAGTAAAAAAACACAAGAGAATAATCCATTCTATGACCCAGCTTTAAAGAAAAGACATAGAAGTGCAAAGAGATTTAAGAAGTTTACATTAACTTCTCTAATCTTCTCAATCGCTTTTTTAGCTTTCTTCTTATTTGATATTATTGGAAAAGGTGCACCAGCTTTCTCAATCACTTATTTAAAAGTAGATGTTTCATATAACGAAAAATCATTAGATGATTCAAGATATGCAGTTGAAAAAAAGTATAGAAAAATTGTTTCAAGAGCATGGTTAAGGGAATTACCTAAACATGTTGGAGCAGATCCAAAACTTATGAATACAACTCATAAGATGTGGGTTTTAGCCGATGATCAAGTTGATCAATATATGAAAGCTCATCACTATAAACTAAAAAGAAAAGATAGAGCTTTAGTAGATGATATGAAAGCTAATGGTTTAGTTGACCAAAGATTTAATGCTATTTTCTTCAAAAATGGAGATTCAAAAATTCCTGAGTTTGCTGGTTTATTCTCAGCAATGGTAGGTTCAGTATTAACATTAATTATTACAATGTTGGTTGCTTTCCCATTAGGTGTAATGACAGCTATTTATTTAGAAGAGTTTGCAGAGGATAACAAATTTACGAGATTGATTGAAGTAAATATTAATAACCTTGCAGCAATTCCATCTATTTTATTTGGTTTATTAGGACTTGCAATTTTTATTAACCTATTTGGTATGCCAAGAAGCTCCCCTCTAGTTGGTGGATTAACTCTTGCACTTATGACATTACCAATTATTATTGTTAGTTCACGAGCAGCACTAAGAGCCGTTCCAGATTCAATTAGACAAGCTGGTTATGGATTAGGATTAACGAAAATCCAAGTTACAAAAGACCACGTTTTACCACTAGCATTTCCAGGAGTATTAACTGGTTCTATTATTGGTTTAGCACAGGCAATGGGTGAAACTGCTCCATTAATTATTATTGGAATGATTGCATTTATTCCAGATGCACCTACATCAGTTATGGATGCAGCAACAGTTATGCCAGCACAACTGTTCACATGGGCAGGAATGCCAGAGAGAATGTATATAGAAAAAACAGCTGCAGGAATCATGGTACTACTTTCAGTACTTATTTCATTAAATGCAATTGCAATTTATTTAAGAAAAAAATTCGAAGTTAAATGGTAGAAGGAAAGAATATGTCAAAAAAGAACAATAAAATAAAAGTAAAAGTAGAAGAATTAAATCTTTGGTATGGAGATAATCATGCTTTACACGGAATTGATGTAGAAATATATGAAAACAAGATTACAGCATTAATTGGACCTTCTGGATGTGGTAAATCAACATTTCTTCGATGTTTAAATAGAATGAATGACCTAATCAATATTGTAAAAATTGATGGGGAAGTAGTAATTGATAAAAAGAATATCTATGATAAAGATGTAGATGAAGTTTCAGTAAGAAAAAGAATTGGTATGGTATTTCAACAACCAAATCCATTCCCTAAATCAATTTATGACAATGTAGCTTACGCTCCACTAAAACACGGAATTGTAAGAAAAGGGCAAGAGTGTGATGAACTAGTTAAAACTTCATTAATTAAATCAGGACTTTGGGAAGAAGTAAAAGATAAATTAAATGATCCAGGAACTTCTCTTTCAGGTGGTCAGCAACAAAGATTATGTATTGCTAGAACAATTGCGGTTAAACCAGAAGTGATTTTAATGGATGAACCAACATCAGCATTAGATCCTATTTCTACTGAAAAAATTGAAGCATTAATGTTAGAGCTTAAAAAAGATTATACGATTATTACGGTAACTCATAATATGCAACAAGCAGCAAGAGTTGCTGATTATACAGCATTTTTCCACTTAGGAAAACTAATCGAATATGATGAAACAGAAACAATTTTTGTTAATCCTAATAACAAAAAAACAGAAGACTATATTACGGGAAGGTTTGGATAATGTTAAAAACTTACGAAGCAAAAAAACAAAAAATTGAAGATGAAATTCTTGATATTGGAAATGCAGTAGTTGATGCCCTTGAGTTATCATTAAAAGCATTAAAAGAAGAAGATTTATCTTTATTAAAAGATATTGATTTATCAGTTAAAAAGATTTCAAATAAATGTAATGATATTGATAAATTACTTGTTACTACTTTAGCTTTATATTCACCAGAAGCAAAAGATTTAAGAGAATTAGTTGCATATTTAAAAATTACAAATGAATTAGTAAGAGCAGGTGCAAATACTAAAAGTTTTGCAAAGATTTTTAGAAAAGCATATAGTGAAGATTTAAATACTAAAACTATTTTAGAGTATGCAGTACCTTTACACAAAGCTACAATCTTAGCTTTAAAAACAACTATTTCTATGATTCAAGAACCAACATCTAAGCATATTGAAGAGAAGTATCAAAGAGTAATTGTTGAAGAGAGTAAAACAGACGATTTATATGCAATGATTGAAAAAAATATTTTAAAACTAATTTCAAAAAATATTGAATTATCAAAAGAGTACTTTGATATTTTAAGTGCATTAAGAAAATTAGAAAAAACTGCTGATAGAGCAGCTTCAATTGCAAATCTACTTTTATTTGCCGAAATTGGAGGAGATATAGAGCAATCTTAAGGGATTGCTTTTAATAAATGAAAAGAGCCTTAATCAAAATAAAGAGCTACTTTAGTTCTAACTTCGAAGTTCTAGCCGCAACAATAATATTCATAGGAATATTCATAGTTGGATTAGACTTCTACAAAGCTATCATTTTAATGCTTGAATTCATTGTTGTAATGGAAGTTGTTAAAATGATTTCTGACTTTATTAAAAAAGAAAAACTAAGACTACGATTCGTAATAGACATTTTTATTATTTTTTTAATTCGTGATGTTATAATACTATCAACAAATTTGAATAAAGACTATTTTGATATTAGTTTTTTACTGATAGTAATTTTCGTATTCTTTATTTTTAGAATTTTAGCAATAAAATTCTCCCCTGGGACAGCTGATTCAAGTAGTATAAAAAAAGAAACAATCAATAATTAATAAAAGAGTTAAAAATGGAAAATAAACTTATCCTTATCGTTGAAGATGAAGAAGATATATTAGAATTATTAGAATACACTTTACAAAAAGATGGTTACGAAACAATTGGTTTTTTAAATGTTGATAAGAATCTAGAAAAAGTATTAGATGAAGAAGAAATTGATTTAATCTTAATGGATAGAAACTTACCAGGTTCTGAAGGTACAGCCTTTATTGATGAGATAAAAGCTAAGGGTTATGCTAATCCAGTTATTTATGTAACTGCAAAAGATAAAGATGAAGATATTCTAGAAGGTTTTGAATCGCATGCTGATGATTATATTACTAAACCTTTTAATATCAAAGAATTATTAGCAAGAGTAAAAGCAGTTATAAAAAGAACATCAAAAGATATTGATATTTTAAAAGTTAAAGATATTACATATAAATCATCAAATAAAAAATTCTATATTGACAATAACGAATTAGAACTAACACACTTAGAGCATGACTTATTATTAGAGTTTATTAAAAACAGAGATATTTTAATGACTAGAGAGCATTTATTAAACTCAGTTTGGGAAGACTCACTAGATAAAAAAATGAAAACAGTTAATGTTGCAGTAAAAAGATTAAAAGCCAAAATTGACCCTGAGGGTGAGAAAAACTATATTAAGTCAATTAGAGGGGAAGGTTATATCTTTTGTTAAAAATCCATCAACTCTTTATACGTACTTTTGTTTTAATTTTTTTAGCGGTTGCAATTACTCTTAGTATTGTTACTTACTTTTGGTCTAAAAATATTTATATAGACCAAATTGAAAAAAATCTTATTAAAAATATTGATACTTTTTCTATTGTATTAAAAGACCTAAATAACGTAGATACAATAATCAAAGATCTTAAATCACAAATAAATATTAGAATTACAATTATTGATGAAAAAGGTAATGTAATTGCTGAGAGTGATAAAGATAAAAACTTATTAGAAAATCACGGTAGCAGAGAAGAAGTACTTCAAGCTAAAGATTATGGCACTGGTCGAAGTACTAGATATTCAAGTAGTATTAATAAAGAACTACTTTATATTGCTAAAAAAGTAGTCATAGATAAAAGAATCTATTTTATTAGAATGGCTGATTATACAGATAAAATTACTGACAATTTCATGCGTTTATCTGCACAGATATTCTCTTTTGTAGCTATGTTTATAATTGTAGCTTTCCTAGCATCTTATTTCATTTCGTTAAAAATAAAGAAAGAGACAGAAGCGATTTTATATTTCTTAACTGAGTTATCATCAAAGAAACCCTCTTATGCACTTAATTCTAATTTTACAGTGGAGTTTCATAGAATTACGAAACTTTTAAATAAAGTTGCTGTTAAATTATCAAAAAAAGAGAAACAAAAAGCAAAACAAACTGCAAAACTAAAACTTGCTAATAGGCAAAAAGATGAAATCATCTCAGCCCTATCCCATGAATTTAAAAATCCTATTGCCATTATCTCGGGATACAGTGAAACAATTCTAAACGATGAAGATATGCCAGCCTCAATGAAAATAAAGTTTTTAAATAAAATACATTCCAATGCAAATAAAATGTCACATATTATTGATAAATTACGATTAACATTGAAATTAGAAGAAGGGAAACAAGAACTAATTCTAACACCAAAATCAATGAAAAAAATTATTGAAGAGATAATATCTGATTTAAAAGATAAATATAAAACGAGGGAAATACTCATAGAAGGTGATGATATTACTCTAAATGTTGATGAAACCCTAATTTCAATGGCTATATCAAACCTAATTGAAAATGCTTTAAAATACTCAGAAGATGAAGTTATAGTAAAAATTGAGGGTGATAAAATCTCAGTTATTGATAAGGGAATTGGAATAGAAAAAAGTGAACTAGAAAAAATTAATCAGAAATTCTATAGAGTTTCAAATAATGGATGGAATAATTCGCTTGGATTAGGACTTTTTATTGTTCAATCTATACTTTCATTACATTCATTTTCCCTAAAAATAGACTCAGAACACAACCTTGGCTCTAAATTCACAATTACATATTAAATATTACTTAATTTAAGTAATATTTAAGTATGACTACACTATTATTCCACCTCATTAATAAAAGCGGAGAAAATAAATGAAATTTACTCAAATGGCAAAAGCTAACGAAATCGAAAGAGATTGGATAGTAATTGACGCAACAGACAAAGTATTCGGAAGAATCATTACTGAAGTTGCAACTATCTTAAGAGGTAAAAATAAACCTTCTTTCACTCCTCACGTTGATTGTGGAGACTACGTAGTAATCATCAATGCTTCTAAAGCAAAGTTTACTGGTAAGAAATTAGAAGATAAAAATTACTATACACACTCAGGATATTTTGGTAGTACTAAAACTCACAAAATGTCTGACATGCTTGATAACAACCCAGAAAAGCTATTCAAATTAGCAACTAGAGGTATGTTACCTAAAACTACTTTAGGTAAAGCAATGTTAAAAAAATTAAAAGTATATGCAGACGCTGAACACCCTCACACTGCGCAAATTAAAGGATAAGACTAATGGCAAAAGTATACGCAACTGGAAGAAGAAAAACTTCTATCGCAAAAGTATGGTTAGAAGCTGGTAACGGACAACTTACAATCAACGGTCAATCTTTAGATGCATGGTTAGGTGGACACGAAGCTATTAAAAAAAGAGTTATGCAACCAATTGAAGTAGCTAAACAAGAAACTTCAGTTAACATCGTTGTTAAAACTTTAGGTGGTGGTTATTCTGCACAAGCTGATGCTGTAAGACACGGTATATCAAGAGCTTTAGTTGCTTATGATGAGCAATTCAGAACAATCTTAAAACCTTACGGATTATTAACAAGAGACGCAAGAGCTGTTGAAAGAAAAAAATACGGAAGAAGAAAAGCAAGAAAAAGCGGTCAATTCTCAAAAAGATAGGTCACTATTTCAAAGATACTTTATCTTTGTATTTTCCAAAGGAGCGACGAAAGTTGCTCCTTTTTTTATGCACTTTTTAGTACAATACCCTATGAAAAAACTACTTCAACTAACAACAATATTTTTTTTACTCTTTTCATTTATGTATGCAAGTACTTTAAACTTATCAATGAGTTCAAGTCCTAGTAGATTAAATCCTATTCTTGCAAACGATTCTGCAAGTTCTGAAATTGCCGATTGGTTATTTAATGGATTGATAAAATATGATAAAGATGGCAAACCTGCTCCTGATTTAGCTAAGTCATATAAATTCAAAACTCCTACAAAACTAATCATAAATTTAAGAAAAAACGTTTTATGGCATGATGGAGTTAATTTTACAGCGGAAGATGTACTTTTTACATATCAACAAATAATTAATCCTAAAGTATTCACATCAATAAAATCAAACTTTAAAGAAGTGAAAGAAGTAAAAGCTTTAGATAAATACACAATACAAATTACATATAAAAAACCATATTTTAAATCCCTAGAAACATGGATGGTTGGAATCTTGCCAAAACATATACTAGAGAATGAAAAAGATTTAATGACAAGTTCTTTTAATAAAAAACCAATAGGAACTGGTCCTTACACTATAAACGAGTTCAAAACGGGTATTGATATAAAACTTTTTGCAAACAAAAACTATTTTGAGGGAAAACCTAAAATAGATAATATTTTATATAAGTTTTTACCAGATCCAAATACATCTTTTTTATTTTTAAAACAAAAGAAATTAGATTTAGGAGGATTAAGTCCTCTTCAAATAGATAGACAAGTAGATGAGAAATTCAAAAACAATTATAAGATAATTGAAAAAGAGAGTTTTGCTTATAGTTATTTAGGATTTAATTTAAAAACTGAAAAATTTAAAAATAAAAAAGTAAGACAAGCTATTGCTTATGCTGTAAATAAACAAGAGCTTGTTGATATATTATATTTTGGACATGGACAAGTTTGTAATGGTCCATTTTTACCTGGAAGTTTTGCTTATAATAAAAATGTTAAATCAATAACTCAAGATATAGAAAAATCAAAACAACTTCTCAAAGAACAAGGTTACGATGAAAAGAATCCTCTTACTTTTGAAGTTATAACAAATACTGGAAATGATATTAGAATTAATGCAGCTCAAATTTTACAATACCAATTAGCAAAAGCTGGTATAAAAATGAAAATTAGAGTTATGGAGTGGCAAGCATTTTTAAATACTGTTGTACATCCAAGAAACTACGAAGCTATTCTCTTGGGTTGGAGTTTAGCTTTAATGCCTGATGCTTATCCTTTATGGCATAGTGACTCAGATAAATTAGGTAGATTTAATCTTGTGGGATATCATAATAAAAAAGTAGATGAATTAATTGAGAAAGGTTCAATTACTATAGATAGAACTAAACTTGGGAAAATATATCAAGAAATATTTAAAATCATTGCAGATGATTTACCTTATATATTCTTATATATTCCAAACTCAATCACAGTAGCAAATAAAGATATAAAAAATATAGAACCAGCATTTACTGGAATTACACACAATCAAAAAGATTGGATAAAAGAATAAAAGGAAATAAACAATATATGAATAAAAATACAATTATACTATTTGACTTAGACGGAACAATTATTGATTCAACAGACGCAATATTAGCTTCATTTTATCACTCATTTGAAGAGTTAGAATTTAATTTTAAGGGTAATGATGAATCTATTAAAGATTTAATAGGATATCCATTAGATGTAATGTACAAAGGACTTGGTGTTAGCGAAGATAAAGCATGGGACTTTGTAGACTCTTATAAAAATAAATATAGACAAATTTCAAAAGCTAATACTCACTTACTAGAAGATGCAATAGAGGCTGTTAAATTAGCTTCGCAAATTGCTAGAGTATCTGTTGTTACAACTAAAACTAGAATGTACACAATTCCTTTATTGGAAAACTTAGAGATTATGGATCATTTTGAGATTGTAACAGGTAGAGAAAATGTGCAAAATCCAAAACCACATCCAGAACCTATTAATATTACTTTAGAACAAATGAATTACAACAAAGATCAACATACAGTATGGATGATCGGTGATACTAAACTAGATTTAATTGCAGCTAATGAAGCAAACGTAGAATCAGTTGGTGTTTTATGTGGTTATGGAAAGAAAGCTGAGCTGTCTTTATACACAAAAAACATAGAAAACAATGCTTTTGATGCAGTAAAATTCATAAAAAGTCAAATAAACTAAACAATTTAAGCTTAAAAACTAGCTTTTCTTAAGAAATAGAGCTTAAGTATTACTTAAAAATTTAATTTACTAATTTTTAATAGCATTTATTTAAGACTTTATTTCTATAATGATTATATAAACTAATAACTTTAATAAAATTATTTATAATTACCATACAATGGGCTTTTAGTCCATATTAATTATTTAGCATAATTATTATTTAATTATTGATAGCTTTTTAAAGAAGTAAAAAACTAGGGTTTTCACTTCAAAAAGTGTTTACTTACGTTACATAAATCCCCATTAAAAACTTAAAGAAAGTACATTCTAAGTTAAAAGTCTGTATAATAGATCAGACTAATTAAATTTTTTAAGTCAAATTTAATATTTTAAGGAGCCACTATGTTAGAAATTAGATGGCACAGCCGTGCAGGTCAAGGTGCCGTAACAGGTGCTAAAGGACTTGGTTCAGTTGTTGCTGAGACAGGGAAACAAGTACAAGCTTTTGCTTTTTATGGTTCAGCTAAAAGAGGTGCGTCTATGACTGCCTACAATAGAATTGATGATAAAGTTATTTTAAACCACGAGAAATTCATGAGTCCAGATTTTGTATTCATTCTTGATCCAGGTTTAGCATTAACTGACGATATTACTGCTAATGGTACAGATACTACTAAATATATTATTACTACTCACCTTAGCAAAGATGAATTAATCGCTTTAGTTCCAGCATTACAAGGGATAGAAGATAGAGTATATATTCTTGACTGTTTCCAAATCGCTAGAGATACTATTGGTAAAGCAATTCCTAATACTCCAATGCTTGGTGCATTTATGAAAGTTAGTGGAATGTTCGAATTAGATTATTTCAAAGACGCGATGAAAGGTGTACTTAAAAAGTTACCTCAAAACATAATTGATGCAAATATGATTGCAATTCAACGAGCTTACGACGAAGTTCACTAAAGGACAAAATATGAGTAAACCAATTGAAGAAATGGGATGGGATGAGTTAATCCCAGGTGCTGCCTTATATACATTTGAAGGTGACATCAACTATAACATTGCAGACATGCAACCAGAAGACAGAGCATATTCTGAAACAAGTTCAAAAAGTATGTCTGTTGGAGACTGGAGAGTTTTAAAGCCAGTATGGAATTCTGAGACATGTATCGACTGTCAAAACTGTTGGATCTTCTGTCCAGATACTTCTATCATTGCTAGAAACAAAGAGATGAAAGGTATTGACTACGAACACTGTAAAGGTTGTGGACTATGTGTAAGTGTATGTCCTACAAACCCTAAATCTCTTCTAATGTTTGAAGAGTATGAAAAAGTAGAAGATGCTTTATCTAAATGGCCAGAGAAAAAAAAGAAAGGTGACAAATAATGAATACTAAAGTAATGGAATTAAAAGACGTAGAGGTTTGGGATGGAAACATGGCAAACTCACAAGCTTTTAGACAAGCTGATGTAGATGTTGTTGCTGCATACCCTATTACTCCTTCAACTGCTACAGTTGAAAACTATGCAATGTTCCACGCAAATGGATATGTTGATGGTGAAGTAATTATGGTTGAATCTGAGCATGCTGCTATGTCAGGATGTATTGGAGCTGGTGCTGCTGGTGGTAGAGTTGGAACTGCAACTTCTTCACAAGGTTTAGCACTTATGGTTGAAACTTTATACCAAGCATCTGGAATGAGAATTCCTGTAGTATTATGTCTTGTAAATAGAGCTTTAGCTGCACCACTTAACGTAAATGGTGACCACTCAGATTTATACTTAACAAGAGACTGTGGATGGATTTCAATTGATGCATTCTCACCACAAGAAGCATATGATATGACTTTAATGTCTTTCAAAATTTCTGAACATCCTGCTGTTAGACTTCCTGTTATTTCTAACCAAGATGGATTTATGACTTCTCATACTGCTCAAAATGTTACTCCTCTTAAAGATGAAGTAGCTGCTAAATTTGTTGGTCCTTACTTACAAGTTAATGCACTATTAAACTTTGATAAGCCTGTAACTCATGGTGTACAAACTGAACATGATTGGCACTTTGAACATAAAGCCAAGCAACACGCTGCTTTAATGAGTTCTAAGAAAGTTATTCAAGATACATTTGCTGAATTCAAAGAATTAACAGGTAGAGAATATAAAGTAGTTGAAACTTACGGTATGGAAGATGCTGAAGTTGCTATTGTATGTTTAGGTTCTACTTTTGAAACTGCGATGTTAGCAATTGATCAAATCAGAGAAGAAGAAGGTATTAAAGTAGGTGTTGTTGCACCTAGATTATTCAGACCATTCCCTCTTGAAGAAGTTGCAGATGCATTAGTTAACGTTAAAGCAATTGCTTGTATGGATAGATCTGCTCCTGGTGGAACTGTTGGTACATTATATAACGAAATTTCTGGAGCATTAATCAATACTTCTGCAAGACCATTAGTTACTAACTTAATTTATGGTTTAGGTGGTAGAGATATGACTATTGCTGGTTTAAAAGACATCTTCAGAACATTAGATGCTGATGCTAAAGCTGGTAAAATTTCTGGTAACATCCAAAAGTTAATTGGTGTTAGAGGTCCAGAATTAAGCTATTACAATGTGGAAGGAAAATAAATATGAGTACTCAAAAAGTAATTAAAAACTTAAAAACGTTCTCAACTGCAGCTGAGAGATTTGAAGGTTCACACCTTTTATGTCCAGGTTGTGCTCACTCTATTATCGTAAGAGAAGTATTAAATGCAACTAATGATAACTTAGTTGTATCTGCTTCTACTGGATGTTTAGAAGTTTGTACAGCAATCTACCCACATACTTCTTGGGATTGTTCTTGGATTCATATTGGATTCGAAAACTCTTCAACAGCAATGGCTGGTGTTGAGACTATGAACAAAGCTTTAAGAAACAAAGGTAGAATTTCTGAAGATACTCCTCAACCTAAATTTGTAACATTTGCAGGTGACGGTTCGACTTACGATATTGGATTCCAATGGATTTCAGGTTGTTTCGAAAGAGGTCATGACTTCATGTACGTTTGTTTAGATAATGAAGTTTATGCAAATACTGGTGGTCAAAGATCATCTTCTACTCCTATTGGAGCAAGTACAACTACTGCACCTGCAGGAAGTACTTCTTACGGTGAGAAAAGACAGAAAAAAGATATCGTATCTATTATGGCTGCACATGGTTCTCCATATGTTGCTCAAGTAGCTCCAAATAAATGGAAAGATATGGTTAAGAAAATCCAAAGAGGTTTTGATACAAAAGGACCTGTATTTATTAATGCTATGTCTGCTTGTACAACTGAGTGGAAATTCGCACCAAACCAAACTATTGAAGTATCTGACTTAGCAGTAGATTCTCTTGTATTCCCATTATATGAGATTATCGATGGTAGAGAGTTAAATATTACATATAGACCAAAAAATATTGTACCAGTAAGAGATTACTTAGGTGCACAACCAAGATTCAAACACTTATTCAAACCTGAGTATGAATACTTAATTGAAGAATGGCAAGAAAGAATTAACGAAAGATGGGAATTCTTACAAAAGAGAGAAGAAATTAGAATGTAATTTCTTCTTATGCTTGCTCTAGGAGCTCCTTTTCTAGGGCAGCATAAAATTATATATCCAACAATATATATTTAATACTAACATACAAATTAAATAGACTTTCACTTCATAATTGCTTCCTTCCTTGAAGTGAAAGTTTATTTTTATTCCTCTAATAAACCTTTAACATATTCAATATAACCTTCTTTATATTCATCAAGTGTTTCATTACTTAGTTCTGTTTCTGTATCATAAGTAATATAAGCATCTTTATAATCCATTTTTACATAGTTTGCTGTAATAGAGAATGGATATAATATTTCTTCAACTCTTCTTTTATCTTTACCTGTTTCACTAAATGCCTCTACTGAGCCACCACAACTAATTGCAACTGCAAAAGATTTATCCTTTAGATTATACGTACCACCAAATGCAAATCCTGCTGTTAGTACAGTATCGAACCACTCTTTTAAAAGTGAAGGCGAACTAAACCAATACATAGGAAATTGAAAAAGAATAATATCATTATCCAAAAGTAACTGCTGTTCTCTTTGTACATCTATTTTGAAATCTGGATACTCTTCATATAAATTGTTTATTGTAATATTTTCAATATCTTTTATTCCATCAAATAATCTTTTATTCACTATTGATTTATCAAAATTTGGATGAACCAAATTTATTAATATTTTTTTCATTTTAAATCCTTTTAATAAAACTTGAATGAATTGTAGTAAAAATAGAAATATAATGTAAGTATGTACTTTTATGTAATATACTATCCTAAAGGATAGTACAAAATGAAAAAATCAGACTTTAAACCCCTAATAGACACACCCTTTGGTTATACATTATCATTAATTTCAGGGAAATGGAAAATGGTAATTTTATATTTATTAGACGAACACAAGATAATAAGATACAACGAATTACAAAGAAAAATTGGTTCTATTACATATAAAATGTTAAGTTCACAATTAAAAGAATTAGAAGAATGTAACTTAATTAATAGGAAAGCCTACCCTACAATTCCACCAAAAGTTGAATATAGTTTAACAAAAAGAGGTGAATCCTTAATACCTATTTTAGATGCTATGTGTGAATGGGGTACTAAAGAAAGTAAAACATGTCAATACATAGAAGATTTATCTAACTCTTAAATTACAAATTTTTATTTAATTTTATTTTTTTTACATTTTTTTAATTTAAACTTACTTTATAAATAATTCAAAGGATTGAAAAATGAAAATTACAGCTACAAAACTTTTCAAGAGTTTAACAATGGCAGGTTTATTACTTGCAGGTTCATCATCGACTGCTATGGCTTCTAATGTTGAGAAAGTACACTTCTTAATTCCAGGTGGAGCTGGTGGCGGTTGGGATGGAACTGCTAGAGGTGTTGGTGAAGCATTAAAAAAATCAGGATTAGTAAAAGAAACATCATTTGAAAATATGTCAGGTGGAGGTGGTGGAAAAGCCATTGCTTACTTAATCGAAACTGCTAAAAAACAAAAAAATACTTTGATGGTTAATTCAACTCCAATCGTAATTAGATCATTACAAGGTGTTTTCCCTCAATCATTTAGAGACTTAACATTAGTATCTGCTGTTGTTGCAGATTATGGTGTTTTAGTTGTAAAAAAAGATTCTAAATATAACTCATGGCAAGACGTAAAAGCTGCATTTGATAAAAGTCCTAGAAAAGTAAAAATCGCAGGTGGTTCATCTAGAGGTTCTATGGATCATCTTGTTGCTGCACAGATTTTTAAAGCTGCTGGAGGAAATCCAACATCAATTAGATATGTTCCTTATGATGCAGGTGGAAAAGCTCTTGCTGGTTTATTAACAGGGGAAGTAGATGTATTATCAACTGGTCTTGGAGAAGTATTAGAAAAACACTTAAAAGGTGAAGTTAAAATCATCGGTGTAACTGCAGATAAAGACATTCAAGGTATTCCTTCATTTAAAGGAATGGGTGTAGATGCTTATTTTGCTAACTGGAGAGGATTCTTTGGAGCACCAAACTTATCTGATGATAAAGCACTTGCATTTGCTAAAGTAATTGCTGATATGTATAAAACTGACGAATGGGAAACTGTAAGAAAAAGAAATGGTTGGGCAAATCTTTATAAACCAACAAGTTCATTTGAAAGATTCTTAGTTGACCAAGAGAAAGTGATTTCATCTCTTATGAAAGAGATGGGGTTCCTATAAAATAAGTAGAGTTTTCTCTACTTATTAAAAGGATTTATTATGACAAAAAATACTATAGGCGCAATATTCTTTTTAGCTTTTTCAGTTTTTTACTTTTTTAATGTATTTAGCATCAAAAAAATGCCAGGAAGTCAATTTGAAGTTATGACAGCATCTTCTTTTCCATTTTATATTGGAGTAGCTGGGATTTTAATTTCACTTGTGATTCTTGTAATTTCATTTAAAGAGAAAGACCAAGAATTTTTATCAATGGAATACATTAAATCATTAGATTTTAAAACTACACTATATTTTGTAGCGGCAATGATTTTTTATGGATTTACTATTAGAACTTTAGGATTTATTATATCAACTATGATTTTCCTTGCCATTGGTTTTGTACTTTTAAAAGAGAAAAATATAAAAAGAATATTTTTAATTTCAGTGGGTGTATCTGTTGGGTTTTACTTAATATTAAACAATTTATTAGGTGTATATATCGACCCGGGAATGTTATACGAATACTTTGCAGGAGTTGAATCATGATGGATGGTGTATTTCAAGGAGTAGTAACAGCGTTTACTACTTATAATATTATGATGGTAGCAGTTGGATGTTTCGCTGGTACATTTATTGGTATGTTACCAGGTCTTGGACCTATTTCAGCAATTGCTTTAATGATTCCAATTACTTATGGAATGGATCCTTCATCGGGATTAATTTTAATTGCAGGTGTTTATTATGGAGCAATTTTTGGAGGTTCAACTTCTTCAATTTTAATTAATGCTCCAGGAGTTGCTGGAACTGTTGCATCTTCATTTGATGGTTATCCAATGGCTAAGAATGGACAAGCAGGTAAAGCTTTAGCAATTGCAGCTTATTCATCTTTTACAGGTGGTACTATTGCAGCTATTTTCTTACTGTTCGCAGCACCAGCACTTGCTTCCGTTAGTCTTAGTTTTCAATCATCTGATTACTTTGCTTTAATGGTTCTAGGACTTACAGCAGTAGCAGCGTTTGCTGGTAAGGGTAAGTTTTTAAAAGCAGCTATTATGACTATATTTGGTCTAATGCTTGCAACTGTTGGAACTGATAGTGATTCTGGTATTGCTAGATTTACTTTTGGAAGATTAGATTTAATTGATGGGATTTCGTTTTTATTATTAGCTATGGCTGCATTTGCATTATCAGAAGCTATGATGAATATCTTAGATAATAAAGAACAAACTCAAGCAGAGAAAGATGCTCTTAAAAAAGATATTGGTTCTTTAAAAATCACAAGAGCAGAAGTAAAAGAGATGGCACCAACTGTTGGTAGATCTTCTGTACTTGGATTCTTTGTTGGTGTTCTTCCAGGAGCAGGTGCAACTATTGCATCGTTTTTAGCTTATGGAATGGAGAGATCTTTTGCAAATGTAAAAGAAAAACTAAAATTTGGTAAAGGTAGTATAAAAGGACTAGCAGCTCCTGAGAGTGCAAATAACGCAGCTTGTTCTGGTTCATTTGTACCATTACTTACTTTAGGAATTCCGGGTTCAGGAACTACAGCTATTATCCTAGGAGCTTTAATCTCTTATGGTATTCAACCAGGTCCTACAATGTATGTGGATAATCCAGCACTATTTTGGTCTGTAATTATTTCTATGTATATTGGAAATGTTGTTTTACTTATTTTAAATTTACCGTTAATTCCTTATATTGCTAAGTTATTAACATTACCAAAACAGTTATTGTTACCACTTATTATATTCTTCTCTCTAATTGGAGTATATTTAGTAACATTCAATAACTTTGATATTTACATGATGACAATATTTGCAGTAGTTGCATTGTTCTTAAGAATTATTGACTTCCCTATGGCTCCTATGATTTTAGGATTTATTTTAGGTGGAATGATGGAAGATAACTTAAGACGAGCACTTACAATTAGTGATGGTTCATTAGCATTTTTATGGGAGAGACCAATTACATTAAGTATTTTGGTACTTACTATTCTTGTTTTACTAATGCCAGTAATTAGCGATTATTTTGCTAAAATTAAAGAAAAAAGAAAAGCTTTATAAGCTTCTCTTTTCTTTTCTAGGAGATGCCATGGAAAAGTTCAAACAATTTACAATTTTATATATAGAAGATGATGAAGGAGTTCGTACCGTTAACTCTAGATTCTTAACAAGAATGTTCAATGAGTTTTATGAAGCAAAAGATGGACAAGAAGGTTACGAGTTATACAAAAAATACCATCCAGATATTATACTAACAGATATTAACATGCCAAGATTAGATGGCTTATCACTTGCAAAAAAAATCAGACAAACAGACCAAACTACAAAAATTATCATCTCAACTGCATTTTCTGATAAAGATTATTTACTTGAAGCTATTGAATTAAATCTAGAAAAATATATAATTAAACCATTAACAAGTAGAAATCTAATTCCAGCTTTAACAAAAGCTGCGACAGCTCTTGAGATAGAAAAAGATTTCAAAATAAATTTAGATGATAACTTCTATTTTGATAATAAAACTTCTTTGTTTTATTTGCAGAATGAAGAGATGGACTTAACAAAAAAAGAGTTGCTATTTTTAAAACTATTAGTGACTAATAAAAATAGAGTTGTTTCTTATGAAGAGATTGAACAGTTTGTTTGGGAAGATGAATATATGAGTCTTAATTCTTTACGAACTACTATTGGATTTTTGAGAAAAAAAATTCCATTTAACTGTATTAAGAATATTTCAAATATGGGGTACAAATTAAATCTTGAAAAAAAACTATAAACAAAATATTGAACAAGGTATTAAAAAAACCACTTTATTAAGTTCAACAATAATTATATTTATTGTTGCAACTATTATTGGAATTGTTTTAATAAAAACAGAATATAGTAATTTCAAAAATCACATCAAAACTTTTAGAACTACGCTAATTGAGCGAGAAATGTTCACTATTCAATCTGCTGTACAAAATCTACAAAATGATATTGAGTTTGAAAAAATATCAATTTTAAATAGTAAAAAACAACAAATAAAAAACCAATCAATTATCGCTTATAATCTAGCTTTTTCTTTATATCAAAATTCAAAAGAGTTATCAAAAGAGCAACAAATACAACTAATAAAATCTTCTATAAAACAAATAGGTACAAAACAAAATGATATTAACTACTTTATTTTAGATACAAAAGGTAATCTAATACTAAATAGCGAAAACCCAAAAGATGAAGGGGTTAATTTCTTAGATTTTGAAGATATTAACGGCATTAAATTCACAAATGAAATGATATATGCGAATAAAAATAAACAAAACTATACAGAATATTACTGGTATAAACCAAATAAAAGAGTTACTTATTCACGCCATTTAAAAGAGCTTGATTTAGTAATTGGTTCTGCTAGTTTTTTAGAAAGTAGAACAGAAGAGTTAAAAGAAAAACTACTAAAAAAAATAGTTCTTCAAAACCTCAATAGTCAAAACTTTTTATTTATTTATAAAGTAACTAGCCTTAATAATATACAAACACAAAGCCACTTGCTAATTGAGAAAAACATACAAACAACTACCAACGAGTTAAAAGCAATAGAAGAGCTGATGATTGATACAAACTATAAAGGTAATGATTTTATTTATTACAACTATAACGGCAAACTTTTATATGGTACGTTCTTAAAAAGGCTTAGATATTTCATAGGAGTAGGAATAAATCTAGACCATATTAATGAAATCGTTAAAAGTGAAAAAGAAATTTCACTGGATAATATGTACTCAAAAATTATAAAACTTGTAATTATAATAAGTATTATGACTGCAATATTTTTTATATTTTCACTACTATTTACAAAAAAGATTGAACTACTTTTTAATCGATATAAAAAAACAGTAAAAGAAAATGAGGAAAAATACGCCCTACTTTTCAACTACAGTAATGATGGTTTTATAATTTCAGAAGTTATTGAAAACTCCACTAGTATTCTAAGTCTTAATAGTACCGCTTTAAAAACTATTGGTTATGAAACAAAAGAGATTTTATATCAAGATTTTTTCCAATTATTTGAGAACTTAACACTAGATGATATTATTGAAAAAGAATCATTATTTCGAACTGTTAAGTTATTCACAAAAGATCACGAGATTAGAACTATCGAATTAAATGCAATGATATATTCATATGAGAACAAAAAACTAATCTTTGCATCACTTCGTGATATTACGGAGAGAACTCTACTAAAAGAAGAGAAACTAAAACAAGAAAATATTCTAATCCAAAAATCGAAAATGGCAGCAATGGGAGAAATGATAGGAAATATCGCTCACCAATGGAGACAACCACTATCTCAAGTATCGGGATTATTCTTCGATATTGAATCTGCTTATGACTATAAAGAACTAGATAAAAAGTATCTTTCAAAAAGAGTAGATGAAGCTAATGACTTATTAGAGTATATGTCTAAAACTATTGATGATTTTAGAAATTTCTTCAACCCAAATAATAAAAAAGAAGAGTTTTTAATCTCTGATTCTGTATCAATTGCACTTAGAATCGTAAGCTCAACTCTTGATTTTCATAAGATTGATTTACAAATAGATATAAACTCAGATGAAAAAATATATGGATATAAAAACGAATATTCACAAGTAATTGTAAATATCATTTCAAATGCTAAAGATATATTAATAGATAGAAATATAAAAGAGCCTAAAATCAAAATCTATCTTGAAAATGAAAATAAACCAGTTTTATGTATTGAAGATAATGCAGGTGGAATTGAAAAAGAAATCATAGATAAAATCTTTGATCCTTACTTTACTACAAAATATGATTATGGTACTGGAATTGGACTATATATGACTAAACTTATCATTGAAGAGAAGATGAACGGACTAATTACTGCTAAAAACTCAAAAGAAGGTGCAATCTTTACAATCGAAGTATAAACTTTATTTTTCTTACATTTTTTATTTCTACAATACCTTTATGAATATAATCAATAATTTAATCAGAGGAAATAGGCTTTTTAAAAAGTACCATTTAGATGAGTTTAAAGAAGACTTAGACTACTCAATCCAAAATGGGCAAAAGCCTGAGGTTTTACTAATTAGTTGTTGTGATAGTAGAGTTACAAATGACTTTATGTTTGGGAATAAACCAGGCGACTTATTTGTACTTAGGAATATTGGAAATTTTGTACCACCTTATGAATCTGTAAATGATTTCTTTAGTGTCGCTGCTGCTATTGAATATGCAGTTAATATTCTAAATGTACCTAATATAATCATTTGTGGGCATTCACATTGTGGAGCTTGTGAGAGTTTGTACAAAGATATTCCAGATGAAAATACAAACATAAAAAAATGGCTACAAATTGCACAACCAGTAAAAGAGTTCGCATTAAAAAATATAAAACTATATTCAAATGAAGAAGAATTATATAGAGCTACAGAAAAGAACTCTATAGTTTTTCAACTAAAAAATCTTCTTACTTATCCAATAATAAAACAGAAGTATGAAAATAAACAGATACAGATACATGGCTGGTATTACAACCTAAGTGATGGTTCAATACAGGCATATAATGAAAAAGAAAATATATTCGAAGAGATTGAATAAAGGGCTAATATGAGATTTAAAACAGCAGATTTATGTGATGACAACCAAGACAAAAACATACAAATACTTTCAAGTGATTTCCAAAACTATGGTGGATCAAAATACTTCGAAGGGGAAGTAATCACAATGAAGCTTGATAAAAGCAACTGGGCTTTACTTGATATGCTAAAAAATGAAGATGGTGAAGGGAAAATAGTTGTAGTTGATGTGGATAAATCCTTTTTTGGAGTAGTAGGGGATAAACTATCTGCATATGCTCAAAGAAACAACTACAAAGCAATAATCATAAATGGTTATGTAAGAGATACAAAAGAGACAAAAAAGTTCCCTATTGGCTTATATGCAATTGGAACTTGTCCGTTGAGAAACTTTGAGCAAACTCAAGGTCAAAGAGGAATTAACTTAGAATTTGGAGGTGTGAATTTTAATCAAGATGATTACGTCTATGCGGACGAAGATGGAATTATCATCACTTCTGAAAAACTAATTTAATACTAATTCTTGCCCTAGGTACCTGCCTCCTTCTTAGGGCAAGAGTTTTTTATAATTTGCTTCAAACCATATATACACTAATATACGAAAACAAAAAAACTTACGGATAAATATATGAGTACAATTCAAACTACTTTTAGAATGTTATTAGCACTAATGATTGGAGCTGTTGGTTCTATTGTATTTATATATTTATCTCTGCCTTTGCCTTGGCTTTTGGGAGCTATTTTTGCTTCTTCTATTGCTATGAGGTTTGAGAATCTTCCAATACTAAGTCCCAAACCATTTTCAGCCCCTGCTAGAATTCTAATCGGTCTTACTATTGGTTCTGCTTTTACTCCCGAGATATTACAGTTTATTGATGTGTATTTTTATAGTTTGATTCTTGTAATACCATATACTATTATTACGATAATTGCTGGGATGTATTATTATCATAAGTATCAAGGTTTTGATAAAAAAACTGCATATCTAAGCTCTATGCCTGGTGGAGTAATAGAGATGGTAATAATAGGAGAAGAGATAAAAGCCAATATCTCTAAAATTACTTTGGTACAGTCTTCACGACTGTTTTTCATCGTGGTTTCTCTGCCTTTTGTAATACAGTATATTTTCAAAGTAGATATTAGTGGAAATAAACTAATCACTATTCCAATAACTCAAACAAATATTCCAGAGTTTGCAGCTCTTGCACTACTAGGAATCATAGGTGGAGTAGTAGCTAAGAAAATCAGACTATCAGCCGCATATCTAATAGGTCCTATGATTGTAAGTATTGCTGTTCACTCAACTGGAGTTATTACTACTTCTGTTCCTGATGAGTTTTTGAAGTTTGTACAAGTAGTATTTGGTACTATCATTGGATTTACTTTTAGAGGGGTGAAACTAAAAACTATTGTTAAGACTTTGGTATCTACATTTGGGCATTTTATTATACTAATGATTATCTCTGCTGTATTTATAGCTATCGCATATTATAGTTTTGGTTTTCCTATAATCTCTACTCTTTTAGCCTTCTCACCAGGGGGTCAAGCAGAGATAAATCTAATAGCAATTCTAGTAGTAGCAAACGTACCATATATAACTCTGCATCATATAGTAAGGCTATTTATTGTTATGAATCTTGCACCTATTTTTGCTAAGAAAATAAAAGACTAAAAGAAAAAGCTAACTATTTATTTTTTGTATAAAGTCATTTAAAGTCAAAGGGTACGATAATTTAAATCCTTGATAGAAATCTATTCCAATTTCAGATAACATTTCAAATTGTCTGTCTGTTTCAATTCCTTCAGCAGTAACTTTTAAACCTGATTCTTCTGCAAGTTTAGTAATACCACTAATAAGTTTTAAAGCTTTTTCCTTATTCTTTGTTTCTAGTTTATCAATTAAAATTTTATCAATCTTTATAGTATTTAAATTTGAAATCATTACAATATATTCTAACATAGTTGTACCTGTTCCGAAATCATCTATTGCAATTTTTGTTTTCTCATTTAACTCTGCTAGTCGATAGTGGGCTTGTATATGATCACCATTCTCTTCATTCCAATTCTCAATTATTTCTATTGATAAAATATCTTCAATTGCATTCTCTCGAATTGTTGTGTTAAATATACTTATATACTCATAATCTGAAATTGTTGAAGGGTTCACATTTATTGCGATATCAAAATTCGAAGGAAGAAGGTCTTTAAATTCATTTAAATCTTTTGCTGTAGTTTCAAGAACCCATCTATCTAATTTATTCTCAAGTCTAGCTTGATGTATTGCTTCTAGAAAAGCACCAGGAGGAATTAAATCATTTTCAGTAACTCTTAACCTAATTAAAGCTTCAGCACCAATCATACATTTTTTATTATCATATTTAGGTTGATAATGTAATTCAAAATGAGGATATGTACCAGTAGGATTTTCAAAGGCTTTATAAACACTTTCAAATATATTCTTTTCAGAGTCAGATACTGTTTGATTAGATTCAATATCAAATAAATATTCTATCAAGTTAAGATAAGTACAAAAGTTAATTAATAACTTATATTCATCTTTAGCTGAAAACTCATAGTATTTATCAAGTCTGCTTATTCTATCCCCACGAGAATCAACAATTGTTTGTTCTGCAAGAACTATAGCCTCAGCAACTTTTTTATATTCAAACTTTTCTAATATATTCGAAGCATTTACATTTGGAAAGTTATTTTTAAGCCCTTGAATACTACTCTTTATCGCTAAGACAATAGAATCCATTATGTCATTATATGCAGCCGCTATACCTACCTCAAGTTTCGAAATTGCTTTTTCTTTCAATTCAATTTCCATAGTAAGGTTATAATCAACCAAAGCCCTTGATATATATCTATATTCGTTCAAAACTGGGATTTCGAAAAACTTTTGTGCTATTTGGCTTGTTTTAAATAATTCTTCAAGCTTATTATATAAATTTAATGCACAATTATATCTTTCATCAGTATTTGTCATTATAAAATTACCTTATTTTTTGAAATATAAAATTAGAGATTGTAAGAAGTAGTTAGTGTATTAACATACCAGCATCAACACGAGCACTATATAAAGATAAACTTTTTTCTTGGATTACTTTATTATGACCATTGCTAGATTTACTATTTTGTATATAGATATTTTGTCTAGTTTTTTGTGAAGCAATCGAGTTCACAGATTGCCCAATAATTGTATCTTCAAATTTTTTTCTTTTTTGCGGTTTAAACCCCATAAATATCACTTCCTAATTTAGTTTAACAGTTAGATTTAAGTTAACTTAGCATATATAACCTAATATATAACTTAAAATGAACTTATTTTAAGTTATATTTAAAATTAACGCTGAATATTTTTTAAAAAACTCAATTACATATAATTCTCTTCTTTATTAGACACATTATATCATATAAATAATTTTATAATGATTTTATCATCTACTAATAAAATAATAAAGTATAAAATACTAATTTTTAAATTATAGAAATAATTAGATTGTAGACAATAATTCTCCACTAAATATCACCTTTACAAAACTTTGGCTATAATCGGGTATTAATACATAAAAATATTTATTTTATAAAAAATTTTGAAGGAATTATAATATGCCATTATTAGATAGTTTTAGAGTTGACCATACAATTATGCCTGCACCTGCGGTAAGAGTTGCAAAGACAATGAAATCACCATCAGGTGACGTAATCACAGTATTTGATTTAAGATTCTGTGTTCCAAATGAGAAGATGTTAGGTGAAAGAGGTATTCATACATTAGAGCACCTTTTTGCTGGATTTATTAGAGAGCATTTAAACTCTGATACAGTAGAAATCATTGACGTTTCTCCTATGGGTTGTAGAACTGGTTTTTACATGAGTTTATTAGGTAACCCTGATGAGCAAACTGTAGCAAAAGCATGGAAAGCAGCAATGGAAGATGTACTAAAAGTACAAACTCAAAATGACATTCCAGAATTAAACGAATTCCAATGTGGTACATACGAAATGCACTCATTAGAAGAAGCAAAACAAATTGCACAAGATATCTTAAATTCAGAAATCGGTGTAATGTCAAACGAAAAACTATTCTTATCTGATGATAAATTAAACTCTTTAGGAAACTAATTTAGTGACTAAAGAATTGGAGCTTTTCAAAGAGCTATTTGCAGACTATCCAAACATAGCAATACTGCATGTAGATAACTCTTTGAATTTAGTAAATGATGCACTTGAGGAAGTGAGAAGTAAATGCGAAGGTCAAATTAAATATATAAAATTTGAGAACGAACCAGATGCAAGACTTCGAGCTACTGCTCGAGAATATGAATACATAATTTTAGGTGATATTTTATCACACTGTCCAAATAAGGACAAAATCCTAAAGCTTATGTATAAAGCTATAGAAAACTCTGGGAATATTATAATTCTAGAGAGAAAGTCTAACAACAATAAAGATGAGATTTTATCTTTACTTGATGATTTAGGTTTTATGGCTTCAAATAGTATTGATCTATTTGAAGAGTTTTATATTTTCACTGCTAAAAAAATGCATCATTGGGGTAATGGACTGTAAACTTGGAGTTAATAAAAACACAAGACGGTTCAAACACCCTCTATTCTGCTAAATATAATCAACACTATCACAACGTAGATGATGGTGCTATAAATGAAGCTTTATCAAAACATATAATTCCTACATTTGAATTTCAAAAAGACAAAGATGAACTAAATATTTTAGACATTTGTTTTGGATTGGGTTACAACACTTTTTCTACAATATATTATGCAAGAAAAAATAATCTAAATCAAAAACTAAATATCTACTCTCCTGAATTAGATGGAGATTTAGTTCGTTCACTAGAACACTTTGAATTTCCTAGTGAGTTTGAAGATATGGAACATATCATCAAAACACTAGCATTAGAGAATAAATATGAAGATGATAGTTTAAAAATAGAGATTAATATAGGTGATGCACGGGAATATATCAAGAGTTTCGATGAAAACTTCTTTGATATAGTTTACCAAGATGCTTTTTCTTCGGAAGTAAACAATGAACTTTGGACGAAAGAGTATTTTGATGATATTAATACTATCTGTAAAACAGACTGTGTTATGTCAACATATGCAATTGCAACACCTATTAGGTTATCCATGTATGAAGCTGGATTTATTATATATCAACATAGACCAGTTAAAAGAAAAATTACCCTAGCTTGTAAACAAAAACAAGAGATTATAGGAAAATATATAGACATGGATTTGAAACAGACACGAAACAAAGAAGCAAGAGCATTATATGACAACAAAACCATTAATAAACCAGAACCATGTTAAATACATTCAAGGTTCCTTACCCATTATAATATCATCCTGTCACGGGGGAAATTATTCCCCTAAAGACATACCAAATAGAGACTTTGGTGTATTTGATATGGATGATTATACACAACAACTGACTCAAGAGATTTTAGAAGAATTTTTTGCCCGAACAAATCAGTTTCCCCATGCTGTTATTATGAATCTATCTAGAAAAAAAGTAGATGCAAATAGAAGTATAGAAGAAGCTACAACAAATGACAAAAAAGCCATATCTTCATATAAATCTTTTCATGATTTTATTAAAGAATCAAAAAACCAAATAGAAAAGAATTTTTCAAAAGGTTTATATATAGATATTCACGGTCAATCACATTCACATCAAGCAATAGAGTTTGGATATTTACTTACAAACGATATTCTAAGGCAAAGTGATGCAGAGATAGAGAGATATGAAAACTTCTCTAGTATCAAAGTACAACAAGAGTTTTCTCCTTTTTCTTTCTCTGAGCAAGTAAGAGGTAATTTCTCATTAGGTACATTGATGATGGATAAAGGCTTTGATTCTATTCCTTCATCAAAAATACCATCTGCTCCAAGAGATGATGAATATTTTGAAGGTGCTTACAATACTAGAACACATGGTTCTTTAATATCAGGAAAAGTAGCAGGAATTCAAATAGAGTTTCCTTATAATTGTAGAGATTCAAAAGAGAGCAGAGTTAGAACTGCTAAGGCTTTGGTATCTTCTATTATTGAATATATGCTGATTCATTTTGGGATTGATTTAAAAAATTAAAGTTTTAATAACATATTTTATAATTTAAAGTTTTTTAAGTGTATAATAACTAAAAAGTATTCTACATGATCAAAAATGATGAACATAAAATTCTTCAAATTATAAAATTCTCTCCCCCATTAGTAATAGTATTTGCAAGTATTATTATTACATTTCTTATATATGTTGATTACAAAAATACCTTAGAAGTAGAAAAATCACAAATCAAATCAAGCTTTATAAACAAGAAAAAAGATTTTATTAAAGAGCATGTAGAAATTGCTATTAGATATGCAAATAAAGAGCTAAAAAACACTGAGCTAAAACTAAGAAGTAAACTATCTCATCAACTAATAAATGCCAAAACAATAATTAACAGTATTTATAAAAACAATAAAGACACTAAAACAAAAGAAGAAATTACAATACTTATAAAAGATGCCTTACGAGATATTAGATTTAATAAAGGTAGAGGATATTTCTTTATTCATGAAATGAATGGAGTTAATGTATTACATCCAATTCTTCCAAGTAGAGAAGGAACAAATATCTCTAAAAAAAGAGATAAAAATGGAGTACAAAGATTCAAAGTAGTTCAAGATATTGTAAAAGAACAAACATCAGGTTATGCAATATTTGATTTCTTTTATCCTCTAGAAAAAGAAAAACAAAAAAAGAAACTTGTTCACGTGGATAAATTTGAACCCTATAACTGGATGATTGGAACAGGTGAATATATTGAAGACTTTGAAAAAGAGATTCAAGAAAAAGTAGTTAATCATTTAAGTAGTATCCGTATTTCAGAAGATAAATTCTTTATTATCCTAAATAAAGAAGGAACTATAATTTCTCATCCTTTTAAGAATTATAACAATAGAAATATTCTAAAAGATGACGAGTTTATACATTTTAGAGAACAATTTGAACAGGTTAAAAAACTAAAAGATGGAGAAGGTGCTTATTATCTGAATAATCATAGTCTTAAACTTTCTACAAATGAAAAAATTCCAAAACTGTGGTTTGTAAAACCCTTTGATAAATGGAATTGGGTAATTACTACAGGTTTTTATCTCAGTGAAATAGAACCACTTATTAAAGAAAAAGAGGTATATTTAGAAAAGAAATATACTGATTATCTAAATACAATTATAGTATCAAGTATTATTGTGACTATTTCACTTCTATTTATTTCTATATATATAGCAAGAATATTAGAAGAAAGTTTTTTAAGATACAAAAATAAATTAGAAGATGAAATCACAGAAAATATCAAACAAAAAAATATTTTAGAAAAAGCACATGAAGTTGCGTATATAGGTTCATGGGAACTACAAATAGATAATATGCAATTAGATCTCTCAGATCAAGCTTTACTAATAGCTGAACTATCATCAAATTACAAAAATTCTGAGTTTAAAGCATTAGAAAATATGGTTATAAAAGCTGATTGGCAAGACTTTTATAAAGCAGTAAAAAATACAATTAACACAGGGGAAGAGTTAAAATCTATTTATAGAATAGTGACTTCTTCGGGACAAATAAAATGGATTCATTGTAGAGGAAAATTAAATGCAGAGAAAAACTCTATATTAGGTGTTATTCAAGATATTACAGAAACAAAAAACTTAGAAAAAGAAAAACAAAAACAAGAAGAATTATTGTACCAACAAAGTAAAATGGCAGCAATGGGTGAAATGATTGGAAATATTGCCCATCAATGGAGACAACCTCTATCTTCTATTTCTATATCTGCTTCTGGTGCAAAATTCCAAAAAGAAATGGGTATTTTAACTGATGAGATTTTCTATAGCCTAATGGATACTATCAATGATAAAACACAATACTTATCACAAACTATTGATGATTTTAGGAATTTTTATAAACCAGATAAAACAAAGAATTTATTCACAACAAAAAGTGTATATGAAAAAACTATTAAATTAGTTTCAACTCAGTTTTTAAGTAAACAAATACAAATAAATGACAATATTGAAGATGTAGAAATATTTAGTATTGAAAATGAATTAATACAAGTATTAATCAATATTCTAAATAACGCAAGAGATGCCTTTGAAAAAACAAAAGATATAAAAAAATTTGTATCTATAAATATATATACAGAAGATAAAAAAGTATATATTGAAATACTAGATAATGCAGGGGGAGTTCCTATACATATAATAGATAGGATTTTTGAACCTTACTTTACAACGAAACATCAAAGTCAAGGTACTGGGATTGGATTATATATGAGTGAAGAAATTATAAAAAAACACCTAAATGGAAATATCTATGTAAAAAATAAAGAGTTTACATATGAAGATATTCAGTATAAAGGTGCTTCATTTACTATAGTTTTAGATAAGTTCACAAACTCAACAAAAGAAAGTTAGAAGATAACTAGTATTAGTTATCTAATCTACTTTAATTACTGCTGCGCCTCGTCTGCTATCACACCCACCTTCTAGATTTCCATCTACGGCTTGAACTCCTCCAAAAAATACATTTAGAGAATCAAAATATTGTAAATCATAATGTTTTTTAAGCTCTTCACGTATTACCTCATCACAAGGTGGCTCCATACATACACTTCCTTTTTCAAAGTGTATTCTAGGAGCATTAATACTATCATGTAAATTTTTACCATAATCAAGGTTATTCACAATAGTTTGAGTAATAGCAGATCGTATTCTATTACTTCCCGCACTTCCTAGTATTAATTCTGGATTACCATCTTTTAATACAGCCGTAGGTGCCATCATTGATGGTAATCTAATACCATCTGGCCAAGAGAACCAACCATGAGGGTTTAAGTCCTCTTCTCCCATCATATTATTTAACATAATTCCAGAACTAGGTATTACATGACCTGAACCTTCACCATTTGTTGTAGTAACTGATACTGCATTACCTTCTTCATCTATTACTGATAAATGTGTTGTATTACCCCATAGGTTTAATCTTGAGTGCATAGTAGTACAGTAGTTTTTGATTAGTCTATCATTTTGTAATATATCTTTTAGTTTAGGATCATGCATAAACTCATCTACATGTTCTTTTCTAAAATCACTAGTAGTATTAAAAGCTTCTATCATTCCTTTTACATACTCGAAAGATCTATAATCTTTTAAATCATACTTCTCTAATATCTTTAAAGTAAAAGCAATAAGAATTCCTCCTCCACTTGGTGGTGGATTTGTTACTATCTCATATCCCTTATAGTTAAAATCAATAGGTTCTCTTTTAATACACTTATAGTTCTTTAAGTCTTCTTTTAATATAAGTCCATCATTGTCTTTCATAATCTTTTCTATTTCATCAGCTACTACACCTTCATAGAATACTTTACTTCCTTCTTTTGCGAAAGCTTCTAGAAAATCAGCATAAGCAGGATTCTTAAAAAGATGTGTTTCATCTATTAGTGTTTTATCATCTATACCATATACATCCATACTTGATTTAGTAGAAGTAAAGATAGGTTCTAACAGTTTTACAAAGCTAGCTTGCATTCCTGATAGATATACACCCTCTCTTGCATATTTAACTGCTGGTTTTATTATCTCACTTAAAGGTAATGTTCCTTTATCTTTATGTACTTGATATATTCCCTCTACTAATCCAGGAATTGCAACAGACCCAGCTCCTATATGAAACTCTTGTACTGCTGCTCCAAAATCTACATATATTGGATAAAACTCTGGCTCTTCTACTCTTTTTTTAGGAACCTCAACAAAAAAATCATAAAGCTCTGGTTTTTTACCCTTTTCTAGGCCTAATAAGAAGCCTCCACCGCCAAGAGATGTAAATAAGGGTTCACATATAGGCGCAGCTAACATAACAGCTATAGCTGCATCATATGCGTTTCCCCCTATCCTTAATATATCAGCTCCTGCTTGTGCTGAATTTGTATCTCCTGCTGCTACTACACCTTTCATTTAATAATTCCTACCTTTTCCACTTCATTTAAATCTTTTGTTTTTTCATATATCTCTATCATATCTTGTGCTATTGAATTCTTTGATACTATACTTAGTGCTTTTTCTTTAAACTCTTGGGTTATTAACTCTTCTTTATCTAACTCTTCTATTAGTTTATATATTACATCTCTTATATTTACTTTTTTAGAATCTACAATAAAATCAGCATCCATTGAATACCTAGAAGCTTTCCACATATTTTGTTTTAGTACTTGCATAGGTTCATATGATACTTCTTGTACTTGTGATAGTTTACATATACCCTTACATAGTCCTATTATTACTTCTAGTCTATCAAAGTCATGTATAGCATCACATACTCTAAACTCTATAGTTTTAAAGTTAGGTTGAATTCTTACATCCCACCATATATCTTTTTCACTACTTATTACTTCACTATTATATAAAATGTCATATACAGACTTCATATGTTCATAAGACTCAAAGTACTCAGGTATAGATGCTTTTGGTAATCTATCAAATATTTTAGTTCTATATGAGTGTATACCTGTATCTATACCATTTGAATAAACAGAAGAAGCAGATAGGGCTACGAATATTGGTAAATAACACAATGAGAAGTTAAAAGCTTTTAAAGCCTTATCAAATGTTTTAAAGCCTACATGTACATGTAAGCCACATATAGAGAAATCATCTAATAAGATTTTATGTTCATTTGAAAGTTCATGGTATCTTTCATTTGTTGATAGTTCTATATTGTTTTGTTTTAGAGCACTAGCTCCACTTGATTGTAGAATTAAGTTCTTTTTCTTAGCTAAGGTATTAAGTTCATGTGTGATTTCTTTGAAGTATTCTATTAACTCACTTAGTTTATTAAAAACAGGAGTATTAATCTCTATCATGGATTGTAAGAATTCAGAAGTAATATTATCTTTATATTTAGAAGATAGATTTGACTTAAAATAGTCATACTCATTTGCATAACTTAAATCATCTGCATTTAGAATTCGAAGTTCTAACTCTGCACCTAAAGTAAATATATAACCGTTTGTAAATTTATCAAATATCAAGCTGCACCAACTTTTTATAATAAGATTTATTGTACTATCAATACTAGCATAAAAATTATAAAAAAGGTTATTAACATGCTTAAAAACGTTATCTTAACTATATTTACAGCACTTTTTTTTATTAGCTGTAGTTCAAATGAATTAAAAGAACCCAATGCTAAATGTAGTGAAAAACCAAAAACTGGAATGTGTAAAGCTATGTTTATAAAATACTATTTTAACAGTGATAGTAATAAATGTGAAGAGTTTATCTGGGGTGGATGTGGTGGAAATGTTCCCTTTAAAAGTTTAAAGGAATGTAAGCAAACTTGTGAAGAGTAAACTCGCAGTTATTCTGCAAGTTTACCTAAAATATATCTTTCTAAATCTCTTTTAGAAACTTCTTCTTTTAATGATTGAGCAAAAATAGTCTCCACTTTTGAAGAGTACTCATCATAAGGGAAATATGGGAAATGTAATTTCCATGATCTTTTGATTAGTTCTAAACTAATCTTATCTCTCATTTTTGATCTAAAAAAGTTAAACCCTACGAATATAGCTGCAGTTATAAACATTGCACCTAATATCGAAATATGTGAGTCTATATTTGCTAATGGTTTATGAGTCAATAAAGATATTGGAATTACAATAGCTAAAACAATAGCAATATAAACTATATATGCTCTACTAAGTCTTAACCTAAATCCTAACTTTGCAGGATCTACATGCATTCCTTCTTTGTACTGTCTATTAGCTAAAAGTAAATCTCTTAATAATATTGGTTGTTTTGAAATAATATAAATATACTCTAAAATTTTATCTTGAAATGTTTTTTCTTTAGACATTTAATTATCCTATAAATTTGTTGCACATATTTTATCTAATTTAAGATAATAATGTGTTAATTAAAAATACAAAGTTTATTTCTTCGCAACTTTTATTGTGAATAATGCCCCATTATCTACATTTGACACATTTATAAATCCACTCATATTTCTCTCAATAATATTCTTTGACATATATAATCCAATACCCGTACCTTGGGTTTTATGTCTTGTTGTGAAATATGGCTCAAAGATTTTGTCTATAATCTCATCCTTTACTCCACCTGCATTATCTTTGATTTTAACAATGGCAAAGTTTTCACCCTCTTTTATCTCTATATTTACATTTGGGTTTTCTACTTTTCTCTCTAATAATATATCTTTTGCATTAGAAAGTACATTTAATATCACTTGTGAGTATTCATTTTTGTATCCAAATACATCTGTATCTTCAAGAACATTAAACTCTACATTAATACCATGATATTTTAAAGATGATTCTAGAATATGAAAAGCTTCTCTACAAGCATTTTCTATTGAGAAACACTCTTTTTCACCCTGAGGTTTAAAGAAGTTTTGGAAATCAGATATAGTCTGAGACATATATGATGTTAGTTTATTAGCTTCTTTTATTTTATTATCTAAATACTCTTTTGTAAATTTATCAAAATCATAAGTTACTTTCATATTCATGTGAATTGCTGATATTTGTGTTAGTGGTTGTCGCCATTGATGGGCAATATTTCCAATCATTTCACCCATTGAGGCTAGTTTTGATTGTTGAATTAACATTTGTTCTTGTTCAACCCTTTGAGTAATCTCTTTTTGAATTTTATCTTCAAGATTATCAATCATATCATTCATCATGATTTTTAATTCATTTAATGATTCATTATTACTATCTTGTGTAACTCTAGCACCAATATTACCACTTTTGATATTCTCTAATACCTTTGTAGCATCTTTGATTACTATTTCATTCTTTTGAATATTTTTTTGAATATTTGCAACATTTAGATTAATCTTTGAGGCCATTTGATGGAATTCATCTTTTGAATGTATCTCTATTTTTTTAACACTTGTTTTTTTACCATTTAAATATGAGAAGAAATCATTCAGCCCATTTTGTACTGTATGTATAGAAGTGATAATATTACGAGCCACTAACCAACCAATTAATGTAGAAGCTACAAATATAATAAGTACTGAGATAATAATAGATAGTTTTAACTCTTTTGCTTCATCAACTGCACCTGAATAAGCAATAGTAGAGTTATTCAGAAACTCACTTTGTTTTTTCAATAAAGTATTTAGTAATTGATGGAATTGTTTTCTACTTGAAGTAGTTACATTAATATAAGCACCCTCTTCAAACTCTTCATCTAAGTACTGTTTTGTTTGAAAAATAAATGTTTTATAGTTATTCCACATTTGTATTATTTCAAGGTTGTTTTTCTCTATTATTTTAAACTCTTTATCTAAAGATAGTAATAATAAATCTAAATCTTTTTGAATATCTTTTCTAATAGAACTATTAGGAGCCATTACTAAAGATTGTGTAATTTCTCTAAGCCTATAAAGGGGTGTGATAATCTTATCTTGCAAAGATAAAACCTCTTGTGATTTACTATGTACTACTTTTAGTGTGTCTTTATTATGCTCACTAATATTTATTGATTTATATGCAAGTAGTGCTATTGATGTGCAAAGGATTAGGAATAATAGTCCTAATTTAAAAGTTATATTTATTCTATTTACTAATTTCATATTCAATTCTTTTTGGTTTTATAGCTTTTTTCAGCTCTTGTTTATACTCTTTATCTTCTCTTATTGACCAGTGATCTTTACTAATTTCTATCTCCCATAAAGGAATAATTCCACCTTGGTAAGGTTTATATATCACTTCTTTATTAACTGCTATTACTTTATTTGGAGATGGAACTCGAAGAGTATAGGCTTTATCTCTTGCTCGATAAAGTATCTTTTTTACTACTTCTGTATATTCATCAGAGCCAATCTTACTTACAAATAACTCTTTAATATACTCTTGCATTAAATCATCTTTTTTAATAGTTGACCAAGCTCCCGAAGTTTCATAAATAAAAAATACAGTCCATGGATTTTGATAATACCAGTCATCATCACCCCAAATTAACATATCCCATTTTTTTGTATTTTTGTTTTTATTTGTTGTTAATAATTGTTCATAAATATCTTTTTCACTATTTGTAATAATATAGTTGAACTTCACACCATATTTTTTCAACTGAAATTCAATACCTTTAAATAAAAACATAAACCTATCTTGGGTGAAAATATCCAAAGTAAGGCCGTTTAGCAGTTTTTTTAATTTCTCTTGGGGAAATTCGTTCTCTTTAAAATCACAATTCTGTGCTATTTTTTTTACTACATCAAAATTAATTGAAGCTGTAAAAGGAGATACTTTCCCTTCTTTTTTATATACAAAATTTAGTAGATTTTCTTGATTAAGAGCTTGATTTAAAGCCTGTCTAATCTCTTGATTTTGTAGTTTTTTATTTCCATTTATTAAATTAAAAAATATTACAAAGTTATCTGTTGATTTTGAGATAATAAGTTTTGAATAATCAGATAATAAAACCTCTAACTTCTTATTAAAAGGAAGTGGCATTAAATCTAGTTTTCCCTCATACTTTGTAATATCTTCTATTGCTTTATTCACATCAAGTTGAGTATAAACTGTAATTCTTTTAATTTTTGGAAAATTCTTATTCCAATAATATGGATTAGCAACTAACTCTAGTTTTTCTGTTTGTTTATTCCCAATTGCAAAACCGCTCTCTAAAATATAAGGTCCCATTCCAAAAGCACCGGCAACTTTAGTTGCGCTTCCAGTTTCAGCTCCTATTGGATTATATTTTTGAATATACTCTTTTGTATAAAAAAACACCCTTGCTAGGTCTGTTAGAAACATCTCATACTTTTGTTTTAAAACTATTTTAAAAGACACTTCATCTATTTTGATAATCTCAAAATCTACTTTATTTATATTTGTATATAAAAAAGGATTTTTTCTAAAAAACTCAAGATTATATATCACATCATCCATAGTGAAATTTTTACCATCTTGGAATTTTAGATTTTGTCTTAACTCAAAAATATATGTGTAATCATCTACTCTTTTATGAGATTTTGCCAAATCATAAACCCAACCTTGTTTATTATCGTAAGATCTAATAAGTCCAGCATTAGTTGATTTTGAAATATATGAATAAGGAATTGAAGGAAGGAATATATTTATATGAGATTTTGGATGTAAAGTCTTTGCAATATTTTGGCTTGAAGAATCATCCCTAAATTCAAATTTAGAGATGAGATGATCATGGGCAAAGGAGTTAAGATAAGTAAATATCAGTATAAATATAACTCTAAACAAGACGATATCCTACTCCAGATAGATTAAAAACTATATCTGTTGGGAGCTTTTTTCGCAAGTTCCGCACTAAGGATCTTAGTGCACTATCAGTCATAATATCATCACCCCAAACCAGTTCTTGTAATTCATCATAAGAAACTACTCTATTTTGATTTGAAATTAACACTTCGAAAAACAACATCTCTTTTTTATTTAAGATAATTGATTCGTCTTTATATTTTAATTCTTTTTTATCATAATCGTATTTATAATTATCATCAACTTTTAAAACAACTTCTTTATTCACATCTAAAACTTCTACACATTTTTCTAAAACTTCGAATAAAGGTTCTAACTCAATAGGTTTTACTATATATTTTTCCATATGTAACTCAACAGCTTCTAGTAAGTATTTTTTATCAGTGTGAGCTGTAATCATTACAATTGGTATATCTCGGTTTGTTTCTCTAACTTTTTTAACAAATTCAATACCATTTAAAATAGGCATATGAATATCACTTAGAATAATATCAGGACTTTTTTCTTCATATAGTTCAAAAGCTTCAGCCCCATTTGAGGCTTGAATAACTTCTTTTACATAATATCCTAATGAATCAGCGATATTTTCTCTAATACCTACCTCATCTTCCGCATAAAGAACTGATAATGTTTGTAATTTTTCTAATAATTCTTTTTGCATTGGATTTCCTTTTTATTAATTATAACCAAGCTTAGTGCTCAGTTTTAATTAAACCATTGTTTGCATTAGATTTTAAGAATCTAATAATATCTGATGATTCATCATCATCTAAAGTTGTTCTTGTTCTCATTGATGGATAAATAGCTTCCCATTCAATCATACTTAAGTGTGCAATTTGAGGTGGTGCATGACATACAGAACACATCTCATAATATAACTCTTGAGTTTCATCCCAAATAGCTTCAACATCTTCACCTAATGCATCTTTTGCAATAGTTCCGATTAACTCAACTTCAGTACCAGCTTTTTTTGAAACTTTAAAACCTTTGTCTAAAGTCGCAATTAAAAGTTCTTTTCCAGTTGTTGAATAGATATTAAGTCCATCTTGAAAACCCTTAACTGTAACATTAACAGTTGAACCATTATCTTTTTTAACACTAACTGGAACACCTATGAAAAGTTTTGATACTTTCCCATCTTTTGCTTTTAACTCTGTGTTGCTTTCAACAACAAATAAATCACTTGCATTTACTTGGGCGAAAGACCCAAGTAATATTGCAGATGAAATTAATGTTTTTAATAAAAATTTCATTTTTTATCCTTCTATAATTTTTGGTGCGCTATATGCTAGGTTTGGTTGAACCACACCAGCTTTTTTGATTGAAACAAGTACAGTATTTGCTGTAGTTGCTTGCGCCATTGATGATGTTGGTCTTGACGAAGTTAAAAGGTTCGCTTGTCCAGAGTTACATCTTGTTTTATCTTTACTTGCATCATCAGGAGAATACCAAGCACCTTCTTCAATTGCAACTACCCCATCTCTAATAGTATTAGTAACAACAACACCAGCAAGAACACTTCCTCTGTCATTGTAAACTTCTACAATCTCACCATCTCTTACACCGAATTTTTTCGCATCATTTGGTGAAATTCTAATTGGTTCTCTACCTTGTACTTTGTGTACATTTTGTACCCAAGTATTATCTAACTGAGAGTGAACTCTATATGTTGGGTGTGGAGATACTAGGTGTAGTGGATATTTCGCCGCTAACTTTTTATTTCCTAACCACTCAGCTGGTTCAAACCAAGTTGCGTGACCTTTGAAGTCATCGTAACCGTAAGCATCAAATTTTTCAGAGAAGATTTGAATTTTTCCACTTTCTGTTTTTAGTGGGTTTTTAATTGGATCTTTTCTAAATGCTTCATGTCTTACAAAATTTCTAGCACTATCTGGAACTTCATATTTAACAACACCTTCTTTCCAGAATTCGTCAAATTGAATTTTCATTTTTTTCTTAGCGTATGATCTTTTGTATAATCTTTCAATCCACTGCATAGTTGTTCTATTTTTAGTGAATTTTTTCTCTTTACCAAATCTTTTTGATAACTCTGCAAAAATCCAGTAATCATCTTTTGATTCATATCTAGCATCAACAACTTTTTTCATTGCAAATAGTCTATCTTGAGCGTATGACATACCTTGAGTAATATCATCTCTTTCCATAGTTGTAGTTGCAGGGAAAACAATATCAGACATTTTAGCTGTTGGAGTCCACCATGGATCAACAGTAATAATAGTGTCTAATGTTCTCATAGCTCCAACTAATTCATTTACATCTGGTTGGTGACCAATAGGAGAAGAACCAGCACTTAACATTACTTCAATTTTTGGATAAGTAACTTTTCCACCTTTGAATGTAACTGTTTTACCAGGATTTAAAAGTAAATCACTCATTCTAGAAGCTGGGATATTAACGTTAACTTTGTTACCACCACCTTGAGGAACACCACCAACAGTAGCTTTTCCAGAAGCAGCATCACCACCACCTGCATAATGCATAGAGAAACCAAAACCACCACCTGGAAGTCCGATTTGTCCAATCATAGATGCTAAAGTAATAATAGACCAGTCAACTTGCTCACCATGGTGTGCTCTTTGTAATGACCAATTTCCTGCGATAAATGTTCTGTTATCAACCATAGTTGTTGCTAACTCTTTAATAGTAGCAGCTGGAATTTCAGTTAATTTTTCTGCCCACTCAGGAGTTTTTTCAATACCATCTTCTTTTCCAAGTAAGTATGGTAAGAATTTATCAAAACCATGAGTATATTTTTTGATGAAGTTTGCATCATATTTTTTTGATTTGTATAAATAATGCATCATTGCCATCATAAGTGCAACATCTGAACCTGGTCTAATTTTGATCCAGTCAGCTTTAAACTCAGAAGCAGAAGTTGTATAAATAGGATCAATTGAAATAAATTTGATTCCTGCTTTTTTATACTCTTCATAAGCATCAATATTTCTGTGATTTGGCACGAACCAACCGATTCTATTACATTTGTATAAATCAGCTCCCCATAAAATCATTACTTTTGTATTTTTAATAATTTGTTCATGTGCTGTTTGAATAGAATAAACTTCCATATCTCCAACAATAACTGGGTTTGTAGGACCTGCAGCTCCATTTGAATATTCGCCACTTGTTCCAACAGCTCCACCGATTTGATTGAAGAATCTACCTGCTAATGCATTAGGTTTAAATGCACCTGGATGTGCCCAACCTGAATAACAAGAATTGTAAAGTGATTGGTTACCACCTTTAGCTTGTGCTTTTTTAATAGCATCAGCTGCTAAATCTAAAGCTTTGTCCCAAGATACTCTTACAAACTCTTCTTTACCTCTTAAATCACCAGCGTCTTTACCTTCTAAGTAAGATTTTCTTACACAAGGGTATTTAACTCTTGAATCTGTCATAACTCTATCAGCTAAACCTTTTACCATTGCAGTTGGGTTTGCATCTGAATCTAACTGAGGTGTTATATCTACAATTTTCCCATCTCTTACGTGAGCATGAAATGGACCATAATGCGAAGCATGAGGAATTTTCTCAGTTCTTGCAGCAAACTCTTTTGCAAATGCACCAGTCATCGTTCCACTAGCTGCAACAGCAGCAGAAGCAGCCGCTCCAACTTTTAAAAAATCTCTTCTTGAATTGTTCATCTTCAATCCTTTGTTTTATTTATATTGAAAGTCTAACAACAAAAAATCGAAAAAAAATCGAATATATGTTAATTTAATAAAAATAAAGCATTTATTCTGTAATTTAATAGAAATATACAAATATAAAATGAAATAAAGAATCCTAAATGAACAAAAGTATTATTGAAAATAGAGAGTACCTTTTTAAAGAAGATGGTATTCACGACACATATTTAAAAGATGTAAAAGTATTCAAAACAACTAATTATGAACCTAAGAGTCCCCTAATCTACGATGTTTGTTTACTTTTAGTATTACAAGGTAAAAAAGTTGCAAACCTTGCTAGTAATACTCTAACCTTTGATTGTGACAACTATTTAGTAGTTCCTACAACTCTTCCTTTAGAGTGTGAAACCTATGCATCTAAAGAAGAGCCCTTTATTTGTTTATTAATAGATATTGATAAACAAGTGATGTTTGAAATCATGGATTTAGTAAAAAAACAAGAGACAAAACAAACGAAAGAGAATAATTTAGGAATTTTTTGTGACAAGGTAACTTCTAAAATTGAAGACGTTACAAATAAACTATTAGATGTATTAGAATCCCAAGAAGAATCAAATATATTAGGTAAGGCAATTTTAAAAGAACTATTTTATAGAATCGCTATTGGACAAAATGCTAACTTTTTACATAAAATGTTTTTAGAGAATAATAATGAAGCAAAAATTGCTCGTGCTTTAAAAATCATTCATACTCAATGTGAAACAAATCTAGATATTCCAAATCTAGCAAGACAAGAAGATATGAGTGTTTCATCTTTTCATACACATTTTAAAAAAGTAACTTCACATACTCCTTTACAATATATAAAGAAAATTAGACTTACAAAAGCAAAAGATTTAATAGCAAAACAAAATTATCAAGTAGTAGATGCAGCTTATGAGATGGGATATGATAGTGCCTCGCAATTCTCACGAGATTTTAAAACCTATTTTGGTTATCCCCCAAAAGATGTTAAGCCATCTTTTGAAGAGGATAGTAGTTCTTAATAATTAAGACTATTTCATAGACATAGTTAAAATTGTAGATACCTTATCTAATGTAACCGTTCCGTTTTCACCAATTGCTGTGTAGCCATTGTTTGTTAAAGCATTTGATACATTTGAAATTACTTTATCATCAATTTCGTATTCACTTAATTTAGTAGGTACTCCTACTTTATTATAAACTTCTTCAATTGCTTTGATTACTCCTGCATTGTCATTTTCAATTCCAAATACATTTTTACCTAATTGTGCAATTTTTGCTTCTTTTTCTTCACCCATTACTTCTAATAAATATGGTTGAACTACAGCTAATGATCTTGCATGGTCTAGATTATAGTATGCAGTTAATTCATGTCCAATAAGGTGAGTTGACCAATCTTGAGGAACACCGGCTCCAATTTGGAAGTTAAGTGCTTGGTTTGCAATATGCATTAGGTTTTCTAACCAAGGTTGAGTTCTTCTATCTTCCCAAGTATCTGCAAGTTTTACTAAACCTCTAAATAAAGTTTCAGCATAACCGTCATTTACTAATGCAGATGTTGGGTATGTGATATATTGCTCAGAAGTATGAACAAAGGCATCAACTAAACCATTTCCTAATTGTCTATCAGATAATGTAGCCATTACAGAAGGATCCATTACTGCAAATTGTGGGTATGAATGATTTGAGAAATACATTCTTTTTTCATCTGTTTCTTTTTTAGAAACTACTGTTAAATGGTTTGATTCACTTCCAGTTGCTGCTAATGTTAAAACTACACCTAAAGGTAAGGCTCTTTGCACCTCAGCAGTTCCATCTAAAAAGTCCCATGCATCTCCATCATATAATGAAGCAGCTGCTAAATATTTACAGCCATCAATTACTGATCCACCACCAACTGCAAGAATGAAATCAATGTTTTCTTCTTTTACAATTTTTACTGCTTTATTCATAGTTTCAACTGTTGGGTTTGGTTCAACACCTGAGAATTCTAAGAAAGTGTGATTTTCTAATGCTTTAATAACTTGGTCATATACACCATTTTTTTTGATTGAGCCACCACCGTAAACTACTAATACTTTATGGTCTTTGTTGATTGAATCACTAATTGTTTTTATTGAACCAGCACCAAATTCGATTGCTGTTGGGTTATGATATGAAAATTCCATATTTTTAATTCCTTTATTTTTTATAGGGAGATTATATGGGTTTTCTTTTCTTTTTAGAATAACAATTTATACAAATAACATGACAGTTTCTACAAGTTGTTTAAAACCTATATATAACTAATAAAACCCTATAATAGTATAAATACAAATTGGACTATAAATGAACAATAAAATAATCAAACAAGTAAATAACCTAACAAACAATGAAGGTCTAACTCATACCTTTCATAAAGATATAAAGTTATTCAAAACAAGAACTTATACTCCTAAGGGACCTTTACTTTATGATTTAGCCCTTATTATTGTTATTCAAGGTAAAAAGATTGGATATTTGCCTAACTCTACTTTAACTTATGATTCTAATAACTATTTAGTAGTTCCAACAACAATGCCTTTTGAGTGTGAGACAATTGCTTCAGAGGAAGAACCTTTTATTTGTATATTAGTTTCTATTGATAAAAAAGTAATGTTTGAATTAATTGATTCTTTATCAAAAAAAATAGAGGGTGAAAAAGATTGCTCTAATTTAGGTGTTTTCTCAGATGAAGTAACACCTGAAATTGAAGATACTATGTATAGATTATTAAAAACTTTAGAATCAAAAGAAGAAACAGATATTTTAGGTGATCAACTTTTAAGAGAGTTGTATTATAGAATTGCAATAGGAAAAAACTCTAACTTTTTACATAAAATGTTTTTAAATACTAATACAGAAGCAAAAATTGCAAAATCTTTGAAGATTATTCATGATAATTTTGGAAAGCATTTAGATATCCCAAATCTTGCAAAACAAGAAGATATGAGTGTATCATCTTTTCATACACATTTTAAAAATATTACTTCACATACACCCTTACAATATATAAAGAAAATTAGACTTACAAAAGCAAAAGATTTAATAGCACAGCAGAATTACCAAGTGAATGAAACTGCTAGTAAAGTAGGATATGAAAGTATTTCACAGTTTTCTAGGGATTTCAAAAGTTATTATGGTTACCCTCCAAAAGAAGCAAAACCTTCTTTTGAAGTGCATTTAATGAGATAAGATCTAAGTCTTATTTCATTGCCATTTTTAAAATTTCTTCACTTTTATCAAGTGTAATATTAGCTTTTTCACCAAGAGCACTCATACCATGAGACTCTAAAGCGGAGATTATATTTTCAATAACTTTATCATCAATACTATAATCATTTAAATTTGTAGAAATCCCTACTTTTTCATATAAAGCTTCAATAGCTTTGATAACTGCTTCATTATCATTTGAGATTCCAAATACGTTTTCACCCATTTGAGCTATTTTTTCTTTTTTATCTTCTAACATTACTCTAAATAGTTGTGGTTGAACCACAGCTAAAGATCTTGCATGGTCAAGTCCATAAAAGGCTGTTAATTCATGTCCTATCATATGTGTTGCCCAATCTTGTGGCATACCTGAACCAATCATTCCATTTAAGGCTTGATTAGCAATATGCATTAAGTTTTCTTGCCAAGCTTCAGATTTTCTATCATCCCAAGTATTTCCTAAAGTTACTAATCCTCTTAATAGAGTTTCCGCATAACCATCATTTACTAAAGATGCTGTAGGGAAAGTAACATATTGTTCACATGTATGTACAAAGGCATCTACTAAACCATTTGCTAATTGTCTATCATCTAATGTAGACATTACAGATGAATCTAAAACTGCAAATTGTGGGAATGAAAATGGTGAGTGGAAAAATCTTTTTTCATTTGTAGCTTTTTTAGAAACTACAGATGCAGAATTTGATTCACTTCCTGTTGCAGGTAATGTTAAAATAGCTCCTAGAGGTAAAGCTTTTGTAACTTGCGCGCTTCCATCTAAGAAATCCCATGCATCACCATCATAAAGTGCTGCTGCAATTAAATATTTACAGCCATCAATAACTGAACCTCCACCAACTGCAAGTACAAAATCAATTTTTTCACTTTTTATAATTTCAACTGCTTTATTTAATGTTTCAACCGTTGGGTTTGGCTCAACTCCACTGAATTCACACCAAGAGTAACCTTCTAGCGCTTTTGATACTTGATCATAAACTCCATTCTTTTTAATAGAACCACCACCGTATACAACTAGTACTTTTTGTTCTTTAGATATATATTTTGTGATAGATTTAATTTGACCTTTCCCAAACTCGATTGCTGTTGGGTTGTGATATGAAAATTCCATGAATAACCTTTTATATTTAATTTATGCAAGCATTATAAAAGATATATGGCTTTTTGTGAATACTTGATTTTACAAATTACATGCCAATTTCTACAAATTTTTCAATTCGACTTTTTTTCGATTTTTTTTAATTAAACTTCCAACATATAAAAAATGAACTTTCATTCGTGTTGAGTTTTTATTTGTATATGAAGTTATTATTAAAAGGATAATCAATGAAAATCTTAAAATTAAGTATGATTGCTGCTTTAACTATCGGGGGATGTACTATTGCTAGTGCAGATAGTTTAGCACAAACACTAAAGGATGGTAAAGTTTCTGGGGAATTCACAGCAACTTACGAAACAAGAAATTTCGATAAAGAAAATGGTGCTTATTATCAAGACACTGCTTATGGTGTAGGTTCTTTTGCATTAAAATATGAAACTGGTGTATGGAATAATCTTAGTTTAACTTCTAAGTTTAGAGCGTATACTACATTATTTGAAGATGATTCTAACTCTGTTACATCTCATGGTAGAGGTGATGCTGCTGAGAGATTTTATCAAGATGGTAAAAATAGAGATATAGATGCTGAAGAATTATTTGTAACATATACTCCAAACTCTAATATTACAGTTAAAGCCGGTAGACAATTTATCTCTACTGATTGGATTAATAAAACTCAAGATGCAGTAAGAATTGATGCAAAATACGGAAACACTGCAATTGAAGCTATCTGGTCTGCTAGACAAGGTAGAATTTACTCAAGAGATTATAGACCAATGAGTGATATTAATGGAAACAAAGGTGTTTATAAATTAGGTTTAACTCAAACATTCACAGAAAATATTTCTGCTACTGCATATGGATTAATGGTACCAGATGTAAGAGATATTTATGGTGGAAAAACAAACTTCAAATTTAACGACACAGCTTTAAGAGCTCACTATGCAGTAAGTTCAGATGACAAAGACTCAACACAAGACTCAACTTTAATTGATGTAAAAGTAAGCACTAAAATTGCTGGTTTTGCTCCATACGCAGGATATATTAAAGTAGATGATAATGCAGCATTCCCAGGATATGGTGCTTCTAACTCAGGTGAAATTATTGTACCTTTTGAAGAAGGTGATTATGTTTATAGTAAAGGTGCAGAGACTTATTACTTAGGTGTAAGCAAATCATTTGGAGATTTAAGTTCAACTCTTCTTTATGGAAATACTGAATACATCAGTGGAAGTGATAAACTAGAATTAACTGAAACAACTTTATGGTTAGGTTATGCTCTTACATCAGAGTTAAAAGCTAACTTAGGTTATACACTTGTTGATGAAGATGAAAAATCTGCAACATCTGATTATGATCAGTTAAATGCAACATTAACATATAGTTTTTAATTTTTATACGTCCCCTTTTGGGGATGTAGTTTTCTAAGCCATAAAACTGCCTCTGACAACTCTCCTTTTAACACTAAATATTAAGAGTTTTATGCTGATTTCTCCTTGATATTACAGAGGTAGTTTTATGGTTTAGTAAAAAATAATTGACAAAAAGTTACATATTAATGTAGAAATAATAACTTTCCTTTTATAATATGAAAAATACTTAGGAAAATTATATGAGTTCACAAAATGAACAACAACTTTTAAAAATAATCAAATATATCCCCACTCTTTTTTTAATATTTATTAGTATGATAGTAATTGCTTTTTTATACCTAGAATATGACAAATCATTAAACTCACAAAAAGATTTGATTCAAAAAAATTATATTCAAAAAAATAAAGATTATATAAAACATCAAACAGAAAATACTTATAATTTTGTTTTACATAAACAAGAAACTACAGAAAAAGAATTAAAAGATAAATTAGAAAAAGAGATGCAAAAAGCTTACTCTATTGCTTACTCTATTTATGAAAATAATAAAGATATAAAAGATGAAGCATCAATAAAAAAATTAATCAAAGATGCTATTAGACCTATTCGATTTAACAATGGAAGAGGATATTTTTTCATTCATGATAAAAATATTTTTGCAAATACAATGCATCCAATCTTTCCAAAAATAGAAGGGAAAAGCTCTTACAATATAAAAGACGCCAATGGTAATTACATAATAAGACAAATGCATGATATTTTAAAACAAAAAGATGAAAGCTCATTCCAATGGTATTGGTATAAACCAAATGATAAAAAAACTCAATATAAAAAGATTGGTTACATTAAAAACTTCACTCCTTATAACTGGTTTATAGGAACAGGTGAGTATGTTGTAGATTTTGAAAAAGAAGTACAAGAACATATTTTAGATGATTTTAATGCCATCTTACAAAATGAAAATATTAGCTCATTTATCATTGATAGTGAAGGTAAGATTCTAAGTAAAATCAATAACTTTATAGATAAGATTGATATTCCCAAGGTCTTAGAAAATAAGAAAAATGGTTTTACAAGTAATAATTATGATCCATTAGGAAATGTAAGTTATATAAAAACTATTCCAAAATGGAATTGGATTATTGTTTCTTCTTTCTCTAAAGAGACAATAGGTAATATTATTGATGAAAGAAAAAGTGCTTTAGATAAATCTATTGAACAAAATATTACTAATACAACTATAATTTTTATAACTTTATCTTTTTTCCTTTTTATTTTATGTGTTTATTTTGCAAAAATAGTAAACAAAAAATTTAAACAATACAAAAAAGAGATTAATAAACACCTAGATGCAAAAATAGAACAAGAAAAGATTCTTTCTCAACAAGCAAAAATGGCAGCTATGGGTGAAATGATAGGTAATATTGCCCATCAATGGAGACAACCACTATCAAGTATTACCTCAAATGCTACAGCTATGATTGTACAAAAAGAGTTAAGTTTACTAGATGATGAATCTTTAAAAAAAGGGCTAAAAGAAATAAATAAAAAATCACAATTTTTATCAACAACAATTGATGATTTTAGAAACTTTTTTAATTCAGATAAACATAAAAGTAGTTTTTATATAAAAGACTCTATTCATAATGCAATGACATTACTTGATTCACCATTTAAAAGAAGTGATATTCAAATCATTGAAAATATTGGAAATATTCAAATCAAAAATTACAAAAATGAATTTATTCAAGTAATTATAAATATTCTAAATAATGCAAAAGATGCTCTAAAAAACAAACACGCTGATAAGTTTATTTTGATTGATGTATTCAAAAATGAGAATAATATTGAGATAATTATAAAAGATAGTGGAGAGGGAATAAATGAAGAGATTATTCATAAAATCTTTGATCCTTACTTTACTACAAAACACCAGTTCCAAGGGACTGGAATTGGACTTTATATGAGTAATGAAATTATTACAAAACATATGAATGGAACAATTACTGCTTCAAATGAAGATTTTGTTTATGAAAATAAAAGACACAAAGGTGCATCTTTTAGAATAGTTTTACCTAATAACTAAGATTTACTCTTAGTTATTATATGGAATTTCGATTACAAAAACAGCTCCGTTATCACTATTTTTTGCATATAAACTACCATGCAAATGTTTTTCTACTATCTGAGCACTCATATATAAACCAATTCCCGTACCCTGGCTTTGGTGTTTAGTTGTAAAATATGGATCGAAAATCTTAGGAAGGACATCATCTTTTATTCCTCCTGCATTATCTTCAATATAAATAGTTACAACTTTTTCACTCTTTTTAATACTGATTTTAACCCATTTATCTTTTATCTCTTTCTCATCTAATACATCTTTTGCATTATTGAAAATATTAATTAAAACCTGAGATAATTCCCCTACAACTATTTCTATGTTTATTCTATCTTCATAATCTATTTTGTTAATAAGTTTGATATGTTTACTATTTAATGAAGGTCCCACAATTGCTAAAGCATAATCTAATCTATCTTGTAAAATCACTTTTTCAAGTTTCTTTTCATTTTTAATATAATCTCTAAAGATATCAATTGTTTCAGATAAATGTTGAGCTGTATTATTTAGAGATTCAAGCTCTTTTATTGCATCTTTTTTCTCAAATAAATCAAACTCTATTTTCAGTTTTAAACCACTAGCAACTGTACTAATTAAACTCAATGGTTGTCTCCATTGGTGGGCGATATTACCTATCATTTCTCCCATTTGAGCATTTTTAGCATGGTCATATATTTGTTTATCTTTTTGTCTATTTCTTTTTGTTTCATACTCAATTTTTGCTTCTAGATTTTCGTTTAACTCTTTTAACTCTTTTGTTTTTTTATCTACTTCAACACTTAACTCTTCTTTGTGACCATTTTGTTTATTGATTAGATATAAAACTATAACCATTAAGATAAAAGCAATCACATTTATAATTTGTGTTAGTTTTATTATCTTTACAATTTGCGGATTATAAGTATAAGAGACTATATAAGCGGCTGATTTTGTACTTTTTAAAATATTTGAGATAGGAATAAAAGAGATTACAATTAAGTCATCATCTTCTAATCCATAAATAGCAAACTCTTTAGCATTAGCAATTTTATTATTTATAAAATCTTGCCTTTTATCAATAGTTCTTTTTGAAATATCAATTTTCACGTGATTAACATCTTTTACTTCAGAAATAAAGAAATCTTTATGCTCAATACTTTGTTTATATGAAGAGGAATAACCTTCATCCTTCCAAATACTTCTATCAACAATTGTTTTATTTACTAAGAAATGTGAATGCATTTTATTTACATCGGTAATTGTTTTTTGAATATGTTCTGAATCAAAACCAATATCAACACAACCTAAATACTCATTTTTACTATTAAATATTGGATAAATATTTCTAAAAGCATGGGATATTTTTCCTTGCTCAAAACCATAAGATTTTCTTTTTGTTTTATTTACAAGAACAATACCTTCTCGAATTGAGGATAAATCATCTTCAAACTTGTCTTCTTTGTGAACTCTTAAAAATGTTTTATTATCAGGAGTGGCAAAAGTTAAAATCTTAATACCTTTTGTTTTCATTGTTTCAAATCTATGGGATAAAATTGAATATAACTCTTTTCTTAGAATGACTAACTCAGAAGGAGAAGCATTTAATGCTTTACCTAAGATTTCTATTATTTTTTTATTTTTTCTTATTTCTAAAAATATAAATTCTGCACTTTTTTTATTATGATAAGTAGTAATATTATAATGAAGTTTTAAATCTTTAATACTGTTTTCTAACTCTGTATCAATAAGTTTATTGGAGTGTAGGTTAATTAAAGAGAGTACTATAAAGCATATGAAGATATATATTACTAATAAAGGATATTTTATGTTTTTCATAAAATAATTATATTACTTAATAACTTTGTATTTTATGAATTTTTTTAATTAATACCACTTACATATTAAAGATATAATCCTTTTATATAAGTAGTTGTAAGTTTCATGATAGATTTATATGTTTACAAAAAATGGAACTAAGTTCTTTTCACCAACATTTCCATTTAGATCAGTTCTAGTTTGGAATTTTGTAATTTTCCAAATTAGATTAAAGTATTAGGGCTATCTATATTTGTAACAAATTATCCTTCAAAAGACTTAATACAATCTTTTGAGTTATTAAAACCCACTCTCTCGAATAAGGATAGATAATACTTGCTTTGAAAACTTAACTAATATACTTGTAGCTTCTCCATCAACAATTAATACTCCATCTTTTCTTATTTTATATTCACCATTAAAATCTACTAGTTTAGCTTCTATTTTGTAATATGCTTTTTCACTAACTAAACGTTTTTCATTGTCTTGTCTTACCGCTATTTCTCCATCAAAATCAGATGTTAACTCCGGAAAATCAATGTAAGGAAGTGAAATATTTGATACATCTATAACTTTTGCATTTAAAGGAGAATAATCACCGCTATTTATTATAAATAGTGCATTAGAATCACTCTTTATATTAGGAAGATCATTTTCATCACAAAATGCAGTTAATTTTATTGAAGAAGGATCATAAAGTGTTAGCATAGCTTCTTTAGGGTTTACCCATTGATTATTATGAAACACATCATTTTTATAAACTATTCCATCAAAATTAGCTTTTAAATTCAAACTATCTTTTATTTTTATTAGTCCCTCTTTTTTTCTAATCTTTCTATTTAGTTTCTCTTGTAGTATTAGTTGGTTATCAAGTTTATTTTTAGTTGAAGCAGTTTTACTTAACTCCAATTGTAAAAATTCAATTTCTTTTTCTACTTGTTTAATTGAAAAAGTATTTTCTAAAGATTCCATTGTTACTAATAGATCACCTTTTTTAACTTTTTGTCCATTTTTTATATAAATTTCTTTTATTTTAGCTTCATATGGAGTATAAATTTCCATATAGTTTTCAGCTTCTAAAACAGCAGGCATGTTAATTTTATTATTCCAAGGAATAGAAAAGAATAAAACTATAAATGTTAATATAAGTAGGGTTCTTATATTCTTTTTATTTAAACTTAATTCATCTTTTTTTTGAAACCAGATCTTCAACTCCTTATAAATTGGTAAAATAATAAACCACAAAATTTCAACTACAAATAAAAATATCCCTAAAACTTTAAAAGCAAAATAATATACTAAAAATGCTATACCTAAAAAAAGGAAAAACCTATATATCCATGTTAGTATTGCATAAATAATGAAAAAATTCTGTTTTGACTTAGGTAAATATTCAGGAATTTGTTCTTTACTTCCAAGTATATTTTCTCTTAAAAACCACCTAGCCATTGCAAAAGATCGAGGCTGTAGATTTTTTGAATCTGAATAATCAGATAATGCATAATAACCATCAAAACGCAAGAAAGGACTTATATTTATTAATAGTGAAGTTATCCAACTAGTAGTAGCTAGAATAAATGCAATACTTTTTAATGTTCCATCAGGTAAAAATGACCAAAAGAATGTAGCAATCAATGCTAAATAAAGTTCAACCTTCATCCCTGCTAACACAATCTGAAGACGTTTATATTTAGATTTTATTCTCCAAGAATCAGTAGTATCTGTATATAAAAGAGGGAATAAAACTAAGAATGCAACTCCCATTGTAGGAACTTTTGCTCCATTCCTTTTTGCAGTAAAGGCATGACCTAATTCATGTAAACTCTTTACAAAAATTATTGATAAAAAATAAGCAGCTAATCCTTCTTTTGAGAATAAATAAGAAAAAGTACTCATAAATTCATCTAAATTTCTAAGACTTAGGATAATTCCAATAGTACCTAATACTAATACTATATTTCTCCAAGTATTTGAATATAAGAATTTTATTTTTGAATAATTATTCTCCAACCATTTATCTGGTTTGAAAATTGGTATTCTAATAAATAAATAGTTATGTAATAACCATTTAAAAAAACTTAGTTTTGAGTTCTTCTCTTCTAAATATAACTTTTTTGTATCTTCGTACTTTTCTAATTTTATAAGTTTATTATTAACTATAAATTCAATAAAAGTTTTTAGTGTTTCTTTTTCTATTGAAAAATTATTTTTATTTATTTTTTTTAGAAATAAATTTATATCACAATTATTTTCCCATAATGATAATAATTTAAAAGCATCATAACCAATTGTAAAGTACTTATTTTGTAAAGGATCAAAAAGTAACCAGTTCTTTGATCCTTCTTCTGATGCTGAAGCTTCTAATAGTTTTAAATCATCTCTTAGTATAGGTAGAAGTTCTGCCTCTTCTAACATACTACCATCCAATCCATTGACGCATAGTTGTAATTGGTTTCTTAAATAAATAGAAGAATAAACTTACTTTCTGTGAATAAATTTTTGCAGTACCTCTTAAACCAATTGTTGGTGTAGAGTTTTTATCTTCGGATTTCAGTAAATTTGCACTAATGTTATAAGATAAAATTCCTTGAGGAGTCAATTCTGGTTTATATGTAATATGTGTAATATTTCCATTCCAAGAATTTAAAGGATCATTATCTAAAAATGCTTTTATTTCAGCATTATCTTCTAAAAAAATTGCATCACTTACTGGTAACATGATTTTTAATTCAATATTTTTTTTATCTGCTATCATTAAAATTCTTTCACCTGTAACAACTGGTTTACCTTTCCATTCATTTGGATTATGAATAATAGTAAAACCATCTTTTTCTGCATATATTAGCGTTTTGTCCAACTGTTCTTTAGTAAATTTTAATTCTGATTGCTTTAATTGAACTTCTGCTTTTAATTGTTCAATCCTATTCTTTTGTTTTGGATCATAAAAACTACCCTGCTCAGCTGTATGAAGTTGTGCTTTTGCAACATTAAGTGTTTTCTTTGCAATTTGATACTTATTTAAATAATCTGTGTCATTTAATTTTACTATCAAACTATCTTTTTTAACAAATTCATTTGGTTTAACTTTTATTTCATCAATTGCACCTTCTAATGAAGATGTAACAATAAAAGGATCTTTTGCTACAACTTCTAGAGGAGCTAATACTGTCATTTTTACAGGTAAAAACATTAATAAAAATATTACAACTATTAAATATTTAATATATTTACTTGAAAACTTCAACTTCTGTAATTTTGATTTAAAGCTACATTTTCTAGAAGCATATAAAAAATAAGAATACGAAGATGAAATATGAGATAAGATACTTTGTTCTTTTTCACTCCAAGGCTCTTTTTTTAATACTAATAAATAATACTCTAGTTCAACATCTTCTTTTTCTATACGAAGAGGTATTAAAAGAATATTTGAAGGACAATACTCTTTTAATAATTCTTTTTCATAATCATCAATATCTGAAGAAAAATCTAATAAATAAGGCTCTTTTATTTCTTTACTTTTTATTGTTTTATTTACAATACTTTCAATACATTGAACATAAGAAGAGTTAGAATCAATAGCTGAAATATCAGATATTGATTCTATTTTTAACTTTCCATTTAAATTAGGAGCAAGAAAAACTGCTTGTTCATATGAAACAAGTTTCCTTGTTTCATTCACAATTATATATTTTAATTCAGCATAGCTTTCACTATTTCGACAATTATGTTCTAACTGTAATAATGTTGATACATTAACTTCCAAAATTTTATCTTATCCCTCTTTTATAATTTTAGCTTGAAAATAATGAAGATACATTATCTCCATAAGATTCCATAACTTGATTCTGCATTGCTAATTGTTCTTTTAATCCAATAAAGTTATGCGCACTATTTTCTTCATTTCTATTTTCAATTGTTGATTGTTCATCATTATTTAAATCAATTTTTAAATTAAGAATTCTACTAGAACCATCTGAAGATACAGCTTTAATTGTAAGTTCTAACTCACCTTCATATTGACCTTTGATTTCTCCTGTTGCAGAATCAAAAGTAAGCCCTTCAGGTAAAGGATTACCATTAGATAATGTAACTTCATATTGTTGACCTACTTTAATATCGGTAATCTTAATCTCAACAAAAGTACCACTAATTGACATATCTTCAATTGATAAACCTAATACTGCAAAAGATTCTACTGTTTCAGGTGAGAATTGAACTTCTCCATTTGGACTACTAGAAATTTGTACATCTTGAACAATATCAGTTGTTGTACTAATTATAGGCTCCGGAGTTACATTGTTTGAGACAAATCCATCTCCAGTACTTCCAGAATTATCTCCTTCATTAGAATCTGTATTCAATACGCCCTCTACAGAGTCTCCTTCAAAAACATTTACATCAACATTTCCAACTTCAATTGGTGCATCAAAAGTAGCATCAACTTCAGGAGCTGGAATATCTACTTCAGGTGGAGATAATACAATTATTTCAAATGTTCTAGAAATTGTTCCAGCAGGATTAGCATTATCAGATATAATTACTTCTATATTAAACTTACCAGCTTCTAAACCTTCTCCTGAAATAATTCCTGTATTAGGATTGTAAACTATTCCTTTTGGAAGATTATTAATTTCGTAAGTATGAACATCAGTTAGATCTAGATCATTAAATAAAGATGATACATCTCTATTATAATCTTCCCCAAAAGATAAAATTACATCAATATTTTCATTAGATACTGTTGGAACATCATTTTCACCAGTAATTGTAACTGTTACATTTTCAGTAGCTGTTGCACCATTATCATCTGTTACTGTAATTGTAAATACTGCGGTTACAACTTCTCCTTGAGCTAGGAAATCTAATTTTGCTTCATTAATCGAATAATTCCAATTTACAGAACCATTATTATCATTAGCATCAACATTTGTAATAGTAAATGCAGCTTCAATATCAGCTTGTTGTTGAGAGCTTAATACTAAAGGTGTACTTCCATCTCTTAACACTGCACTTACATTTTTTGTCGATTCTGTAGCTGTTGGTCTATCTGTTAAATCCACATCTGTAAATGTTATAGAACCACTATCTGTTAAGATTGAACCTTCTGTAATCGAACCTTCTACATCTACTATTTGTATTTCTGGAATATCATTAGCCGCAGAGATATTAATAGCTAAATTATTACTACCAGTTGCACCAGTATCATCTGTAGCTGTTATTGCAAATGTTTCACTTGCATCTACTAATAAAGCATTTATTGCTGAATCATTCGGCTCAAATGTATATACACCTGTTGATTTATCTATTGTTAATGTACCCATATCTGATACTTTTGTAACTGTTGTTCCATTATCTGTTCCACCAGTTATTCCATAAACTAATGTTGAACCACTATCAACATCACTTCCCACTGCTGTTCCAGTTTGATTTGTAAAGTCATCATTTGCTGATGTATCTGTATAGTTAATTGGTGTTAATGTGGCTACTGTTGGTGCATCATTAATCTCTTGTATTTCTAGTTTTTGATTCGTTGAAACTGATGTATTATCTTTTTGTACGATACTTACCGTTAAAGTTTTATCTACTGTTGAATTACTTTGACTTAAATCTGAACTATTCTCATATGTAACTAATCTTGAAAGCTTTTCTAAAGCATCCCCATTTACACCTGATGGTGGATTTGCTTGTGTTACAGAAACATTATCTACAAATAATTGTGCTCCTAATGCTCTTCCTCCACTAAAGTCATATGAACCAGCTATAAATACAAACTGATATTCTCCATCAGCTGATACTGTAGTTGTTTTTGTTGCCCATGGTGTTGTTGCTCTTCCACTTGACCCTGTTTCATTTAAAATAATATCATACTTAGATGGATCGTTTACGTCTACTATGTATCCAAATACATCATAGGCATCACTTCCACCTTCTGCTTTCCATGTAAATGATACAGAATCACCTGCTTCTAAATTAACAGCTCCATCACTATATACATATGGTCCACGTAAAACTCCGTATCCATCAGAAGTTAATCTACTATTAAATTTTAAAACCTTATTTCCTGAATCATCAACTGTTGAAGTTTCTAATGTTCTTAAGTTTCCATATCCAGAATCATTTAATCCTCTATCCGCATTTGGCTGAGGATATGTCGGGTCTGTTGGTGTTGCTAAACCATCAATTGTATCTTGCCCTAAAATAACTCTATCATTTACAATCTTCCATCCTGGAATTGATACTGTTTCACCTACAGTGTTTGTCTCTACTCCCACTGTATTTGATTCCATATCTCCATTATTAAATCCAACTGTAAAGTTTATTCTTAAAGGATTTCCATTTTGACCATTTTTTGTACTATCTACTGAACCTATTATTGAAGCTGTTGTTCCATTTCCTAAATAAACTGAATTCCCTACTATTGAAATCGCACCATTTATTATATTTGCTGTATCTACTTTTTCTAAATTTAGTGTTTCTGTTGACTCAGAGTTACTTAAATCAAAGTCAATATATCCTCCACTATAATTTATACTACTATCTACTCCAACATTCATATTCTCTAATATCTTTATTGGTGATGATTGTTCATTATATTGAGCTACATTATCAGCCACTGCTGTTATATTTATTGTTAAACTTGTTGAAACAATATTTGTCCCATCTGTAACTTTTAATGTAAATACATCTGATGCATTTGTATCTAATGCATTTATATCTCCACTATTTGGAGAATATTTATAAGCACCTGTTGAGGCATCTATTGTTAAGCTTCCATATGTTCCAGCTAGTGTTGTTACATTACTTCCTGCATTGTCTATACTATATGTTAAACTTTGATTCTCTGGATCTGTTACTGTTAAACTATCGCTTATTTCTCCAAATACATCTGTATTTGCTGTATCTACTATTGTTTCACTTGCAGGTGTTGCAACTAAAACGTCATTAGCAGCAGAGATATTAATAGCTAAATTATTACTACCAGTTGCACCAGCATCATCTGTAGCTGTTATTGCAAATGTTTCACTTGTATCTACTAATAAGGCATTTATTGCTGCATCATTTGGTTCAAATGTATATGCACCTGTTGATTTTGTAATTGTTAATGTTCCCAGATCAGATGTTTTTGTTACAGTTGTTCCATTATCTGTTCCACCAGTTATTCCATAAACTAATGTTGAACCACTATCAACATCACTTCCCACTGCTGTTCCAGTTTGATTTGTAAAGTCATCATTTGCTGATGTATCTGTATAGTTAATTGGTGTTAATGTGGCTACTGTTGGTGCATCATTAATCTCTTGTATTTCTAGTTTTTGATTCGTTGAAACTGATGTATTATCTTTTTGTACGATACTTACCGTTAAAGTTTTATCTACTGTTGAATTACTTTGACTTAAATCTGAACTATTCTCATATGTAACTAATCTTGAAAGCTTTTCTAAAGCATCACCATTTACACCTGATGGTGGATTTGCTTGTGTTACAGAAACATTATCTACAAATAATTGTGCTCCTAATGCTCTTCCTCCACTAAAGTCATATGAACCAGCTATAAATACAAACTGATATTCTCCATCAGCTGATACTGTAGTTGTTTTTGTTGCCCATGGTGTTGTTGCTCTTCCACTTGACCCTGTTTCATTTAAAATAATATCATACTTAGATGGATCGTTTACGTCTACTATGTATCCAAATACATCATAGGCATCACTTCCACCTTCTGCTTTCCATGTAAATGATACAGAATCACCTGCTTCTAAATTAACAGCTCCATCACTATATACATATGGTCCACGTAAAACTCCGTATCCATCAGAAGTTAATCTACTATTAAATTTTAAAACCTTATTTCCTGAATCATCAACTGTTGAAGTTTCTAATGTTCTTAAGTTTCCATATCCAGAATCATTTAATCCTCTATCCGCATTTGGCTGAGGATATGTTGGGTCTGTTGGTGTTGCTAAACCATCAATTGTATCTTGCCCTAAAATAACTCTATCATTTACAATCTTCCATCCTGGAATTGATACTGTTTCACCTACAGTGTTTGTCTCTACTCCTACTGTATTTGATTCCATATCTCCATTATTAAATCCAACTGTAAAGTTTATTCTTAAAGGATTTCCATTTTGACCATTTTTTGTACTATCTACTGAACCTATTATTGAGGCTGTTGTTCCATTACCTAAATAAACTGAATTCCCTACTATTGAAATCGCACCATTTATTATATTTGCTGTATCTACTTTTTCTAAATTTAGTGTTTCTGTTGACTCAGAGTTACTTAAATCAAAGTCAATATATCCTCCACTATAATTTATACTACTATCTACTCCAACATTCATATTCTCTAATATCTTTATTGGTGATGATTGTTCATTATATTGAGCTACATTATCAGCCACTGCTGTTATATTTATTGTTAAACTTGTTGAAACAATATTTGTCCCATCTGTAACTTTTAATGTAAATACATCTGATGCATTTGTATCTAGTGCATTTATATCTCCGCTATTTGGAGAATATTTATAAGCACCTGTTGAGGCATCTATTGTTAAGCTTCCATATGTTCCAGCTAGTGTTGTTACATTACTTCCTGCATTGTCTATACTATATGTTAAACTTTGATTCTCTGGATCTGTTACTGTTAAACTATCGCTTATTTCTCCAAATACATCCGCATTTGCTGTGTCTACTATTGTTTTTACATTAGTACTTGTAACAATTGGTGCATCATCTACAGCATTTACTGTAATAGTAAATGTTTTAGTTACAAAGTCTGTTGCACCATCTGCTGTACCACCATCATCAGCTAACTTTACAGTAACCGTAGCTGTTCCAGATTGATTAATAGCAGAAGTATAACTTAGTGTTCCATTACTTGAAATTGTAGGTTGAGTAGAAAATAAACTATTATTATCATTTGTTGTTGTAAAAGTTAAAGATTGAGAATCTTCATCACTTCCTCCTCCTTCATCAATGCTTGTAATAAAATTACTTACAGATTGAGCACCTGCATCTTCATCTACTGTTTGATTAGAACCAATAGTAAACTCAGGAGTATCATTTACAGCAGTTATTTTTATCTCAAAATTAGTATCGGCCCCATAACTACCACTTTCATAACCTTTAAATGTAAAACTAGCTGTACCTGATTTATCAGAAACTGGGCTAAATGTTAGATTCACATAATCTGAGCTAGCAATAACTTGATTTAAAGTAACTGCTGTGCCAGATAGTTTTAAAACACCTAAATCACTAGAAGGTAAAGATGTTATTTGAGTTTGAGTATAAGTTCCAGTGTTTGATTTAAATGCATCTGAAGTAAATGTATAGGTAGTATCTTCTAAAATTGTCTCTGAACCAGATAATGAAGCAGAATATTCTAATGCATTAGGAATTATTTTAGTTACCCAATCACTAGTACTTGCACTACCTGTCGTTACATCTGCACCATATTGAGGGGCAGAAGAAGTAAAACCTGTACCAGCTATTCCTGTACTATAAAAATCAAATCCTAAAAATATTACAGTTCCAGAACCATATCCAATAGTTGCAATAGTTGCATTACTATCTGTACCATAAATTGCCGTGAAGTTATCTACTGTTCCTTTTCCAATTGAATCAGTGGCACTTAAATTAGATAAGCTCGCAGGTCCACCTTCAAATGGTGTACCTGCAGCATTAGCTGTATCTAAATTCCAAGAAGAACCTCCTTGAGTAGTTAAATCCCAACCAAAAATTGTATTTAAAAAATTAGTATCATTTGAACCATAAGTACCAGTCATCATAATTACTCCACCATCAGAAACCCAATCTTTAATAATTGTTTTTGATGCATCAGGTAAAAAAGACTGATCTAAAGGATTACCTCCTTCCATATCTGTCATAAAAAAGAAACCACTATTATCTAATTTTGAGGCTAAATCTGAATCAGTAAAGTTTTGAATAGAGGTATCTAAAGTATAATTACCACCCTTATTAATATTATCTTGAACAATACTTGCAAGGTTTGCATTTTCAGTACCACTTCCTGGATTTGAATCACTACCATTTAAATTAGGATAACTAAAAACTGATATTTGAACAGGAGCAAAAGTTTTATTATAACTTTTAATATTTATATTTTCAGTATCTATTAAACCATTAGAATACTCCAAATCCCAATCTCCACCAAGAGATTGAGCACCTGTAATATCATCTGAAGCTGCAACATCCGCATTTGTAAGTTCGGCAAGTTTATTTACAAAATCTTTTCCATTACCATTTTCACTTACATTACATCCATAAAGTAAAATATCACCATTTTGAGTTAGACTAGAACCAATATTTGATAAAGTATCATTAAGAGTATTTAGGCTTTCACTATTTATTACACTGTTTCCAAGAGTGATTTGCCCTTCACTACCATGTGATAAAATATGAATAGCATCTATACCATTTTTATCTTTTAATATTTCAGCAATTTGATCAAATCCATTTGATTCATTATCAATAATATAAACATCAATGTTTTCATCTAAACTATCAATTAATATTTGCTTATCTTTTACATTGCTATCTATGAAGGCAACTTCTTTTTTATTATTTAATTGTGATTCAGAAGCAGGAGGAGTATCATTTGTATCTGCCGAGTTATTCTCAAAGTTTGTATTATCCAATACTTCTACCGCCGTTGCAACCGCTGCTCCGTCAAATAGAAGTCTTGGCTCTAAGGCACTTATTAATGGTTTATTTTTCATCATCTGTTCCTTTATTATTTTTCATTTTAAATGTAGCAGTTGCGCTCATCCCTGGAATAATATTTGCATAAGGTTTTTTAAGAGAAACCCGTACTAATACAGTTTGACTTACAGGATCAACAACTGAACCAATTTCTTTTATCTCAGCATTAATAGTTGTTTTTGTTTCATCAATAACTATTTTTAAATCTTCATTCTTTTTTATCCAAGTTAACCATGAAGAAGGAACAAAAGTTCTAGCCTCAAGAGTATCTACACCTACAATTTCAATTATTTCCTCATTAGGTTTAATACTTTGAAATTGGTTAACTTTTTTTGAAACAACTCGTCCGTTAAAAGGCGCATAAATATTACATCTCTTTACATTTATAGATGCAATTTTATATTCAGCTTGTTGTTTTAAGTATTCTTGTTTTGAAATATCTACCTCAAAACTTCCTATAGACTTATAACTTTCAAGCTGTTTATTTTTTTTATATTTTAAGTGTGCAATATTTTTTTCAATACCAACTTTATTCTTCTTTGCTTTATAAACATCACAATTAAGTTTTACAAGTAAGGTACCTTTTTTAAAATAGTCACCTTCATTTTTTTTCAAATGTACAATATTTCCTGCTAGCTCACTTGATAAAACTGTTCTATCAAATGAACTAATCACAGCCCTAGAAGTTAGGCTATCTTGTGCATTTAAAAATGATAAGATTAATGCTGAACAAAGAAGCTTTTTCACGTTTATTTTACTTCAGTTGTTTGAATTTCTAAAAATGTCGAGCTAACATAACCATCTTCAATTTTAGACCATACATCGTTTTTAATACTAATAGTTTTAAGTATTTCAACTTTTTTATTTTTTTCTAGTACATATTTAACTTCACTATCTAAAGAAGCTTCTGCTCTTACATTTAAATTAGACGTTGCAATTCCATAAGTTTTAAATGTAGGTGATTTCATCTCTTTTTTCTCTACAGCAGGCATAATTTTTTTTACTAGCTTTTTTTCTACTTTTTTAGCTTTTACTTCTTCTTTTTTCATATCAGAATAAGTACCTAAAGAAGCAAAAATTCTTCCATAGCTATTTTGAACATTTGCATAAGATGACGAGTGTCTTAATGTAGATAAAATATAATTTAATTTTTCTTTAATAAATACTAATCTACTATTCATATTTAAATCATTTCCAACCTCTGTCAGATTAAAAATCTCTTCTGCAACATCTAAATACTCTTTTGATAATTCATACTCTTTTTTAGCTTGTTTAAAATTAACTATTGATAAATGTACTTGAGATAAAACAGCCATTGAAACAGCTAACTTTTGTTCTTTTGCTAACTCAATTTGAGTTTTTGCAATTTTATTATAAGTATTACCTTTAAAAATATTTATTAGATTCCAAGATACACTAGCTCCATACGATGCCCAATCATTATTTAGTAAATAATCACTATCATTATAATTTATTCCAGCATTTAAATTAATTCCTGGAAGCATCTTTAAAATAGCAGTTGTTGTTTCTTTACTAGAAATTCTTTCTTTATATCTACTCTCAAGAACTTCAGGTCTATTTTCTAAAGCAACTTTTTCCATATCTTCTAATGCCATTTTAATTTCAGGTAAATCATAGTTTTTTCTTACTTTTTCTGATAACTCAAATTTTGTACCAGGTTTCAACCCCATTAATTCTGATAACTCAAGTTTTGCATTCATTAGATTTCTTTCTAATGATTGTAAAGATCTTAAAACCTCTAATAATTCTCTTTGATAAGATAAAGCTTCCATTGGAGAAGAGACTCTTTGAAGTTTTACTTTTCTTGACTGAACTAAAGCATCTTTAACTTCATCTTTCATAGGAACAATTCTTTTTAATAAAGCATCTGCAGATACTGTTTGATAGTATGTCCTTCTAACTTCTTGAATTATATTTTGAGTAACTTTTTTCTCATTTTCTTTAGCCATTAAATATTTATCTGATTGTTGTTTAGCTCGAACATAAGATAAACCAAAATCTAAGATATTCCAGTTAAAAGAGACATCTGTTGTTGTTCTTTCCTTATCTTGAGAAACTGAATAAGAAGGTGTTCCAGAGATTTGATCTGGTTGTCCATTTGTAAAAGAAGTACTTGCCGATGCAGCATAATTATCTCGAACAGAATAACCAGCATTCGCAGCTAATGATGGTAACATATCATAATAGACCATATCAATTTGTTTATAGGCTAATGCAGACTCCATTTTTTGAACTCTATTTCTAATATTATTATTTACAGCTCTATCTATTGCCTCTTCCAAAGTAATTGCTTTTGTAATAGGTTTTACAATATTACTTAATAATTGTAAATCTTTTTTTACACTACTTTTAATATCTTTTGGTAACAATGGTTCTGGTTTAATTGAACATCCTGTAATAAAAACTGCAGCTGATAAAGACAATAAAATTGTTTTACTTCTTCTCATTAAAACTTCCTTGTGTTTAGTATTGATATTTGCAATATCCGATTTTATGAATAAGTATGTTATTTGGAGGTAATCTAATAACATTAAAAATTAAGAATAATTTCACTAAAACTTTACTTTTTAGTACAAATAACTTTTTTCTATTAGATTATAACAAAGAAAAGTGAGCGAATAATGAGTTTTATTTTTTTAATTGAGTTATTTAAAAATAATATTTGAATTATATATAATCTGATAAAGATTGAGATATAGAAAAGATAAAAATCTTTTCTATATATTGTAGTATTTCGCATCAAAGTGAGGAACAACTATAGCACAAGTTGTTTGCTCAGGATGCATTTGGAATGTTTCAGATAATTCGATTCCAAACTCTTCAGGATTTAATAAATCGAAGATATCTCTATTCATTGCTAAATCTGGACAAGCAGCGTATCCAGGAGAGTATCTACAACCTACATATTGTTTCATTTGAACATCATTTAAAGTATGCCCTTCTTTTGGAACAATATCTAAATCAAGTCTTACTTGTTTATGTAAAACCTCAGCTAAAGCTTCAGCAAGCTCAACACCTAATCCATGGATTTGGTAGTATTTAGTAAACTCACCTTTATTATAAAATTCTCTTTCATAATCAGCAACTTTAAGCCCAGCACTTGCAAGAGTAAAGGCAATAACATCGAGCCTATCATTTGCAAAATAATCAGCAATACATCTAAATGGTTTTCTCTTTTGTCTAGGGAATTCAAGTACTTTAATTGCTTTATCTAAAGAAGGAACATTTTTTGCTTCTTTTTCATTATTAAATAAATACTCTTTATCAAAGATATAAATTTTATTATCATGAGAAATACAAGGATAATAAGCATAAATTGCAATTGGATCAAAAATATTTTTGTCAATTAATTCTGCTTTTAGCTCTTCATACATAGGTTTTACAACCTCTTCTTCATGTTTTAAGAACTTTTCACTTGACTGCTTACCTCTTTTATATCCCCATCTTTGTCTATATAATACTCTATGGTTAATCCATTTGAATATTAATTCTTTATCAACTTTATCTCCAGTTCTAGCGATTCTGTCCCAAATTGGAGGGAAAGTAAACTCAGCTGGTTTTGGAAGTTCTATCTCTTCATATGGAGGAATAATAACTTCTTCTTTCTCAACCTTATCACTAGTATCAACAACTTCAATTAAATCAGCCGCTAAAGCCGTATTATCTGCATCTCCACTTTCAATTCTTTGCATAGAAACAACACCATCAAAAGCATCTCTACAATAGAAAATTGGTCCATCATAAATAGGTCTACAATAGTCATTAATGAAGGCTTTTGTAAGTGCAGCCCCTCCAAGTAATACAGGAATATCAATCCCTAATTTATGTAATTCTTCTAAATTATCTTTCATAACAGCAGTTGATTTTACAAGTAATCCACTCATACCAATAGCATCAGCTTTATGCTCTTTAACTGCAATAATAAAGTCATTTAAATCAGCTTTAATACCAATATTAATAACTTTAAATCCATTATTTGAAAGAATAATATCTACTAAGTTTTTACCAACATCATGCACGTCACCTTTTACAGTTCCTATTACTAATACCGTCTCAGTTGCTTTTTCTTCTTTTGGTAAATATGGATTTAATGCATCAACTGTTGCTTTCATAGTTTCAGCACTTTGAAGTACAAATGGTAATTGCATTTGTCCAGAACCAAATAGTTCCCCAATTATTTTCATACCATCAATTAACCATTCATTTACAATAACTTCAGGTTTTACTTCAAGTCTTAATTCATCCACTAAAGGAAGCATTCTATCTTTATCACCATCAAGTAATAACTTCTTAACTTTCTCAACAGCAGGAAGTTTTTGATACTCTTCATCACTCTCTTCTTCTTGAGCTTCTACATTTGAGAAGTGATCAATAAAGGCAAATAATGGATCTCCATTTTCTTGATTATCAAAGATTAAGTCATCACAAGCTTTTCTGTCTTCCTCTGTAATTTTATTAAGAGGTAAGATATGTTTTACATTTACAATTGCAGATGTTAATCCAGCTTTTACACAATGATCTAAATAAATTGAATTTAAATAAACTCTTGCTTTAATATCTAAACCAAATGAGATATTTGAAAGACCTAAAGTAGTTCCTACTTCTGGGTGAAGTATTTGGAATTCTCTAATAGCTTCCATAGTTTCAATACCTGCACTTCTATACTCATCATCACCAGAACCAATAGTAAATGTAAGCATATCAAATACTAAATCTGCAGGATTAAAGCCATGTCTATTTACACATAAATCATAAATACGTTCTGCCATTCTGATTTTGTCTTCTTTAGTTTTAGCCATTCCTACTTCATCAATAGTAAGACAAACTAATGCTGCTCCAAATTTCTTAGCTAGTTTACAAACCGCATCAAATTTTTCTTCTCCATCTTCTAGGTTAACAGAGTTGATAATTGGTCTTCCACCAATTTGTTTAAGTGCTGCTTCTAAAGCTGTAATTTGAGTTGAATCTGGCATAAGTGGAAGTGATACTTTTTGAGAGTAAAGCTCAACAACTTTATCCATATCATCTTTTTCATCACGCCCCGCAAATCCAACAGATACATCAATAATATGTGCTCCAGCTCTTACTTGTTGTTGTCCAACAGAAAGTGTTCCTTCATAATTATTTGCTTTTAGTAATTCCCTAAAGGCTTTAGAACCAGTTGCATTTGATCTCTCACCAATAAGTAGAGGTGCTGGATCTTGCTTTAATGGAACTGTATTAAATAATGATGCTAAGGAAGCTTTTAAGAAACCATTAGGTTTTTTAGGAACTATTCCTTCAATTGTTTCACTTAAAACTTTAATATGCTCAGGTGTTGTACCACAACATCCACCTAAGAAAGAAACTCCATTAATATCTAAGAACTCTTTTTGTAAAGAAGTAAACTCATCAGGTCCCATTGGATAATAAGTCTGACCACCTCTATTTTGAGGAAGTCCTGCATTTGCATGAACTGATATTGGGAATTTACAAACTTCACTTAAAGTCTTAACATGTTTAAATACTTGTTTTGGTCCTGTACCACAGTTAAATCCAAGTGATAAAATATTAAAAGGTTCCATAATAGCTGCAATTGTTAAAGCATCAGTACCAATAAGCATAGTTCCTGACATTTCAATAGTTACAGATACCATAATTGGTATTTGTGGAGCAGCATCTGTTAAGGCATGAAGTGCGGCTTTAATTTGTAATGGATCTTGACAAGTTTCAAGTAAGAAAATATCTGTTCCACCATCCCTTAATCCTTCTGCCATTTCTTTATAACCTTCATACATATCGTCATATTTAATATGACCTAATGATGGAAGTTTTGTTCCAGGTCCAATTGATCCTAAAACAAATCTTGGTTTTGAAGCAGTGCTATATTTAACACAAGATTCTTTTACTAAAGATGCTCCTAACTTTGATAATTCATAAGCAGTTTGAGGAATATCGTATTCATCTAAAACCCATGACATTGAACCAAAAGTATTAGTTGTTATTAAATCTGCTCCTGCTTTTGCATAAGCATCATGAATAGTTCTCAATACATGAGGAGCAGTTAAATTTAGAAGTTCATTACACCCTTCTAAATCTGCACCTTCGTACATCCACTCTTGAGCTTTAATATCAGCAAGTTGAAGCTGTGTCCCCATAGCTCCGTCAATTACCAGTACTTTGTCGTCGATTAATTTTTTGAATTTTTCTATCATTTTATTCTCTATTTTTGATTATTTATTTATGATTATAATTATTATTGATATTTATTATTAAGAGTGTATTTAAATTTTCGTTAAAAAGTTGTTAAGCAATAAATTTTGGCTTTTAAATATCAACTCTAACATACATACTTCTTATTAATTTACGTGATTATATCTTGATAAAAATTAAAATGCAACTAAGTTGCGTTTAACTTTTATTTTACTAATATTTCACAAATGCAACTAAGTTGCAAAAATAAAAAGGAGTATTAAATGAGATTTTTAATCCCATTGTTTTTATTAATAAATTTTACTTATGCACAAACTAATATTGTGGTAAGTATCCTACCTCAAAAAACTTTTGTTGAAAAGATTGGAGGGGAGAAAGTAAATGTTACAAATATGGTAAGACCAGGCAGTGACCCACACTCTTATGAGCCTAAACCTTCACAAATGAAAGAGATAGCTAAAGCAGATATCTATTTTCCAATTGGTTTAGAGTTTGAAAATACTTGGCTTACAAAATTTGCAGACCAAAATAAAAACATGAAATTTGTTGAAATGACAAAAAATGTAGAATATATTGAAATGGCAAAACATTCTCACCATCATCACCATGATGAAAGTCATGACTCACATGAAGAAGGTCATCACGAAGGTGAATTACCTTTTGAATGGGCTGGTGTTTTTGAACTTCAAAAAGGTACTTATACTTGGTCTTTCTCTAAAGTTGAGGGAAACTATGCAGATCCTGGAATGAAAATGTTAATTATTAAAGCTAATAAAAAAGATGATGATTTAATAGAAGCTTATGAAGAACAAGCAAAAAATGTATTTGCAAATAACAAAACTAAAACTGCTACAAATAATAGCTCTTTAGAAACAAACAATTCATTTTATACTTTAACTTTTGATGAGTCAAAAAATAAAACAATATTCAAAGTACAAATCAAACAAGCTGGAAAATATTTATTTTTCACAGAACATATGCCAATTGAATTTGAAGCGAATGAACATTACTTTAAAGACTCAACAAAAAAAGATATTGAAGTTCTTACAAGTGTTCCAGAAGAAGCACATCATGGAAAAGACCCTCATGTTTGGGTAAGTCCTAAAAATGTAAAAATTATGGCAAAAAATATTTATAATACTTTAGTAGAAGTTGATTCAAAAAATAAAGAGTATTACAAAACTAATTATGACAATTTTATAAAAGAGATAGGTTTAACAGATATTAGAATTAAAAGTATTTTATCTTCTTTACCTCGTAATTCTAAGTTTATGGTTTTCCACCCATCTTGGGGATATTTTGCAAAAGATTATAACTTAGAGCAATTAGTTATTGAAGTTGAAGGAAAAGAACCAAAACCAAAAATTCTTCAAAAAATTATCAAAGAAGCTAAAGAAGAAAATGTAAAAGCAATTTTTACTCAAACTGAATTTTCAGATAAGAGTGCAAAAGTTATTGCAGATGAGTTAAAAATTAAAGTAATTAAAGAAACTCCGCTTGCACAAAACTGGTCACAAAACCTAATACAAATGGCAAATTCAATTGCAAACAATAAGTAACGCAATCTCTATAGACAAACTTTTTTTCAAATACGAAAAAGAGTTTGTTTTAGAAGACATAAATTTGTCCGTAAAAGAGAAAGACTTCCTAACAATATTAGGACCAAATGGTGGAGGAAAAAGTACTCTTTTAAAACTAATCCTTGGCATTAACCCTTTAAAAAAAGGCAATATTTCTATTTTTGGAAATAAACTAATTAATGAACTTCCAAATCTTGGTTATGTTCCTCAAAATACTAACATTAATCTTAACTTCCCAATTAGTACCATAGAAGTTGTAATGATGGGACAAAACGATATTAAAAAAAGATTCTTTGGATATAAAAAAGAAGAAAAGATCAAAGCACTTGAAGTTCTAGAAAAAGTAAATATGAAAGAGTTTGCAAACTCAAAAATTTCAAATTTATCTGGAGGACAGAGACAAAGAGTTTTAATTGCAAGAGCACTTTTTTGTAATCCAAAGATTTTACTTTTAGATGAACCCACTTCAAATATTGATATTGCAGGTTGTGAGCAAGTATATCAAGTATTAAAAGAGTTAAATAAACATATCACGGTTGTTGTAATTAGTCACGATATATCAGTGGTTTTAAAATATGCTTCAAAAGCTGTTTATATAAATAAAAAATTAACATATCATGATTTAACAAAAATGAAAGATGACTTCAAAAATATTGAATCAAATATATGTGAAATTGAACTTTTAGAGATGTTAGGAAAATGTAGATGTTAGAAGCCTTATCATATAACTTTATTCAAAATGCAATAATCGCAGGGGTTTTAGTAAGTATTATTACTGGAATTATAGGATCCTTAATTGTGGTTAATAAAATGGTTTTCTTATCAGGAGGAATTGCACATAGTGCTTATGGTGGTATTGGTTTATCTATTTATTTTGGACTTCCGATGTTATTATGTACATCAATTTTCTCAATACTAGTAACTATAATAATAGCTTTGTTTACTTATAAAAAAAGAGAGAACTTAGATACTATAATTGGCCTAACATGGGCAATTGGTATGTCATTTGGTATCTTACTTGTAGATTTAACCCCTGGATATAACTCTGATTTAATGAGTTATTTATTTGGCTCAATTTTAGCAGTTGATAATACAGATATTATGTTTATGGTAATTTTACTTAGCTTTATAATTACAGTTTTAGTATTTTTTTACAGAGATATTTTAGCAGTTTCTTATGATAGTGAATATGCAAACTTACGAGGTATTTATACAAGATTTTTTTATACACTTATACTTATTTTATCAGCACTATGCATAGTAATTGCCATAAAAATTGTAGGTCTTATTTTAGTAATCGCCCTATTAACCATACCTATTTATATCTCACAAAGATTTTGTAATACCCTATTTTCAATGATGATAATATCTAGTTTATTATCTATGTTGTTTACAATCTTTGGTCTTGTTTTATCTTACAATTTTGATTTAAGTTCTGGCCCATCAATTATTCTAGCTAGTTCTATTTTTATGTTTATAATAATCTGTTTTGATTTTATAAAAAAATCAAAGAAAGCAATATAAATATAATAGCTTTCCAATGATTTATATTATAATTATTGGAAAGGACTCCTATGCAACTTCAAGAAATAGAAAAACTTCTACTTAAAAGACAAGGCTCATATATTGATTATCCCTTTGGTGATGATATTATGACTTTAAAAATAGAAAACAAAATTTTTGCTATTGTTTCAGAAAAAGACAATCCTTTAAGAGTAAATCTAAAATGTGAACCAAATGATGCTATTGCTTATAGGGAAATTTATGAGAGTGTTATTCCTGGTTACCATATGAATAAGAAACATTGGAATACAATTATCTTAGATGGAAGTATTCCTAAAAGTGTTGTAGAAGATATGATTAGTCAATCATATGAGTTAGTCTTTTCCAAACTAACAAAAAAAGAGAAAGAAAAAATCCTTTCTTCTTAATTTAGCTATATTTATTTTTGAATAAGTACTCTAATAACGCAAGCTTCCCCTTGATGGCCTTTACCCTCATCAAGAATTGTTACTTGTTCTTTAATTTCATTATCACATAAAGCAAAGTGTTTTTTGAAGTCATCTACAGTATAAAGTAAATCTTCATCTTTTGGACCACCACTTGCATAGTTTAATTGTTTTGTTGAAAAAAACTCTCCAATAAAGTAACCACCAGAGTTTAAAGACTCTTCAATTTTTTCAAATAAATCTTCTCTTTCATTTTTGTACATATGTAAATAAGAAGCTACGATTACATCGTATTTTTCTTTTACTTCCCATTCATTTAAATCAGCACAAATAGTTTCGATTTTTAAATTCTCTTCTAAAGCTCTAAAATGAAGCTTTGAAATACCGATATCAGAAGCATCAATGGCTGTTACATTCATACCTCTTTTTGCTAAAAAGATTGCATTTCTTCCTTCACCCTCACCTAAACAAAGTACTTTTGATTCTCTTGGGAAAAGTTTGATTTTTGAAGCTATAAAGGTATTTGGTTTTATACCATAAAGGTAACCATCTCTTGAAAATTTGCTATTCCAAAATTCTTGTTGACTCATTATTTAACCTTTTTCTTTGTTTTCTTTTTATAAGAACAATCAGTTGTAATTCTATCAATTAGTGTTATATACCAATTGTTATCAATTTTATTTAAATAGAAAATTATTTCCGGAGTTAAAACTACTTTATATCCCATTTTCTCAATCATTTTTACTTTATGAAAATCTTCTTTTTTATATTTTTCTTTTTCAAATGCATTGATTTTTTTCATCATTGAAGATAGGTTTGTGTTTGTTTTATCATTTAAAAACAATCCATGTTTTGTCCACCCATAATATGCATCATTTAATGGAGAACATTTAAACTGTGTATCTTCTTTATTTATCTTAAAAATATATTTGTTTTTAGAAACCCTTGAAATCAAGTGAGAAACTTCTTCTGTTTTTTTCTCTTTTACATTATATATTTGATTTTGAAAGGTAAATACATTTATTGATTTGATTTTATACAGATTGTAAAACCCAAATGTTGGATGTATATATTTCTTATTGATTAATTCAATATCATTTTTTTTCATCGCATCAACAATTTCATTTACTCTAATTGTTAAATCTTCTGAAATCAATTCTCTTTTATATTCAAACTTTTTTTCTTTAGGTTCTAGTATTTTTCCTAAATCCATATCTTTTACCGAACATCCTGTAATTACAAATGCAAAAAGTGCTGGTAAAACTATTCTAAAAATATTATTACTCATATCTATTAAAACATACCTTCTATTTTTTTTATTAATATACCAAAGTAAATATTAAAAATTATAATTTAATACAATCTTAGATAAAATAATAGCTAAAAATTAAATCATTAGGAATTTATAAGATGACTGAAGCTAAATATATTTGGATGGATGGAGAGCTTGTTAACTGGCATGATGCCAAAGTACATGTTCTATCTCATACACTTCATTATGGTAATGGTGCTATTGAAGGTACAAAAGCATACAAAACTCATGATGGTAGATGTGCAATTTTTAAATTACAAGAACATACTAAAAGACTTATAAACTCAGCTAAAATGACATTAATTGATGTTCCATTTACTGAAGATGAATTAAATAAAGCGCAAATCAAATTATTACAAGAAAATGAATTAACAGAAGGTGCTTATATTAGACCTCTTGTTTACTTAGGTTACGGAGTTATGGGTCTTTACCATAAAGAAGCACCTGTAAAAGTTTCTATTTCTGCATGGGAATGGGGAGCATACTTAGGGGACGAAGGTCTTAAAAAAGGTGTAAGAGTAAAAATAGCATCAATGACTAGAAACTCAAACACTTCAGGTATGGGTAAAGCAAAAGCAGTTGCAAATTACCTAAACTCTCAAATGGCTAAAGGTGAAGCAGTAGAATGTGGATACGATGAAGCATTATTAAGAGATGACCAAGGTTATATCGCTGAAGCATCAGGAGCTTGTTTCTTCATTGTTAGAGATGGTGTAATTATCACTCCTCCTAATGATAACTCTTTAGAATCAATTACTCAAAAAACTGTAATTGAATTAGCTGAAGATTTAGGTTACGAAGTAATCAGAAGAAGACTTACAAGAGAAGAAGTATATATTGCTGATGAAGCATTCTTTACAGGAACAGCTGTTGAAGTTACTCCTATTAGAGATATTGATGCAAGAATTATTGGTGCTGGTGAGAGAGGACCAATTACTGAGGCTTTACAAACTGCATACTTTGACGTAGTAGCTGGTAAAAACGAGAAGTACTTAAAAGACTTAACATACATTAACTAAGGACAAATATGCCAATAGATAACGATTATTTCAAAAACAGACAAAACAATAACGGTGGTGGTTCTAACAACAATAATAATAACAACGGAGGTGGAGGAAACTATCAACCACCTTTCGAGCCACCTGAATTTTTCAAAAACTTAGGTAAAAAAGCTGGAATCATTTACGGAATAATTGCAGTAGTTGCATTATTATTCGTATTTAAACCATTTATTATCGTAGAATCAGGACAAGTAGGTATTAAAAGTACTACTGGTAAATATGAAGAAGAACCATTAAGACCAGGTTTTCATTTCTATATCCCACAATTCCAAAAAGTTGTTTTAGTTGATACTAAAGTAAGATTAATGAACTACGCTAATATTGAAACAAGTGGTGGATTTGATCAAAGTATTAGAAGTAACCCTGCAATTTCTATCTTAGATGCTAGAGGTTTACCTGTTTCTATTGAATTAACTGTTCAATATAGATTAACAGCGCAAGGTGCTCCAACTACAATTGCTAACTGGGGATTCTCTTGGGAAGATAAAATTATTAACCCAGTTGTAAGAGATATTGTAAGAAATGTTGTTGGTAACTATACAGCAGAAGAACTTCCTACAAAAAGAAATGAAATTGCTGTTAAAATTCAAGAAGGTATCCAAAAAGATGTTGATTCTCTTGAAGGACAACCAGTACTTTTACAATCAGTTCAGTTAAGAGAAATTGTATTACCTCAAAAGATCAAAGATCAAATTGAGAGAGTTCAAATTGCTAACCAAGAATCTGAAAGAGTTAGATATGAAGTTTTAAGAACTAAGCAAGAAGCTGAAAAAAGAGCTGCTAAAGCGACTGGTGATGCTGAAGCAAATAGAATTGAAGCACAAGGTAGAGCGGATGCAGTTGCAATTGAAGCAAAAGCACAAGCAACAGCAAATAAAGCTATTGCACAATCTTTAACTCCTAACCTTTTAAGAATGCAACAAATTGCAGTTCAAGGTAAATTCAATGAAGCACTTAGAACAAACAAAGATGCTAAAATCTTCTTAACTCCTGGTGGTTCAACTCCAAATATTTGGGTTGATACTAAAAGTAAATCAAGAGATGCGGCAATTAGCCAATAAGCTAAAATAGAGTAGGAAACTACTCTATTTTCCACTCCCATGAAAAAAAATATACTCCTAATAATTATCCTTCTAATAGCAAGTGTTGCTTTATTTTTTTATTTACAAAAAAATACTTTAAATGAAGAAAAAAATAAACCAATCGAAAAAACTAGCCCTACTAAAGTTGTTCCAGAAAAAAAAGCTCCTTTAAAAAAAGAGATTAAAGAAGTAAAACCTGTAGAAACTAAAAAAGTAGAAAAGATCAAAAAAGTTGAAGAAATAAAACTCAATTTAGACCCAGAACTAACTATTGATAAAACACAAAGATATAAAGAAGAAAAGTATCAACAACCTTTATCAATTCAAGAAGCTAAGGATGCAAAAGAGAAAGACTTAGATATTAGTTTTGGTGTTGACGTTGATAAAAAAGAGAAACAACTTGATGGATTTAGTTTAGGTGTTGAAAAAAAATTTTAAGGGTTACACATGGAAATATTAAACAAAATTGACTGGCAAAAAATGGATGGATTAATCCCTGTAGTTACACAAGAAGCAACAACGGGTAACGTTTTAATGCTTGCCTATATGGACAAAGAAGCAGTTGAGCTTACAATGGATACAAATATTGCTCATTACTTTTCAAGATCTAAACAAAGAATTTGGAAGAAAGGTGAAAGCTCTGGTCATATTCAAGAAGTAGAAGATATCTTACTTGATTGTGATAATGACACTATTTTATTAAAAGTAAAACAAACTGGTGTTGCTTGTCATACTGGAAGAAAATCATGTTTCTTCACATCAATGAAAACAAATGAGGAAGTAACAAAAGTTGAAATTGATACTACTGCTGCTTATGGAGTAATTGATACTTTATACCATGTAATCCAAGAAAAGAAAAATGATGACCCTAAAGCATCATATACTGCAAAACTTTTACAGGGTAAAGAAAATTCTATGCTGAAGAAGATTGTTGAAGAAGCTGGAGAATTTACATTTGCAATTAAAGATAATGATCAAGAAGAGATTGTTTATGAAGCAGCTGATATTATTTATCACATGCTTGTAGCAATGGCTTCAAAAAATGTAAGCCCAGATAGAGTAAAACAAGAAATTGCTAGAAGATTTGGAATGTCTGGAATCGAAGAAAAAAACTCAAGAGTTGAATCATAAAAAATAGGAGAATCTCCTATTTTTTAATCTCTACTTTTTGTGATAATTTATCACTAGATAAATATAAAAATAACATCATCGCAGCACTTGCTGCTGTGAATACAGAATAATCAAAAGGAGCCTTTACTCCTGAAGTTAAACTCATACTTAGAGCAAATGAAAGTAATAATAAAGCTGATAAAAATGCAGTAGAACGTACATATAATCCAAATATTAATAATATTGCAAATACTACTTCTAAGATTGTAACCACCCAAGAAACAATTGGTACTAATGATAAATGTAAATATGGATTTAAAAAAGCCACATAAGCTTGAAAACTTTCAAAATCACCCCAACCTATACCACTTTCTCCTGCATTACCCCAGAATCCAAATCTATCAGCTACAGCAGATATAAATCCAATTGCAAGGGCAAACCTTACAAATAAGAGAACAATTTTTTCTTGATTATTTTGTATATAATTCATAATATTCCTTTTTAATTTAAAGAATATTATTAGAATGGCAGATATTTTAATTGTAAAAAAACGACATTAGATTTCAAATTTTTTAAATTTTAATGTTTTTGCCATTGATAGTTTATTTTGATAGTAATTTTTAGGCGTTTCATTCATAAAAGACTTAAACTCTTTTATAAAATGGGCTTGGTCAAAGAAGCCATTATTATAACCTGTTGTAGTAAGATTTTCTACCTCTAAAGAACTCAAAGAATCTCTTACATTTCTCATTCTCACTATTCTAGAAAAGAGTTTTGCACTTAATCCAATCTCTTTTTTAAAAATTCGTTCAAGCTGTCGTTTACTTAATGAAAACTCATCACATAAACACTCAATACTAATATCACCTTTATTATCATAAATAAAATTTACAATATCAAAAGTATATTCTGAGTTTTGTTTTTTTGAGCATTTTAATCTATTTATTAAAAACTTTTCTATTGCCTGTATTTTTTCTTGATTATTCTTTTTTTCTAATAAGTCTTTGTACAAAATATCAAAACCCCAAAAGGATTCATCATAATTTATGTTCTTATCACACAAAGAAGTAATCTCTTCATCAAAGAACTTGTAAGCTCCTCCGACTTTAAAACGAATACCTATGGCATCTAAGTATTTTTCAAAAGTAATAAACATAGGATATTTAGATTGTCCATTTAGTATTACCTTTGCATTACAATATATATCTTTTGAATTAAGTGTTATTTCATAAGGATTAGCAAAATTAATAGTAAAACCAATACTACCATCACTTAGGATCTTATTTGTTTTTCTAGAATCAATCTTATTTCTAATTGACCAATAATTATAAATATATGGTTCTAATTCTTCACAAGGCTCGTAAAGTTTAAAACCAATATCTTCTAAATCCTTATTAAAATAACTCATGTTTATCCTAGTAACTCTTTTTTGATAATGTTTGAATATTCATCTAATGTTTCTTCTGAAATTTTACCATAAGCAGCACCGTAAAAAAACATTGGGTCTAACTCTTTCATTCCTAACATCTTTGTTGTATAAAAACAAGAGTTTAAACACTCTTTTACACTTAGTCTTCCCTCACCTATAAAAGACTCTTCTCTTGCCCCCATAGTTGCAATTACTTGAAATTCTTTATCTTTTAAAGCTAGGGGAACAAATTCACCTTTATCATCTACAATATATGAAAAGCCGTAAGAAAACACCTTGTCAATCCAGTTTTTAAGTGCTGAGGGTAAACTATACCAATACATTGGGAATTGGAATACTACTTTTGAAACAGATGCTAGTTCATCTTGTTCTTTTTGTACATCAATTTCATATGTTGGGTAAATACTATTTAAATCTTTATATATAATATTTTCTTCATTCTCTAACTCTTTTTTAAACCTACTATTTAATACAGAATTATCCATATCATCATGGGCTAATATAACTAATGTTTTGCTCATAAAATCTCCTTATTTAAAAGAAGTATATAAAATACAAAAAAAATTAAATTGTAAAAAAACGACAAACATAAAAAAAGGGAAGGTAATTTAATACCTTCCCTTTTTGATTTTAGTGTTTATATAATTAATTTATATTTGTGCTATATCCTATAGCCTATTAATTACAACCACATCCGCCACCTTGTTTAGGTGCCTCAGAAGTAGTTGAGCTACAACATCCTGAACTAGCCTCAGCTTTAGGAGCTGGAGCTGCTGATGTTGAACAAGCAGATACACCAGGAGGTGTTGTTGGTTGAATAGATTCATTTGTTCTATCATCAGCAACTTCTTCTACAAATGCAATTACTTTAGCAGCTGCTTCCATATATCTTTTTGCAGATACAGATTCAGGATTAAAGTAAGTGATTGGTTTACCAGAATCTCCACCTACTCTAATTGAAGGTTCAATTGGTAAGTTACCTAATACTTGAGTATTATATTGATCAGCTAAGTCTTCACAAGTACCCATTCCAAAGATATCTGATTCTGTTTCACAAGATGGACAAATAAATCCACTCATATTTTCAACAATACCAGCTACTGGAATATGTAATTTTTGGAACATATCTAATGATCTTCTAGAATCATCTAATGCTACATGTTGTGGAGTTGTTACATTGATACCAGCTGCAACTGGAACACTTTGTGCAAGTGTTAATTGAGCATCACCAGTACCTGGAGGCATATCAATAAATAAGATATCTAATTCTTCCCATAGAATATCTCTTAATAATTGTTGGATAGCCTTCATAACCATAGAACCTCTCCAGATTACAGCTTGACCTTCATCCATTAAAACACCCATTGACATTACAGCAACACCGTAAGCCATTAATGGTTTAGCTTTATCACCAATTACTTCAACTTCTTGACCATTTACACCCATCATTCGAGGAATATTTGGACCGTAGATATCAGCATCTAAAACACCAACTTTTTTACCTTGCATAGCTGCTGCTACTGCTAAGTTTACAGTTGTTGTTGATTTACCAACTCCACCTTTTCCTGAACTAACCATTACAATTTTTTTAATTTGTGGTGCAATGTTTTTACCGCTAGTAGAGTTAGAGTTTTGTGTTGGAGCTTGTGGTTTATTAAACCCAAGTCTAACTTCTAAGCCAATAGCGTTTATACAGGCATGAATATCTTTTCTTAATTGGTCTTCTACTTCTTGAGCACTTGAAGTAATATCTAATGCGATTGAAGCTAGTTTACCGTCTAATTGAATATCTTTTACGAATCCAAACTCAACAATTGATTTTTGGAAACCAGGATATTTAACATTTTCTAGTTCTTTTTTAATATCTTCTATATTAGCCATAGAAAAATTCCTTTATAAAATTTTATTAATTTTTTGTATTATAATTGAAATAGGATAATTTTTGTCTTAATTAGACATATTTATTTTCCTAGTGTAGAAAAAGTAAACATATTTTTACTTTTTTTAACCTATTTAAGATATTTTATCTAAAAAATACGTAATTACAAGAATTTTACTTTCCACTTTTTTTCTAATTCAAATTTATCGCTAAATCTGCGCTATAAAACTAATATATACTTGTTTAATATTATAAAAAGGCTTTAAATGATTAGATTATTTGTTATATTTTTATTTACTGTTTTTATTTCTTCCAATCTATTCGCATCATTAAATAAAGACGATATAAAAAGCTTTATAGAAAAAGACATGCATCTAGGTGAGCAAGACTCAAAACTACCTATTTGGCCAGTTCTAGATAAAGAAAAAAAACTTTATGCTTATATATATGAAACATATAATCTAGCTCCCGTACTTGGTTTCTCAGGTGGAAAACTAAATATGTTAGTATCAATAGATTTAGAAGGTAACTTCTTAGATGTAAAAGTACTAGAACAAGATGAACCTGTATTTGTATCAGGACTTGGGGTTATACCTTTTGTGGAGTTTTTAGATCAATACAAAGGCAAGAATCTATCTTCCAGTATAAAGGTAGGGAAAGAGACAGGAACAAGTAATACTGTATATTTAGATGGGGTTAGTAAAGCTACTGCTTCCGTAAAAATTGCAAATGATAGTATTTTGGCTTCCTCAATAAAAGTTGCTAGTGAAAAACTCTCAGGAGTTGCTCCAAAACAGATACGAAATGCAAGAAAAGACTTATTTGAAAAATCCACTTTTACACAACTTCTAAATAAAGGGCTTATTACAAATATAAAAATCACTAAAGCTCAAGTTGAAGAGTTATTTAAAAATACAGAATATGAAGAGCTAATACTAGAAGAAGATAAAAATGAAGTTTTTCTAGATTTATATATTGCAAATTTAGCAATTCCAAGTGTTATGGAAAACTTACTAAAAGAAGATACAAAAAATGAAGTAAAAAACCAAATTACAAAAACTCAAGAAGCTATTATAATTTTTGCAAATGGGGAACATCAAATACTATCTGAAGAGTTTGTTCCTAATACTTCTCCTGATACCTTTGAGATTATACAAGATGATTTTCCTATTAGTATAAATGATGGGGATTATGAAATAGAGTTTTTAGACTCACTTCCTGATTTTGAACAAGCTATTATTTTAGATGTTGATAAAAGATTTAATTTTGATCCTTCAAGTCCTTGGATATTCAATCTAAAATTTATTAGAGGAAATGAAACTTTATACTCAACTCCTGTTTTAAAAGACAAAAGTTTTGAGATTATAAGCCCTGATAAATATTTTGAGAAAATTGAAGTAATTGAAGAAAAACCATTATGGTTAGTATCAATAATTGAACAAAAAGAGAAACTAATTATCCTTTCAATCTTTTTAACAAGTCTATTTATTATTCTTTATAAATATCAAGTACTACTTGAAAAGCTTAGATACAAAAGAACCTTTATACTATTAATTACCCTATTCTTTATTGGTTGGTACGGACAAGGTCAACTTAGTATGGTTACAGTATTGGGATTTGTCAAAGCCATTGTAAACTCTCAAAGTTTACAGTTTTTATTATATGACCCATTCTCATTAATTATTTGGTTCTTTGTTTTTATTTCACTTGTTATTTGGGGAAGAGGAACATTCTGTGGCTGGTTATGTCCTTATGGAGTTTTACAAGAGTTATCTTTTTATTTTGCAAGACTGCTACGTCTTCCTATTATAAAAGTACCTCAAAAGCTTAGTGATAAAATGGTTTATATTAGATATGTAGTTTTAGCTTTACTTATTTTATCAGTAATTTTTGCACCAAATATTACTGAATATTTAATTGAAATAGAACCTTTTAAAACCTCTATTACTTTAATCTTTGATAGAGAAATTCCTTATGTTTTATATGCAATCTTTTGGATTTTATTAAGCATGTTTATATTCAAAGGTTTCTGTAGATTTATTTGTCCTCTTGGAGCATTTTTGTCCTTAGCAGGGAAGTTTAAATTCTTAGACTGGTTACCAAGAAGAAAAGAGTGTGGTAATCCATGTAATAACTGTTATAAAAACTGTAATTACAATGCCATTGATAAAAAAAGTGGAACTATCAAATATGATGAATGTTTCCAATGTATGGATTGTGTACAAATTTATAGTAGTGATAAACTATGTAAAATTTTAATAAAAAATGCAAAAGAAACTAAAGTAAAATCATGGAGAAAAACAGATGATTAAAATATCAAGAAGAAAGTTTTTAAGTGTTTCAGCTGTTTGTATTGGAAGTCAATTATTAGCAAAAGATATAAAAAACAAAAAAATTACTTGGGAAGGGATTGCACTTGGAGCTCCTTCTTCTATGACTTTATATCATCATAATATTTCTTATGCAAAAAATGTATTAAAAAAATGTGAGCTTGAAATTATTAGATTAGAAAATATTTTCTCTTTATATAGAAAAAACTCATCTATTAATCAATTAAATAAAAATGGATATTTAAATAATCCACCAAAAGAGTTATTAGAATTAATCACATTTTCAAATCTTATATCAAAACAAACAAAAGGTGCTTTTGATATTTCTATTCAACCTTTATGGCAAGTTTATTCAAAGTACCATAATAATGAAAAGATATTAAAACAAAAAGTAGAAGAAGTTAAAAAACTAGTTTCATATAAAAATATCTCATTTAATGAAAATCAAATATCTTTCAAAGAAAAAAATATGGCTATAACTCTAAATGGTATAGCACAAGGCTATATAAGCGACAAAATAAGCCAATTATTAAAAAAAGAGGGATTTACTAATGTATTAGTAGATTTAGGGGAAATTAACGCTCTAGGACAACACCCAGCTAAAAGAGATTGGAATATTTCAACTCCATACTTGAACGACTTAAAATATATACCATTAAACAATAAAGCAATGGCAAGTTCAGGTGCATATGGTACAAGATTCAATGAGAAGTATCATCATTTAATAAATGCAAAAAAAGCTGTTAGTGTGGATTATATAAATTCTGTAACTGTAGTTGCTTCTAGTGCAACACTAGCAGATGTTTTGGCAACTGCAATAGCTGTAAGTTCTAAAAGTAGAAGAGAGAAGATTATGAAGACATACCCTAAAGTTAAGGTATATCTTTCATAAAAAGTTTTATTGGTTAGCGATATCAAGCATAGCTTCGCCATGCTCTTCAACGATTTTTTGAGTAATTTTGTATGAACAAAACTTTGGTCCACACATAGAACAAAACTCTGCTTCTTTAAATACATCTTGAGGAAGAGTTTCATCATGATACTCTTTAGCTCTTTCAGGATCTAAACAAAGCTCGAACTGTTTATTCCAATCAAATGCATATCTAGCATCAGACATTGCATCATCAATATCTCTAGCACCTTTTCTACCTCTTGCAATATCAGCAGAGTGAGCAGCGATTTTATAAGCGATGATTCCATCTCTTACGTCAGCAGCATTTGGTAAACCTAAGTGTTCTTTTGGAGTTACATAACATAACATAGAAGCACCATGCCATCCACCAACAGCTGCTCCAATAGCAGAAGAAATGTGATCATAACCAGCAGCGATATCTGTAGTTAATGGTCCTAAAATATAGAAAGGAGCTTCATGACAGTACTCTTTTTCTAATTTCATGTTTCTTTCAATTTGATTTAATGGAACGTGACCTGGTCCTTCAATCATTACTTGAACATCTTTTTCCCAAGCTTTAAGAGTTAATTCTCCTAATACTTTAAGCTCAGATAATTGAGCTGGATCAGAAGCGTCTGCAAGACAACCTGGTCTTAAAGAATCTCCTAAAGATAAAGAAACATCATATCTAGCACAAATGTCTAAGATTTCATCAAATGCCTCATAGAATGGGTTTTCTTTATGGTAATGCATCATCCATGCAGCCATTAAAGAACCACCTCTTGAAACGATTCCCATTTTTCTTTTTGCAACATTAGGCATGTTTTCTAATAAGAAACCTGCGTGAATTGTAAAGTAAGAAACACCTTGTTGTGCTTGTTTCTCTAAAACTTTTAACATTACATCAATTGATAAGTCTTCAATTTTGTCTTTACAATCATGTAAGATTTGATAGATTGGCACAGTACCTATTGGTACGTTTGAGTGACCAATTACAGCTTCTCTAATTGCATCTAAGTCACCACCTGTACTTAAATCCATAATAGTATCAGCACCATATTTTAAACATACATCAACTTTTTCAAGCTCACCGTTAACGTCAGAAACGATAGCAGATGACCCAATATTTGCATTAATTTTACAAGATGAAGCAATACCAATTGACATTGGTTTTAAGTTTCTGTGGTTGATATTTGCAGGAATAATTAATCTTCCTCTTTCAATCTCAGCTCTAATAAGCTCAGGTTCTAAATTTTCAACTTCCGCTACATACTCCATATCTGGAGTAATAATACCTTGTTTTGCATAATACATTTGAGTTCTAATTTTATCATTTTTATGATTGTCTAGCCAATCTCTCATTTTAAAAATCCTATAATATTTATTTAATTACAGCGATTATATCTAAATTTGTTTATAAAACCTTAATTATAGATTGTAATTTATATTTATTACTTATATAAGTTTCTTTTCTATATAATATTCCATAAAAGTAAGTAAAAATGCTAATAAAGTATTGTATTTATATTAAAATAATCAATTAAAACATTGTTATTTGCATTAAGAATAAGAGATAAATAAGTAAATTATTATAATATCTGATATTAGGATTAATATGAAAAAGAAATTAACAGAGAAAATTGACTCACTACCCCCACTACCTAATAGTATGCTTGAATTAGAAGACTTTAGAAAAGTAAAAAATACTAATCCTGAAGAATTGATTGCAATAATAAAAAAAGATCCATTACTTGTAAGTACAATATTAAGAGTTGCAAACTCTTCAATGTTTGGATTTAGAAGTACTATTGATACTTTAAGTAGAGCCATTAATCTTCTTGGTATTAACTTCACAATTTCCCTTGCTATGGGTTCTATTGTACAAAATACAGTTAAATGTAACTTATCTCCTTATGGAATTAGTAATGATGACTTTATTGAAATAAGTGCTCTTGCTACAAAAATAGTAAATACTTGGGTATCAAAGTTCGATAATGAATTAAAAGAAGATTTATTGATGCCAGCATTTTTACAAGAAACTGGAAAATTTATTATTTCAAATGTATTAACACAAGAAGATAAATCAAAAGATTTCTTAAAAGCGTTAAATAAAACAAATAATATAACTAAATGTGAGGAAGATTTTATTGGATTCTCCAGTTCTAGAATTACAGCTAATATCTTCAAACATTGGGCATTAAGTCATAATCTTATTTTCTCAATTGGTTTTGTAGGAAATAGTGAATCTTGTCCTAGTCATTTCAAGAAACATACCCAAGCCTTGGAGATTGTAAAAGCTTTAGCAGATATGAGAGATCCACTAAGTGATAGATCAATTAAGATCTCTTCTGAACTTGCACAAAAGTATGGATTTGACGAAAAAATACTTTTAGATTCTATTGAAAATATAAAAGATGAAATTCGAGAGAATTCTTAACTTTTCATAAGTAACATTAGAATATAATATGTAACTTTTTTACACAAAGGGGTTATAGTGACAGACGTTTCACTCATCGTCTTATGTGCTGGTAATTCGACTAGATTTGAGCACAAAGCAAAGAAACAGTGGCTTAGAATTGATAATGATCCATTATGGTTATTCGTTACAAATAAACTAAGTACGTATGCAAAATTTGATAAAATAATTATTACATCTCATCAAAATGAGCTCTCTTACATGGAGAATTTTTCTGATGACTTCATCTATGTTACTGGTGGTAACACTAGACAGGAGTCTATTTCTAATTCTTTAAAAGAGGTAAATACTAAATATGTAATGGTTACAGATGTTGCACGTTCATGTATCCCACAAACTGTAATTGAAAACCTACTTAATGAAAAAGAAAATGCAGATTGTATTGTTCCTATTTTAAATGTTTCAGATACTGTGATATATCATGATGAAACAATAGATAGAGACAATGTAAAACTTATTCAAACTCCTCAACTTTCAAACACATCCATTTTAAGAAAAGCCTTAGAAACAAATGTTGAATATACTGATGATAGCTCTGCGGTTAAAGCTATGAACGGTACTATAAAATATGTTCAAGGTAGTATTGAAAGTAAAAAACTAACTTTTGGTGATGAGCTAAAAGATATTCCATGTTTAAATGCCCCATCAAATAATTTCTTTACTGGAACTGGAATTGATATTCATGAATTCCAAGACAATAAAAAAATGTATTTAGGTGGAGTAGAAATTCCATGTGAATATGGATTTAAAGCACATAGTGATGGAGATGTATTAATCCATTCAGTAATTGATGCCTTATTGGGAGCTTGCGGCGCGGGAGATATTGGAGAATTTTTCCCTGACACAGATCCTAAATATAAAGGTGCTGATTCAAAACTATTATTAGAGGAAATCGTAAGTTTCATTTACAATGTAGGTTACGAAATAGTAAATGTGGATTTAACTGTTCTAGCACAACAGCCAAAAATAAATCCACATAAACAAGATATTAAAAGATGTCTATCTAAGTTATTAGGAATACAAAAGCAGTTTATTAATATCAAAGCTACTACTGGTGAAAAAATGGGGTTCATAGGTAGAAGTGAAGGAGTTGCTGTTCAAAGTATAGCAACTATAAAATATTATAATTGGAAGCAAAAATGAATATATTAATTATAGAAAATGAGATCTACTTAGCACAAAAAGTAGTATCAAGATTACTTGATGATGGGCATAGTTGTGATTATATAGAATCACCAAATATTGACAATTTATCAAAAGATTATGATATTGTTTTATTATCTACATCTTTACCTTCGTCTTTATGTAAAAACATCATAAAAAAATATAAAGAAAATTCTATTATTCTTCTTTTAGTTTCTTATATTTCTGATGAAACAGTAACAAATCCAATAAAGGATGGTGCAAAAGATTATATTATGAAACCATTCTTAATGGATGAATTAGTAAGAAAAATCTATCACTATAAAGAGTGTAGAAGTATTAGAAGAGAACTTCAAACACTAAGGGATTATGTTGATTTTATTATGAATGATATTGATACTACTGATACATTCTTACCTCCTTCATTCCCGTCATTAATTGAGTCAAATTCACAGAATTCTGCTGATAAGTTAGTATTTGAATTATCAAGAAAACTTGATATGCCAATCTCATTTATTTCACTAAATTCATCAACTTGGCAAAAACAATTAAATGCATTAGATGAAAAAGGTATTATTTATTTAACTGAATATCACAGTCTTAAAAAGACTGCAAAAGAAAATCTAATCAAATTAATTGAAAATAGAAACTGTGTTATCTCTTCACTTGAAACAGAAGAAGATTTCCCATATAGAAAAGTAGAGTTTAACAACCAAAACTTATTAATGTCTAATACTAATATTATGACAATTAATGATTACGTTAAATTAATGGTATTATCGTACCAAACAAAATATCCAGATACTGAGTTATCTAAAAAATTAGGTATTTCAAGAAAATCTCTTTGGGAAAAGAGAAAAAAACTTGGTATTGAAAAAAAGAAATAAGGTAAATAATGAATCTTAGAAAGTTTTTTTTAACGGTTGGATTTTCAGGTCTTTTTCCTAAGGCTCCTGGAACAGTAGGAAGTTTTGTTGCACTTATAATGGGTGTTGTTTTACTTCAGTATATGCATGTATCTAACCTATTTATGTTAGCTTTATTAATCAGTGTAATTGCAGTTAAACAAATTGATATCTATGAAGAGCAAGTAGGTGCTCACGATGGTAAAGAGATCGTAATTGATGAATTAGCCGGAATGTGGATTGCTTTATCTATTTGTGGTATTAATGAGTCTAATATGGTTATTATGTCTATTCTTGCATTTTTATACTTCAGATTATTTGATATTTGGAAACCTTCATTTATCGGTAAGATTGATAGAGATGTAAAAGGTGGATGGGGAGTTATGGGTGATGACCTATTAGCTGGTGTTGCAGGTGGTATTGCTGCTGCTGGAACATATCAAGTTATAACTTACTTCTTATAAAATAAATGGCTTTTTAAGTCATTTACTTTATACAACTTATTTCAAATAAATATTAATATTCACATTCTTTAGTTTTTTCTATTACTTCTCCGTGTTCTTCAACATAAGAAACACCCCATTTATACATACAATCAAGAGCTTCTTTTAATCTTTCCCCTGTTGGGCTTAATGAGTAAACCACTTTTGGTGGAACTTCAGGAAATACTTCTCTTATAATTAATTTCTTCTCTTCTAATTCTTTTAATTTTACTGTTAAAGTTTTTTTAGTTATACCACAAATAGTTTCATCTAATTCTTTAAATCTTTTGGGATTATCCATTAAATGCCATATAACTGATAATTTCCATTTATCATTGAAAATATCTAAAGTAATATCTACTGGACATTCATAATCTTTGTCATTGATTTTATACATATATAAATCCTTTATCACATATAGTAGCATATATTTTTTCAAATCTCACTTAGTTACATTTATTACACCAAGGAGTTTTTTCCACTAAAGAAAGCTATATTCAATAGTAACATTTATTACACTAAGGATAATTTAAGTATTAGTAGAGTAAACTTCCATTAGTTACTTTAATTACACTATTGAAAATTAAAGTTAAAATATTAAAGGAATAAAAAATGAAAAGATTTTTAAATACAATTATTGGTTTAAGTTTATTAATAGGAAGTGCTTCTTTTGCACAAGATAATTTATCTGCATTATATCCAGCAGAAAATGATGATACACCATCTTATGTAAAGGATTTTGAATTAAATGAGAAAAATACTAATGAATATACTTTAGCAAAAAATTCAATTTCAAATAATACATTAAAAGCTTTATATGGACAAGATTCATGGGAATATACAAAAAGTGGAAGTGTTAGTAATTCAGTGATTAACTCAAGTAAATCTACACTATCAGCTAGTTTAATTAAAGAATTATATCAAGAAAGCTAAGAAAACAATTTAACTCTCCTTAAAGAATCAAACCTACAAATCAACTAGTGGATATAATCCACTAGTTATAAATAATATCAAATAAGTTATATTATTTTATCAACAACAAATCCTAAAAATAGTGAATTACTTCACTATTTTTGCAAACTCATTGAAAATATATTTAGATTCATGCGGCCCTGGAGACGCTTCTGGGTGATGCTGAACAGAGAAAATATCTTTATTCTTATATTTAACACCCTCAATAGTATTATCAAATAAGTTTTGATGAGTAATCTCAGCAATTTCAATAATATTATCTGGAACATTATAGTTATGGTTTTGAGCAGTAATTTCAACTACTTTTGATGGGTTAGCAACTGGATGGTTACCACCATGTTGACCAAATTTTAATTTGTATGTATCAAAGCCATGAGCAATTGATAACATTTGATGTCCTAAACAAATTGCGAACATTGGAATGTTTGCTTCAATTAATTTTTGAACTTGTTTTTTCTCTTCTGTTAATGTTAATGGATCACCAGGTCCATTTGATAAGAAGATTCCACCAATTTCTTTAGCTTCAAATCTAGCAATTAATTCTTCAGCATTAAATGATGAAGGAATAACTTCTACTTCTAAACCAGATTCAACTAATTCATTTAAGATATTTCTTTTAACACCAAAATCAACAACAACAACTTTTTTATCACTCATTACAGCTTTATTATAAGCTTTATTTTCGTGATCCCATGCACCAAATTTATGGATGTATGCTTCTTTTGTTGATACTTCTTCAATGTAGTTAATATCTTCAATTCTAGGAGATGCTGCTAATTGTTTAGCTAATTCATCTTTATCTGAAATTTCAGTAGATGCAATCATCATCATCGCACCTTCGTCTCTAATCATTTTAGTTAAGTATCTAGTGTCGATTTCTGTGATTCCTAAAACACCATGTTCTTTTAATAGTGAATCTAAATCTTTTTGTCCTCTATAGTTAGAGTATTCATGATGATAAGTTCTTACAAACACACCTTTACAGTATGCAGTTTTACTTTCCATATCATCTTCATTTACACCAACGTTACCAATTTCTGGCATTGTAAAAGTTACAAATTGCCCAGCATATGATGGATCAGTAATAATCTCTTGGTATCCAGTTAATGACGTATTAAATACGATCTCTCCAACTGATGTTCCAGTTGCACCAAAAGATTTTGCTTCTAAGAATGTTCCATTCTCTAAATATATCCATACTTTTTGCATATTATATTAACCCTCTTTTAATTAATTCCTCTTCATATAATCTATGATAAACTAAATCATAATCCTCAGTTCCAGGTATTAACTTTCTTTTATAACTTTTAAGTTTTGTCAATACGGCTGAATCTGCTTGCTCAAAACCTTTCATAAACTCATCAATAGAAGAGAAAATGATATTCTTCACTTGGTTATCTGAACAAGTGTAGTGAATATAATCTTCTTCCCATAAAAAGTCTAAAATTTGGTGTGCAATGTCTGAGAATCTATCTTCATTATTTAAGATTACACCAAAATCATTTGCTAATCTCTTTTTTGTCATCCAAAAAAGTTGTCTTCTATCGGCATTAAGATTTTCAATTTCTTCTTCTTGCTCATCTAGAATTGTTTCAACTTTTTCGTCAAGATCAAACTCTTTTTCAATATCAGCATCGATGATTCTTTCGATTTCAACTTCTATACTACTTTTTTCTTTTCTAACTTCAACAAAACTACAATTTACTAAATCTCTCGTAATTCTCTTAGAAATATACGGTGTGTGATGTAACTTAATTCTCATCTTTCTACCCTCTTATAATAGTGTCTGCTCTCTCTGGTGATGTTGATACTATACCAACTTTTGTTGAAGTAACTTCTTCAATCTTTTCAATATATTTTTTTGCATTTTCTGGAAGTGCATCATAATCTCTTACACCAACTAGTGTATCCCATCCATCAAATTCTTCATAAATTGGTTTAACATTATCTAAATCAGATGGCATATAATCAATTCTTTCACCATTTAAATCATAAGCTACACAGATTTTGATTTTTGGGAAACCATCTAATACATCTAATTTCATTAATGATAATTGATCACATCCATTTAATCTAGAAGCGTGTTTTACTGCAATTGCATCAAACCAACCACATCTTCTACCACGACCAGTTGTAACACCTACTTCTTTACCAATATCAGCAATTTTTTGACCTTCGTCTGTAAAATCTTCTGATGGGAAAGGACCGTTACCAACTCTTGTAGTATACGCTTTAACAATACCAGTTACTGTACCAATATCTTTTGGAGAAATACCTAAACCAGTACAAGCTCCAGCACTTACAGTAGAAGAAGAAGTAACATATGGGTATGTTCCATGGTCAATATCAAGTAAAGTACCTTGAGCACCTTCTAATAAAATTTTCTTGTCAGCATCAATTGCATCCCAAACCATGTTAGTTGTGTTTGCAATAAGTGGTGCTAATTTTTCTTTATATGATTCTAATAATTCTAATAACTCTTTTTCTTCAGGAGTATTAATTTCTAATACATTGAAGATAGCTTTATTTTGTTCAAAGAATTCAATAATAGAAGCTGTTAATTTTGTTGGGTTTAATAATTCACCAACTCTAAATCCAGTTCTAGAAATTTTTTCAGCATAAGCTGGTCCAATACCTTTTCCAGTAGTACCAATAGCTTTATCACCTTTTAGTCTCTCTTTAGCTTGATCAATTAAAGCGTGGTATGGTAAATTTAAATGTGCTTTATCAGAAATAAATAATCTTCCTGTTAAATCACCAAATTGTTCCATCTCTTTGATAATTGATTCTGGTGATAATACAACACCATTACCAATGATATTAATTGCTTTTGGATTTAAAACTCCCGAAGGAATTAAGTGTAATGCATATCTTACACCATCAACCCAGATAGTATGACCTGCATTGTGACCACCTTGTGATCTACAAACCATATCATAATTTTGGGCAAGCATATCAACCATCTTACCTTTACCTTCGTCACCCCATTGTATTCCTACAATTAAATCTGCTTTACTCATATTAATCCTCTAAAATTTTTAATAAACTATCTGTATAAAGTGCAAAACCTAATGAACACATACCCTCACTTGAGTACATACCACCTTTGCATATTGTTAAATTATCACTAATTACTCTGTAATAAACACCATTATAATATTTTAATGACCCATAATATAATGGAGCAATTACTTTATTTGAATAATCAACTTCATTTGCTTTATTTAATAAAATCTCTAATTCTGTTTTAATTGTAGCTGGTACAATTTTTATAACCGCTTCTAAATCAGAAATATTTTTAACTTTTATTAATTCGTTTAACCAATCGCAATTTAATTTAAATAGTGCTGCTATTTCACCGTTTTTAAATAAATCAATGCTAATGTTTAATTCACTTGCAACTAGTTTTGGAATGTTAATATTTGATATTTGAAAAACAGGTTCGATTTCTAAAGCTTTTAGAATATCTGCTGTTAAATTCATAATATCAGAAATATTATCATGTTTTATCCACTCACACCCAATTTGGTACTCTTCGTTTGATGGATAAGTAAAGATTGGTTGAACATAAAACCATTTTTTATGGTCAGTTGTTCTACCTAATCTTTTTGAGATGATTCTTACTACATCTAAAGTAGAATCAGCTCTTAATGAAACTTGTTCATTTTGTTCATCAGAAAATTTAATTAATTTCTTTTCATTAGCAATTGACTGATGTTGAGAATAAGAAAAGTTTGGAGTAACAATTTCTTCAAATCCACTATTATCTAAAATAGTACAAATCTTATTTTCTAAAGCTCTTTTTGCTTTTGCTGCTTTCCCGAAGTATAATCTACTTCCTTTTGGAATTTCGTGTTCAAAAACCATAGTAATTAGTTTCCTTTAAACATAGATTGAGCAAATACTTTATTTGCTGTTCCGTCAAAGGCTCTTAACCCTAACTCGTCCATTGCTAACTCAACTGCATTAACAGCCCATGCTGCTTCGAAATCTTCAACTAATCCCATGTGATTAATTCTGAAAATTGAAGTTTTAATATGGTCTTGTCCACCTGCGATATTAACATTGTATTTTGTTTTTAAAATCTTTCTGATTGCTGGTGCATTTTCAGTAAAGATTGTTGTCATTGCATTTGCTGGCGTTTGTGGGTAAACCTCACATCCAATTGCAATTAATGCTTCTCTAGTAGATTTTGCTCTTAATGCAGTTTTTGCATATAAATTTTCAAATCCACCTTCTTTAATTTTAGAAAGAATTGCTCCTAATCCAATAATTAAAGTTGTTGCAGCTGTATAAGCAGTTGTGTTTTGTCCCTGCTTTTTAATTTCAGCGCTCAGGTTTAAGTAATAACCTTTTGGTTGAGCATTGATTTTTTCAACAGCTGCGTTAGATAATCCAATCATTGATAAACCAGGAGGAAGCATTAGTGCTTTTTGACTTCCAGTGATTACTGCATCAAGATTAGTAGTATCAACTTTTTCAACACCAATTGCAGTGATTCCATCAGCTACAATCATAATGTCTTTATTAATTTCTTTAACTGCTTTTGCAATTTCTTCTACTGGATGTCTTAACCCTCCAGCACTTTCACAAATTTGAATAAATACAGCATCAATATCGCTATCATTTTTGATTGTTTCAATAACAGCGTTTACATCAACTGGAGTATTCCATTCGTTTTTGATTTCAGTGTAGTCAATATCAAAAGCGGCACAGATTTTTCCAAATCTCTCACCAAACTTTCCTGAATTAACAGTAAGTGCTTTCTTGTGTGTTAAGTTTGTAACACAAGCTTCCATAGCACCTGTTCCACTTGAAGCTAACATAACTGCTTCTGGCATATCAAACAGTTCTAATAATAATTCTCTAGTTTCTTTAAATATAGCTTCAAACTCAGGAGTTCTATGGTGAATAGTAATATCAGCCATAGCCTTTCTAACAAATTCTGGTACTGGTGTTGGTCCCGGAGTTAATAGCATTTTATTTCCTTGTTTTTCTTTCTTTATAGCAAATCGTGATATTTTAGCTAATTGTTTATTACGAAGAGGTTAAGTTATATTTTACTTGTTTTTATATAAGCTATTAACACTTATGTAGAAGGATTTAATAATGGATTTTGAAGTATGGCTAACACTTTTACTAGCCTCAATTGCAATCTCGGTTTCGCCGGGTGCAGGTGCAGTAGTATCAATGAATTATGGCATTAAATATGGACTTAAAAAATCATATTCTGCAATTTTTGGATTACAAGCTGGACTGCTTGCTCAAACTTTTATTGTAGTTATTGGTCTTGGAGCAATAATTGCAAAATCTGTACTTGTTTTTAATATAGTAAAATGGGTAGGAGTAGCATATTTAGTATACCTAGGTCTTAGCAAAATATTTGAAAAAGTTGAGTTAGTTGAACAGAGTGAACAAATAAAATCTTATGATGCAAAAAAAGCTTTTTTAACAGCTACATTTATTAATCTAACTAATCCTAAAGCAACCGTTTTTCTTGTGGCTTTTATTCCTCAGTTTTTAAATCCAAGCGAATCTTTATGGCTTCAATTTGCAATAATTGGTCTTACTTTATGTGTTGTTGATATTTTTGTAATGACAGGATATTCATCAATGGCATCTAAACTTAAGTTCCTAATAAAAGATGTAAAAGCAATGAAAATTCAAAATAGAATTACAGGTATGTTTCTTATTTTGGCAGCTGTTTTTATGTCAACTGCAAAAAGATCATAAATTTCTAAATTTAGCTAAGGGCCATTCTTTGGCCTTTTTTTAGGTTTTTTAGTACTAACTAGTAGTATTTTACATTAAAGCTATTGACATTTATTACTAATTAGTAGTATAATTTCAACAAGGAGTTAGAGACATGAATACAAAATCACTTAAAACTTATGGAAAAAGAACAGATAAATCTATGAAAACAATCGTTAGATTAGAAAGAATTAGATTAAAATTTCATAACAACATGGTTAACTATTTAAACGACTTTGACTTAACATTTAATCAGTTTAAAGTACTTGAAGTGCTTTATCACAGAGGTGATTTAAATATTGGTTCAATTACAAAACTTACAATGAGTACTCCTGGAAATATAACAGTAGTAGTAAAAAATCTAAAAAGAGATGGATGGATTACAACTATTGCAGACCCAGAAGATAAAAGAGCTTCTATACTTACTCTTACAAGTAAGGGTGAAGAGGTAATTGAAAAAGTATTCCCAAATCATGCAAAAAATTTACATAACTCACTTGAAGTTTTAAGTGACGAAGAATTAGATACTTTATATGCCCTTCTAAATAAGGTTTATAAGGCCAATTAAAAAAATTTTAAACAAATAGTACTAACTAGTACTACATATAAAAAGGATAAGAAATGACAAAATTAGTAAAATTAGGATTAGCTTCAATTTTAAGTGCAGGTGCTTTATACGCAGGAACATACAATGTGGATGCAAGCCATTCAAATGTAGGATTTAAAGTAAAACATTTAATGATTTCAAATGTTGCAGGGAAGTTCAATACTTTTACTGGAAAAATCAACTACGATGAAAAGACAAATACGTTAAAAGCCTTAGAAGGAAAAGTAGAAGTTAATTCAATTGATACTGATAATGAAAAAAGAGACGGTCATTTAAAATCTGCTGATTTTTTTGATGCTTCAAAATATCCAACTTTAACATTCAAACTTGATAAAATTGATGATGATAAAGCTTATGGAGTACTTACAATAAAAGGTATTTCAAAAAATATTGAATTAGATTTTGAAAACAATGGAACAGTTACAGATCCATGGGGAAATAAAAGAGTTGGACTAGAATTAAATGGTAAAATTAATAGAAAAGATTATGGTCTTAACTGGAATAAAGCCTTAGAAGCTGGTGGCGTAGTTGTTGGTGAAAAAGTAAAATTAAACATCGCAGTAGAAGGAATCTTAGCTAAATAATTAGCTAAGTTCAGAAATAAAAGGAGTTCAAAATGTATTTAATATTTGTAGCAAGTTTAAATGAAAATATGAAGTTAGCAAACACTCTTCAAGGTCAATTAAAAGAGTTAGGAAAAGAGAGTCAAATAATTAATTTAGTTGATTTAGACCTTCCTATGTATGACTCTTTTAAAGAAGAACATGATGGCATTCCAAAGAAAATAGGAACTTTAATAGAAGATATGAAAAATGCTTCAGCATATGTATTTGTGTCTCCTGAATACAACTTCTCACTACCTCCAGTACTTGTAAATACAGTAGCTTGGATTTCAAGAGTTGGAGATGATTTTAGAGAAGTATTTACATTAAAACCAATCCAGTTAGCAACACACTCAGGTGGTGGGGGAAGTGATGTAAGTAATGCAATGAGAAGTCAGTTTTCAAAATTAGGTTCACTTGTAATGCCAAGAGAAATTATCACAACATATCAAAGCCCTTTAAGAGTTGAAAGTTCTAAAAGAATTTTAGAACAATTTGTACAAGTGGCAAAATAAGGATAAAAGATGAACCCAAGTCTATTTATTTCACATGGAGCACCTAATATGATTTTAGGGAATTCATTTACAAAAAAAAATATAAAAACATTTGCAAATACATTAGAAAAACCAAAATATATTATTGTAGTTTCAGCCCATTGGACTACAAAAGATTTAAAAATTATAAATTATGAAACAAAAGGTTTAATGTATGATTTTTATGGCTTTGAAGATGAATTATATAATTACAATTATGAAATAAATAGCCAGAAGAACATCTCCTTAGAGATAATAAAAGAGTTAGAAAAACAAGATATTAACATAGAAGTTGATACAACTAGAAATACATATGATCATGGAGTTTGGAGTACATTAGCAATGATGTATGAAGAACTTCATATTCCTGTAATACAACTATCAATTCCTCTAAATTATTCAATTGAACAATTGATTAATTTAGGTGAAAAACTACAGGTTTTTAAAAAAGACGCATTAATTATAGGTAGTGGAGGATTAACACATAATTTATCAGATATGAGTGTTTTAGGAGAGGTGAAAAAGTATGCCAAGGATTTTAATGACTTTGTAGTAGAAGCTATGAAAAGTGGAAATAAACAAAAGTTACTTGAAATAAAAAACTTAAATACTTTTTATCAAAATCACCCTAGTCCTGAGCACTTTTTACCTCTATATATTATCTATGGAAGTGCTATAAATAAAAAAGCAAAATCATTCAACCATGAAATAACATATACAAATTTATCTATGGAATGTTTTGCTTTTGATATGAAAACCGTATAAATGAAGTGAATAGTTTCACTTTATTAGGTTTGGAACCAAAAATTATATGCCAAGGGCATAATTGAAGGAGGAAATAAACAATGTTAAAAAAACTAAATAAAGAAAATATGGGAACATCAAATCTTGGCTGGTTAGAGAGTCGTTTTCATTTCTCTTTTGCAGAATATAGAAACCCAGCTAATATTAATTTTGGAGTTTTAAGAGTTCTAAATGATGATATTATTCACGCAAATGGTGGCTTTGGCACACACCCACATGAGAATATGGAAATCATTTCATATATTACTCAAGGTGAGATAAAACACAAAGACTCTATGGGAAATGAAGAGATTTTAAAAAGTGGAGAAGTTCAGTACTTAAGCGCAGGTGATGGAATCTATCATAGTGAATATAATGCAAGCTCAACTGAAGATTTAAAACTATTACAAATTTGGATTGTTCCTCCTAAGAGAGGACTTGAGAGACTTTATGGTTCACACAGATACACAAGAGAGCAAAAAGAGAATAAACTTCTAAACATTGTCTCTTCACAAGAAGGAAATGCTCAAATTAAAATCCATCAGGATGTGAACTTTTATGTTAGTTTATTAGAGGAAAATAAAAGTTTAGATTATAAGATACAAAAGGATAGACAAGTGTACTTTGTACAAATATCTGGAACCTCAGCAATAAATGGCATAGACTTAAATGACGGGGATGCAATGGAAATTGTGGATGAAGAAAATCTAAATATTCAAGCTATAAATGATTCACATTTTTTATTTATTGAGATGAAAAAAGCCTAATTATTAACACTTATTTAAACTATGGTAGAATTAGCCACAAAATTCCCATAGGCCTTGCAAAATATGAAAACAAAAATCCTATTAAATGGTGTTGGACGTATTGGTAAAGCTATTTTAAAACAGTTATTGCAAAATGATGATTTTGAAATACTTGCCATTAATGAAATCAATCCATATATTGACAATATTGTCTACTCAATCAACTATGATTCTACATATGGAAATATGTCTGATAAATTCAAAGTAATTGATGATAACTTTATACAAAACTCAAAAGCTAAAATCAAAATATCAAACCATAAAACACTACATGATATTAATCTTGAAAATATAGATATTATTATTGATGCTAGTGGAGTAAAAGATGATTTAAAAGCTATGAAAAAATTACCTGTAAAAGCTGTTTTCTTAACTCACCCAAATGCTAATGCTGATATAAATATAGTCCTTGGAGCAAATGAAGATAACCTAGATATCAATACTCATAAAGTTATATCAACAAGCTCATGTAATGCAACAGCACTATTACCAGCGCTTAAACTAATAGATGAAACAAAAGAGATTATATGTGGAGATATAGTAACTATTCATCCTTTACTTAATCACCAAAGAGTACTTGATGGAAGTTTTATAGGAAGTGCTACTAGAAATGTAGACTATAACTTTGAGTTTGGTAGGTCTTCAACTCAAAATATTATTCCAAGTAAAACAACAACTATTGATGCTTGTTCATACGTATTAGATAAATTTAACCATGATTTGATTTCATCTAATTCTCTAAGAGTTCCAACAGATACAGTAGGAGCTATTAATGTGACTTTATTTACAAAAGAAAAATCTTCTAAAGAAGAGATAATCAATCTTTTTGAAGAGTGTGAAAAAACTCAAAAGTTCCCCGTGGTTTTAAATAACTACGACCCTTTAGTATCAAGTGATTTTAAACAAGAGAATAAAACAACTATAATTGATCATAGATATACAGATGTAAAAAATGGCAATATGATTAAACTTCTTGTATGGTATGACAATGAATGGGGATATGCTTCTAAAACTGTAGATATTTTAAAGCATTATATAAATAAAAGTAACTCTTAAGAGTCTACTTTTATTTACTAAGTCTTAATGAAATAAGAGCTAAAAGAGATGTTGCTACCATCATTAAAAATACTGGTGTCAAAGTCTCACTATGAACAAGAGAAGCTAAAAATCCAATAATTCCAGCAATTGTAAATTCACTAACTCCAATAACAGAGTTAGCAACCCCTGAATCTTCTTTGAAATAATCCAAGGCTAAAGCCATTGCATTTCCAAAAATAAATCCAAGTGAACCTACATATAAAACCATAGATGCAAAAATAGTATAAATAGAAGCATCAAAAGAGAAGCCAACCAAAGCAAGTCCAGATATTAGCTGTAGAATAATTCCAAACTTTAAAACCTTTTTAGTCTCAATAGTTTGAATAAGTTTCATACTAACTTTTGTAAGAATAATCATCATTAAAACATTTGCACCAAAAAACAGTGGGAAATACTCTTTTGAGATTAAGAAGTATTCCATATAAATAAAAGAACTTTTTTCAATAAATATAAACATTCCAGAAAAACCAAAAGCAACTGAAAGTATATATCCCATAGCTTGTTTATGAGTTAATACTTTTTTATATGCTTCTTTAATTTTTGTTTTACTTTTAATTCCCGTAAGTGGTAATTTAAAATAAATTATAATCATTACAATAAGTGAATATATCCCTAAAAATAAAAATATATAATTCCAAGTAAAAAATGTAATCACTAATGAGCCTAATGCAGGAGCAATCATAGGTGCTATCATCATAATCGAAGCAATTGCTGAGAATATCTTAGCAGCCTCTTTTCCATGGAATAAATCCCTTACAATTGCAGCTGAATTAACTGTAGCCATTGCTCCAAAAAAGGCTTGTGTAGCTCGAAAGAAATACAAAGTATCTAATGAGTTTGAGAAAAATAGAGCAAAACTAGAGATACAAAAACCAAATAAACCAAAAAGTGCTATTTTCTTTCGTCCTATTCTATCTGATAATATTCCTCCACTTAATTGTCCAAGAGCAAAAAATATTAAGAAAATACTAATTGTTAATTCTATTTTATTTATTTTTACACCCAAGTCTTGGGCAATATCTGGCATTGATGGCAAGTATGCATCCACGGCAAGTGGTGTAACTGAAGATAAAACAGCTAATAGTAAAATAAGTGTTATGTGATTTTGTGCTGTTTTCAATAAATTCCTTTTTTGAAAGTCTAGCAAAATATCGAGGGAAATTAGTGGGAGAGAAGAAGAAGTTTTAACTTCTTCTTTTTTTATTCTATAAACTCTTTTTCATCTGCGCTTTTTAGAATCACTTTTGCAATAGAGTCTGTTTCATTTGCTACATCTTTTGTTTTATTAGAAATTGAGGCATTCTCTTGTGTTTTATGATCTAGGGAACCAATAGCATCATTGATTTGTTCAATTCCTGCTTTTTGTTCATGACTAGCTGATTCTACATCTGAGATAAGTTCAATTGTTTTTGATATATTTTCATTTAGAACTCCATACCCATCAATCATTTTAGAAGCTATAACTTTTCCATCATTAGCTTTAGTTGTAGCATTTTCAACTAAAGTTTTAATTTCATTTGCTGCTTCTGCTGATCTACTTGCTAAGTTCCTTACCTCTTGTGCAACTACGGCAAAACCTTTACCAGCTTCACCTGCTGTTGCTGCTTCAACGGCTGCATTTAGAGAAAGAATATTAGTTTGGAAGGCAATCTGATCAATTACAGAAATTGCATCATTAATAGCACTTACTTGCTCATCAATAGCATTCATAGCACTTGTAGTTTGTCCTGCTAATACTTCCCCTTCATTTGCTGAATTATTTAACTGTTTAGCATACTGTGACATTTGAACTACATTTTGTGTATTAGTTGAAATATTACTTGTAATTTCTTCTAAAGCCGCTGCTGTTTCTTCTAATGCTGCTGCTGATTCATTTGAATTCTTATTTAAGTTATTCACATTTTCTAATAGTACTTCGCTACTTCTTGCTAGTGATAAACCATTTGATTTATTCTCAACTAACATCTCATTAATAATCTCAGCAAGTGAATTTAATCCTAGAGATGTTTTTCCAGTAGCATTATCAATTCTATGTGTAAAGTCTAGGTGTTGGAAACTATTTAGAGCATCATCAATTTTATTTAAATCAACTGCCACATCTTTTGCCATAACTTCTAACATCTCATTAAAGATTCTTTTTAACTCTTCTAAACCTTCATTACTTGTACTTTTAACAACTTCTTGTTTGATTTTTCCCTCTTTTAGAAGATTTACAACTCTTTTAACATCGTTAATTAGTTCTGTATCTTCTTCCATTAGAGCTTTTGTTTTTGTAATATTCTCATTTACAATATCAGACATTAAACCTATTTCATCATTTGATGTTTTCTCTAGTAGTTTAACTTCGCTTGATTCTTTACTTAGGTATTTAAAGAACTCAATTAATCCATTTTGGAATCTATCTAGGGGTTTGATTACTTCTTTATTAATTACAATATAAACTACAAACATTATTGATACTAAGAATATTAATGAAACTATAAAAATCTGATTTCTAATACTATTTGGAATCTCTATTACTTCTGATTCATCAATCTCAGAGATAATAGCCCATTTTAAATCATCACCAATTTTTATTAGACTATAGGCTGATAATACTTTATCCCCTTTATAATCTATTGTTAGTTTTGTTTCTGATTTTTTAGCAAAGGCTTCTTTTGAAGCTTGTGTTTTTACACTACCAGTTTTTGGTTTTGAAAATGAAGCTTTTAGACTATGTGTTGAAGGAGAAAGAAAACTATCACTTCTCATTAAATAATCACTTCCAACTAAATAATCTTCTTGTGTGTTTCCATAACCTTTTCTAAACTGCATTACTTTATTTATTTGTTTTACACTTAGTTGGAAAACTAAAATAGCAGTTAAATCCCCATCTTCTAATACAGGAGCTCCAATAAACATAGCTGGTTCATTGTTACTTGGAGAATAAGGTCTCATATCCGCAAAACTAACTTTTTGAGTTTTCATAGTTTTAGCCCAAACTTCACCTAAACCACTATTTTTTAATTCCCCTGTTTTTAGGTTTTCACCATAATCAGATTTTTTATTTGCAGCATATACAACCTGCCCTGTTTCCATATTGATTAAATATATATTTTCATAAGCATTCTCTTTCATATATGTTCCAAAGAATACTTCATGTGGGGCTGTAATGTCTTTTACTAACTGCTCTTCTACTGGGAATTTTCCCTCTGCGTTAATATTCATTTGCCCTTCGATACTATCCATATCGTAAGCTAATTCATTTACATCTTTTGTTTTTACTAATGTATTTATACTAGCAATTTTTTGTGCAAAGAAATTTTTGATTTGTTCAGATTTCATATCTCTTGATGAAGTTAATGAATCGTAGCTTTTTTCCATTAGTGCATCTTTTGATTTATTTACAGATATAAATCCAACAGCTAGTGCTAATAAAAACAAACTAACAAGTATCGTAGCTAATACTTTAATTTTTATATTGATATTTTTTAACATAAAACTATCTCCCCTATTTTCTATAATTTACATTATATAAATGAGATTTAGATGATATTTTTGTGTCATTTAGAAAAAATAATATTTTTGTGAGTATAAAATCAGCCATAAAAAAAGGGACAAGTTCAAAATGAACTCATCCCTTTTTTAGAAGTGAAAAGATAAAAGTTTATTAGATAAACTCTACACCTTTTTCACCCTCTGCAATTTCACCAATAACATAACCATCAGTATTAGCTAATACTGCGTCTACATTTGCTGGATTAACTACAAGTACCATACCAACACCCATATTGAATGTTCTGTACATTTCTTCTAATTCTACATGTTTTGCCATGAATTCGAAGATTGGTAATACTTGAATAGAATCTCTTTTTACAACTGCTTTTAAATTATCTGGTAAAACTCTTGGTAAGTTTTCAGTAATTCCACCACCAGTGATGTGTGCTAAAGCATTGATGTTTTCTTTATTAGCTTTGAATTCTTTTACATAAATTCTAGTTGGTTCTAATAATACATCTTTTAATGGTTTACCTTGGAAGTCATCTTCTAAAGTCATACCTAATTTTTCTAATAATAATTTTCTAACTAATGAGAAACCATTTGAGTGAACACCTGAAGAAGGTAATGCAATTAAAGTATCTCCAGCAGCGATTCGCTCGATTCTATTTAATTCTTCTTTTTCAGCAATTCCAACACAGAAACCAGCTAAATCGAAGTCACCTTCTTTATACATTCCTGGCATCTCAGCAGTTTCACCACCAACAAGAGCACACTCAGATCTGATACAACCCTCAGCAATACCTTTAACAACATCAGTAGCTTCTTCAACTTCTAATTTTGCAGTTGCATAATAATCTAAGAAGAATAATGGCTCTCCAAAGTTACATAATAAGTCATTTGTACACATTGCAACTAAGTCAATTCCAACTGTATCAAATTGTTTAGCATCGATAGCTAATTTTAATTTTGTACCAACTCCATCAGTTCCTGATAAAATTACTGGTTTTTTGTAACCTTCTGGTAATTCAAATGCACCTGCAAATGAACCAATACCACCTAATACACCTGGAATCATTGTTGATTTAACATGTGGTTTGATGTTTTCTACAAACTGATTACCTGCATCAATATCTACACCAGCATCTTTGTAACTAACTGTTGCCATTATTCACCTTTTTTCTTATGAGTTTTAGAATATCTTATATTAATTTAGAAATTTTTGGGTATTATATCCAAATGTTTATAAATATTAAGGATTATATATTATGAAAAACAATAATGCATTCAACGAAATGATGGTTCACTTACCATTATGTACACATAAAGAAGCTTCTAATGTATTAATTATTGGAAGTGCTGATGAAGATTTAAAAGCACAGGCTGCTAAGCATAATAAAGATTCAAACGTAGAGTTTGGAGATGCATCACTATTAACATCTAAAAATGAAAAAAATATTGACGTTATAATTTTAACAGATGTTAAACTTGATGAATTACTATTAGCAAATATTGATAGAGTATTAAAAGATGACGGTTTAATTTCATTCCCATCTGCTTCTTTCTCTAAAGATGAAGAAAAATTAAAAGCTGATTTAAAATTAGCTGGTGAGAAATTCTGGATTGCAATGCCATTCAAATTTGGTCATTCAACTTCAATTTTAGCATCAAAAAAATACCATCCAACAGCAGACTTAGTATTACAAAGATCTGACTTCTTAGATGATTTAAATTACTATACATCTGAGATCCATAATGCATCATTTGTTTACCCAGCAAGTGAGTACAAAACATTAACTGGTATCGCTAAAAGATAAAAAAATCTCTCATTAAATTTAAATAAATCATTATTATTGTAGAATCGATCTATGAATAGTGATTTATTTAAAAATGCAATAGCCTTAACAGGCGGAATTTCTACAGGTAAAAGTACAGTTTGTAACCTATTTAAACTTCACGGTTTTCTTACAATTGATGCGGATGAAATCGCACATAAACTATTAGATGAAAATTCTCATCAAATAGCGATTATGTTTGGAGAAGAGTATGTTGAAAACGGAAAGGTACTAAGAAAAAAACTGGGACCAATTATATTCTCAAATGAAGAAAACAAGCTAAAATTAGAAGCCTTACTTCATCCTTTAATTAAAGACGAGATTATAGAAGAATCAAAACTGTATGAAGCAGAAAACAAACCTTACTTTATTGATATACCTTTGTTTTTTGAAAAAATGCACTACCCTATTTCTAAATCTTTAGTAATCTATACACCAAAAGATATACAAGTACAAAGATTAATGTCTAGGGATAAAATAGATGAAGCAGAAGCTTTATTAAAAATATCTAACCAAATGGATATTGAAGAAAAAAAGAACCTAGCAACTTTAGTAATAGATAATTCTTTGAATTTAAAAAATTTACAAAGAGAAGTTGAAAGAATTTTAGAGGAAATAACATGACATATACAAAATATTCTGCAAGTGGAAATGACTTTGTAATTTTTCATACTTTTAAAGAAGAAGATTTTTCAAGTGATGCTGTAAAACTTTGTAATAGAACAGAAGGAATTGGTGCTGATGGTTTTGTAGCCTTAGTTCCAAGCTCTGAAGCTGATTTTAAATGGCTTTTTTATAACTCAGATGGTAGCCATGCAGCAATGTGTGGAAATGCAACTAGAGCAGTAGCACATTATGCTTATAATAATGGATTAGCATCTACTTCAATGAAATTCTTAACAGAAGCTGGGTTAATTGAATCTGTAGTAGATGGTAATATTGTTGAAACACAAATGACTGAACCTGTACTAATCAAAGAGACTTTTGAACAAGAGGGATTAACTTGGTATTTAATAGATACAGGTGTTCCTCACTTAGTTACATTAGTAGATGATTTAAACTCATATGATCACGACTTATGTGCAAAAATGAGATATGAACATAACGCAAATGTAAACTTCGCAAAAGTTGAAGAGAATGGAATCAAAGTTAGAACTTATGAAAGAGGAGTTGAAGGTGAAACTTTGGCTTGTGGTACTGGAATGGTAGCATGTTTCTTAAGAGCTAATGAATTAGGTTTAGTAGAAAATAGCTCATTACTTTATCCAAAAAGTAATGAAGAATTAACTGTTTCTAAAATAGGTGGTAAGCTTTATTTTAAAGGTGCCGTTAAAAAAGTATTTACAGCAACTATTTAATATGAATAAAACTAAACTATTATTTATATCTACATTAGTATTTTTAGCAAGCTCTATTTCGAGTTTTGCTAAAGGTCTTCCGCAAGAGTATTATAAAATACAAAATACAAAAAAATCAAAAGCATATTTTTTCGACTATATATATAAACTAAATGAACAAGAAAATATTAAAATATTAGAAGATAGAGAGTTTGTAAAATCAATTTTATCTGGAAATATTTTACATATAGATTTCCAGGCACCTTCATTTAATAGACTTCTTAAAATTAGAAAAAAATATAGAGTTAAAAATTTGTATTCACTTGAAAGTTATCTAAGAAAAGTTGATATTGTTCCGCCAGCTATGGCAATTGCACAAGCTGCTGTTGAGAGTGGTTGGGGAAGAAGTCGATTTATCAAAGAAGCTAACAATGTTTTTGGACACTGGACTTATAATCCAAGTATTGGAATGATGCCTGAAAATAGAGATGAGGGAGCAACCCACTTTATTAGAATCTTCAAAACAATACAAGACTCTATTAGTGCTTATATGTTAAATCTAAATAGAAATAGAGCATATAAAGAGTTTCAAAATAAAAGATATGCGTTAAGAGAAAAAGGGATTAAACCTGGGGGTTTAGAACTTTCACAAACTATGCTTAATTACTCTGGAATTGGGCATGATTACCTTGGTATTTTAAAAAATGTAATTGAGAAAAATAAACTTCTTGAATTTGATAAAAAGTTTTACAATAAATTAAACACAAAATAAAGGATACAAAAAATGAAATTTCCAGCACCTCTAAAATCTGATTCTATCAAGATTATGCTATTAGGAAGCGGCGAGTTAGGTAAAGAAGTTGTAATTGAAGCACAAAGATTAGGAATTGAAACTATTGCTGTTGATTCTTATAATGATGCTCCTGCTATGTTAGTTGCAAATAAATCTTATGTCATCAATATGAAAAACAAAGATGAAGTTTTAGATGTAATTAGAAGAGAAAAACCTACTTATATTTTACCAGAAGTTGAAGCTTTAAGTATTGAAGCATTATTTGAAGCACAACACGAAGGTTTTCATGTAATTCCTAATGCTGATGCTGTTAATAAAACTATGAACAGAAAAAATATTAGAGAATTTGCAGCAGTTCAATTAGGTATTCCAACAAGTGGATATGAATTTGTAACTACTTTAGATGGTCTTGAAAAAGCAGCCAAAAATATTGGTTTCCCTTGTGTAATCAAACCTGTAATGAGCTCATCAGGTCATGGACAAAGTATTGCTAGATCACCTGAAGATATTCCTGCATCATGGGAATTAGCAAAAGAAGCTAGAGGTGATGCTAGTGAATTAATCGTAGAAGAGTTTATTACTTTTGATTACGAAATTACTTTATTAACTGTTAGAAATGAAAAAGAAACTGTATTTTGTGAGCCAATAGGTCATATCCAACAAGATGGAGATTATATCTTCTCTTGGCAACCAATGAATATGAGTGAGATTGCAAAAGCTAAATCAGAAGAGATTGCTAAAAAAATCACTGATGGTTTAGGTGGAAGAGGATTATTTGGTGTTGAATTATTCGTTAAAGGTGACGATGTTTATTTCTCAGAAGTAAGTCCTAGACCACATGATACGGGAATGGTTACTATGATTACTCAATCTCAAAGTGAATTTGCATTACATGTAAGAGCTGTTCTTGGATTACCATTAGAATATATTGATTATGGTGCAGGTGCTAGTGCTGCATATAAAGCAAAGGGTGATACATTTAATCCAAGTATTGATATTTTTGATTCTTCATTTACTAAAGATTCAATTATTAGAGTATTTGGTAAACCTCAATCACATGAAGGAAGAAGAATGGCTGTTGCATTAACTTATGACAAAGATTCATCTGATAAAGCTTTACAAAAAGCAAAAGAAATTATTGGCAACTTCCACGATAACTAAAAGCTTTGCTTTTAGTTGTCACCAAAAGACACTACTTTTTATCATTTAATAACAATTTTTCATAACCTTTATGGTGAAGTATAGTTTAATTAGAGTAAGATTAATATAGAAACTATACGAGAAGCACAATGAACTCCCATGTACTAAAAAAATCGACAATATTACATATTGATCAAGATAAAAAAACTCAAGATAAATATGCAAGTTTATTAGAGAAACATTCTAAGCATGTATATAAAGCAACTGACTCTACTGATATAATAACTACATATAATCAATATAACCCCGATATAATTGTGGCTGATATACAACATACAGACTTTGATATCTTTGATCTTATTAGGAAAATAAAAGAAGAAAATCCTTATCAGATTATTGTGATTAATACAGATAATCATGACAAAGATATAATGTTAAAAGCTTTTGAATATGATGTAGATGGTTACCATCTAAAAAGTGAAGAAGAGGATAAACTATTATCAAAACTTCTTTATTTAGCAAAAAAACAAGATCTAAGAAATAATAATTTACAAAAAAGAGAAACTTTAGAAAATATTCTAGAAAATCAATCTGGATTAATATTTTTGACAAATTTCAAAAGTGTATCTTATGCTTCTAATTCATTTTTAGATTTTTTTGATTTATCAAATAAAGACGATATTTACTCTAGATATGAAAACATTTTGGATATTTTTATGCCCCATAAAGATTATCTACATGGAAAAACTAAAGAAGAATTTATTGAACAATTTAGCAAAGCAAGAGCTGTAAATAAAGTAGTTTTATTATTAGGAAAAGATTTCAATCCAAAAGTTTTTCATATTAACTTAGATACAGTAGAACACAATAATGAACTATTTTATATTATTAGCTTATCAAATATTTCACTTATGCAAGAAAAATCACATGAAGTATCACATAAAGCCTATGTTGATAATCTAACTGGAATAAGTAATAGAAATAAGTTTGAAGAAGTTTTTGATTATGAACACAAACTATTCACTAGATATAAAACACCATTTTGTTTAGCTGTACTTGATATTGACCACTTCAAAAAATTCAATGATACTTATGGGCATTTAATTGGGGATGAAGTACTAAGTCTTATGGCAAACCAAGTAAATGATAATACAAGAGAAACAGATACTTTTGCTAGATGGGGTGGAGAAGAGTTTATTCTTCTTATGTCAAATACTAAAATTGAAGAAGCCGAAGTTATATGCGAAAAGCTAAGAGTGCTTATTGAAGAGATTTGTCATGTTATTGCGGGGAAAATTACTTGTAGTTTTGGAGTAACTCAAATAAAAGATAAAGACTCACTAAAAAGTATAATGAATAGATCAGATGAAGCGCTTTATGAAGCAAAAGCTGCAGGACGAAATCAAGTTATAGTTAGGAGTTAAGTTAAATTAGATTATTTAATCGAAAATTTAATTATTAAATGTTAATTCTTGATATATAGCAAGAATTAACATCATCTATTATGTTAAATTTATGCCTCTATTTCTTTATAAGGCATTAAATGAATAATTTAAAAATAAAACATAAGCTCCAGTTGCTCTTACTCTTACCTATTCTTGGTATTATAATACTCTCAGTTAAAATAAGTTTAGATCGTTATCATGAATATATACAATATAATATGTTAAATCATTCAGTTATTCTATCCAACAAAATAACAACCCTAGTTCACGAACTACAAAAAGAAAGAGGTATGACAGCTGGTTTTCTTGGTAGTAAAGGTGAAAAATTTAAAGTAGAACTTCCTAAACAAAGAATCTTAAGTAATAAGAAAAAAGAACAACTACATTCGTTTATGAATGAAATAAATATTAAAGATTATGATAAAAAATATCAAGATTTAGTAAAAAGTGCCTTTGATAAACTATCAAAATTACAATCAATGAGAAGTGATATATCTTCAATGAATATTACAGGTAAAACTGCAATTGCTTATTATACGAATATGAATAGTAATTTCTTAGAAATTGTAAGAAAATCATCATCTTTTTCTACAAATACAGATATGGCTCAACAATTAAATTCATATACAAATTTTTTATTAGCAAAAGAGCGAGCAGGAATCGAAAGAGCAATTGGAGCAGTAACATTCTCATCAAATAAATTCTTGGAAGGAATGAGACTAAAGTTTAACAAACTTGTTGCGGAACAAGATGCTTTTTTATATTCATTTGAAAAACTTACAAATGAAGACACTTTGTCATTTTATAAAAAAACTGTACAAGGTGATGCAATAAATGAAGTAAACAGAATGAGAAAAATTGCTTTAAATACTACTAGTATTGGTGGTTTTGGCGTTGATTCTTCTTTTTGGTTTGAACAAATTACTTCAAAAATAAATAAACTAAAAAAAGTAGAAAATTTTATCAGCTCAAACATTCAGGTAAATGATGAAAAACTAAAAAATACTATTACTTTAGCACAAAGTTATTCAGACTTATTACATGAAACTCAAAAAGAAAGAGGTGCAACAGCTGGTTACCTAGGGAGCAAAGGTGTTAAGTTTAAATCAAAGATTATAGAACAAAGAGAAGTTACAAATGAAAAGTATTCAAACTTTAAAAGAGTTGTAAATAGTATTAATATAAATGAATATCCAGAATTTATTCAAAAAAATGTAAAAAAATCAATGAGAAATATAGAAGCAGTATTTTCATCAAGAAAAGAAATTGATGGGTTAAAGATTTCTGCAAAAGATGCTATTGAATCTTTTACTAATATGAATTCACAGTTCTTAGATACTATTTCATTAATTTCAAAACTTCCAAAAGACTCAGAGATTACATCAAGTTTAATTTCATTTTACAACTTTTTAATGAGTAAAGAGAGAGCTGGAATTGAAAGAGCTGTTATGGCAAATGTTTTTGCCTCAGATAAATTCTCTGATAGCTCAAAAAGTAAATTTACTTCTTTAGTAACAGAACAAAATACTTTTATTAAATCATTTTTAGCATCGGCAAATAAAGCTACTAAACAATTCTACAAAGAAACTATGCAAGGTTTAGACATTGATAATGTAAATGAAATGAGAGGAATTGCCTTAACTGCTAGAAATATTGGTGGATTTGGTGTTGACTCTTCATATTGGTTTAGAACAATCACTCAAAAGATAAACTTACTTAAAAAAGTTGATGATAAATTGGCGCAAGATTTAATTATTGAATCACATAATTTATCAGAAAATGCAAGAAATGAAATGATAATTTATATTTTATTATCAGTACTTATTTTAATAATATCATCATTTTTAGGTATTTCAATTTCTAATAATATCTCACTAAGTGTACAAAAACTAGCCCAAGGGGTTGATAACTTCTTTAGGTTCTTAAATAAAGAGATTAAAGACACTAGTTTAATTGAATTAGAACAAAATGACGAAATAGGAACTATGGCAAAAAGTGTTAACAATAATATTACAAGAACTAAAGAAATTATTATTGATGATATTAAATTTATGGAAGAAGTAAAACATATTGTTGAACAGATCAAACAAGGATATTTATATCAAAGACTTGAATATAATCTTACAAATGAAAACCTAGAAGAGCTAAAATCAGAGATTAATGCAATGCTTGAAGTGATGAATAAAACAATTGGTGGAAGTGTAAATAAAATTACTGATGTTTTAAATTCATATGCAAATCTAGACTTTACAAATAATATCAAAAATGCACAAGGTCAAGTTGAAAGCCATATATTAAATGTTGGTTGTATGATTACAAATATGTTAATAGAGAATAAAAAGAATGGATTAACAATCGATGAATCAGCACAGGTACTTTTAGAGAATGTAGATATTTTAAATATCTCTTCAAATGAAGCAGCAGCATCACTAGAGCAGACAGCAGCAGCCTTAGAAGAGATGACAGAGAGTATTAGTCACAATACACAAAACGTCGTAAAGATGTCTTCTCATGCAAAAAAAGTAACAAAATCAGTAAATGAAGGTCAAACATTAGCAAATGAAACAACAACTGCTATGGATGAAATAAATGAGCAAGTAAGTGCTATTAGCGATGCTATTTCTATTATTGATCAAATTGCATTCCAAACAAATATTTTATCACTTAATGCAGCAGTTGAAGCTGCTACTGCGGGAGAAGCTGGAAAAGGTTTTGCAGTTGTAGCAGGAGAAGTTAGAAACCTAGCAAATCGTGCGGCAGAAGCTGCTAATGAGATTAAAGCACTTGTTGAAAATGCCTCAATGAAAGCAAATGATGGTAAAAAAATTGCTAGCAAAATGACTGCTGGATATACAAGTCTAAATGAAAGTATTAGCCAAACTATTAATCTAATTGATAATGTAACTCAAACCTCACAAGAGCAACTATCAGGAATAGAGCAGATTAATGATGCTGTTTCATTATTAGATCAACAAACACAAAAGAATGCCTCAGTAGCTAGACAAACAAAAGATATTGCAATGAGTACAAAAGATATTGCAAAAAGAGTTGTTGAGAATGTTGATGAAAAAGAGTTTATTGGAAAATAAATTTTAGACATTAAAAAGCTAGGTATAAAAACTCTAAAAGTTTTTATACCTAGCTTGAGAGTAGACTCAAAAACTTAAACACAAAATACCTATCTTTTTATTTCACTTAAAATCAAATCTTTTATTAACCATGTATATTTGTATTTCTTAAAACATAAAAAAGAATCTAATTTTTTCTGATTATTATATATTCCTTGAGGTAAACAAATTGAATCATCTTCTCTTTTTATATAAATATTGTTTTGAAAGTATTCAGCAAGTAATTCCCATGAAATAATATAAGAATTAGATTCATTTTTATACACAAAATTTTTCATAAAATTTTGTACAGAAAATGCTAACTTCTTCTTATTATAATCACTATTCTCACCATTTACTGTTTTAAAATCTACAGAAACACTATAATAAAATGCCGATAAATCTTTATTTTTTATAGCATTTTTTAGTTGTTTGTATATTTTTTGAAATTCTTTTGAACTATCTTCTAAGTTATTAATATCTGAGAAATAAAACTCAATATTCATATATTGATTCTTTTCTTCCGAAAAATATTTTGCAACAAGTGAATTCTTTATTAATTTCCATTTAGGTGTTTTATCTTCTTTTGTATAGTGTCCATTATCATCGTCATATTGTAAAAAACCAACAACACTTTTTTTATTCATATCAAGAATATAAGTATAGTTATAATCTATTAGAACGCTAGTTCCTTGAGCGCCTGCACTTCCATGTAAAAGTTTGATATTATTACTTAGAGATTCTAATTCTATTACATATGGAATTCCAGTCATTTGCACTAGTTTTATAGGATTTGTAATACCATTTACTTTGACATAATAACTATACGTATTTTCATCAAAATATTTTAAATAAAGTTTTTCACTTCCTAGAAGATTTATACAAAATAACAATACAAATAGTACTCTTTTATTTAACATTTAAATATCTCCTAGCTTATAAAATTTTCCTCTAAAGTATAATACAAAGGAACTAGAAAAGTAGTAAAAAATAATTAAAAACAACTATAATTTTAAGTGAGAAAATAAATTTTAGATATAAAAAAAGCCAGACACAAAAACTCTAAAAGTTTTTATATCTGGCTTTATGGTACGCCTGGAGGGATTCGAACCCCCAACCGCCGGGGCCGAAACCCAGTGCTCTATCCAGTTGAGCCACAGACGCGCTTATTTGAAGACTGGAATAGTAGCATAGATAAACTTAATATTATAATAGTTTATCTATTTTTTTGTTTATTCTCATACATTAGCTCGTCAGCTATTTCTAGAATATTATCTGAAGTATCATTTGTTTTAAAATCAACTAGACCATAAGAAAATGAAAATTGTAAGTCATTTACTTTTGTAGATTTTAATTTTTGTTTTGCAAGTTTTATTTGGGCTTCGTTCATTTTTTCTTCTACATTTATTCTTTGTACAGCAGAAGCAGAGAATAATACCATGAATTCATCACCAGCATATCTCATAACATTAACACCTTCATAAGCTAACTCTTTTTGTAAAAACTTAACTAAATATTTTAGTACTAAGTCTCCTAATAAGTGCCCATGAGTATCATTAATAATTTTGAATTTATTTAAATCTATAAATGCCATTTTTCCATCATTTTGGAATTTTCCATCATCTAAATAATAATCAGCAAACCATTTTCTATTGTATGCTCCAGTTAAAGCATCAGAGAACAACTCTTTTTGTAAGAATTTGATCTGTTTTTGCATCTCACTTAATTCATTTGTAATAGAAGCTAAAGAGGCTTCATCTTTGTTTACAATTGCCACTTGTGCTTTTTTAGTTGAATCATGAATAGAATCAAGACTATCACTTGTATTCTTTACAATTTTGTCCATTCTTTCACAATTTTGATGTAAATCTTTTAAAACTACTTCTTCATTAGTAATATCTACTTCCATATCTCTTGCTATATTTGCAAAATGTGTAGAGTATTCACCTGGTAAAATGATGTCATTATTTTTTAAATTTTTAATAGTTAAGTATGTTACTTCTTTTAATTTATTACCCATATTTATTTATTCCTTACAAGAATTTGGAAAATTATACAGAAAAAATACATAAAGTTTAATATTATTTATAACAAATAATGTAACTTTTTATCTTATTTCTAAAATATATTGTCTAAAACTATTAAAATGAAGAAAATTATTCCCAAATATCCGTTCACTGTAAAAAATGCTTTATCAATTTTAGTAAAATCTTTATTTACTAAATAGTGTTCATATGTCAACATAATTGCACTTATTAATACTGCAATATAAGCAAAAGTAGAACTATCTGAGCTTATTACAAATAAAAGCCAAAAGATTACAGTTAATATATGAAATACTTTTGAAATAAGCATTGTTTTTTGAGGACCAAATTTTGAAGGAATTGAATGAAGATTTAATTTCTTATCCACTTCAATATCTTGTAATGAGTATAATAAGTCAAATCCAGCAACCCAGAACATAACCCCAATACTTAATAATACAGACCATAAAGGAATAGATTCACTAACAGCAACAACACCAGCAATAGGAGCAAGAGCTAAAGAAATACCCAAAATAACATGAGCTAAATAAGAGAATCTTTTAAAGTAAGAGTAAGAACCAATTATTAATAAAATTGGAACTGATAAATAAAAAGCTAAATCATTTACAAAATAAGCAACAACAATAAACCCTAAAGCATTGGCAATAGTAAATAGTAACATTTGAGAAGCAGAGATTCTTCCATCAACATTTGGTCTATTCACAGTTCTTGGATTTAGAGCATCAATATCTCTATCCATATATCTGTTGAATCCCATTGCAAAGTTTCTTGCACTTAAAGCAGCAAGAATACCAAGAAACATTAGTTTAAAACCAAACCAACCTTGAGCAGCTACAACCATTGCTATAAAGATAAATGGTAGTGAAAAGATTGAGTGTTTGAACATTACTAGTTCATTGAAATCGTTAATTTTTTTTAGCAGTTTTTCCATGAAGCAGATTTTATCTAAATAATTAAAAAGATAAGTTGAAAACCTTTTGATTAAATCTTCATTTTTTTAAAAGCCTTTAATTTTAAAAAAGATAAAATTGTATTAAAAGTTATTTATTTAACAATTATTATATAACAAGCAGGACAAATGAAAACAATTAAAATTTTAATATTAACATTAGGTATTACTTTATTTTTTAGTGCGTGTAGTACAAAGACAGAATCTGATGTATTAGATTCTAGTAAACAAGATGTATCTGAATTACTAAATAAACTAATAGAGAAAGAAAAAGAGATAAATAGACTTACATTAGAATTAGAAAAATGTAAGAGTGAAAAATAAAGATATTTTCACAAAAACTTAGCTAAAATTGCAATATGAAAGAAATTGCAATTATTGGCTCAACTGCCTCAGGAAAAACTGGACTATCATTAGATATCGCCCAAAAAACAAACTCAATTATATTATCACTTGACTCATTATCAGTATATAAAGAAATAGATATTGCCTCTGCAAAACCTACAATAGAAGAGAGAGGAGATATTATTCATTTTGGAATAGATGAAGTTTATCCAAATGAAGAATTTGATGTAATACAATTTATTGATTGTTATAAAAAAGCAAAAGAGTATGCTTTACAGAACAATAACAACCTTATTATCGTAGGTGGTACAGGATTTTACTTAAAAGCCTTAGTTGAGGGATTATCAGTTGGTGTAGATTCAAAAATAAAACTTGATATTCCAGTTGAGGAAGCTTATGATTTACTTTATAGTCTTGATAAAGATTATATGGAAAGAATCAAAAAGACTGATAGATACAGAGTTGAGAAAGCCTATGCAATTTATAAAGACAGCCAATTAACTCCTAGTGAGTATTTCAAACAAAACCCAAAAACACCAATAGCTCCTGATCTTAAAATATTTGAAATTTTATGGGATAGAGATGAATTAAGAAAAAGAATCTCTTTAAGAACTAAACTAATGATGAAGGATGGAATCATTGATGAAGTAATTTATTTAGAGAGAAAATACACAAGAGAACCAAATGCAATGTCATCAATTGGAATTATTGAAACTTTAGAGTTCTTAGATGGAAAAATAAATAAAGAACAACTAGAAGAGAAAGTTGCCTTAAATACAGCCAAACTAGCAAAAAGACAAAATACTTTTAATAAAGGTCAATTTAATGGCAAACAAGAATCCAATATAATACAAAACTTAAATTCAGATATACTTAAGTATTTTTCGCTATAATCCCGCCTTACAAAGAGTTTAATAAAGGACAACATAGATTTGATCTTTTGTTTTACATTAATTTATATAAGGAATATGGCGTGAAAAAAGATATACACCCAGATTATAAAGTATGTTCAGTATCTTGTGCTTGTGGTAACTCGTTTGAAACTAAATCAAATGTTGAAACTATGAGAATTGATATTTGTAATGCTTGTCACCCATTCTTTACTGGAGAGCAAAAAATTGTTGATGCTGCTGGTAGAGTTGAGAAATTCAAAGCTAAATACGCAGCTGCTAAGTAATTATTTACAATGCTGTGCTTAGTTCCCACTCCAATAGGTAACCTTGAAGACATGTCTTTAAGGTCTTTAAACACTTTATTGGAGGCGGAACTAATTTTTTGTGAAGATACAAGAGTCACAAAAAAACTTCTAAATCTACTAGGTGAAAGAAACGACCTAGACTTTTCAAACAAAGAATACAAATCATTTCATTCTCACAATGAAAATCAAGTTTTAAAAACTTTAACAATTGATACTTTTACTAAAAATGTTGTTTACGTAAGTGATGCTGGTATGCCATGCGTTTCAGACCCAGGTGCTACACTAGTTGATTACTGTATTAAAAACAATATTGAATATGATGTATTACCAGGAGCAAATGCCGTTTTAACAGCGTATGCAATGAGTGGTTTTATTAATACTACATTTTCATTTCATGGATTCTTAGCCCATAAAGGCGCGGAGAGAAGTTCAAAACTAGATGCAATTTTACATGATGATAAACTTGCGATTTTATATGAATCTCCACATAGACTTCTAAAATTATTAGAAGAATTAGCTACAAAAGATGAAAACAGAACAGTATTTTTAGCAAAAGAAATAACAAAACTTCACCAAAAAACTTACAAAAATTCTTCGAAAAATTTATTTGAAGAGTTCCAAGATATTAATATAAAAGGGGAATGGGTTGTAGTAATTGAACCAGTTGAAACATGTGGTTCAAGCCTTGAATTAAAGGACATCCAAGACCTTGATTTAGCTCCAAAAGTAAAAGCAAAATTAATATCTAAAATGACGGGAAGAAAAACAAAAGAGATTTACCAAGAATTAATGGAAGAAAGAGACTAAACTCTTTTTTCTTATTCTCCTGTATTTTCTACAAACTCACACTATTTAACAGCAAATCTTTATACTATTTAATTAACCCTCAAATTTGTCTTTTTTAAATACTAGTTATATCTAGTGCAAAATAATGAAAAATAATATAGTAAAAGAGGTTTATCAAGTAATTTTAGATAAAATCTAGCCATGATAATATATGGAAAACAAATCGTACTTTACGTACTAGAAAAACACCCAGAACTAATAGAAGAAGTTTTTCTTTCAAAAGAAATTGATAAAAAACTTTTTACACAATTTGCAAGACTTGACAAAAAAATTCACAAAGTGGATAATCAAAAAGCTCAAGCACTAGCAAAAGGCGGAAATCATCAAGGTTTCTTTTTAAAATTAGAACAATTTGACTATGCTCCAATTAAAAACTTCAAAAATATGAACTTCATCTTAGTTTTAGATGGATTAACTGATGTTGGAAATATTGGTGCAATTGCAAGAACAGCTTACTCTATGGGAATAGAAGGTGTAATTGCTTCAAATATCAAAACTATTAATAACTCTGGAATTGTAAGAACAAGTTCAGGAGCATTATTAGACTTACCATTTACAGTTCACCCAAGATCAGTAGATTTAGCGAGCGAATTAATCGACTCTGGATTTACATTAATTGGTGCAACTACTGATGGAATTGACCTTAAAAAATATGGGAAAATTGAAAAGACTGATAAAGTAGCTTTATTCTTAGGAAGCGAAGGAGATGGTATCTCTCCAAAAGTTGCTAAAAAATTAGACTTAAAAGTATCTATTGGAATGGAACATGAATTTGATTCATTAAATGTTTCAGTAGCAGCAGGGATTTTAATCTACAATCTTAAAAGATAAAGAATAAAAAATGATAAAAAAATTAATTTTAATAATTGCATGTACTGTAGTTTTAAACGCTAATTTAAATGTTAAAATCGGTAATATCTTAGGGGAAGAAGCATTCAACACGCACCAAAACCTAATAAATTATCTATTCTCTAACAATAGTTCATATTACCTAAGTGATGGTAATATCAACTACCCATTAGTAACAAAAAAACTGCAAGACAATGGATTATTAAAATTAAAATACCCTACTACACAATATATTGATATTGATTTTAGATTTATTGGTCAACAAAAAAAATCTTTAGCAATCATAAAAGATATATTAAAATCTTTAGGACATTATTACTACTTTACAAAAGAAGCCAGATTTATTAATGAAAGTTTCACGTGGAGTATTAAACTAAAAACAGAAGCCGCCATCAACCCTCTCAAATTATCTCAAGCACTTGCATTAAGAAATAGCAAGATCGAGAATATAATAAGAGAGGGTAGCTTAAAGTGGCACTATACAATTAATACAGCTAATAGTGACATTTATAGAGCAAAAGATTTAGTTACAAATAACCAACTAATTTTGAAGAAATCTACCAAAGCATTTTTGATAAAAATTGATACAGCAAATGCAATCAATATCATATCAAGAAGTGGAAATAGATGGCATCCAAATGTTGTGTTTTATGACAATGAACTAAATATAATTGAAATAGTTAAAGAAGATAGTTTACAAAAAAGTCTTAGACTTGATGTACCAATTGATACAAAATATATAAAAATAGATGATTTATACTCTCTTGCTAACTTAAAGCGAGGGATTAGTATTACTAAGGAGTAGTAAAAGTGTTCCCAGAAATAGAATTTGAAAGAATGAAAAGACTTCCAAACTACGTGTTTGCAGAAGTTAACAATATTAAAATGGAAGCTAGAAGAAATGGCGAAGATATTATCGACTTTTCTATGGGTAATCCAGACGGACCAGCACCACAACATATTATTGATAAATTAAAAGAGACTGCTGATAAGCCAAAAAATCACGGTTATTCAGCATCTGCTGGTATTTACAAATTAAGATTAGCAATTTGTAACTGGTATAAAAGAAAATATGGTGTTGATTATTTAGATCCAGATAAGCATGCTTGTGCAACAATGGGTTCTAAAGAAGGTTATGTTCACTTAGTTCAAGCAATTGTTAACGTAGGTGATGTAGCAGTAGTTCCAGATCCAACATATCCAATTCACTCTTATGCATTTATGCTAAGTGGTGCAGCAATTCACAAATTTGAATTAACTTTTGACAATGAATACAAAGTTGATGAAGATCTATTCTTTCAAAGACTTCAAAAAACAGTTGATGAATCAATTCCAAAAGTTAAATATGTGGTAGTTAATTTCCCACATAACCCAACTTGTGCAACAGTTAGACCAGAGTTCTACCAAAGATTAGTAGATATGGCTAAAAGAGAGAGATTCTATATTATCTCTGATATTGCTTATGCGGATATTACATTCGATGGATATAAAACTCCATCAATTTTCCAAGCAGAAGGTGCACTTGATGTTGCAGTTGAATCATTTACTTTATCTAAGTCATACAATATGGCAGGATGGAGAGTTGGATTCATCGTTGGAAATGAAAAACTAGTTGGAGCATTAAAAAGAATTAAATCTTGGCTTGATTATGGTATGTTTACACCAATTCAAGTTGCAGCTACTGTTGCTTTAGATGGTCCACAAGATTGTGTTGAAGAACACATTGAAAAATACCATTACAGAAGAGATGTAATGATTGAAGCTTTTGCTGATGCTGGATGGGAAATGGATACACCAAATGCCTCAATGTTTATTTGGGCTAAGATTCCGCAGTGTGCTAGACACCTTGGAAGTATGGAATTCTCAAAACAATTATTAACAGAAGCAAAAGTAGCAGTAAGTCCAGGAATTGGATTTGGTAAATACGGTGATGAGTATGTTAGAATCGCATTAATTGAAAATGAAAAAAGAATTAGACAAGCGGCTAAAAACATAAAGAAATATTTAAAAAGTTTAGAAAAATAGGATATTAGATGTTAAAAGTAGGAATTATTGGAGTTGGTACTGTTGGAGCAAGTGTTGCAAACATTTTAAAAGATAATAAAGATATTATTACTGCACGAGCTGGTATTGAAATAACACCTACTATTGGAGTAGTATCTAATTTAAATAAAGATAGAGGTGTATCTATCAAATTAACTGACAATATTGATGAAGTTTTAAATGACGAATCAATTGATATTGTTGTTGAGTTAATGGGTGGAATTGAAAAACCTTATGAAGTTGTAAAAAAAGCACTTGAAAAAGGTAAAGCAGTTGTTACAGCAAATAAAGCACTTCTAGCTTATCACAGATATGAGTTACAAGATTTAGCTGGAGATACACCTTTTGAATACGAAGCAGCAGTAGCTGGTGGTATTCCAATTATTAATGCCTTAAGAGATGGATTAACTGCAAATAATATCCAATCTATTAGAGGTATTATGAATGGTACTTGTAATTACATGTTAACAAAAATGATTAACGAAGGTGTTGATTACGATACTATTTTACAAGAATCTCAAGAATTAGGTTATGCAGAAGCTGATCCAACATTTGATGTTGGTGGATTTGATGCTGCTCATAAACTATTAATTTTAGGTTCTATTGCTTATGGAATTGATGCAAAACCTGAAGATATCTTAATTGAAGGTATCGAAAACATTGCACCAGAAGATATTGATTTTGCAAATGAGTTTAACTACTCAATCAAACTTCTTACAATTGCTAAAAAAGTAGAAGATGAAATCGAATTAAGAGTGCATCCAGTATTTATTCCAAATAGCGAAATGATCGCTAAAGTTGATGGAGTAATGAATGGAGTATCTGTAATTGGTGATAAAGTTGGTGAAACAATGTATTATGGACCAGGTGCAGGTGGAGATGCAACAGCATCAGCAGTTATTGCTAATATTGTTGATATTGCTAGACGTGGAAAAGGTTCTCCTATGTTAGGATTTGAATCTTCACATGGAGAGAACTTAAAACTAATGTCTAAAGATAATATTCAAACAAAATATTACTTTAGACTAAGAGTTGAAGATAAACCAGGTGTTTTAGCAAAAGTTGCAAACATTTTAAGTGATAAGAACATCTCAATTGAGAAAATGATTCAAAAACCACTAAATGATACTTGTGCACATCTTTTATTATCTACACATACTTGTTTAGAAAAAGATATTAACGAAGCATTAAATGCTATCGAAGAAACAGGAGCAGTTACAGCAAAACCTGTAATGATTAGAATAGAGGATTAATATCCTTTATTCACCTCTTTAAACTATAACTACTTCTTACACAATACTCTTTCTACATTTTTACCATTTAAAATTTTAATATATCGGATATACTTTGAGAAGAAATACAGAAAAATTAACAACTGAAAATATTCCAAGTCTAATTAAACAATTAGCTATTCCTGCAAGTACAGGAATGTTTTTTAATACTATGTATAATGTAGTTGATACATTTTACGCTGGTCTTATCTCAACACAAGCAATTGCTGCATTATCTTTATCTTTTATGATCTTCTTTTTAATCGTTGGATTTGGATATGGACTTTCATCAGCTATTACTGCCTTACTTGGTAATGCCTTTGGAAAAAAGAGATATAAACTTGCATCAATTTATGCCCACAAAGGAATTATATTTATTCCCCTAGTTGGAATGTTTTTAAGTGCTATTGGATATTTTCTAGCACCCTCACTATTCACATTATTAGGTGCAGAAGGTGAATATCTTGATACTGCAATTACATATATAAACCCTATACTTTTTGGTGCTGTATTTTTTATGTTTAACTTTTCACTAAACTCTGTGCTTCTAGCACAAGGTGATACTAAAACATATAGAAATACTTTGATATTTGGATTCTTTGCAAACCTAGTTTTAAACCCAATTTTTATATATGGGTTTCTTTTTATTCCAGCAATGGGAATAAAAGGTATTGCAATAGCTACAGTACTAATCCAAGTACTAAACATGTTTTACATGTTATACAAAGTCTTACAAACAAAACTTATTCATTTTGAGAAGCCTGAATATTTCATGCCAAACTTAAGAGTATACAAAGAATTCCTATCTCAAGGGCTTCCAGCTAGTTTAAATATGTTAACTATGGCCTTTGGTTCATTAATACTTACGTACTATGTTTCGCACTATGGTATGCATGCAGTTGCTGGATATGGTATTGGATTTAGAGTTGAACAGATAATGTTACTTCCTGCTCTTGGTCTTTCAACAGCTGTATTAACTTTAGTATCGAATAACTACGGGGCTAAAAAATATGATAGGGTTATTGAGGTATTAAAAACAGCTATTAAGTATGGATTTGTAATATCAACTGTTGGTATTATTACTCTTACAATTTTTGGTAAATTTATAATTTCTCAATTTGATTCAAACGAAATTGTAGTGCAATATGGATTAGATTACTTACTAGTTGAAGTTTGGATTTTCTATGCATATATAATACTATTCATTTGTGTATCGACTCTTCAAGGTATCAAAAAACCAAAGATGATTCTGTTTATAGGTTTATATAGACAAATTTTTGCAAAACTAATAATTGCATTTTTAATAGTAAAATATTTTGAATTAGATTATATATATTTATGGTTTGGAATTATGTTTATGATTTATTCTGCAGCTATATTTGCATATATTTATACAAATAGGCTACTAAAAGAGAATTGTAACTTAACTATTTAGATTTTAGCAGAGCGTCTTGAGAAATCAACTCTTTTAAGGCCTCTTCTAAAACAGCTTTTGCCTCTTGTAATTCAAGATCATTTTCTTTACATAAAGTCTTTAGAGTTTTTTCTAAGCTCTCTTTCTTATTTGCTCTTTTAATAAGAACATAAATAAATTGATTTATCTCTCTAAATAAAACTTCATTTTGTTCGAAATCAAAATATATTATTAGATAGTTTTCTCTATTTGTTTCATAGTCTTTATTTATAATGTCATATTTAAATTTTTTAACTCTAGCACTTGGCGCTAGTTTATATGAATTATCCCATGAAAATTTAGATTTCTTTTCTTCTTTATACTCTTTCATTTCTACTTCAACTTCAATCCAGTCAAAATATAAAAGTTCATATAAAAACTTTTTATCATGAAATATTTTATTTTTCTTTACAAATTTTCTATAATCATTTGCAATTTGCCAAACAAAAGGAGTTGAAGGAGGAGTTTTCATAAATTCATATACAGATTTTTCTAAGTCATTCTCTGAAATATATTTCATAAATTCAGGGAAAGTATTTTTGATAATCTCTTCATATCTATAAAAAACTAATTTTTGATAAACTCCATAAGCATTTGAGCTTGGATTATCTTTTTGATTTGTGATAATATCGAAGAATCTATCTTCTACATCTCTTTCTAAATTAGCCATTTCTAACTGCCTTACAAATCTTTTTCATCTGTTTGTATTCACTAACTAACTCTTCTAATGGAGGGATATTATTGTCTCTTTCAATCATTACAGGAGCATCAACTTGTTTTAAAGTATATTCTAAAAGTTTCCACACACCTTTATCAATAGGCATTCCGTGTGAATCAATTTTCATATTAGCTTCCTCATCGAAATAATGACCAGCCATATGCATATAAGCTACTTTGCTTTTATCAATTTCATCAATGAATTTTCTAGCTTTAAAAGAGTGATTTACAGAGTTAACAAATACATTGTTAACATCTAATAGCATTTTAGCACCTGATTTTTCCATAACTTCATTAATAAAGTCAACTTCTCTCATTTCTGAGTAAGGAACTAAATAATATGTTGCATTTTCTAAAATCAGATTTCTTTGAATTATATCCTCAACCTCTTTTACTCTATCTGCTATTACATTTACCATTTTTTTAGTCATAGGTACAGGTAATAACTCATAAGATTGTTTATTATCTAGGGAAGAAAAACTTAGGTGTTCAGAATAAAATTCTATATTGTATCTATCAAGGAAAGTTTTAACCTGTTTGACAAACTTTCTATTAAGTTTGTCAACAGAGCCAATAGATAAAGATAAACCATGTGCAACTGTAGGTTTAGAGAACACAGCTTCTTCAAAAGCTTTTTCATATAACTTGGGCATATGCATCCAATTTTCAGGAGTTACTTCCCACCAGTCAGGTTGAAATTCATTTTCTTTTAGGTCAAGAAGAAAATCACTTCTTAATCCTAATCCACAGCCTTTTAAATTTATCATCTTATCTATCTTTTTTTATCATCTAATTATTTGCTACCACATTTACCAGCGCCACAAGAACCGCTTTTCATTTCTTTTTTAGCATCTTTTTTCATGTCGCCACCACATTTACCAGCTCCACAAGATCCACTTTTCATTTCTTTTTTAGCATCTTTCTTCATGTCGCCACCACATTTACCAGCTCCACAAGATCCACTTTTCATTTCTTTTTTCTTCATGTCGCCACCACATTTACCAGCACCACAAGAACCTTTTTTGTCCATCTTTTCAGATTTTTTCATATCTCCACCACATTTACCAGCTCCACAAGATCCGTTTCCTGCAAATGCAGCTGTTGTAGTTAGTGCCGCTCCTAACATAATTCCTGCTAATTTCATTTTAGTACTCATTTTGTATCCTTAATATTTTTTTAAATTATTAACGCTGCATTTTATTTAGTTTAGCGCAAAGTTGGTTTAGCAAATAGTGCCAACAAAATCGGTATTTACAAGACTCATTGTAAACATCCACAAAGTATACTGGATGATAAAATTTCTATCTAATAAAACTTCACTTATCATGTTTGATTAAGAAATAAACCAAACGATAAATTCACTTTTAACATTCGCTCTTGCTAAATGTTCTAGGAGAATTTTATAGAATTTTTGTGTAGTTAATGTTTAGATTATTCATTTTAACTAAATAATTTTTAAATTTTATATATAAAAGAATAATTTATATAAATATTATTCTTTTGTATTCTATATTTAATGACTTAAATCACAATCTGCCATTTTTCCACCTTTTTTTATAGCTAATATATAAAAAATTGAAGGGATTACAATCAAAGTTAAAAATGCCGAAGACACCATTCCTCCGATCATAGGAGCTGCTATTCTTTGCATTACCTCACTACCTACCCCATCTATATACATAATAGGAATAAGCCCTCCTAAGATGGCAAATAGGGTCATTAGTTTTGGTCGAAGTCTTAAAACTGCACCTTTATAAATTGCATGGTAAATATGTTCTTTTTCTATTTTTAAACATTTGTCTTTTAACTCTAACATCGCTTCATGTAAGTAAACAATCATCACAATTGATGTTTCAGCAGCAACTCCAAGCAGAGCTAGGAAACCAACAATTACAGCAATTGAGATATTAAAGTTTAGGAAATCTAAATAGAATATTCCACCAGTTAATGCAAATGGTAAGGTAAAGAAAATTATCATTGTATATGTAATATTTTTTAGTGCAAAATAAATAAGAATAAATATAATCACAAAAGTTAGAGGAATTATATATAATAATCGCTCCATTGCTGATTCTAAATACTCACTCTGCCCTGCCCACTCATAATAAAAACCACTAGGTAATTTTATATCTTTTAATAAAGCTTTAGCTTCGTCTTTATACTGCTTTGCAGAAACACCGCTTTTTGGTGTTATATATATAAAGTTTACATTTAAGGCTTTTTCAGACTTTATAACAGAAGGACCTTCTTCATACTTTAGTTGTGCAAACATTTCTAAAGGCTGGAAACCTAATTTTGTTTTAACTTGTAAATTACGTAAACTTGTAATATCTTCCCTTTGGCTTGTCTCAAACCTCAAAGTCATAGGATATCGCTCTAAACCATCTAAAAATGTAGATACTTTAGCTCCTGCAACCCCAAGTGATACAGTAGATAAAATATCATTCTTAGAAATACCATATCTTGAAATCATCTCTTCATCTATATCAATATTTAAATAATACCCAGAGTTGATTTTATCTGTTGATACAGAAAGTGTTTTATCAAACTTTTTAAGTTCTTGCTCTATTAAACCTGCTGTCTCTTCAAGCTTCTGATGATTATTTCCATATAGTTTTATTCCTAAAGGTGTTCGTATACCTGTTAGAAGCATATCAATTCTACCTCTAATTGGGTAAGTCCAAGAGTTAATAAGCCCTGCTACTTGCAGTTTTTTATCCATTTCTGCCATTAGTTTCTTATATGTCATTCCCTCACGCCATTGATCTTCAGGCTTAAAAGTAACAATTGTTTCAATCATAGCAAGTGGAGCTGGATCTGTTGCTGTATCTGCTCGCCCTGCTTTTCCAAATACTGTTTGTACTTCTGGAAAGGATTTTAGAATCTTATCTGTTTTATATGTTAACTCTTTTGCTAAATCAACTCCTAATCCATAAGGAGTTACAGGCATATACATAAATACAGTTTCATTCATCATTGGCATAAATTCCCAATTTTGTTTTTTGTACACTGGGTATGCCGCTATTATAGTTCCTATAAAAGCTAAAACAACAAAATATCTCAATTTTAGTGAGAGTTTTAAAAGTGGAGAATAAAGTAAAATAAAAAACTTATTTAACCAGTTTTTATTTTCACTTAGAATTTTTCCTCTTATAAAAAATACCATTAAAATAGGAACAACTGTAATTGATAAAATTGCTCCTGAAATCATTGCAAAAGATTTAGTAAAAGCTAAAGGAGTAAATAATCTACCTTCTTGTCCAGTTAATGCAAAAATTGGTAAAAAAGAAACTACAACTAAAATCAATGCAAAGAATATTGGACGACCAACTTGTTTTGCAGATTTGATTATAATTTCTATTCGCTCTTCATTGGAGATATTTTCTTTTCCTTGCAGGTACTTATGGGCATTTTCAACCATTACAATAGTTGCATCTACCATTGCCCCAATAGCAATGGCAATTCCTCCAAGACTCATAATATTTGAGCCCATTCCAAAAGCTTTCATTAATAAAAAAGTAATAAGTACTGTAATTGGCAAAGTAATGATTATAATTAACGCAGACCTTGCATGGAATAAAAACAGTGCTGTAATAATCATTACAATAATTGACTCTTCAATTAAAGTATTTTTCAAAGTATCAATTGCTTTATCAATAAGTGAAGACCTATCATAAGTCTCAATTACTTCAACTCCATCAACATTTAGGGTTTCTAATTTTTGTTTTACTGCTTTTATAACAGCATAAGGATTTTCCCCATATCGAACAACTACAATACCACCAACAGTATCACCCTGCCCGTTTAAATCAGCCATACCACGTCTATTTGAAGAGGTAATATTAACATCTGCAATATCTTTAATTTTTAAAGGAATTGAATTCATAGTTTTTATAGTAATATTTTCAATATCAACAACACTTTGTAAATAACCTTTGGCTTGAATCATATGCTCAAAACCATTCTCTAAGATTATTCGTCCACCTTTTTCATCATTATTTTTTGATAAGGCGCTTTTCACATCATTAATACTTAAATCATATTGCACTAACTTATCTTGGTTTAAAGTGATTTCATAATTCTTAATAAATCCGCCAATAGAAGCAATTTCACTTACTCCATCAACTCCTAAAAGGGCATATTTATAATAATAATCTTGAAGTGTTCTTAACTCATCTAAAGACTTTGTATCTGATTTTAAAGCATACTCATAAGCCCATCCAACACCTGTTGCATCTGGACCAATTGCCACATCTACACCTTGGGGAAATGTTCCTTGAAGTTGAGATAATTGCTCTAAGATTCTATTTCTTGAATCATAAAGATCAGTTCCATCTTTAAAGATAATATAAATCAAAGCATTCTGAAAAGAACTCATAGCTCTTACTGTGTCAATATTAGGTAAAGACATTAAATTTGAGATTAAAGGATATGATACTTGCTCTTCAATAGTTTTAGGACTCTGTCCTGCCCACTTTACTTGCACAATAACTTGAGGAGGAGATAAATCAGGTAAGGCATCTAAGGCTGTGTTTTTAACAGCCCAAATAGATGCAAAACTTAAAATTATTACTGAAAAAAGTATTAAAAATTTATTTCTTATACTATATGATATTACACTTTCAACCATAATCTTTTCCTACCAATCATCATCTGTATCTGATTCATACAGTGCATTTGTAACTGCATCTGAATCAAGTAAGAATAAAGCATTATTTATAACCTTATCACCTTTATTTAAACCATCTAAGATTTCATATCTATTTGTAGAAATTCTTTTTGCTTCAATTTTTATAGGTTCAAATTCTCTGTCGGAAATAGGTTTAAATACATAAAAATTACTTCCTTTTGTTAAGACAGCAGTTTTAGGTAAAGTAAGCATTGTTTTATTTACAGCTTTGATTTTCACACTAGCAAACATATTTGGATAGATATTTAAATCTTTGTTATCAATAATAAATCTAACATCAATTGTTTTTGTTTTTTCATTCACCATTGGATAAATAAAATCAACTTTTGTTTTTACTGCTTGACTTAATCCATCAATATAAACATAAGCTTTCATATCTTTTTTTATAAAAGTTAAGTCTTTTTGATAGATTTGAGCTACAAACCATAACTTATCAATATTGGTAAGCTGTAGAAGTAGTTTCCCTTTTTTTACAGCACTTTTATCATTGATATTCTTTTTTAAAACTATGGCATTCATAGGAGAAAATACTTTAATTCCATCCATTGAAGTTTTTGCTCTTTTGATTTTATTAATCTCACTTTTACTTATATCAAGTACTTTTAACTTCTCTACTGAGCTTCTATATAAATTTTTATTTATACTTTTTGAAATCTGAATCTCTTTTTGAATACTTAGAATCTCATCACTATATATAGAGAATAAAGTTTCATTTTTTTTCACATACATTAAATTTTTATTAGCATTTAGTTTAGTAATAAAACCATCAAATCTTGTAGTAATATCTACAGTATTTGATTCATCAATTCTAGTTTTCCCATAAAAACTTTTTGTAATACCTACATTTTCTTCTTTTACTAATACTGTTTTTTTATTAAATAGTTGTTCAACTTCAATTATCTTTGCATCAACACTTGTTAATACCAAAAGTGAAAAAAGAGTGGTTTTTATATATTTTCTTATATTCATTACTTAGCCTTTGCCATATAATATTTTGATTTTGAGTAGTTTGAAAAATATTCTTTTAAATGATCATAACTTTTAAGTTCATAAGTGATTAATTCATTTAGATTTCTTATTGCCATTTGAGGTTTTATTCCTTGAAAACTGTTGTAGTTTTCGATATTTCTTTGCATTTTTCTTTTTAGAGGAATAATACTATTTTGGATTAATTCATATTTATAATATGCATTATTTATATTGTTTTGAAGAATTCTAAGTTCTGTTTTGAAGTTTTGTTTTATATCTTCAAGTTTATTAGCAATCTCTTTTGCTTTGATTTTTGCTTTTACAGCTTTGATTTTTTCTGTTTTATATAAAGATAGAGGAATATTCACAGAAATATTTGCATAATCCTTATATTTATCATCTCTATTAAAATATGCTAGATTTAATTTAATATCCCCTCTTTCATTTTCCAACTCTAAATTTGAAAGGTCTTCATATTTATTAGTATTAATTTTTTGCATTTTTATTTTTGGATGATTTTGTATATCCATAGATAAAACTAGTTCTTTCACATCTAAAGAAGCATCGATTTTATCAACTTTTTCATATGTAATTTGTTCTAATTTTATATATAGATTATCAATACTATTTTTTAAATTTTGTTTTTGAATTTGAATATTTGAATAAGCTATTTTTGCATTTAAAATCTCATTTTGATTTGACTTACCATGTGAATATAAAGCATTTGATAACTTTTCAATTTTTTTGATATTTTTCTCAAATTTGTGTAATAAGATTAATCTTTGTTCAAGAATCAAAATATTATATGAAAGTTCATATATTTTTGATTCTAAGATTAACTTCTTATCCTCTAGGGAATAAGAAATAATATTTCTATCTTTTTTAGCTATTGATTTTTTTATATCAAGTTTATTACCTACTGGAATTACTTGTGAAAAACCAATATATTGAGCTTGCATTGGCTCTAAATCTCTTTTTGTAGGCTCATCAAAATGAATATCATTAACTCCAAGTGTTAAAGTTGGATTCTTCCATTTTGTTGAAAGTTTGATATTTTCATCTGCTATTGATATTGCTTTTTCTATACTTAATAAATTTTGATTGTTTTGGAAAGCATTATCTACCATTTCATCAAGACTTATAGCAAAACTTGATGAAACAAGAAGAGATAAGAGGCAAGCTATCTTTTTCATTAGATATTCACACTTCCTCTAACTGTATGGATCTTTCCATCTTTAGATTTAAATTTTAATTGATATTGCCATGTTCCACCCATTGAGAAATTTACCATCATTTTGTATTTTCCATCAACAAGTTTTGCTTTTGTTTTATATTCCATATAAGGCATTCCTGGCATCTCTGGCATGAATACTTTTATTTTCATCTTTGCATTTGTAATTACATTACCATCTTTACTTAATTGAACAAAAAAGTCATTATCACCAACAATTAGTGATTTTTCTGAAGTTAATTTCACTTCATAACCATTCTTTTCACCCATTTGAGATAAAGGTTCAGCATTTAGAAAACCAATTGCTAAAAACATTGCAATTACTATTTTGAATAAACTTTTCATTTATATTACTCCTATTGAAATTTTATAAATGAATTCTAGCTATTCTATGTGGAGTTAGTGTGCAGAGTTAGGGCTTAGAAGCTTAAAATAAAGCTAGTGCCCTTTGATATTTGTGAGTTTACTTCTATATTAATATTATATTTTTTACATATATGATTTACAATATTTAGACCTATTCCAAAACCACCTTGCTCACTAGTAGCTCGATAATATCTTTTGTAAATGTCTTTTATTTTTTCTTCTGGAATCCCAATACCAGTATCTTTTATTGTTAAATTTTTATTTTTTAATACAATTGATATTTCTCCACCCATTTTATTATATTTAATAGCATTTGAAATTAAGTTATTCACAATTCTAATAAAATCATCTCTATTTATTTTATAATTAAAATCTTCAATATCTAAATCTATTTTTATTCTCTTTTTTGAAGCTAAGGGTTCAAAGTACTCTAATTGTTCATGAATTAAAGTTTTTAAATTATAGATATTAATCTCTTTTTTTTCTTTATCCTCTAAGAAAATATAAATAAGATCTTTGTACATCTCAGATATTCGTTTTGCACTTAGTCTTACTCTCTCAACCTGTTTAGCACTTAATTCTTTATTCTCTGTTGACATTAAAATAGCACTAATTGGAGTATTTAATTCATGGGTTGTATCACGAATAAAGTTGTTGAGTTTTTCACGCTCTTCTTTAATAGGTTTAATAAATAAACGAGCTAAATAAAATCCAATTATAGAAATAAGTGAATAAATAAATAAAAAGAACATTAGAGTTTGTATTTGTAATTCACTTATTTTTTTAGAGAATAAGTTTTCTTTTATTACTATAAAATATACACCTAAATGACCTAAAACTGCGTCATCTATTAATATATAATGTTCATCTTTTAATCTTAGCTCTTTTGAAAAATCTATTTTATCTTCTAGGTTTCCAAATATTTTCTTTTTATTATCATCATAAAAAGCAATCTCATAAGAATCTAATTTTGATAAATTTGAGGGATCAAACTCTCTATTTGTCATATGAGCAAAAATAATTCGTGAAGAAATTTTTGAGACAGTATTTTGCATATTTGATTTAACTAAATCAAAATATAATCTTTTTTCATTTTCAAAATAAAAAAAAGCTATTAATAATAGAAAAATTAAGGCAGAGCCTAAATATAAAAATAAAAAACGAAAGAAGGTTCTTTTTTCACTAACTGTTAAATCGATAACCTACTCCTCTAATATTAAGAATATACTCATCTCCTATAATTTTACGAAGATTTTTTATATATGTTCTAATTGTTGAAGCAATGGGAGCTTCTTCATAAGCCCAAATATTTAGACTTAGTTCATCAATACTTACTGGTTTGTTTTTATTTTTTATTAAATATGCTAGAACATCACACTCTTTTTGAGCAATATGTATTCTTTCATTATTTTTATTTATTAAAAGATTATCCTTATCCAAAAGAATATTATCTGCTATTTGAATATGACTTGAAGGAGAGATATTATAAAGACGTTTGATATTTTCAATTCGTAAATCTAACTCTTTTAGCTCAAAAGGTTTTTTTATATAGTCATCACACCCAGACTTAAAACCCTTCTCTATATCATCCATCATATTTGCAGATGTAATAAAAATAGCAGCTGTTTTAATATCTTTGTCTCTTAAATCTTCTAATAAATCAAAACCGTTTATATTAGGAACATTTACATCAAGTAATAATAAATCAAAAGTTTGTGAATAAACAATATCTTGAGCTTCATCTCCGCTGTAAGCTGATACGACATCATATCCTTTACTTTGAAGATGTTCTTCTATTATCTCATTTAATAATAAATCATCTTCCATCAATAAAATCTTCATATTTGTCCTTATATAAATAATTCTAGCATAAATGTTGTTTCATTTAGAAATACTCTTTTCTAATTAATAATATTTATCTTTTAACTACACACTTACTGCATATAAAAGTACTATAATTATCTTAAGTTATTTAAATAACACCTATGGAATATCGAAGCTATTTAAACTAGAATTTCGAAATCTTTATTTTCTTTTAGCGCGAACTAAACAGAATACCTTTGCTTCGATATTTCTTCTCTCAGTAATCACCCTAATTTTTTAAGTATATGTTTTTAGTATGCAGTTTATGTGGAGTAATGTCGCAAAACTAGAAATTTATAGTCATTTTCATGTATATATAAAATATTTTTTATGTTAGAATTTAGTAATAAATAATGAAAGGGTACATTATGAATAATAAATCTAGCTTTGGAAACAAACTTTTATTTCAAGTTTTAGGGGTTACTATCCTGATTTTTGGAATAACAATGTTTTTTGTTACAAAGTATTCCTACGATACGGCAGAAACTGATGCAAAGAATTATATGGAACAACTTGCAGGTAAATATGCAGGTCAGATTCAAGGGGAAGTGAATCAATCTGTATCAATATCTGAATCTTTAGCATCAAAATATGAAGCTGCTCTGCAATCAGGATATGCTTTAAATGAAGACGAAGTAATTAACTACGCAAAATCAATTTTAAATAAGAATGATTTTATTATTGGTATTTGGTTTAAAATTAAAGAGAAAGAACTTTTTTTCAAAGCAAATAATGATAAAAAAGGCACAGGTGCTTACGATAAGACTGGACAATTTAATCCCTATATAGCAAAAGCTGGTGGTGGAATTGTAATTAATCCAGGTAGTGCTTATGGAGAAACACTTGAATGGGTTCAAGGACCAATGGAAAGTAAGAAAATGTACATTACTAAACCATACCTTTACCCAGTAGATGGAGTTCAAACTCTTATGTCAACAGTTGCTGTTCCTATGTATCATAACAATAAATTCATAGGTTCAATTGGTATTGATATTAGTTTAGATACTTTCTCAAAAATGGCAAATTCTATTAAAGTTTATGAATCAGGATATACATTTATTGTTGATCACTTTGGTATGATTTTAGGTCACCACAAAAAAGCATATTTAGGTAAAGATGTTTTAGAAATTACTAAAAATCATCCAAATTATGTAAAACTTGTTAATAATACAAAACAAGGTAAAGACCACATTTTCTCAAATGTATCACCAGCTTCAAATGTAGAGTCATATTATTATTCAAAATCATTTAAAATTGGTAAAGATGATATTAACTGGAGTTTTGTAATCTCAGTTCCTATTGATGAATATTTATATCATGCAAACTTCGTACGTAACTTCTCTGTTATTGCAGGGATTCTAGGTTTATTAGTAATTGCAGGAGTAATTATCTACTCAGTTAGAAAGTTAAACAAGAATTTAAAATCAATTTCATTTGGACTAGAAGGTTTCTTCAAATATTTAAACAAAGAAACTACAACAACAAATGATATCAAAGTAAATTCAAATGATGAATTTGGAACCATGGCAAAAGGAATTAATGAAAATATTTCCAAAATACAAAATGGTATTAATCAAGATAATCTACTTATTGAAGATGTAAAAACTATTGTTAATACTGTTTCTCAAGGGTACTTAGATAAAAGAATTTCTAGATCTACTTCAACTGAATCATTAAATGAATTAAAAGATTTATTAAATGGTATGTTAAATAAGCTTGAAGAGCTAGTAGGGAAAGATTTAAATACAATTAGTGATACCCTAACAAAATATACACAACGGGACTTCACAGCCAAATTAGACACTCAATCATGTGGAAAAATTGGTAATGAGATTATTCAAATGAATAGAATGATTACTCACATGTTACAAGACAATGAAAGAGATGGGGTTTTATTACAAGATAGCTCAAATGATTTAACGACAAATGTAAAAATCTTAAGTAATAATGCTACTTCACAAGCTTCATCTCTTGAAGAAACAGCAGCGTCTATTGATGAAATTACAAGTAATATTCAACAAACAAGTCAAAAAGCACAAGAGATGTCTAATATCTCTGATGATACAAAGAATTCTGCAAATGAGGGTCAAACATTAGCTACTCAGACAGTAAAAGCTATGGATGATATTAATGACACTGTTATTAATATTAATGAATCTATTTCAGTTATTGATCAAATTGCATTCCAAACTAATATTCTTTCACTTAATGCAGCAGTAGAAGCAGCAACAGCAGGTGAAGCAGGGAAAGGATTCGCAGTTGTTGCTCAAGAAGTGAGAAACTTAGCCTCAAGATCAGCTGAAGCTGCTAAAGAGATTAAAGACTTAGTTGAAAGTGCAACAGTAAAAGCAAATGATGGTAAACAAATCAGTGCAAAAATGATTGATGGATTTAATCAATTAGAAGAAAAAATTCTAGCAACAAGTAGTTTAATTGAGGATGTAACTCTAGCTGCTAAAGAGCAAACAACTGGTATGACTCAAATTGCTGATGCAGTTGGGCAATTAGATCAGTTTACACAACAAAATGCAGCAATTGCTGATAAAACTAATTCTATTGCACAAGAAACAAATACTATTGCATTAGAAGTTGTTGAAAATGTTGATAAGAATACTTTTGAAGGAAAAGGTAAGATAAAAGCTAAAGAGAAAGAACAAGCTGTAGCTACACCTGTTTCTGCTCCTAAAGTAGATCGGAAAGTAGCTCCAAGACCAAATAAAACAGCAATAACTCCAACAGCAAATAAAAAAGTGATTGAAACAAATAACAGTTCAGATGATGAATGGGAAAGTTTTTAATATAAAAGTAGATTAATCACAAGAGGTACCATAAGGGTACCTGTGATTAAGTATAGTATTCAGTTTAGAAGACTAGTATTGTCTTCTTGGTCTCTCTTCTCTAGGTCTAGCTTCATTAACTCTTAATGTTCGACCTTCACACTCTTTGTCATTTAAAGCTTCGATAGCTTCACTTCCAGATTCAGCTTTATACATTTCTACAAAACCAAAACCTTTAGATCTACCTGTATCTCTATCCATGATAACTTTAGCGCTTTTAACTTCGCCGAATTTAGCAAAAACTTCTTCTAATTCTTTATCTTCCATTCTGTATGAAAGATTCCCAACATAAATATTCATTTGACTAATCCTTTCTAGTAATAAAACTATTATGCCTTATTATTAAATAATAATCAAGATAAATTATTATTCTTTATTGAAATTCTTTTCCATTGCAGAATTAAGTCTATTTTTTACTTCTTCAAGTCCTAAAATAGCCATTATATCGTATACCGATGGAGCTTGTGTACCACCCGTCAATGCGATTCTAATTGGTTGAAACAGTTGTGGAAATTTTAGTTCATTATCTGCTATAAATGGCTTTGTTACAGCTTCATAGTCACAAGCAAGGTGTAAAGTCTCTTTATTCGACTCTAATACTTGTAAATAATTATTTAACATCTCAATTGTATTTTCTTTTACGAATTTTTTAGAACCTTTTGCTTCATATTCACTAGGTACATCTAAAATTTTAGTAATTGCATCTTTTAATTCAATTAATGTTTGTGCTCTCTCTTTTGATAAGTCAAGAATCATCTCTTTTTTATCATGTCCTTCTAAGTGACAATCAAAAAATTCTAATTCATTTGCTAATCTTTCATTAGATACATTTTTAATATAATGAGCATTTAACCATAAAAGTTTTTCAGCATTATAAGCTGATGCAGATTTGTTAATATTATTTGGATCAAATAATTCTAACATCTCATCCATTGAGAAAATCTCTTGATCTCCATTTGACCAACCAAGTCTTACTAAGAAGTTAAGTAAAGCTTCTGGTAAATAACCATCTCTTTTATATTGCATAACATCCATAGCACCATCTCTTTTAGATAGTTTTTTCCCTGATGGATTATTAATCATTGGCATATGATAGAATTTTGGAATATCAAAACCTAAAGCATTATAAATAACAATTTGTTTTGGAGTATTAGATAAGTGATCATCACCTCTTAATACATCTGTCATACCCATTAAGTGGTCATCAATTGCAACAACAAAGTTATAAATAGGCATTCCGTTAGCTCGAGCAATTACAAAGTCATCAACTTGTGAAGCTTCAAATTTCATAGAACCTTTTACACCATCTTCAAATAAAATAGCACCTTCCGTTGGAGCTTTAATTCTAATTACAGGCTCAACATCAGCTGGGATTTCTGGTAATACTTTACCATCTTCTGGTCTCCAAGTACCATCATATCTTGGATTCTCTTTAGCAGCTTCTTGTGCAGCTCTTAAAGCATCAAGTTCATCTCTACTCATATAACATTTATAAGCCTTACCCTCTTCTAATAATTGAGCAATGTACTTTTTATAAATATCAGTTCTTTTTGATTGGTATTCAATCTCACAATCACTTGGCATACCTACCCACTCGAAAGCTTCTAAGATTGCTTTTACAGCATCCTCATTGTTTCTTGCATTGTCTGTATCTTCAATTCTTAATTTAAATTCACCATTTGTCTTCTTAGCCCAAAGATAACTATATAGAGCCGTTCTAAGCCCTCCTATGTGTAAATATCCTGTTGGACTTGGTGCAAATCTTGTAATTGCCATGTGATTACTTCTCCTCTTCTTTTTTGTTACTTATGTAAAATCCTATACCTGCTGTTACTGCCACTAATGCTATGAAAATTAATAATGCTATCTCAAGAGATGCCATTTGCGTCCTTTTCTTTTAGTTGTCCACAAGCTGCTGAAATATCAATACCTTTAGATTCTCTAATTGTACAGATTAATCCTCTATCATTTAAATAATCTTTGAACTTTAACATATCTTCTACTTCAGGTCTCTCATAATCAGTCCCTGGATATGGATTAAAGAAAATAAGATTTACTTTTGCAGAAATACCATTTAAAAGTTTTAGTAGCTGTTGAGCTGCATGAATACTATCATTTTTGTTTCTGATAACTAAGTATTCAAACATAACTTTTTTTCTAGTATCAACAGGGAATTTTTTAACGGCATCAATAATAGTTTGAATATTATATGCTTTATTCATAGGGATTAATTCAGATCTTAATTCATCATCAACTGCATGTAACGAGATCGCAAGCTGAATTCCTAAGTCAATTTCACCTAATTTTTCAATTTTAGATGCAATTCCTGAAGTTGAAACTGTTTGTCTTCTTCTATTAATTGATAAACCTTCTTCTTCTGAGAAAACTCCTACAGCTTTTGTAAAGTTTTTGAAGTTATCTAAAGGCTCACCCATTCCCATATAAACGATATTTACTGATTTATTTGCAGGAATATCATTATCTCTTTTGATATTAACAATTTGTGCTATATATTCTCCAACTGTAAGGTTTCTAACAAAGCCACCTTTAGCAGTAAGACAGAATGTACAGCCTACTTTACAACCTACTTGAGAAGAGATACATACAGTGTATTTTTCACTACGAACAATTACACCTTCTTCATTTCTTTTCTTGTCTTTCATAAGTAGAAGTACAGCTTCTACAGTCAAATTATCTCTTAATTTAAAAAGATATTTAATACTACCATCAGTACTTACTTCTTTTTTTAAGATAGTCATAACATCAATAGGGAAGTCACTCTTTAATTGTTCTTTTAAATCATTAGGGATATTTTTCATATCATCATAAGATGTCGCATATTTTTTATATAACCAGTTATATACTTGTTTTGCTCTAAATGAAGGTTTTAAAGTCTCTTTTAATTCATCTAAAGAAAAGTCATATATTGATGGTGTTCCAGCTTTAGCCATGTTCTTTCCAATTCTCTTTTATTTAATAATATTTTTATCAACTAAATATTTAGTTAATTTTTCCATTGCCTCTTTATGATTTTTCATAAAGTCTTCATGGGCATTTTCGTTTGTATAGTTTGTAACAACAAATATTCCAGCAACTGGTATTTCAAACTCACGTGCAACTTGTAATACAGAGAAGAACTCCATATTTTCAGCACCAACTCCGTATTCATTAAACTTTTTACATAAGTCTGCATCTGTTGAAATATAGTTAGAAGAGTTAATTATTGTGTCATTCTTAGCAAATTTATTATCTGATTCTAATACATTATCTAAAGGTGTATAAGCACTATTAGTTAAAAATCCTAATTCTATATTAGAAGCTCTTTTTGATTCAATAATATCAAAAATTTCATGTTCACCGTATGAGCCTGCACTTCCAATAAATAAGAAGTAATCAGGCTTATTAAACAGACAAGTTCTAGTTAAATTTATTGCTGATTCAACTAAACCAACACCTATAGTTTCTGCAAATTGGAAAGTTTCATTTCTTCCTGCACAAATAATCATTTACACTCCAGTATAAAATTTGGGTTTATTGATATCTCTTTGTCACTACTAACAGGTGCGATATCAGACCTTGTTTTCATTGATGCTAAGCCAGAGGCTTCAGCTCTTAAAAAATTTTGAGCACTTCTATTAATATCAATATTTTTTACTTCACACTCTTTTGATAGGGAAGTACTTAGTGTTCTTGAATAATCTTCAATCCACTTTATTACATTAATTCTTAGACCATCAAGGCTATCTTCATGTAGACTTTGACTTATAGTCCAAGCAACATTTGAAATATTTAATTTTACTTTTCTTGAATCTATTCCTTTTTTAACAGCAATTAGTTCATTAGTAAAAATATTTATATTTTTTGCAGTTTTTGCTTCGATTTTATATCTTAAAATTCCCACGTAACCCGTAAATTCTTGTTTATCTTTATAGTATCTATACTTTGGGCTTAAAGTAAAAGACCCATTTTTTTTATTAACGCTACTATCATTTCTTATAAATTTGTTAAATATTTCTATTTTTTCATTAATAAAATTTTCATCGTCATCATCAATATTAATACTTATATAAGTTGTTAGTAAATCAGGAGTAACTGTTTTAGAAAATTTTTTATTGAAGCTAATTTCATAAGAGAATAGGGCAAGTGGCAATAAAGCCACTAGAATAATAAATTTTTTCATTATTAAATCCTTACAGGAATGTTATTGTCCCTTAAATATCTTTTTAAATCCATAATATCAATTTCTTTAAAGTGGAAAATAGAAGCAGCTAAAGCAGCGCTTGCTCCACAATCAAAGGCTTCTTTCATGTGTTCCATAGTTCCAGCACCACCAGAGGCAATTACCGGAATATCAACAATAGAAGAAATTTGTGATGTAATATCTAATTCAAATCCAGTTTTAGCACCATCAGTATCCATTGATGTTAGTAATATTTCACCAGCACCTCTGTTATATACTTCTTTTGCCCATTCAACTGCATCTAAGCCAGTATCTTCTCTACCACCTTTTACAAAAACATGGTAAGAACCATCATGAACTTTTTTTACATCAATAGCAGTTACAATACATTGAGAACCGAATCTTTGTGCACCTTCATTAATTAAATCAGGATTTGTTACAGCAGAAGAGTTAATTGAGACTTTGTCACAACCAACATTTAATAGTTTATAAATATCATCTAATTTTCGAATACCACCACCTACAGTTAGGGGGATAAATACTTCTTGTGCAACTTTTTTTACAATATCAACAATAGTTCCTCTATTTTCATGACTAGCTGTAATATCTAAAAAAGTTATTTCATCGGCACCTTCGTTATTATATCTTTTCGCAACTTCCACAGGATCCCCTGCATCACGAAGTCCAACAAAGTTAACGCCTTTTACAACTCTTCCGTTATCAACATCTAAACATGGTATTATTCTTTTTGCAAAACTACTCAAATAAATTCCTTTATTATTATTACTATATATCTTATCTAATTGTAAGTTAAAAGCAGATATACTCTACGCAATTATGGAAAAAGTAAAAGCAAAAAAGAAATACGGACAAAATTTTTTAAAAGATACTACGGTTTTGGATAAGATCATCCAATCGATGCCCAACAATAATAATTATGTTGTGGAAATTGGGCCTGGATTAGGTGATTTGACTAAAAACTTAGTCAAGTACAAAGATATGACTGCTTATGAAGTAGATACTGACTTAATCAGTATTTTAGAGTCGAAATTTGCAATTGAAATCAAAGAGGATAAACTAAAACTGATCCACACTGATGTTTTAGAAGCTTGGGATAAGCAAAAAACTCTTTATGATGATAGATATGACATGATCGCAAATCTACCATACTATATTGCAACAAATATTATATTAAGAGCACTAGAAGACGATAACTGTGAGCACATTATAGTTATGATTCAAAAAGAGGTAGCACAAAAGTTTACAGCATATGTAAATGAAAAAGAATTCTCTTCTTTAGGAATCATAAGTGAATCATTATCAATTGAAAGAAGGATACTATTTGATGTACCTCCTGAATCATTTGACCCACCGCCAAAAGTTATGTCGTCGATACTTTATATAAGAAAAGATATGAATAAATCAATTGAAAAAGGTTTTAAAGATTTTCTAAAAGCATGTTTTATGCAACCTAGAAAAAAACTTTCTAAAAACCTATCTTCAGTAGTTGATAAAGTATTCATATCCAAAATGTATGAAGAGCTTGAAATAAACGATAATATTAGACCTCATGAAGTAAGTTCATCTTTGTATAGCCAAATGTATACAAAGGTTAAAAATGGAAGAAATTAAACAAGAAGAGACTGTTGTAAACGAAAAAGTTACTAACACTGAAAGTACTGCTCCAAAAAACACTGAAAATACAGAAGCAAAAGAGCAAACAAAAGAACAACCAGAAACAGAAGCTGAAACAAAAGAGCAAGCTGAACAATCTAAGAAACCTAACCCAAATGCTAAAAAAAGAAAACCTAAACCAAAGTTACCATTAAAAGGTCACGGATGGATTAATGATCTTAAAAAAGCGCATGCTATTAATGAGAAAATCCAAAAAGACAGATTAAACCCTCATTATAAATTAAACCTAAATACTAATGCAAAAATTAGAATTACTCCACTTGGTGGATTAGGTGAAATTGGTGGAAATATGATGGTTATGGAAACTGAAAAGTGTGCCATTATCGTTGATGTTGGTATGAGTTTCCCTGATGATAATATGCATGGTGTTGATATCTTAATCCCTGATTTCACTTATATTAGAGAAATCAAGAATAAAATTGTAGGTATCGTTATTACTCATGGTCACGAAGATCATATTGGTGCAATGCCATATTTATTTAAAGAGATGCAATTCCCAGTTTATGGAACATCATTACCATTAGAAATGATTGGTTCAAAATTTGATGAACATAAAATGAGAGAACATAGAAAATACTTTAGAGCTATTCAAAAAAGAACTCCAATTAAAATTGGTGACTTTGAAGTAGAGTGGATGCACGTAACTCACTCAATTATTGACTCATCTTGTATTGCTGTTAAAACAGAAGCAGGTACTGTAATTCACACAGGTGACTTTAAAATTGATCATACTCCGTATGATGGTTATCCAACTGATTTACATAGATTAGCACATTACGGGGAAGAGGGTGTATTATTATTAACATCTGATTCAACTAATTCACATTCACCAGGTTTTACAAGAACTGAAAAAACTGTTGGACCTACATTTGATAGAATTTTTGCAGGAGCAAAAGGTAGAGTTATTATGTCTACTTTCTCTTCTAATATCCATAGAGTTGCACAAGCAATTGATAGAGGATTAGCAGCAGGAAGAAAAATCTGTGTAATTGGTAGATCTATGGAGAAAAACTTAGACTTAGCAATGGGTCTTGGATATGTTAAATTCCCTAAAGATCAATTTATAGATGCACATGAAGTAAATAAATATAAAGATGAAGAAGTTTTAATTGTTACAACTGGTTCTCAGGGTGAAGCGATGTCTGCACTTTATAGAATGGCTATTCATGAGCATAGACATATTAAAATTAAACCAACAGATCAAATTGTATTATCAGCGAAAGCAATTCCTGGTAATGAAGCAAGTGTATCTGGAATTATTAACCACCTTTTAAAAGCTGGTGCAAAAGTTGCATACCAAGACTACGCTGATATTCACGTATCTGGTCACGCAGCACAAGAAGAACAAAAATTAATGTTAAGATTAGTTAAACCTAAATTCTTTATGCCAGTTCATGGAGAATATAATCACGCACTTAAACACGGTAAAACTGGTGTTGACTGTGGTGTATTAGAGCGAAACTTACACATTATGAGTGATGGAGAACAAGTTGAAGTATCTCCTAAATATTTAAAGAAAGTTAAAACAGTAAAAACTGGTAAAGTTTACATTGATAATCAATTAAATCACAAAATCTCTGATGATATTGTAATTGATAGACAAACAATGGCAAACGAGGGTGTTGTTATGATCGTTGCTCAAGTAAATGAGAATGACAGAACACTAGGCCAAAGACCAAAAGTTACATCATTTGGATTAGTTCCTGATAAACAAGATAAATTCTTCTCTAAAGAGATTGAAGATTTATTAACAACATTCTTATCAAATGTAAAACCTGGTATTTTCAAAAATAACAGAATTTTAGAAGATGAAATTAGAAAAGTTGTTAGAAAACATTGTATTAGAAAATATAAAAAATACCCAATGATTGTACCTACTGTATTTGTACAATAAGGAAGAAACAATGAACTTTAATGAAATTATTAAAGAAACATTACACACAGAAGCAAAAGCGTTAGAAAAAGCAGCAAGTAACTTATCTTTTGATATAGAGAAAGCTGTTGACTTAATTATGAACTCAAAAGGTAAACTTATCGTTACTGGTGTTGGGAAATCTGGTCTTGTTGGAGCTAAAATAGCTGCAACACTGGCTAGTACTGGTACTAGTTCATTCTTTTTACATCCTACAGAAGCTATGCATGGGGATTTAGGAATGATTGGAAAAGACGATATTGTTTTAGGTCTTTCTTATAGTGGAGAGAGTGAAGAACTTGTTCAGATACTTCCGCATTTAAAAAGATTCAATATCCCTTTAATTTCAATGGCTAGAAATGAAAATTCGAGTTTAGCTAAATATTCAGATATTTTTATAAATATTAACGTAGAAAAAGAGGGTTGTCCTTTAGACGTAGCACCAATGTCTTCTACTACCTTAACAATGGCTATGGGTGATGCTTTAGCTGTATGTTTAATGAAAAAAAGAAATTTTCAAAAGGAAGACTTTGCTTCTTTCCACCCAGGTGGTAGTTTAGGAAAACAACTATTTATTAAGGTAGATGACTTATTAAGAAAAGACAATCTTCCAATCGTTTCACGTGAAACAAAACTTAAAGATGCAATCATTGTAATGAGTGAGGGTAGATTAGGTAATGTTATTATTACTGATGAAAACGAGGAATTAGTTGGACTTTTAAGTGATGGTGACTTAAGAAGAGCCCTTATGAATAAAGATTTTTCAATGGAATGCGCAGTTGAGACAATTGCAACACTGAATCCTAAAACATTAAAAAACAAAGATTTATTAGCAAGTGATGCTATACAAGTGGTAGAAGATTTTAAAATCCAACTACTTGTAGTTACTGATGATAACAATAAATTAGTTGGTGTTTTACATATTCACGATTTAATAGAAGCTGGAATAAAATAATGAAACAAAACAAAAGTGAAGAACAAGAACTTATTAGATTAAATAAGTTTCTTTCTCATAATAGTAGCTACTCAAGAAGAGAAGCTGATAAATTAATAGAAGAGGGTAAGGTTAAAGTTAACGGTAAAGTTGTCTCTAACCTTGCTACTAAAGTAACAAATAAAGATGATGTATTAATTAATAAAAAAATCATCAAAGAAGATAAAAATAGAATGGTTACAGTAATCATCTATAATAAGCCTAAGGGTGAGATTGTATCTAAAAACGACCCACAGGGTAGAAAAACTATTTTTGATAGCTTAGAGAGAAAATACAAGCACTATATGCCTGTTGGAAGACTTGATTATGCTTCAGAAGGTTTATTATTATTAACAGATTCTGTTGATGTTGTAAATGCTTTAACTCATTCAGATTTAGAAAGAGTATATAAATTAAAAGTAAATGGTTTTATTACTCCTAAAGTTGAAGAAGCAATGAAAACTGGACTTGAATTAGAAGATGCAAGTGTTGGTGGACATAAAGATTCAAAAGTTAAATCTATGAATTTTAAACCATTTATTGCTTATGATATTCAAAAAAATGATGAAAAATTCTCTAGAATTAGAGTTTCTATTTCAGAAGGTAAGAATAGAGAATTAAGAAGATTCTTCGGACACTTCGGATTAGACGTACTTGACCTAAAAAGATATGAGTTTGGTGGAATTTCATTAAACAACTTACCTACAGGAAAGTCAAGATTCCTATCAAGAGAAGAGTATAGAGATTTAAGACACTTCCTAGATAGCGAAGAAAATGGATCTTTCAAATAAACTAAGACCAACAAGTTTAGATAACTTCGTTGGTCAATCTCATATAATCTCAAAAAACAAAGCTCTATACAAACTTATAAAACAAAAAGACATACCCCACTTATTTTTCTATGGTAAACCTGGAACTGGAAAAACTACACTAGCAAAAATTATTGCAAAAGAAATAAATACAGATTATTACTATTTTAATGCCACAAGTATTAAAGTAGAGGATTTAAGAAAAGTATTTGATAGATATAAAAATGCATTAATCAAACCACTTGTTTTTATTGATGAAGTTCATAGACTTTCAAAGAATCAACAAGAAGTGTTATTACCTATTATGGAAAGTTACAGTGCAATCATAATTGGTGCTAGTACGGAAAATCCATTTTTTACATTAACAAATGCGATTAGATCAAGATCTTTTCTTTATGAATTTAAAGCCTTTACTAAAGAAGAAATGCTAAAAATTCTTGCTAAAGCTACTGATGAAGTTGATGTAAGTTTGACATCAAGTGCAAAAGAATATCTTATAGTTTCAAGCTCTGGCGATGCTAGAGCTATGCTTACTTTATTAAACTTTGCATATAAAGTATCAAAAGAAATTGATATAGATTTATTAAGAGAATTAAGAGAAAACGTAATTGGAGATGGTGTTTCATCATCAGATTCACATTATGATTTAGCAAGTGCAATGATAAAATCTATTAGAGGTTCAGATATTGATGCTGCCTTATATTATCTATCAAGATTAATAAATGGAGGGGAGAGTGTTGATTTTATTACTAGAAGATTAGTAATATTTGCTAGTGAAGATATTGGAAATGCAAATCCTAATGCTTTTAATTTGGCGGTAAATACTATGCAAGCTTGTAATAAAATTGGTTATCCAGAATCAAGAATAATGTTAGGACAGTGTATTATCTATTTAGCATCTTCTCCTAAGTCTAATAGCGCTTATAAAGCTATAAACAAAGCGCTTCATGAAGTTAAAGATGGTAAAATATTAGAAGTACCTAAACATTTAGATTCTCAACATATAGGATATTTATATCCACATGATTTTGGTGGATATGTGGAACAAGAGTATTTAAAAGAAGATTTAAAACTTTATGAGAGCCAAAATATTGGTTTTGAGAAAACACTAAATGAATGGATAAAGAAAATTAAAAACAAGGAATAAGATGGAATATTATAGTTGGATATTGACATTTCATGTAATGTCATTCATGTCATGGATGGCGATGCTTTTTTACTTACCAAGATTGTATGTTTATCATGTTGAACAAAAGAATAAAAAAGATTACACAGATGTAGTTAAAATCCAAGAATTTAAAATATATAAATACATTGGTATGCCAGCTATGTGGGCTACAATATTTAGTGGTGCTGTTATGTTATATATGAATCCATATTTGTTATCTGCTGAAGCTGGTGGATGGATGCATGCAAAACTTTTATTTGCTTTTCTTCTAGTAATATATTCATTCTCTTTAGAGAAATATAGAAAAGAATTAGCAGTAGATAACTTCACTAAAAGTGGTAATTTCTTTAGAGCATATAATGAAGTTCCAACTATTCTATCTTTATTAATAGTAGGGTATGTTATTACAAAAACATTCTCAATTTTATTTACAGTAATTACCTTAGCACTTGGTGCATTTATTGTATATAAAGTATTAAAACAAACACCGAAAGATGCAAAATGATTTTTGATAAATATTATGTATTAGATACGAATATATTATTAGAAGATGCAAATAATATATTCAAACTATCAGAAGAGGGTAAGAATTTAATCATTCTTCCTGAAACAGTTCTAGATGAAATTGATAGTAAAAAAAGTGGTTTTGAAGAGATCAATTTTCAAGCTAGAGAGTTTGCTAGAATATTAGAAAACTCTAATATTAAAAGCTCAAGTAAAAATGGTTTATATAAAATCATTAGACTAGAAATAATTGACCGCGATAATACAACTATTGATATAATCTCTAAAGAAGAGTATGACGTTAATATCAAGAGTGTATCACCTAATATTATAAATGATAGAAAGATACTAGAAATTGCTAAATTTGCTAATCTTTATTATGAAGAAGAGGTTGAATTTTTATCACTAGATATCATGGCTAGAACAAGAGCAATATCTCTTGATATAAAAACAGATGCTTTAAGTGGCTCAAAAAAAGATGAATTCAATTATGAGTTTGTTAAAGAAATCACTATAAACTTCGAAGACCAAGAGAACTTAGATAATCAAGAAATTACTAACTTTGATAAAGAGTATAAACCTTATAACTATTCATATTGTTTTAAAATCAAATCTTCAGATCAAGTAATACTAGCTAATATTCAAAATAAAAGAATTAAAGTATTAGATGAAGTAGAGGTTAGAAATCAAATAATTACACCATTAAATAAAGAACAACTATTTTTCTCAAATGCTTTATTAAATCATTTCTATAATGTTTTAATAGTTGAAGCAAAAGCAGGATCTGGTAAAACACTTTTAGCTTTAAGTGCAGCGCTGAAATTAGTAAGACAAAAATACTTCCAAAGAATTATATATATTAGAAACTCAATTGAATCTGTGGATAAGGGTGAAGATGTTGGATATTTACCAGGATTAGAAGAAAAATTTAAAATATATAACCATCCACTAATGGATAGTTTAGACTATATCATTAGAAGCGAATACAAGCGTAAGAAATCAAAAAAGAACCCTGAGGCAATGCCAGAGTTAGATGAACAAGAATTAAGCGCTAGAATAGAGCAAATGATCGCTAATTATAGTATTGAAACTATGTGGGTAGGTGAGATGAGAGGTAGAACACTTTCAAATGCAATTGTAATCATTGATGAAGCACAAAATATGTCAAATAAAACAATGCAAATGGTTCTATCAAGAATTGATAATACTTGTAAGGTTACAATCCTAGGTTCTAATAAACAAATTGATAACTTCTATGTAAATAAATACACAAATGCATTAACAACACTTTTAAAATCTACTAAGGATGAAAGTACTCTTGTTAATACTTTTGCTATTAAATTGCAAAAAGTATTAAGAGGTCCAATTACTGAGTGGGCTGAGCAAATTTTCACAAAAAAATAAATATATCAAACTAAATATCTTTGAAAATTCAAAGATATTTAGAATCTCTATACATACTACAATACGAATCATTCAAGAATAAAACTCCAAATCTATAACATAATTATTAACAAATTATTTTAAACAAAAGTTTTTTTTGTGTTATAATACTAATTATTATATGTATAGGAGTTAAAATGAGCTTACTACAATACACATCAAAAGAGATGTTTTCTTCAACGGAGTTAATTAGAAAAAGCAAAAATGTTTTTGATAAATTGGCAAAAGACGAAATAGAAAAAGCAATCATACTAAGAGATGGTAAACCAAGTTTTATGTTATTGGATTTCAATAAGTATGAAGATATCATGACTGAATATTTAGCAATGAAAGCTGAACTTGAAAACAAAACTACAAACAAACAAGTAGTTGAAAAAGTTGAAGAAAAAGCTATTGAAAAAAAGATAGAAACAAAAGAAGAAGAAATAGGGGAAACAGAAGATATTAATATTGTAGCTAATGATATTGAATCTGTAGAAGAGATAAGTGATTTAGATTTACAAGATGCTCTAGCAAAAATAGAAGAGTTAGGTAATGAAATAAATATTGAAAATGTAGAGAGCCCTCAGACTAATGAAAAAAAAGTTGAAATTGACTCTTCTCAAAATATAAAAGAGTTTTGGGATTAAAATGTATGATGTCATAATAATTGGTTCTGGTGCAGCTGGTCTTAGTGCTGCACTAAGTGCAAAAGAAAAAAACTCAAAAACTTTAGTTATATCAAAAACTCAACCAACACATTCTCAAACAGTTCAAGCTCAAGGTGGCATCAATGCAGTTTTATATGAAGATAAAGACAGCATAGAACAACATGTAGCTGATACATACAATGCTTCTAAAGAGATATCAAGTAAAGATAACATCAACTTTATGTGTAGTAATGCTAAAGATACAATCAACTGGCTTGATGAAATTGGAGTTCCTTTTAATAGAGATAAAGAGAATAAAATATCTCAAAGAAAATTTGGTGGAACTAAAAAAATACGTACTTGTTACTCTAGTGATTATACTGGACTTAAAATTCTTCATACACTATTTGATCAATGTATCAAAAACAAAATTGAATTTCTTAATGAACATGTTTTATTAGATTTAATTGTAGAAGATAAAATCTGTAAGGGTGTAGTAATTCTTGATATTTTATCAGGAGAAATAAAAGAGATATATTCAAAAAGTATAATATTAGCTACTGGTGGATATGCAGGAATATACCAAAACTTTACAACTAACTCTTATTCAAATACTGCTGATGGTATTGCTATTGCATTAAGAGCTGGGGCAAAATTATCTAATATGGAGTTTGTACAGTTTCATCCAACAGCACTTGTTAATTCAAATATACTAATTAGTGAAAGTGCTAGAGGTGAGGGTGGATATCTAGTGGATAAAGATGGTAATAGATTTATTGACGAACTTAAAGCTAGAGATGAAGTAGCAAGGGCTATATATACTAGAATCACAAATAAAGAAAGTGTATATCTAGATCTTAGACATTTAGGCTTAGAAAAAATAAATGACTTAATGCCACAAGAGAGAAGACTTGCCTTAGAGTTTTCAAATGTAAAACTTGAAGAGGAATTATTACCAATTAATCCAGCAGCTCATTACACAATGGGTGGAATAAAAACAAATATTAATGGACAAACAAATATTAAAAATCTATATGCCTCTGGAGAGTGTGCACAAGCTAATATCCATGGTGCAAATAGATTAGGTGGAAATTCACTATTAGAAATTGTTACTCTAGGAAAACATATTGGAAGCTATGCATCTGAAAATATTGACAATGAAATAAGTGTTCAAGATATCAACTCAAATAAACTTGAATTAATTAAAGAAGAAATAGAAAATATCTTTGAATATAAAAATGAAATAAACTTATATAAATGCAAAGATGAAGTAGGGCAAATACTATTTGATAAAGCCGGTTTATTTAAAGATAAAAATAGTTTAAATGAAGCTCTTAAACAAATCAATGAAATAAAAAATTCACTTGATGAAATTGGAGTTGTGGACAAACAAAAAGAGTACAACAAAAATTTATTAGAGTTTTTAGAGTTCAGGAATATTCTTGATATTGCTTTAGTTGTTATAGAATCTGCACTAAATAGAGAAGAGAGTAGAGGAAGTCATTATAGAGTTGATTATCCAAATATTGATGTTTCTTATTTGAAAAACTCTAAAGCCGTACTAGAAGAGAATAAAGTATCTTGTTCATTTGAGGATGTAGTATGAAAATAAATATCAAGAGATTTAATCAAGCAAATGAACCTCAAAAATTTAACAATGAATTTGAAGTTTCTAATACAAACCTTCTTCAAGCTTTTAATGAAATTAAAAAAGAACATGATGAAACATTAACATATAGATGTGGATGTAAAAGTGGAGTATGTGGCTCATGTGCTGTTAGAGTAAATGGAGTTGAAAGACTTGCATGTAAAACTAATATCAATGAAAATGATGTAATTGAACCTATCAAAAATTCTAAAGTAATAAAAGATTTAGTAGTAGATGTTTCACATGAAACATTGTTAATAGAAAAAACAAACTCTTTTATGCAAGATAATTCAGATGAAGAAATTGAGCAAAAAGATATAAATAAAATTGATAGACAAAGTAATTGTATTCTTTGTAACTCATGTTATAGTTCATGTCCTGTTTACGAAGCAAATAAGAGCTTTCTAGGGCCTTTTGCACTATCAAGAGCATTGAGATATTCAAATGACAAAAAGATGGCTAATAACGACCTTATAATTGAGAGTATTCAAAGTAACGGTATTTGGGATTGTACTTTATGTGGAGCATGTACTATGGTTTGTCCTCAAGGGATAGATCCTAAGATGGATATTCTTCAACTTCAAGGTTTAGCTAGTCAAAAAGGATATACAAATCCTTATCAAGCAACATTTGATTCTAATATGGGATTTGATATGAGTGATATGGGCTTTGATCCAAATGGGAGTTTTTAATAAATGAGCCAAAGCTCATTTATTAATTCTTATTCTAAGTTATCTTTTAAATATAAGAAATCAGACATTTTTGTCCACTCTCTTGCTTTCTTTTGATAAGCTTCCTGAGATTGGAAAACCTCTTTTAGTAATGGACTTTTATTCGCCATTTCAACTCTTAATTCAGCATTTACTTCTTTCATTTTTTTCATAACTTCAGAAGGTAACGTTTTGATTTTAATATTTGGATATTCAGTTAACATATCTGCTAAAGCAATAGCTGATAAATGATAGTTCTGAATATATAAATCATAAGCAGAAACTCTCATAGCAGTAACTAAAATCTTTTGTAAATCTTTTGGTAGTTTATTAAACTTTCTTGTATTAATATAGAACTGAGTTTCTGCACCTGGTTCATGCCATCCAGTGTAATAATAAGGAGCAATTTTATGAAAGCCCATTTTGATATCCATTGATGGTCCAACCCATTCTAATGCATCTAATGTATTTCTTTCTAATGAAGTATATAATTCACCTGGAGCCATATTTGTAACTTGAACACCAACTTTAGCCATAATCTCACCTGCAAAACCAGGGATTCTCATCTTAAGACCTTTTAAGTCATCAAGAGTTTTAATCTCTTTTTTAAACCATCCACCCATTTGTACTCCTGTGTTTCCACCAGGGAAAGCAAGTACATTATGTTTATCATAAACTTTTTTCATAAATTCCATACCACCACCGTGATAGAACCAAGCATATTGTTCAGGTGCTGTCATTCCAAATGGCATTGTAGTAAATGGTAAAGTGTTTATATCTTTACCTTTCCAGAAATAAGATGTTGAGTGACCCATATCATATTGACCACCTTTTACCATATCAAGAATACCTAAAGGGGCTTTATGTTTATTTGAAGAGTCAACTCTGATTAATAATCTTCCGTTAGACATTTCTTCTGCAAGTTTTGCCATATTTTTTGGCGCGTCAATAAGTGGTGTACCAGCTGTACCCCAAGTTGTAGCTAATTTAAATTTATATACTTTTTCTTTTGCCTGGACAGCCATTGCCATAGCAATAAGTAAAACAGATGTAACACCTAATTTACCAATTATTCTTTTCATAATTACTCCTAATTTTTTTAAGTTTGTAATTATATAAATAAGAAAGTTTTAATAGGCTTAATGAAAAAGTATTAGATTTATTTATTTATTGAGTAGACACTCTTGAAGTTGTTTTTCTTTTTCCCACTTGAGTTTTTTTAGTTCTGGTTCATCATAAAACTCTTTTGTATATCCAAAACATAAATAAGCTATAAATTTATAATCTTTTTTATCAATATCAAAAATTTTATTCACTTTTTTAGGTTTTAAAATAGAAACCCATCCCATTCCAATATTCATAGCTCTAGCAGTTAACCACATATTTAAGATTGCACAAACCACAGAATATTCACCAGATCTTTTCATATAAGTTTGACCTAAAACATTTTTTGTAGGTTTTTTATAGTACACAGCAATATTAATATTTGATTCTTTTATACCTTCAAGTTTTAAGGTATTGTATATTGGTTTATCTCTAAATCTTAATTTACTTTTTTCAAATGACTTGGAAAAATGTTTATATACTTTTTCTCTTTTTTCATCATCAACAATTACAAATCTCCAAGGTTGAGAATATCCAACAGAAGGAGCATGAAGTGCTGAGTTTAAAATAGCAGTTAATTTCTTTTTTGAGATTTTTTTATTTATAAAGTTATTACCTCTAACATCACGTCGAGAGGCAATAATTTGATTAAGTGTTTCTAAGTCTTTTTTAGTAAAGTTCATTATACAGTGAAATCGTGAAGATCTTTGAAAAGAAATGCTTCTACAATTTCATCAATACTTCTTTGAGTTGGTGCAATTAAAGCAATAATACCTTCATCCATAAATGGCCAAACATACTCTAACTCATTAATTACAACAACAGCATCAATCCATTCAGTAATTTCTTCTCTTCTATTATAAAATTCTATGCTAGCAATTTTACCTTCTTCTAATTTGATAAAAGCCCATGATTTATTCTCTTCGATTGAAGAGATAACACATTCATCTCTATTTGTATCATTAACAGGTATTAATATTGTCATATTGTCCTCTTTAATATTTGTTTATATTTATTGTTTCTTAAATTAAAAGGATTTTACAATCTTTTCTCTTAAGATAGAAACTCTTTTTTATACCACAATGAAAATACATATAAAGAATAAAGATGTTGTTTAAATTTTCTTTTTAAAGAAAGTTCATATATATGCTTTATATACTCTTCATTAAATAATCCAGTTTCCTTATTCACAAAAAGAATTGTCTCTAAAATAGATTTACCATACTCTTGATTTAACCACTCATTAAAAGGAGAATTAAAACCTTTTTTTGTTCGATTAATAATTGTATCAGGAATATATTTCTGAGCTATTTGTTTTAGCAAGTATTTATTAGTATTTCCTACTTTTATCTTTGAATCAACAGAGAAAAGATAATTCACTAAATTAAAGTCCAGGAAAGGTGTTCTAACCTCTAAAGAGTTTCTCATTGATATTCTATCAACCTTTGATAATAAACTCTCTCCTAGCCAAATTTTTAAGTCTATATAACTCATCCAATCAACTGGATCTTTTTTTGCTTTCTCATTTTTGAAAGTTGGAACTTTATTAAAAAGTCTTTTCTTTTGAATATCAGTATAAATCTCGCCAAAAGAGTTATAAAGATTTTGTTTTTTAACTATACGTCTTAGGTATTCACTCTCTTTAGTATTATTCTGTAAAGCAGAGATAATATCATTTAAAAAGTCATTTTGATCTCCACTTAGTGTTTTCTCAAAACTATAATACTTTAAAAACTTAGCATAATTGTCATAACCTAAAAAAATCTCATCACTACCTTCTCCAGAGAGAACTGTTTTGATTCCACTTTGATGAATCTGTTTTGTTAAGATATTTAAAGGCACTGCAGCAGAATCTCCATGGGGTTCTTCTAATGCATTCATAGTATCCTCAAAATTATCAATAAAATCTTTTTTAGAAATCTCTACAGGATTATGATATGAACCAATATGATCTGCTGTAATTTTTGCATAATCTAATTCACAATAGTTTTTATATTCATTGTATCCCACTGAAAAAGTATTTATTTTTTTTCCAGAGATTTTTGTATATAAAGCAGAAATAAGTGAGCTATCAATTCCTCCACTTAATAAAGATGCTACTTCAACATCACCAACTAATCTAGACTCAACAGCATTAAATAAAAGTTCTTCAATATCACCAATAGCTTGATGTTCATCTTTTACAGCTTTATATGTATTTATCTTATAAAAACGTTTACGAATAAGCTCTTTACTTTTTTTAGGCTCATAAACCATATACGTTGCAGCTTCGAGTTTAAATACATTTTGGAAAAAAGTATCTTCTCCAAAAGAGACAAAATACTGCATATACTTAGATAAAGCTACTTTATTCAAGTTTGGTTTTTTATCTAGTAAATTAACGACAGATTTAATAGAAGAAGAAAAAATAAGTTTTTTATCTAAAAAATAATAAAATAATGGCTTTTTACCATATCTATCCCTAGCAAAGAAATATAAATCTTTTTTCATATCATAAATACAAAAAGCAAACATACCATTTAATTTATTTAAGAAATCAAAACCATACTTCTGATAAAGTCTTATTAAAACCTCTGAATCACTTTGAGTTTTACACTCTAATTCTTCATCAATTATTAGTTGTTTATAGTTATAAATCTCACCATTAAAAACTAAAATAATATCATCAAAAACCATAGGCTGATTTGCTTCTTCATCCAAATCAATTATTGCTAGTCTTGTATGACCAAACTCTTTATCCTCAAACTTAATTGACTTTTGAAAATCTGGACCTCTATTATTTAACATCTCTAAAGAAGAAGAGAAATTACTAGAGATAAAATTACTACCGATTATTCCACACATACTACAATCCAAAAAACTTATTAATTATTAAAATATATACGTAAATAAAAGCTACAAATACAAAAGAACTAATCAATACAGAAAAAGTTGTATCAATTGGTTTGCAATTATATAGTGCTGATAAATTTACATTATTCACAGCCAAAGGAACAATAAGTTCCAAAAATAAAATAGCTCCTACGAAAGGATCTATGTCAAAGTATAAAATTACACATAATCCAATTGATGGTAGAACTATATGTTTAAATAAAGCGATATTTAGGGATAACTTCCAGTTTGCAGTTCTAATCTTTACTTGAGACATAAATACTCCAAAGATGATTAATTGCATTACAATTGCAGCATAAGCACCCATTGTAAATACTTTATCAAAATCAGCACTTAGAGTAAATCCAAAGTAATTAAAAGATAAAGCAGCAATTGCAAACCACATTGCAGGAATTTTAAATATCTCTTTTAAAGCATCAATAAATCTAAATTTATCTCCCGCAAAGAAATAAACAGAAAATATATAAATAAAGAAAATATTTGCAATATTTAAAATAGAAGTATAAGGCACGCTAGACTCCCCAAAAAGGGCGATTCCTAGGGGAATTCCTAAATTACCAGTATTTCCTACTAACGAGGAAGCCATAAAGATAGATTTGTCTTGGTAATCCCTACTAAAAACCCGTAGAGAGTAAATATACGCAATTACTAAAGCTATAAAAATTGCAATATAATAAATAATAGGAGCAAGAATAAAATCATCATTTATAGGAGCTCTTGTTAAACCCCAAAAAATTAGCATAGGTTGTAAGAAATATAAGTTTAATAAAACAATACTTCTTTCATTTACATCATTTTTAAATACTCTTTTAAAAATAAATCCCATGATAATAAATAAATAAATTGTGGCTACTGAGACAAGTGCTTCGATATAAAATTCCTAAATAGATTTTTTGGAATTTTATCATAATGTAATATAATCTTAGATATATTTTTCAAATGTATGAGAATTTAAAAAATATAAACATTTTATATGTAGAAGATGATGAGTTCATTAGAGAACAAACAGCTACCTTACTTTCTGTTGTATTTAATAAAATACATACAGCTATAGATGGGCAAGATGGTATAAATAAATTTAATGCACTTAATGATGAAATTCATGTTGTTGTAACAGATATTAATATGCCAAAAATTTCTGGAATTGATATGTCAAAAAATATTAAGAGTAATGTAGAAAGAGATATTCCAATTATTGCTATTTCAGCTTATTCCCAAGAGGATCATATTCTAGAAGATATTGCAGATTTATTTACCTTCTATTTGAGAAAACCTACTCAAATAAAAGATTTAATAAAAAGCATCGGTGATGCTTTTGAACTTACAAGATAAGTAGATAGTTCTACTTAACTCATAATTCCTTTAATCATAAAGAAGATTGCAGCTGATAACATTGCTGCTGCTGGTACTGTAATAACCCATGCTGCAATAATTTTCTTAACAGCATCTCTTTTTACATACTTAACACTTTTTGCTTCTTTAACGTCTTTTTTCTCTTGTTTAACTACTTCTTGTTTCTCTTCAATACCTTTGTAAAGTTCAACAATTCTAACGTAGTTAGATTTAGATTTCTTTTCAAGTGCTTCTAATTCATCAAGCTCTTTAGTCATAGAATCTAACTCTTTTTTATGTTTTTTGAATTTTTTTCTTAATTGTTGTAAGAATCTAGTTTCATTTGAATCTAAGTACTCTCTTAAGAATCCAACTCCAAATACCCCACCAACTGCAATATGAGTAGAAGATACAGGTAATCCTAATTGAGAAGCAATAATAACTGTAATAGCTGCTGCCATTGCAATAGAGAAGGCTCTCATTTGATCAAGCTCTGTAATTTCAGAACCTACAGTTTTGATAAGTTTTGGTCCATATAATGCAAGTCCAATAGCAATACCAACAGCACCAACTGCCATTACCCAGAAAGGAATATCAACTTTTGAAGAAATCTCAGAACTCATTACCGCATCATTAATAGCAGCTAATGGTCCAATTGCATTTGCAACATCATTTGCACCGTGAGCAAAAGAAAGTAATGCAGCAGCAAAAATTAATGGAATAGTAAATAATGTATTTACAGAAACTCTAGAGTTTTCTAATTTCATAGCAACTTTTGCAATAAGTGGTCTAACTAATAAGAAAGCTCCAATTGCAATTAGTAATCCTAATCCAGCAGCTGTAAAGAAGTCTAACTTAATAAGTTTTTTAATACCTTTTAAAATTAAGTAAGTTGAGAATGCCCAAGTCATAACTGCAATTAAATATGGCACTATTTTAGTTGCAGAACTTATCATATCTTTTTTATAAACAATCTTGGTTTTAATAAAATAGAGGAAGGCAGCAGCAATAACACCACCTAAGACAGGTGAAATTACCCATGATGCAGCAATTTTACCCATAGTTCCCCATGAAACAATAGCAAAACCAGCGGCTGCAATACCTGCACCCATTACACCACCAACAATAGAGTGAGTCGTAGATACCGGAGCTCCAATAGAAGTTGCGAAGTTAAGCCATAATGCTGCTGATAATAAAGCAGCTGTCATAGCCCAAATGAATACTTGAGGGTCAGAAATTAAAGCAGGATCAATAATTCCTTTTTTGATTGTTTTAACAACATCACCACCAGCAACAAATGCACCCATAGCTTCAAAGATAACTGCAATAACAATAGCTGCCGTTAAAGTAAGAGCTTTCGATCCAACAGCAGGACCTACATTATTAGCAACATCATTTGCTCCAATGTTCATTGCCATATATGCACCAAATACTGCACCAATAATTAGGAATGTATTATTTGGCACATTTCCATGTGATGTATAAGACCATAAAAATACTACTACCATAAATAGTAATGCCAGTGACAACTTAGCAAAACCTGGAAGCGTTTTTCCAGCAGCTTTATCTAATGTTTCAAACGTTTTGATATCCAAAGTAACCCTTTATGTAACCATTTTGTAATTTAAATATTTTAGAATTGTAATGGAAAATTCCTTACTAAACCTTTAATTAAGCTTAAGCTATTTATAACTAAAATAGTTAATTTATTTGATTTCTCTATAAAATATTCTTTCTAAATTTCTAAATTTGTTAATTTTATTAACTATTTATTATTCATCAAAATTAATAAAATTTGACAAAAAGATTTTTTTTATATATTATATCTATAATTTATAGAGAAAACTAAAAAAGGAGAGAATCATGAAAGTTCAAATACTATCAAAGAATGATCTTCCAAATATTGAGAAGATACAAAAAGAGTTTGACATATTTAGAGTAGTAAAAGTTAAAACACGTAAAAAGCTAGATATGGTTGAATTTTTTAATAAAGATGGAGTATTTAGGGGATTTGGAAGGGATACTAAAGCTGCTTATAAAAAAGCAAAGAAAGCTTTGAAAAAGTATTATAAATAAAAGGGGTAAGAAGTAGAGATTAATCTCTACTTCTATTTCTGTTTCCGCCTCTTGAACCGCCGTCTCTTGAACCACCTCTAGAATCTCTAGAACCACCTCTTGAACCACCGTCTCTTGAACCGCCATCTCTAGAACCACCTCTAGATCCACCGTCTCTGTTTCCACCTCTGTATCCACCTCTTGAACCGCCGTCTCTAGAACCACCTCTAGATCCACCGCCTCTGTTTCCACCTCTGTATCCACCTCGGCCTCTGTTTCCACCTCGTCTGTCGTCACCACCACCTCTTTTAAGGTTTTCGATTAGTCTTTCGATGTCACTTTCAGATTTACCAATGTAGTTATTACCTTTTACGTAAGTAGAAGATGCAACCATTGATGCTAATTTGAATGCAATTGTAGAAATATCAAAGTCTTCTTTTAAGTCTTCAACGATAGCTAAAGCGTAATCTTTAACATCTTGTTCTTTAATTTTGTCTTTTAAATCAGTTACTTTTTTCTCTTTAACTGAATCAATATTAGGTACTTGTTTACCTTCAAGTTTAGAACCTACAGTTTTTTCGATTTTAGATAACATTCTAAATTCGTGAGGAGTTACAATAGATACTGCTGTACCTTCTCTTCCTGCTCTACCTGTTCTACCAATTCTGTGTACATAAGACTCAGAATCAAATGGTAAATGGTAGTTAAATACGTGAGTTACATCACTTACATCTAATCCTCTTGCTGCAACATCTGTAGCAATTAAGATTTCTAATTTAGAAGATTTGAATGCTCTAATAGCTTCTTCTCTTTGTCTTTGCTCCATGTCACCATGAAGACCTTTAGCCATATATCCTTGAGATATTAAGAAAGTTGATAATCTATCTACTTCTTTTTTTGTTCTACAGAAAATAATTGATTTTTCAGGGTTCTTGAAATCGTATAATCTGATTAACGCGTCATCTCTCTCGTGCTCATCTACAACATAATAAGTTTGTTTGATTTTTGAGTTTGTAATATTTTTTTGAGTTAAAGTAATAAACTCTGGCTCATTTAAAATATTTTTCGCTAAGTTTTTAATAGCTTGAGGCATAGTTGCAGAGAATAATAATGTTTGTCTCTCTGATGGCATAAATGTGAAGATTTCTTTGATATCATCTAAGAATCCCATATCTAACATTTCATCTGCTTCATCTAATACAACATAAGAAGGGTCAATTTTAATTTTTCCACCTCTTAATAAGTCCAAGAATCTTCCTGGAGTTGCAACGATAATACCAGCATTTTCAATATGCTTTAATTGTCTTGAATATGATTGTCCACCATATACAGTCGCTGTGTTAATATCTAAAAACTTACCAAATCTAAATAACTCATCAGATACTTGCATTGCAAGTTCTCTTGTAGGAACAATAACTACTGCTTCAACAGAACCATTACATTTCATTTGGTTAATAATTGGTAAACCAAAGGCTGCAGTTTTACCTGTACCAGTATGCGCTTGTCCAACCATATCTTTACCTGCTAAAACTACAGGAATTGCTTGTTCTTGAATTGGACTTGGTTCTTTGAACCCAGCTTGGTCAATTGCCTTTTGTAATGGATCTTTTAAATTAAATTCGTTAAATGTCATTCGTTACCTTAGTAAAATTTTGTAAAATAATACACAGGATTATATATAGTGTCTTCATATAAATTTAACATAAACATATATGACTAATGCGCAATCTTTTCTTGCAAGTAGGTTAGTTTATAAAAAATAAATCTTTGAGCTAGTCAAAGTATAATAGGTATATAAAATGTGTACAATTTTGCGGATTATAGCTAATTTTATATTAATTTAAGCTTTAGAAATAGGAGAATTTTTCTCCTATTCTTATAAGTCGTCTAGACTTTTGTAGTTTTCTAAGTATTTTGTATCGTAGTTATTTGAAATGAAGTCTTCATTTTCCATCATTTTTTGGTGGAAAGGAATTGTAGTTCTAATACCATCTACTTCAAACTCATTAAGAGCTCTTTTCATAATATTAATAGCTTTATTTCTATCTCTACCCCAAACAATAAGTTTTCCAACCATTGAATCGTAGTATGGAGGTACAACATAACCAGCGTATAAATGAGAGTCAACTCTTACATTTCTACCACCTGGAACCATCCATTGTGTTACTTTACCTGGGCTTGGTAAGAATGAATTTGGATCTTCTGCTGTGATTCTTACTTCAATAGCATGACCTCTAAATTTAATCTTCTCTTGTTTAGGTAATTCTTCACCTTCAGCTACTTTAATCATCCATTCAACAATATCAAGTCCTGATACCATCTCAGAAACTGGATGCTCAACTTGAAGTCTTGTATTCATTTCCATAAAGTAAATGTTTTGTTTATCATCTGCTAAGAATTCAAAAGTTCCTGCACCTTCATACTTTAAGTATTTAGTAGCTTGAACTGCAACATTATGTAAATGAGCTCTTGTTTCGTCATTTAATAAAATTGCAGGTGATTCTTCGATAACTTTTTGGTGTCTTCTTTGTAATGAACAATCTCTCTCACCAATGTGAATAGCATTACCATGAGAATCTCCAATAACCTGAACTTCAATATGTCTAGGGTTATTAATAAATCTCTCTAAGTACATTGTACCATCACCGAATGCAGCTAATGCTTCAGAAGAGGCTGCCATGAATAATTGATCGAAATCTTTTTCTTCATTAACAAGTCTCATTCCTCTTCCACCACCACCAGCAGATGCTTTAGCCATAATTGGATAACCAATTTCTTTAGCTACTTTTCTACCTTCTTCTAAAGTGTGAACAGCACCATCTGAACCTGGTACTACAGGAACACCAGCTTTGATCATCTCATCTTTAGCTTTAGATTTATCAGCCATTTTTTCCATAACTTCTACAGAAGGTCCGATAAATTTAATATTGTGTAGTCTACAAATTTCTACAAAATCTTGATTTTCAGAAAGAAAACCATACCCTGGGAAAATTGCATCACAACCTGTCATTTCTGCAGCTGTAATTAGTGCAGGAATATTTAAGTAAGAATCAGCAGATTTAACTCCACCAATACATACAGCTTCATCAGCATGTTTTAAATAAGACGCATTTTTATCACCAGCACTATAAACAGCAACTGACTTTTTACCCATCTCTCTAATAGTTCGAATAGCTCTTTGAACTATCTCTCCTCTATTAGCAATTAATATTTTTTTAATTTCAGCCATATGAAATCTTTATATTTTCTCTACAGTAAATATAGGCATATCATATTCAACTGGATCACCGTCTGTAACTAACATGTCAACAATTTTACAATCAAATTCAGCTTCAACTTCATTCATGATTTTCATTGCTTCTAAGATACATAAAGTTTGACCTTTTTTAACCGTATCTCCAACTTTTACAAATGCAGGAGCTTCAGGAGATGGAGATGCATAATAAGTCCCAACCATTGGAGAATTAATTGAATCACCAGCAGGTGCAGCAGCAACAGGTGCAGCCTCAGAAGTAGCAACAGGCGCAGCAGCAACAGGTGCAGCGGCAACAGCAGGTGCAGCAACAGCAGAAGTAGTTACAACAGTACCACCTTCAAAACCTTTTTGCATAGCAACTTCAAATTCACCTTCTTTTACTTTTAGTTTATTTAATTCACTTTTATCAAATACTCTAATTAATTCTTTGATTTCTTTAAAATCCATAATCTGCCTTTTTCATTTCGTCAATTTTTTTAAATATCTTATCACAATTTAAATTATATTTTTATTTTTACCTTTAAAGAAAAGCTAGCTTTAAGTTTAAAAGCAAAATTTTCATATAACTATCATGTTTTATTACTAAAATTTATAAAAAACGCTCAATATTTACTGATTTTTTTCAAATAATTCAATTTTTGCTATAATTCTAATAAAAAATAGGAATCCTATGTTAAATGACAAAACTTTTATCAATATTGCTAAAGAAATAGCAAGTGCTTCTAAATGTGTTTCAAAACAAGTAGGTGCAGTAATTGTAAAAGATGGAAGAATCCTTTCAACGGGTTACAATGGTACACCAGCTGGTTACACTAACTGTTCTGACCATTGGGATGGTGAATATACAAAAGATCACCATGATTGGTCTAAAACTTACGAAATCCATGCAGAAATGAATGCAATTATTTGGGCAGCTAGAAAAGGTATCTCAATTGAGGGAGCAACAATATATGTAACACTTGAACCATGTAGTGAGTGTTCTAAAAATTTAATAGCTGCTGGTATTACAAGAATTGTTTATGATAGAGCTTATGAGCATACAAACTCAGAAGTTGTATCAAAGTTCATCAAAGATAACAATGTATCAATAGAAAAGGTATTATAAAATCGGCTCATTTAACCAAATAAAAATTGGGAATAAAAACAATTCTCAATTTTATAAAAAGATAATAAAAAGATATGGAGTAGGGCATGAAGCTGTGCACTGGCGTTCTAAATATACTCAATATAAAAGATTTGAAATTCTTACTTACTTCATAAAAAATCATATAAAAGACTCAACAATTGTAGATGCAGGCTGTGGATTTGCAGAATATTACAGTTATTTACGCAAAAACAATCTAATTCCCAAGGAATATATTGGCATTGACATAGAAGAAGATATGATAAATTTAGCAAAAAAAAGATTTTCTGATATTAAGTTATTACAAAAAGATATATTAAATGATGAAATCCCTAAAGCTGACTACTATATATGTAGTGGAGCTATGAATATATTGGAGAAAGAAGAGATGTTCTTATTTATAAAAAACTCTCTAGAAGCCTCAAACAAGGGTTTTATATTCAATTTTCTAAAAGCAGATAGCTTTAATAATGTAAGTGCAAACGAAATCCTAACATACTGTAAAAACCTCTCTAAAGAGATCTCAATAAAAGACAATTACCTAGATAATGACATTACTATTTTGCTAAAAAAACCATTACTTGACTAATTAGTTAAGTAAATAGCAAAATATCATATATTTTTCATACGTAAAGAATAGAATTACTTTATAACAAAGAAGGAGTATATATGAAAGTAGGTCTATTTATTCCCTGTTTTATGAACGAACTGTATCCAGATGTTTGTAAAGCAACTTATAAAGTATTAAAGAAACAAGGTCTTGAGATTGATTATCCAATGAACCAAACTTGCTGTGGACAGCCTATGGCCAACTCAGGATGCTCAAAAAGTATCGAAGCATTAGCTAAACAATTCGTAAAAACTTTTAAAGATTACGATTATATTGTAGCACCAAGTGGTTCATGTGTATCAATGGTAAAAGAACATTACGCACCATTTTTCGATAATGATAAAGATTACAACAAAGTAAAAGCTTCTATTTATGAAGTATGTGAGTTTTTACATGATGTAGTTAAAGTTGAGAATCTTAACTTTGATGTATCATTTGAACATAAAGTTGGTCTTCATAATTCATGTCACGGGCATAGAGTCTTAAAACTAGGAACTGCTAGTGAATTAAATATTCCATATAACTCAAAATTAGAAAATATTCTAAATACAGTTAAAGGTATTGAGTTAGTAGATTTAAAAAGAAAAGATGAGTGTTGTGGTTTTGGTGGAACATTCTCTGTTGCAGAAGAAGATGTATCTGTTGCAATGGGTAAAGATAGAATTAAAGATCACCTTGAATCAGAAGCTGTTGTAATGACAGGAGCTGATATGTCATGTTTAATGCACATGGATGGACTTATTAATAGAAACAACTATCCTATTAAAGTAATGCATATCGTTCAAATCTTAGCAGGAGAAGAACTATGAGTACAGATCATGCAAAAAATGCCAAAGAGTTCGTAGCTAATGATGAGAGAATGCATTGGCATGATGAAGCTTTATGGTTTGTAAGAGCCAAAAGAGATGTAGCTTCAAAATCTATTCCTGAATGGGAACAATTAAGAGAATATGCAAGTAGAATCAAAAGTCATACAATGGCTAATCTTGATACATATCTTTTAGAGTTTGAAAAAAATGCAAATGCAAAAGGTATTACAGTACATTATGCAGCAGATGCCACAGAACATAATGAAATTGCATACAAACTTTTAAAAGCAAAAAATGTTAAAAAATTAGTTAAATCAAAATCTATGTTAACAGAAGAGTGTCATTTAAATCCATTCTTAGAACAAAGAGGTATCGAAGTAATTGATACAGATTTAGGTGAAAGAATTGTTCAATTAAGAAATGAACCACCTTCACACATCGTATTACCAGCAATTCACCTTAAAAAAATGGACGTATCTGATACATTCCACGAAAAATTAGGAACTGAAAAAGGTAATGATGATCCTACTTATTTAACAAGAGCAGCAAGAGCTTCACTAAGAGAAGACTTCTTGAACGCAGAAGCTGGAATGACTGGTGTTAACTTTGCAATTGCAAATACTGGTGGTGTTGTTGTTTGTACAAATGAAGGTAATGCTGATATGGGAGCATCTGTTCCTAATTTACATATTGCATCTATGGGTATTGAAAAAGTTATTCCAAGATTAGAAGATTTATCTGTATTTACAAGATTATTAGCAAGATCGGCAACTGGTCAACCAATTACATCATATACTTCACATTTCCATGGACCTATTGAGGGTGGAGAGATGCATATTATTATTGTTGATAATAAAAGAAGTGAATTCTTAAGTTCATCAAAATATAAAAAAGCATTAAACTGTATTAGATGTGGTGCATGTATGAATACATGTCCTGTTTATAGAAGATCTGGTGGTCACTCTTATGAGTATGTTATTCCAGGACCAATTGGTTCAATTTTAGGATCAGTTAAAGAGCCAGAGAAACATAACTCATTACCATTTGCTTGTACTTTATGTGGTTCATGTACAAATGTATGTCCAGTTAAAATTGATTTAGATTCACAACTATATTCAAGAAGACAAGATTTAAGTGAAATGAATTTAATTGACTCTAAAAAGAAAATGGCAATGAAAGTTACAGCATGGCTTATGACTAAACCAAAACTATTTGATTTAGCTGGTAAAATTGCTAGAAAAGTTGTTCCAAAACTTCCAGATTCACTTGTTTATAATAAAGCAAATGCATGGGGAAAACAAAGAGATATGCCTAAAATGGCGGAAAAAAGCTTTAAAGAAATGTTTGAACAAGGAGACTTAGATGACTAGTAAAGAAAAAATCTTAAATAAGATTAAGGAAAACAATGTTGTACCAGATGTTGAATTACCATCATCTTATGAGAACTTTGGAATTACATTCGAAGACAAATTTGCAAAATTCTCTACAATGCTGGAAAGTGTTGGAGGGAAAGCTTTAGTAATTGATAAAAAAGACTTAGATCAAACTGTTCAAGACTTATATAAAGATGAAAAAGTTATAGCATCTAATGTTGATGGATTTACTCTTGGAAACTTTGATTCAAATGAACAAGAAGATCCACATAATTTAAGAGATGTTGATTTAGCAGTTGTAAAAGGTAATTTTGCAGTTGCTGAAAATGGTGCTATTTGGATGAAAAATGAAGATAATAGACATAGATCATTATATTTTATTGCTCAAAATATTGTAATTGTAATTGATGAAAAAGATATTATCAATAATATGCATGAAGCATATCAAAAAATCAATTTTGAGAACGTAGGATATGGTGTATTTATTTCTGGACCTTCAAAAACAGCAGATATTGAACAATCACTAGTAATTGGAGCACACGGTCCAAAATCTGGATACGTTATTTTTACTAAATCTTGATATAATAGCTAAATAGAAGGTTCATAATGAAGAAATTTTTACTATTTAGCTTGTTATTTATTACATGTTTATACGCGAATAAACCCAAAGAGGTTTTATTACTCCATTCATATCACAAAGGTTATGTTTGGAGTGATGATATTTCAAAAACTATCGAGAAAAACTTCTCAAAATTCAATAATATAGAACTTACAACTGTTTATATGGACACCAAAAGAGTTGCTGATCCAATATACTTAGATAAACTTGCAAACCTATACAAACAACAATTCAAAAAAAGAGATTTTGATTTAATTATCGCAAGCGATAATAATGCCTTTGATTTTGCAATTAAATATCATGAGTATTTATTTAAGGAACTTCCTGTTCTGTTCTGTGGTATCAATAATTTTGATAAAGCTTTACTTGATGAAAACAACATGAAAAAATATATGACAGGTGTAGTAGAACAAGTAGATTTAGAAAAAAACTTTGAATTAATATCTGACTTACATCCAAAGCTAAATAAACTACTTATAATTAATGATAGATCAAAAACAGGTCTTGCAGTAAAAAGAGATCTAAGAAATATTATTCCAAAATATGAAGATAGATTTCAAGTTGAATACATTGATAAAATGGAAATTGAAAACCTAAAAGAAAAAGTTAAGAATTTAGGTAAAAATGATGCCATTTTATTTGTCTTACTTTTCAAAGATACCACAGGCAAATATTTTACATATAAACAAAGTTTTAAAGAAGTAAAAGCAGTTAGCCCCGTACCTATTTATGGTCTTTGGGATTTTTACTTAAATTATGGGATTGTAGGTGGTCTATTAACCTCTGCAGTTGCACAAGGTGAAGCAATATCAGATATGGCATTTAAGGTTTTAAATGGTGTAGCTATTACTGACATACCTACCCTAGAGAAATCTCCTAATCTATATATGTTTGATCACAAGGAATTAAAAAGATTTGATATTGATATCTCAAAACATGTAAATGAATTTGTAATAATAAATGAGCCTAGTTCTGTATACAAGCAGTTTACAAAATTTATTGTAACAGCTATTGTAATAATTATGATTCTAAGTGTAATTGTTCTTACTTTAAGAGCAAATATTCAAAGAAGAAAAAAAGTAGAACTAGCCTTATCTAATAGACTTGAATTTGATAAAGTTTTACTAGATACCATTCCTAATCCTATTTATTATAAAAATGTTGATGGTAAATTTCTCGGCTGTAATTTAGGTTTTGCGAATTTAGTTAATAAAAGAAGAGATGAAATTATAGGAAAAACCGCTTTCGATTTTTTTGATTATGACATAGCTTTAAAAAATACAAATATTGATAAAGAGTTATTACAAACATTTAGTACAAGTACTTCAGAATTTACATTCTATACTTCATCAAATCATATGAAACATATCATTTTAAATAAAGCTGTATATAAAAATATAGATGATAGTGTTGGTGGAATCGTATGTATTATGGATGATATTACAGAGAGAGTACAACAAAAGCAGTTCTTAATCCAACAAAGTAAACTTGCTGAAATGGGTGATATGGTTGCAGCAATTGCTCACCAATGGAATGAACCACTAGTAGAACTATCAGCTTTAGTACAAGATATTCAAACAACTTACCTTTTAAATGAATTAAAAGATATGGATGTAAAAGATTTTGTAAATGATTCTATGATACAAATAAAATATATGTCTAGAACTTTAAGTGATTTTAGAAACTTCCTAAAACCATCTACTAAGAAAAAACTTTTCTCAATTTCTAAAGCATTAAATGATATTAATGAAATAATAGGGAAACAAGTATTTTATTCAAATATTCATATGAGATTTAATTATAAAAATAAAAATGAAGAATTATTGATTTATGGATATGAAAATGAGTTTAAACAAGTTTTATTAAATCTAGTTAATAACTCAAAGAATAAAATCATTGAAAGTAATATTGATACCAATGATAAAGGTAATATTGATATAAACATTGAAAGATGTGATAATTTTAATACTATTGAAATTATCGATGATGGGGGAAGTATTGATGAAAAAATAATAACTTCAATATTTGAACCATATTTCACAACTAAGGAAGATGGTACAGGAATTGGTCTTTATATGGCAAAAGTAATCATAGAAGACAAAATGAGAGGTACAATCAGTGTGAAAAATAAAGGTAATGATGTTATATTTACAATAAAATTACCTCATAAAAAGGTTTAGAATGAAAATCCTGCTCTTAGAAGATAATCAAAAGCTAAATGAGACTATCAAAAAAAGATTGAGTTTAAAAAATTATAATGTAGATGCCTGTTTGGATGGGGCTGATGCTCTAGAAAAAATTACCGATGGATATAGCTGTTTTATTTTAGATATTAATGTTCCAAATGTTGATGGAATTAAGATACTTAAAAAAATTAGAGAGTTCTATGATGATGTTCCTGTAATCATTATTTCAGCTTCTGTTGAATTAGATGTGATTAAAGAATCTTATGATTTTGGCTGTAACGACTATTTAAAGAAACCATTTTTTATTGATGAACTTGAAATTAAAATAGAAAAGCTATGTAATATTCAAGATGATTTTATCCATTTTGATGATAACTGTTATTTTGATTATAAATCATCAACTGTTGTAATTGATAATGAAGAACAAAGACTAACAAAAAAAGAGCGATTACTAATGAATCTTTTTTTGACTAAAAAAAATCAAGTTTTATCATATGAAACAATTGAGAATTATGTATGGGAAGGAAGTTTTGCTTCACTTGAATCAATTAGAAGCCTTATTAGACGCCTAAGAAAGGTACTTGTAAGAGATTATATTCAAACTGTTGTAGATACTGGATATATATTTAAATCTAATTAATACTTAAGAGGAATCTTACTCTTCTAAAAGAAGAGAATATCCTCTATTTGAAGATGCTTTAATAGTAAGAGAAGACATTTTTTTTCTAAGTCTTCGAATTAGTGTTCTAATAGCATCAATAGATGCATATTCACCTTTCCAAACATAGTTTTGTATATTCTCATAAGTAACTAGTTTATTTAAATTTATGGCAAATAGATTTACTAATAAACTCTCTTTTTCTGTTAACTCATTTTTTTTATTATCAACAAGTAATGTGCTCTCTGTAAAATTAAATATACAATTAAACCCTAAAGATATTTCTTTTTTAGGAATATTACATAATTTATCAACTTTGATTTCTAATTCATCAATAAAAAAAGGTTTTTTCAAATAGTCATTACATCCAAAATTGTAAGATTTTTTAATAATATCAAGCTCAACAGTTGAAGAGATTATAATAACTGGACACTCTTCATAATATTCTCTAATTTTTTTAAGGATTTTTATACCATCAACATTGGGAACATGGATATCAAGTAAAAAACATGAATAGCCATTAGTAATATTGTCATATGCATCTTGCCCACAAGTATACGAATGTACTTTATAACCTTTTAATTCTAACTTTAATTTAATTGTTTCATTTAATGTTTTATTATCTTCTAATAGTAATATTTTCATTTTAAGACTTTCCCATTTTTGGTATTTCAATTGAGAAGATTACATTATCTCCATCATTTTTAACAGCAATTTTTCCCGACATTTTATCTTCAATAATTGTTCTTGCCATATATAGTCCAAAACCAGTACCATTCTCTTTTGTAGTAAAAAAAGGTTCAAATATTTGTCCAATAATGTCATCTTTAATAGGTCCTGCATTATCAATTATTTCAATAATACTTAGAGTATCTGTATTTGTTAATCTAATTGTAATTACACCATCAAAATCTATTTCTTCATAAGAACCAATAATCTTGTTCTTTGCATTATTTATAATATTAAGCATTACTTGTTTTAACTGATTTTTATATCCCAGAATAAAAAAGTCTTCTTCTTTGTCATAATCAAAATCTACTTTAATATTAAAATAAAAGATTTGTTTCCCAACAATATCAAAGATTTCAGTAATTGCTATTTTTAAATCAAATTCTTCTTTGATAGTGGAAGGTTTTAAAAAGTTTCTAAAATCACTTAGAGTTTCAGACATGTATTGAATAGGAACCATTGATTCAGATACAAAATCAGAGACTTTCTTTTTATCAATTTGGTTTGTTGAATAAAATAGCTCCATCTTCTGAACTTGCGCAGATAGTTCAACTAAAGGTTCATTCCATTGATGAGCAATTGAAGCAATCATTTCACCCATTTCTGCAAATTTACTTTGTTGGATTAAGATTTCTTTTTCTTTAATTCTGTCAGTAATATCAGTCATAATACAAACTATGCCTTCTACAACACAGTCTCTATTTTGACAAACCGCTTTACTTAATTTGTAGTATCTAACTTCCCCATCATCTTTTATGAAATGAACTTCATCTTCATAGGGTTTTAAAGTTTTCATTATTTGTTTATCAATTAGTTTATTTCTATCAGCAGCACTTTTAGGGAAGAACTCATAGGCAGATTTGCCTATGATTTCTCTTTTACAAGTATTAGTAAGCTCTGAGAAACGAGAGTTACATCTAATAAAGTCACCTTTTACGTCTTTATAATATATGGGATTGGGTAGGGCATCCAATAATACATCCTCGAAATTTAATTTTTTTTCTAAATCATAATAATATTTTTTATCCATTTGTATACCAATCCCTATTTATAAAAATTGTAGCATAATAGAAAAGATTATTAAACTTTCTTAAGTAAAATAGCCGTTCCCATACCTCCACCAATACATAGTGAAGCTAGGCCATAATTTGAATCTTGTTTTTGCATTTCATGAACAAGAGAAACTATAATTCTATTGGCACTAGCGCCTACTGGGTGTCCTAAAGCAATTCCACTTCCATTAATATTCATTTTTTCTTGAATAATTTCATCATTTAGATTTACTTTTTCTTTTAATAATTCAAATACACCTAAAACTTGAGCAGCAAAAGCTTCATTAATTTCAAAAAGATCTATTTCTTCAAGAGAAATATCTGTCTTTTTTAAAAGTTCTTCAATTGCATAAGCAGGACTTAATCCCATAACAGAGGGGTCAATACCAACTTGAGAGACATCAACAATTTCTGCTAATGGTTTTAAGTTATATTTTTTTACAGCATCTTCTGAAGCAATTAAGGTGAAACTAGCACCATCATTAATTCCCGATGCGTTACCAGCAGTAACTGTTCCATCTTTTTTAAATGCAGGTCTAAGTTTTTGCAATTTTTCTAGTGAAGTATTTCTATTTATGTACTCATCTTTATCAAAAACAATCTCACCTTTTCTTGTTTTTATTGTAATTGGAGTAATCTCATCTATAAATTTTCCTGCATCATCTGCAATGGCAGCTTTTTTCTGAGAATTAATAGCATATTCATCTTGTTTATCTCTTGTAATATTAAATCTTTGGGCAATATTCTCTGCTGTAATACCCATATGGTAACCTTCAAAAGCATCAACTAAAGCATCACTCATTGAATCAACAAGTTTTGTTTCAGCAAGGCCCAATCCAGCTCTAGCTTTTGATGAAACTAAAAAAGGAGCAGATGACATACTTTCAACACCCCCTGCAATAATTACATCTTTTTCACCTGCTTTAATTTCACTAATAGCATTCATGACAGCTTTCATTCCTGAACCACATAACATGTTTATAGAGTAAGCAACTGTAGATTCTGGTAATCCACCATAAATAGAAGCTTGTCTTCCAATACCTTGAGAATGTCCTGCTGATAAAATATTTCCAACTATAACCTCATCAACAATAGAATTATCAATGTCTTTTGTTAAATCTTTTATTACTTGTCCAGCTAAGTCCCCCGGTTTCACGTCTTTTAGAGTCCCTAAAAAACTTCCAATAGCACTTCTTTTTGCTTCAACTATATATACTTTCATTCATTTCCTTTTATTAATTAATTTCTAAGTGCAACAGTATAAGTAGCAGGGGTAAGTTCTTTTATTTGATCTAAGGAAGTATCACCCATTAACTCTGTTAAATGTAGTTTTTCATCTATATATTCAAATACACCTAACTCCGTAATAATCATACTAATTACACTTTTACCAGTTAAAGGCAGAGTACATTGCTCAAGTATTTTAGGAAGTCCTTTTGCAGTATGTTGCATTGCAACAATTACTTTTTTTACTCCACTTACTAAATCCATTGAACCACCCATACCAGGTACATATTTCCCAGGAATATTCCAACTTGCTAAACTACCACTAGAATCCACCTCAAGAGCTCCTAATACAGTAATATCAATATGTCCACCTCTAATAATTTCAAAAGAAGTAGCAGAATCAAAGAAAACACCACCATCTTGGAGTTTTACGTGTGTTCCACCAGCATCAATAACATCTTTATCAATATTATGCTCTTCCGCTTTATCCCATAATCCAGCAAAACCATTCTCCGAATGTAAAACAATTTTTACTTCTTCAGGAATATAATTAGCTACTAAAGTAGGAAGTCCAATACCAAGATTAATAAAATCACCATTTTTAAACTCTTTTGCAACTCTTTGTGCAATAATTTCTTTTGCTGCCATTTTTATGCCTTTATAATATGATTAATATATACAAATGGAGTATGTACAAAACTTGGATCTAGTTCACCATTTTCAACTATTTCTTCAACTTCTGCAATAGTTATCTTCGCAGCTCCTGCCATTGGAACATTAAAGTTTCTTGTTGCACCTTTGTATAATAGGTTTCCTGCTTTATCTGACTTATGTGCTTTTAAAATTGCTAAATCAATATGAATAGGTTTCTCTAAGATAAACTCTTGTCCATCAACAGTAACTACATCTTTACCTTCTTGAACTAATGTTCCTAAACCTGTTTTAGTTAAAACACCACCAAGTCCAGCGGCAGCTGATCTTAATCTCTCAGCTAATGTACCTTGAGGAACTAACTCAACTTCAATAAGTCCATCATTTACTTGTTGTTGAGTATCTTTATTTGTACCAATATGACTGGCCATTAATTTTGATACTCTTTTATTAGTAATTAACTTGCCTACACCTTCTCCTTCAAAGAAAGTATCAGTAGCAACTAATGTTAAATCTTTTACATCTGTTTTTAAAATCTCATCAATAATATTATGAGCATTTCCACAGCCTAAAAATCCACCAATGGAAATTGTCATACCGTCTGTAAGAAATTTTCCAATTTCACTTATTTCTATTTTCTTATCCATCCCAATATTCCTTTTATAAGTTAGATTTGTTATTTACAATGAAAGTATATGAGTAAATAATGATAAAATGATGGCAATGATATAAGCAAAAGATTAATTTATAAAATAAATTTTTAATTAGATTTTTCATAAGAACAATAGCTATAAGGAGGCGGATATAGCTATTGTATTGTTAGATTTCTTTTAATATATTGTAAATATTATCAGGTATTTTCATAGCTTTATAGTTTTTAACATAGACCAAAACTACTTCAAAACTACAAATTAATTCTGTTCCTTTTAATATATCTTGTTTTAGTATTACTGAGGAATTTTTTCTCTCTAGGATTTGGGTTCTTACTTCTAGTAAATCTCCTAAAAATGCAACTTGCACAAAGTCACATACTATATTCCTTACAACAAAATGTTCTTTTAGAGATTCATCGTGGGAAGATAAACCTTCTTTGAAAAACACCTCAGATCTAGCTCTCTCACAAAACTTTATAAAGTTTGCATGATAGACAATACCTGCGGCATCTGTATCTTCATAATATATTCTTACTTTCATATATTACTCTTTCACTTCTTTTATAACTGCTACTGTTAATCTTGAAGCACATACAATTTTTCCTGTTTCTTTATGGGTAATTTTAATATCCCATACATGAGTACTTCTTCCTATATGAATAGCACTTGCAACACCTATTACAATACCATCTTTTACTCCTTTTAAGTGATTTGCATTAATCTCTAAGCCAACAGCCGTAAATCCTTCTTTACAAGCCATTACACCAGCTAAACTTCCTAATGTTTCAGCAAATAAAACAGATGCACCACCATGTAAGATTCCATGAATCTGATGACTTTTTGAATTAACTGGCATTTCACCTACTAAAGTATCATTTCCTATTTCAGTAAGTTTAATACCTAAATTCTCAATAGCTGTATTCTTACCCATAGCATTAAGTTCAGATAAGCTAAGTTTTTTATTCCAGATACTCATAATTTTCTCCTAGAAATTTATTTCTTAGGGTAATCGTAGAAACCTTTTCCAGATTTAACACCATACCATCCAGCTTCTACATATTTAACTAATAATGGGGAAGGACTATATTTTGGATTACCAAAGCCTTCATGAAGCACATTCATAATGGCTAAACAAGTATCAAGACCAATAAAATCAGCTAAAGCCAATGGTCCCATAGGATGACCCATTCCAAGTTTCATTGCAGTATCTATTGATTCAACATCTCCTACACCTTCATATAAAGCACAAATAGCTTCATTTATCATAGGCATTAAAATACGATTTGCAATAAAAGCAGGGTAATCTTTTGAAGTTGCTACTGTTTTACCTAGAGATTGGGCAAACTCTTTTATAGTTTCTAACATCTCATCACTAGTAGCAATTCCAGGAATAAGCTCAACTAACTTCATTACTGGAACTGGATTCATAAAGTGTAAACCTATAAATTTCTCTGGTCTATTTGTAGCTGCTGCAAGTTTAGTAATAGACATACTTGAAGTATTTGTAGATAATAAACAATCACCTTTAATATGATCTAATAAACCTTTGAATATTTTTACTTTTAAATCAAAGTTTTCAGTGGCAGCTTCAATAATAAGATCAGCATTGTTTAAAGTACTAGAATCAGTACTAATAGATATTCTATTTAAAGAACTATCCATATCTTCTTGAGTAATTTTTCCTTTTTGAACTTGCCTACTAAGGTTTTTATTAATAACTCCCATAGCTTTATCGAGCGCATCTTGAGCAATATCTATTAAAACTACTTTATATCCTGATAAGGCACAAACATGAGCAATTCCATTACCCATTTGTCCAGAACCTATAATTCCAACTTCTTTAATCTTCATTTCTTTGCCTTTTCTAATTTTTTATATTTATTAACTATTTTGCAATATACAAACAGTCTCTATAGCATGTGATTTACGTTTTAAACCACTTGGAATATCAATATTTTCATTAAGTAGTGTTATCTCATAATAATCACCATAGTGCTGTTCTATTTCACTAAAAGGAACTGAAAAAGGAGGGCCTTTCATAATCCTTTGGTCATAGTCATAACTAATTAATAATTGAGGTACTACATTTGTAATATTTAAAAGATGAGATACATACTCTATTCGCATTTCTAAAGGAAGTGCAACTAGTGCTGCTCTATCATAAATAGCATCAATAGATTTTAATATCTCTGCACTCATTTTAAAAAAATCACCCACATAAATATCAATATTTTTTGCACTGTATTTAATAAAGTCATTCTCTTTTGATATTAAGGGAGTAATATTTAACTCTTCAAAAAGTGCATCAATTGCCTCTTTATTTAACTCAATACCAACAAGAGAATAACCCTTTTGTAATAACCATGCAATATCTAAAGTCTTTCCACATAAAGGCAGAAATATACGTTTCTTTTGAGATAGATTTAATTTATGGAAATATTTAATTAACATAGGATTAACTTCTTTCATATGAAAAGCAATTTGATCCTTTTCCCATCTCTCATTCCAAAAATCTATATCCACAATATATCTCCACTTTTATTTTTATGATAATTTAGAAGTTAACGCTGGTACAAATTGAAGTACATCTGCTACAACCAAAATATCAGCTACTTCATTGATAGGTGCATCTTTATCTGTATTAACAGCAACAATAAATTCTGATTTTTTCATTCCTGCTAAGTGTTGAATAGCTCCTGAAACTCCACAAGCTATATATAATTTAGGAGAAACTGTTTGTCCTGTTGTTCCAACTTGATGGCTTTGATCAACCCATGCATTATCAGCAACTGGTCTACTAGCACCCAATTCTCCACCTAATTTATCAGCTAGTGCTTGAATAATTGGAATATTGTCTTTTTTACCAACTCCACGACCAGCTGTTACAATAATTTCTGCTTTTGTTAAATCTAAACCTTTTTCTTCTGCTTCTTCGTAAGCCACAAAGTTTACATTTGATGAAGCATCAGAAGATATGTTTTCAATTTCTGGCGTACCTAGGGCTTCAGTTAAAGGAGTGAAAGCTCCTGCTTGAATAGTAATAACAGTTTTAGCTGTTTTAGATTTTAATTCTCTTCTTAATTTTGAATTACAAGAAGGAACAATAAAAGAGTTATCTTTATAATCAATTACTTCAGTAAATTGTGTAGCTTTTAATGAAGTAGCAACTCTAGGAGCTAAATCCCAACCAAAAGAAGAATGTATAAACACAATTAAATCTGGATTCTCTTTTTCTACCACATCTAAAACTAATTGTTTATGTGCACTTGGGTTATACTCCCCAAGAGCCTTTGCATCTGCTAAATAAAGTTTTCCATCAAACTTTGGAATATCCTCTTCATAACCAACTGCTAACATAACTTTATCTGCTTCTAATTTATCTGCAAATCCTATTAAATCATATGTTACATCTAATAACTTATTTTCTCTATACTCACCAACTAATAATATTTTCATAATAATTTCCTTTCTAAAGAACCGAAGTTTTTTCTTTTAATATTGCAATTAATTTATCTGCAAGCTCTGGAACATCACCTTCTAAAATAAGGCTACCACCACTTTTTTGTGGATAATAAAAATTAAGTGTTTCATTTAAACTATCACTACTTGATAATTCCAAACTATCAATAGTTATTAGTTCTTTCTTTTTTGCTTTCATAATATTAGGTAAAGTAGGGTATCTTGGAGTATTAAGACCTAACTGGCAAGTTAATACAACAGGAGTATCTACTTTGATAATAGATTTTAATCCACCTTCGAGCTCTCTTTTAACTGTAATTCCTTCGTTATATTCAAAATCTGCAATGGTAGATACACAAGCAATATTTAATAACTCAGAAACGATAACTCCAACTTGAGCAGAACCTCTATCTTGTGACTGCATTCCAGTGAAGATAATGTCATAGCTTTTATCTTTAGCAAAATCAGCAATTAAACTAGCAACTTGAGATGAATCTTTTATATAAGACTCTGTATCCTCAATATGAACAGCTCTATCACACCCCATTGCTAAGGCTTTTTTTATAGCTTCTTTTACTCTTGCAGGACCTACACATAAAACAGTAACATCTACATCTGATAATTGCTCTTTTAATTGAACAGCTTGTTCAATAGCATATTCATCATATTCATTTATACGATAAGCTAAATCATTTTCATCAAACCAATTATTTTGAGCATTTACTTTAAATTTTGATTCCATATCTGGAACTTGTTTAATACATACAAGTACTTTCATCTATATATCCTTTTTATTTTTTTAGTCTTTCAACTATAATTTCTGATAAATCTTTTACAACTAAACTATCTTCACAATCTGCCATTTTAATTCCATCTTCAAACATTGTAAGACAGAAAGGACAGTTAGAAATTAAAGTAGGAGCACCTGTTTCTTGTGCCATATTCACTCTATCAACATTGATTTTCTTATTTCCTAGGTGTTCTTCGGCAAGGATTCTTCCTCCACCAGCACCACAACAAGAAGTATCTTTTTTACTTTTTGCCATTTCAATGATATTTGCCCCAGCTGAGTCTAAAAGAGATCTAGGTTCTGAATCAATATCATTGTGTCTAACTAAATAACAAGAGTCATGATACGTACAATCAAACTCTTTTTCTTCCATTGGAATACGTTTTTGCTTTTCTAATCTATCAAGGAAAACGGTATAGTGTTCTACTTCTGTTTCTAAACCTAAATCCCTATAATCTTTATTCAAAGTATTAAAACAATGTGGACAAGTAGTTACGATTTTTAAAACATTATATTTATGAAGATTTTCAATATTTTCTTTTGCTAATTCTTGGTATAAATATTCATTACCCATCTTACGAATAGGCTCACCACAACATTTTTCTTCTTTTCCTAAAATTCCTACTTTAATACCTGAAGCATTACAAATTTCAACAAAGTTTCTTGCAATCTTTTGGTTTCTTGCATCAAATGAAGCATAACAACCAACATAATAAAGAACATCAACTGGATTTATTAAAACATCTGTTGAATCACCCATAATTACAACATCTAATCCCTCAGTCCAATCTCCTCTTGAAGCTAGGGCTAATCCCATAGGATTTCCGTTTACTTCAACATTGTCCATAGCTTTCATTACTTCTTCACCAGCAAATTCACCTTCCATTAAAACAAGGTTTCTTCTAATATCTACGATTTTACTTACATGCTCATTTCCTGAAGGACAGATGTCCTCACATGCTCTACATGTTGTACATGACCAAATAGCATCTTGTCCAATATCTTCAACTAAATTTCTATCTGGATCATTAAAAGCAGCATCCCCTATTTTATGAATTACACTCATAGGAGATAAAGGTTTACCAGTAGCATTAGCAGGACAGATATCTTCACATCTGTTACAACTAATACATGCGTCTACATCGAAGATATCTTTCCATGTAAGATCTTTTACAGTTGAAGCTCCAAAAGACTCAACATTTTCATCTTCCATATCTAAAGTTACTAATTTTCCAGTAGGACCATTATCTTTAAATACATAGTTTGCAGTAATTGTAAACATATGTCTTAATTTTGTTAAAGGAATTACCACAAAAAAGGCAAGAACAATAAAAAGATGAAACCACCATAATATTTTGTGAGAAAGTAATAAAGTAGATGAAGCTACTTCTGAAAGCATATTTGCAATAATCATACCAATTGGTGAGAAAATCATCCATTCAGGATTAGTTATAAGCTCCGTAGCAGCCATTCTCACACCTTCAATTAGAAATCCAGTGATTAAGATTACATATAAAAGAATATGAATAATTGTGTCATCTCTTGAAGTAATTAGATTTTTAGGTCTAAAAACAAATCTTCTTACAAATAATGCTGTCATCATAATAATTCCAACAAAACCTGCAATATCTAAAGACAATGAATAAATTTTGTAGAAATCACCTTTTAGAAAAACATAATCAAATAAAAGATTTGTTATGTCTGCTTGGATAAATACTAAAAATGTTCCAATAAATAAAACTATAAACGACCAAAAGAATATACTATGAGCAATTCCAGGTCTACTATTTCTTTTAACTCTTATTTGACCCATCATATTTGTAAGCATATACTTAACTCTTTGACCCATATTGTCTGTTCTATTTAAAGGTCTTCCTAATTGGTATACCTTGTATCTTTTGTAAAAAAGATATACTAGTAATCCCATTGATAAAAAAGTAAAAAAATACATTAGTCCAATAGTAGTGGCATTATTCCCCACATTCCAATATACTTCTCTAGTTATTTCATTAGTATTTTCCATAATTCTCCCCACGTAAATCTATTCATTAAATCTTTTATTTTTATTTTTTCTAGTTAAACAACATTTTTCCAATAATCACACGTTGTATTTCACTAGTACCTTCATATATCTCTGTAATTTTTGCATCTCTATACATTCTCTCAACTTCATATTCACAAATAAATCCATATCCACCATGAACTTGAATTGCATCTTTAGTAACAAATGTTGCTGTTTCAGAGGCAGATAGTTTTGCCATTGCTGATTCCATAATATAAGGTTTGTTATTCTCTTTTAACCAAGCAGCTTTATAAATTAAAATTTTACTTTGCTCAATTCTTAGTTTCATTTCTGCTAGTTTCATAGATACTGCTTGAAATGCTGCAAGAGGTTTATTAAATTGTTTTCTCTCTAGTGTATATTCCACTGATTTTTCTAATGCACCTTCTGCAATACCTAAGGCTTGTGCTCCAATACTGATTCTTCCAGCATTTAGAGTTTCCATAGCAATTTTAAAACCATCACCTTCTTTTCCTAACATATTTTCTTTAGGAACTTTTACACCATCAAGACCAAAAGCTGTTGTGTAACTTCCTCTAATTCCCATTTTTACTTCATTTTTAGTAACTTCTACACCAGGAGTTGATAAATCAACAATAAAAGCAGATAAACCTTTATGTCCTAAAGTTTTGTCTTTTGTAGCAATTACAATTCCAGTACCTTTATATGCACCATTTGTAATAAAGATTTTTGATCCAGTGATTACATAACAATCATCTTCTTCTTTATATTTAGTATCAATATTAGATACATCACTACCAGCATTTGGTTCAGTTTGTAAGAAACAACCAATTTTTTCACCACTTGCTAAGTCTGGAAGATATTTCTTCTTTTGCTCTTGTGTTCCATAAGATAAAATTGGTCCACAACATAATGAAGTATGAGCAGCAATTAAAACGCCTGTTGAAGCACAAGCTTTTGATACTTCTGCAACTGTTAAAATATAAGAGAAGTAATCCATTCCAGCACCACCATACTCTTCAGGAATATAAGTACCCATAAATCCTAGTTCACTCATTTGTGAAATTAAAGATGAAGGGATTTCGTGTTTCTCATCAATCTCTACCGCAATAGGTTTTATCTCATTATCAACAAAGTCTTTAAGACTGTCTATTAATACGTTGTGATCCTCACTTAATTCAAAATTCATCATTCGCTCCTAGTTGTTTAATATAAAATAGTATATTTGGAAAAGATGACATAAAAATGTCATCAAGGGGAATAATTAGAAAATAAAAAGGTATAAAATAAAAAGAGAATTTTTTAATAAAAAAAAGAATTGAGCTATAAAGAGTACCTAAGATAGGTACTCTTTTAATATTTGTTAAGAATTATTTTTAACTTTAATAGGTGCTACTTCTGGTTCAGGATCATCTCCTAAAAGAATACTTTCACCATTGTCATGTTTTCCTAAAAGTTTTGGTCTCTCTAATAAGAAATATAATATTAGTCCAATAACTACGGCATATAAAGTAGATTTTGGATCAGGCATAGATAAAGTAATTGCAACAATACCCGCAACTCCTCTCTCAGTAGAGTTCTTTAACTGCTCCATCCCAACTAAAATACAAATATATGCTGTAAGAATTAAAGTAAGTGATAAAGCAATAGGAAGTACTGGTTTAAAGAAAGTCACTAGTGGCAACATAAATAAAGCTAACATTCCACTAATCCAGAACGTTCCTCCACCACTATAAATAGAATCCATAGATTTTTTACCCATTGCATATCGCTCAGCTACTGTTGCATGAGCTGCTGTAAATAATGGTCCCGATAATCCAGGCCAAGGAGCAAAGAAAGCATGTAGTCCATTTCTAATAGCTGTAACTAAATGAACTCTATCAACATTTTCTTCAATTTTTTCATCTTGTCTAATATGATCTACTCTTTTAACTAAAGTAAATCCAATGATAATATCACCAAATGCTATTACATAAGCAATTAAAGCTGTAGGAATTGCTAATAAGAAAATATCATATGATGGTAAACCATTTGCAAATACTAAATAGTTCCACATTAATGCAAAATCAGGTTGAGTAATTCCCATTTCAATATTAGGTAATGGATATTCACCAACTGCCCAACCAACAAAAATAGCAATAATCATTCCAGATACTAATCCAAAGTTTGCAATTTGTTTTGCAAAAGGATTATTTTGGATTACATTTTTAAATGATAATGAAAATAATACATATGCAGAAACTAATGAACCTATTATAATTGAAATAGGTGTTACATCAATTCTTCCACCAACTTTTAATTCACCCATAAGTGCTGCAATACCCGCTCCAATAATTACTCCAGATTTTAATGAGTTTGGAATTGCATTAACTAATTTACTTCCAAGTCTAGTAACTCCTAAAATTAAAAAGATAAGTGTTACTTCAATTTGTAAAGCAAACATAGCCTTAATAGCTTCAGGTCCTGGTTCAAAACCTTTTAAATAAAGTAAAACAACTGGAATAGCTGGGGTAATCCAACCCGGAACTAATGGAACTCCTAAAAGAGAAGGAAGGATATATCCAATTCCTGCAATAAAGGTAAATGCTAGTGCTGCTTCATAAGGCATACCTAAATAAGTTTCTAACAATGGAATCATTGCTAAACTTACAACGAACATAAAAAATCCCTGCATCATCTCAGGTACTTCCCATTTATAATGTACAAAAGGAAGTCTAATTTTAAAAGGACCTAAAGGCCAACAAGGTTGTTCTTCACCATCTTTTCTCTTATACATTGGCATAAAAAATCCTTTTCGTAGCTGTAATAATTAAATTAATATTCATATCTCTCTCCTTATTAATTTAAAAAAGTATATTTGGAAAAGATGACAATTTAATGATAATGAAAGTTTTTTTTTAATAAAGGATATAATTCTTTTTTATAATAAAAATAAGTTTTAAAAAAGTTAAACAGGGTGATATATAGGGAGGTAAAGCTATAAATACTTTAAAATTTATAGCTTTTTTATAAAAAGATAATAAATTATATTTTACTGTTTTGGAACAAAGGCTTCTGATTCACCATCAATAACGATTTCACCTTTTACTATACAAATAGATTGTAAAAAGACTCTTCTTCTTTCAATATCAATATCAGTTACTATTAATTTTGCAGTAACAGTATCTCCAATATATACAGGCTTTAAAAATTTTATAGTTTGAGAAACCCAAACACAACCAATACCTGGAAGTTTTGTACCCATTAAACCAGAAAAGAAAGATACAGATATTAATCCATGGGCAATTCTTCTTTCCCATCTAGTATTTTTTGCATATTCATCACTAATATGAACAGGGTTATGATCTCCTGAAAGACCTGCAAAAGTTTTAATATCACAGTCTGTTATAGTTTGAGTATAACTAACTTCCATTCCTCTTTTTATATCTTCTAACAATAGTGTATCAAAGGCAATTAATTTAGACATTTTCTTCTCTCCAATTTTTTATTTAAATTAGTATATATGTATAAGATGACAAAATCATGGCAATAAAAACCTAACTTGCTCTAATTTTTTTAAACTTTGACTTATGCATGTAAGTAACAAAATGTTTTAATTTATGTGCCATATAACCTTTGATAAATAGTTTATTAAAGACTAATCCAATTGCATAAGATCCACCTAATGATATTAATACACCATTCGATTTAGGAATAAAGGCTTCATTATATTTATATGATAAATCATTTTTTATAAACTTTGCAACATATATTCCTGCTTGGATTGCAAGTTGTGCTGTTGGAGCAACATATTTATTGTCATGTATTACTTCTGCAGCATCTCCAATTACAAAGATATTTTTTTCACCTTTTAATTGTAGATATTTATTTACAAGATATTGATTTAGTTTATTAACTTTATACTCTTTATTTGAATTAATAGTAACTGCTTTAATTCCACCAGTAAAAATAAAAGAATCATAATCTATTATAGTTCCATCATTTAGATAAATTGAGTTTTCATCTACATTATTAATAAAAGATCCTAGATAAGTTTTAATATTTAAATTATCTAGTCTTTTTTCACAAGCATCAATTAATCTTTCATCCATATTAGGTAGAACAGTTTTCATACCATCTACAATGAATACATTTATATTAGAAGAGTCATTATTTAAAAAAGCATATTTGTCTTTTAGAAGTGCTGCCATTTCAGCTGCTACTTCAACACCAGAAAGACCTGCTCCTCCAATAACAATATTATAAGGCATATTATTCATATTCTTTTCTTTTAAAACAGAACTATTAATAATAGAATCAAAAGATTGATTAACCATACAGGCTTTTTGAAGTGTTTTAATTCCTTTTGAATACTTTTGAATACTAGGAACTTGAGGAGGAAAGTTAGTTAGAGATCCAGTAGCAATAATTAACTCATCGTACTTATAAGTTATATCATTAGAAGAAACAACTTCTTTTGTGTCTGAATTGAAAGATATAATTTCTTCTTGATAAAATTCAATATCTGAATTTAGATCATCTATATACTTGTTAATATTTATTGTTACATCTGAAATACTATATTTTGTAGCTACAAAGCCATAAGACTCAACTTGTATATAATGATAATCCTTTTTATCAAACAACAAAATTTCTATATTTTTATTCTTCGATAATTCTTTTAAGGCATAAAGTCCTGCATAACTAGCACCGATAATAATAACTCTTTTCATATTTAACCTTCTTATATTTATCAAATAGTACTTATAAATAATGATAAAAAGATGTCATGTAACCAATAATATTAATATAGAATATTATGTATTTATATGATAAAAATATCATATCAATATCATTTCTTGTCGTTAGAATTGAAATATAACAAATCAAAGGAGAGAATGATGATGTTAAAAACAACTACAAAGTTACTTGTAACTTCTGCACTTGTTGCTGGATTAGCTACTTCGGCAATGGCAAAAGATAAAGTTTATAAATGGAAACTTGCTACTACATGGGGTTCAACTCTAACACCGTTTATTGATGCGCCAAGAAATATGGCTAAAATGGTAGAAGAGATGTCTGATGGAAGATTAAAAATCAGAGTTGATGCTTCAAACAAACACAAAGCTGCACTTGGTATTTTAGATATGGTTAAAGGTGGTCAATATGATATGGGTCACTCTGCATCATATTACTGGAAAGGTAAAGACATTAATACTTTACCATTTACAACTATGCCATTTGGTATGACAGCTCCTGAGCAATACGCATGGTTCTACTACGGTGGTGGTATGGACTTAATGAAAAAAGCATACAAGAAACATAAAGTATTATCATTCCCTGGTGGAAACACTGGAAATCAAATGGGTGGATGGTTCAGAAAAGAAATTAAGACTGTTGATGATTTAAAAGGTCTTAAAATGAGAATTCCTGGATTTGCTGGTGAAGTTATGGCTTCATTAGGATTAACAGTTACTAATATCGCATCTGGTGAGTTATATACATCACTAGAAAGAGGTACTATTGATGCACTTGAATGGGTTGGACCTGGAATGGACATCAAAATGGGATTCAATAAAATTGCACCATACTACTATACTGGATGGCACGAACCAGGTACAGAGTTACAATTCTTAGTTAACGAAAGAAAATATAAGAAATTACCAAAAGATTTACAAAAAATCTTAGTTACAGCTATGAGAGTATCTGCATATGATATGTATATTCAAAATTACCATATGAGTGCTAACGCTTGGTCGAAAATTGAAACTGATTACCCAAATATCAAAATCAAAACTTTCCCAAAACCAGTAATGGACGCTATGAAAAAAGCTAATAGTGAATTATTAGTTGAAAAAACAAAAGGTCAACCATTATTAAAAGAAATTTTAGATTCTCAATCAGCTTACCAAAAGAAAGCTAGAGAGTGGACTAAAATGTCTGACTACTTATACTTAAAAGATAACTTATAAGATATAATTCTAATAAGTAAACTCTAACTCCCACTTCTTGGGAGTTAGAAACTCATACATACAGTATAATAGGTTTAGTAAATATAAAAATGACTCTATGTTTATTTGACTTATTCATAATTTCAAAAGGATTTTCATGTTGTTAAAACTAGAAAAGGGTTTCGATAGATTCGCCGACATCATAGGATACATTACTGCATTTACAATGGTGCTAATGATTTTAAATGTTTTTTACGATGTAATCATGAGATACTTCTTCAGATCAGGAAGTATTGCAATGCAAGAGATGGAGTGGCACTTATTCTCTGTAATTATTCTTTTAGGTATAGCATATACATTAAAAGAAGATGGTCACGTTAGAGTGGATTTAATCTACGATACATTAAATGATAAGAAAAAAGCTGTTATCAACATGGTTGGTGTAGTTTTATTTATTTTACCAATTTCTTTATTAATTGGTACGGGTTCAATTGATTATGTAATTGAAGCATTTGAATCAGGTGAACAAAGTGGTGATCCAGGTGGGTTAACAAATAGATGGTTAGTTAAATCATTAATTCCATTATCATTTTTCTTACTTATTATTACATCAATTGGTTTCTTTATTAAGAACCTAAATGTATATAAAGGTTTACATTCATATGGTGGAAATGACCTAGATCACGAGATCGAGCATTTAAGAAAAGATATTGCAGATCACAAAAATAATATTGAAGAAGGAGAAAACAAATGATTGGTATAATTATGTTCTTTACTGCGCTTATAATGCTATTATTTGGTTTTCCAGTAGCATTTACATTTGCAGCAGTATCAGTATTATTCGGTCTTATAGCAGGAATTGTTGAAATTGGTTTTGACGATGGTATAGAAGTTGCCTTATTCGAAGGAATCGAAGAAGGTGTAGCAATGTTTGACTTCATGCCTTTTAGAATCATGTCAATTATGCAAAATACAATTCTTATGGCAGTTCCAATGTTCATTTTTATGGGTATTGTTTTACAAAAAACAGGTTTAGCTGAGAGATTATTAGAATCAATGGGATTCTTATTTGGTGAAATCAGAGGTGGAGTTGCAATTTCAACTGTACTTGTTGGTTCATTATTAGCAGCATCAACTGGTGTTGTTGGAGCTTCTGTTGTTGCAATGGGTGTTATTTCACTTCCAGTAATGATGAAGTACAAATATAATACACAATTAGCAACAGGTACGATCTGTGCTTCTGGAACATTAGGTCAAATTATTCCTCCTTCGATTGTTTTAATTATCTTAGGTGATGTTTTCCAAGTTCCAGTAGGTGATTTATTTAAAGCAGCAATCTGGCCAGGTTTAGCCTTAGTTGGTGCATATATTTTATATATTGTTATTGTTTCATATTTAAATAAAGATATGGCTCCTGCAATTCCTGCTGATCCTTCAAGAGGTTCAAAAGGTAAACAAGTATTAAGAGCTTTAATTGATATTATTCCATCATTAGCACTAATTCTTTGTGTTTTAGGTTCAATTTTTGCAGGTATTGCAACTCCTACTGAGTCTTCAGCAGTTGGTTGTTTAGGTGCAATTGGATTAGCAATTCTTTATAAATCATTCAATATTGGAATGGTTAAAGATGCAGCATTAGAATCTGTAAAAATTACATCTATGGTATTTGGTATCTTAATTGGTGCGACTGCATTCTCAATGGTATTTACTTATACTGGTGGAGAAGAGTTAGTTGAACACTTCATGTTAAGCTTACCTGGTGATGAGAAATGGGGATTCATTATCTTCACAATGTTAGCAATTTTAGTTTTAGGATTCTTTATTGACTTCGTTGAGATTTCATATATTATCGTTCCTATCTTAGTTCCAATTGCAGCAAACTTAGATATTAACCCTGTATGGTTCGCAATTTTAATTGCAATGAACTTACAAACATCGTTCTTAACACCGCCGTTTGGATTCTCCCTATTCTACTTAAAAGGGGTAGTTCCAGCAACTGTTAGAACAATACAAATCTATAAAGGTGTTATTCCATTTATTGCAATTCAGATTGTAGTATTAATGTTAATAGCATTCTATCCAGAATTCTTCGGAATTAATCCAAGCGCTTCGGGATAGAAATATTAAGTAAAAGAAGGCTTCTTCTTTTACTTTTTATATAGGAGTTAACCTATGAAAAAAGACTTACAAAAACTAATATCAACAATTATATATAAAGCAAGCGATAAAATGTTTGCATTTATTTATGATCCTCAACAAAGAATTTATACAGTACCTAGACTAGAATAGTGGATATCTTTTTTTTAAATATATAATATAATTACCAAAAGGATTACAAATGTTAGAAGCTAAGTATCAGAAATTTCATGATCAAATTAGTACAAAAATATCTCCTGAGAATATTTTTACAGACAAGTTACATACATTAGCGTATGGAACAGATGCCTCTTTTTATAGGTTAATTCCTAAGATAGTTATCAAAACTGATAACGCTAGCGAAGTTCAAACTATTATTGAATTAGCAAATGAAATGGAATTAAGTATTACTTTTAGAGCTGCTGGAACTTCACTTTCAGGGCAAGCTATTAGTGATTCAATTTTAATTATCACTTCAAGAAAATTCTCTAATTTTAGAATTTCTGATGATAAAAGTGAAATTTCATTAGAACCAGCACTAACCGGTGCTCAAACAAATAATTTATTAGCCCCTTATGGGAAAAAAATTGGTCCAGATCCAGCAAGTATTAATGCTGCTATGATTGGTGGAATTGCTGCAAATAATGCCTCGGGTATGTGTTGTGGTATTTCTCAAAATTCATATAAAACATTAAAATCTATGAAGTTAATTTTCAGCGATGGAACAAAACTTGATACAGGTTGCGAGAATAGTAAAAAAGAGTTTAGATTAACTCATAAAGACTTTTTATCTGACTTAAAACAAATTGCTAGTGAAACAGTAAATGATGAAGAATTAAGAGCAAAAATTGAGCGAAAATTCAAAATCAAAAATACATGTGGTTACTCATTAAATTCATTAATTGATTTTGATGATGAATTTGATATTTTACAACACTTAATTATAGGTTCTGAGGGAACTTTAGCCTTTATTGAAGAAATTACTTATTATACAGTTGAAGATTTAAAAGATAAAGCCTCAGCACTTATGTATTTCAAAGACGTAAAAGAAGCCTGTAATGCAGTTACAAAATTAAAACTTGCAAAAGAAGCAGGAAAAATTACTGTTGATGCAGTTGAATTAATGGATAGAGCAGGATTAGCTTCTATTGAAAACGATCCTGCAATGCCTGATTTTATTAAATCATTTGATAAAAACGTAACAGCTTTATTAGTTGAAACAAGAGCAAAAGATCAAAATGCCTTAGATACTCAAATTTCAGAGCTTGAAGAATTATTAGAAGAATTTGATGTTGTAAGAGATATTTACTTTACAAAAAATATTGCTGAATATACTTTATACTGGAAAATTAGAAAAGGTTTATTCCCAGCAGTAGGAGCAGTTAGAGAAGTAGGAACAACAGTTATTATTGAAGATGTTGCTTATCCTATTGAAGTTCTTGCAGAAGCCACATTAGAGCTTCAAGAGTTATTTAAAAAACATGATTATTCAGAAGCATTAATCTTTGGACATGCGCTAGAAGGAAACTTCCACTTTGTATTTACACAAGACTTCTCAATTGAAAGTGAAGTTAAAAGATATGATGAATTTATGAATGATGTTGTAAATTCTGTAGCTGTTAAGTATCAAGGTTCATTAAAAGCTGAACATGGAACTGGTAGAAATATGGCTGCGTTTATTGAAGTAGAGTGGGGTAAAACTGCTTATTCAATGATGCAAAGAATCAAATGTTTATTCGATCCAAAAGGTTTATTAAACCCAGGTGTTATAATCAATGATGACGCAGAAGCTCATCTTAAAAATTTAAAATCAATGCCAGCAACAAATGAAATTGTTGATAAATGTATTGAGTGTGGATTCTGTGAGCCTACATGTCCATCAAATGACATTACTTTAACTCCTAGACAAAGAATTGTAATCAATAGAGAGATTTCAAGACTTGAGCGAGCTGGCGAGTTTGATGAAGCAAAAGAGTACAGAGATTTATACCAATACGATGGTATTGAAACATGTGCAACATGTTCTTTATGTTCAAGTGCCTGTCCAGTTAAAATTGATACAGGTTCATTAACTAAACACCTAAGAGCAGAACAAAATAGTTCTAGTGCAAAGGGAGTTGCTAATTTTGTAGCCAAAAACTTCTCTACAACATTAAGTGGTGTTAGATTTGGTTTAGGTGGAGCAAATATAGCCCACAAACTTCTTGGTACTGGCAGTATGGAAAGTGTAGCTGATACAGTTAGATCTTGGACAAATGGAAGTACAGCTAAATGGACACCAGCTATGCCAAAAGCTATTAATATTAGTACAAAATTTGAGCAAAAAGTAAGTGATAAAAAAGTTGTTTACTTCCCATCATGTATCAATAGATCAATGGGTCTTAGCTCAATGAGTAAGGAAGAGAAACAATTATTTGAGGTAACAGTTGAATTATTACAAAAAGCTGGTTACCAAATTGTTTTCCCTGAAAACTTAGGAGACTTATGTTGTGGTATGCCATTCTCTTCAAAAGGATTCAATGAAGCATCTAAGAGAAAATCAACTCAATTAGAAAAAGCTTTATTAGAAGCTAGTGAATTTGGTGCTTATCCAATATTATGTGATACAAGTCCATGTACTAAAAAAATGATGGAAGCCTTTGCAAGTGATATGGATATTTATGAACCAATTGAATTTGCTATGGAATACCTAAGTAAAGACCTAGATTTTGAACAAATAAATGAACCAATTACAATTCATACAACTTGTTCATCAAGAAAAATGGGACTAGATGATAAGTTTAGACAATTAGCATCAATGTGTTCATCAAATGTAATTATCCCAGCAGATGTAAAATGTTGTGGATTTGCAGGGGATAGAGGATTTAATTTCCCTGAATTAAACAAGTCAGCACTAAGAAATTTAAAGACTCAAACAAGTGGTGCGAAAATGGCATTTTCAACTTCTAAAACTTGTGAAATTGGATTAAGTGCTGAATCAGGATTAGATTATAACTCTATTTTCTATCTTATAAATCAAGTTACAAGCCCTAAAAATTCATAATCTTTTTTAGTACAAACAGATATTTACCATTTTTTTGGTAAAATGTCTGTTTTATAAATAAGGATTATTAATGTATAAACTTTTATTATCTCTGATTTTAGCTTCTACTTTCTCATTAGCTGGCTTAGTTAATGGTGTAGCAATAGTGGTAAATGACGACCCAATCACACTTTTTGATATAGACAATGCAATGGTTGAAAATAAAGTAAATAAAAACCAAGCAATTAGTTTATTAGTAGACAAAGTTCTTTATAAACAATTAGTTAAAAAGAATAATATCACAGCAGATGTTTTCGATGTAAACGCATATATTGAAAAACTAGCAGCTAGTAATGGAATGGATGTATACGCATTCAAATCAATCATTAAACAAAGATATTCAGATTATTCAATATTTGAAAAAGAAGCAAAAAGCGCAGTAATTAGACAAAAACTATTAACAAAAATAGTAAAAGGTCAATTAAAAATTGCAAATGACGATGATATGAAGATTTATTATGAAAATAATCAAAAGAAATTTGCAACAGCTAAAACAGTTGAGTTAGTACAATATGCAGCAAGAAATAAAGGTGTATTATTAAATACTATCAAAAATCCTTTATTAGTACCAGCAGATGTAAAAAGAACTACTTTATCATTAACAATGAAAGATTTAGACCCTCAGTTACAATATCTTTTAAATAATACAAAAGTAGGAAGTTTCACTCCTGTATTCACAGCAAGTAGAGCTTATAACGCTTTATACATCATCAAAAAAGAAGGTACTTCAATTTTAGATTATGAAACAGTTAAATCTAAAATTTTCACTGATATTATGAGTGTAAGAGAAAAGAAATATCTTAAAGATTATTTCGAAAAAGAAAAATTAACAGCAGATATAAAAATAGTAAGATAAAAGGAAATAAATGTCAGATATGTTTGAAGTAATTATTGGATTAGAAGTTCACGTTCAATTAAATACAAATTCTAAACTTTTTTGTTCTTGTGCAACAAGTTTTGGGGAAGAACCAAATACGAATGTATGTCCAACTTGTTTAGGATTACCAGGAGCACTTCCTGTATTAAATAAAGAAGCAGTTCATAAAGCAATTATGTTAGGTACTGCATTAAAATCAGAAATTAACCAAAAATCTATATTTAATAGAAAAAATTACTTCTACCCTGATTTACCTAATGGATACCAAATCTCTCAATTCGAAGTACCTGTTGTTGGTCTTGGTGAATTAACTATTGATTTCCCAGATGGAAAGCAAAAAACAATTGGTGTAACAAGAGCACACTTAGAGAATGACGCTGGTAAAAGTAAACATGGTGCTTCAGGATCTCAAGTTGATTTAAATAGAGCGGGAACTCCTCTTTTAGAAATCGTATCTGAACCAGATATGAGATCTGCTGAAGAAGCTGTTTTATATCTTAAAAAACTTCACTCAATTGTAAGATACTTAGGTATTTCTGATGCTAACATGCAAGAAGGCTCATTTAGATGTGATGTTAACGTATCTATTAGACCTCATGGGGCTACAAACCTAAATACAAGATGTGAAATAAAAAACATGAACTCATTTAAGTTCATCGAAAAAGCAATTCACTACGAAGTAAATAGACATATTGAAGCTTGGGAAGATGGTATCCATGATACTGAAATCGTTCAAGAAACAAGACTATTTAATCCTGAAAAAGGTGAAACTAGATCTATGAGAGGGAAAGAAGATGCTGCTGATTACAGATACTTCCCAGATCCAGATTTACTACCAGTTATTATTACAGATGAAATGATGGAGAAATACTCTAAAATTCCTGAACTTCCAGATGAGAAAAAAGAAAGATTTGTAAAAGACTACGGTATCAAAGAATATGATGCATCAGTTATTACAGCAAACTTAGAAACTGCAAACTTCTTTGATGAAATGATGAGTGAGGGAATTACAGGTAAAAATGCTACTACATGGCTAACTGTTGAATTACCATCTAGATTTGCAGAGGGTGTTTCTATTGAAAACTCACCAGTTGGGGCTAAAAAATTAGCAACAATGATTAAAGCTATTGAAGATGGAACAATCTCAGGAAAAGCAGCAAAAGAAGTACTTGATTACTTAATGGAAAAACCAGAGACTGAAGTAGATGCAGTAATTGATGAACTTGGATTAAAACAAGTATCTGATGATGGTGCTATCTTAGAAATCATTGATGGAATCCTTGCAGCAAATCAAGATAAAGTAGAGCAATATAAAGCAGGTAAAGAGAAACTTATTGGTTTCTTCGTAGGTCAAACTATGAAAGCATCAAAAGGTGCTGCAAATCCTGCTAAAGTAAATGAATTACTAAAACAAAGACTATCTTAATTTAAAGAGGCATTATGAATAAAAACACTATTGCAGTAATTGGAGCAGGTAAATGGGGTCAAGCACTTCATTTTGCCCTAAGCCAAAAACAAAAATGTTTAATTACATCTAGAACAACAAGAGATATAGAAAACTTCGTTGATTTAGAAACTGCAATGGCTTGTGAATATTTAGTAATAGCCATCCCAGCTCAACAAATAAGAGCTTGGTTAAAAGAAAACTTCAAGTATCAAGGACAAAAAGTACTTGTAGCTTCTAAGGGCATTGAAGCAAAATCTGGGGAGTTCTTAAATGAAATCTACTCAGAATTTGTACCAGAATCAAATATTGGATTTATTTCTGGACCTTCTTTTGCAGCGGAAGTTATTCAAGGTTTACCTTGTGCTTTAGTTTTAAACTCAACTTCAAAAAAAATCTTTGATGGATTTAAACCATTTTTTCCAAACTTTATCAAAACATACTATAGCGCTGATGTAATTGGTGCAGAAGTTGCCGGTGCATATAAAAATGTATTAGCAATTGCTTCAGGTATTTGTGAAGGACTAAAACTTGGTAAAAATGCTCAAGCTTCATTAATCTCAAGAGGTCTTGTAGAAATGCAAAGATTTGGTAAAAAATTTGGTGCAAAAAAATCATCATTTGTAGGCTTAAGCGGAGCAGGTGATCTATTTTTAACTGCAAGCTCAACAATGAGTAGAAACTTTAGAGTAGGACTTGGATTAGCAGCTAATAAAAGTTTAGAAGATATCCTAGAAGAATTAGGAGAAGTAGCTGAGGGTGTAAAAACAAGTGAGGCTATTTATAACTTATCTAAAGAACATGATATTTATTCACCAATTGCTAATGAAGTAAAACTTATTCTTGATGGTAAGAGTCCCCAGGATTCTTTAAAAGATCTATTAAGAAATTAATAGTTTTTTAACACATACATACTAAAATTCATTTAAATCAATAAAAATGGCTCCGATGAATTTTAAACTCTTAGTATTATGCTTTATATCTATTAGTACTGCCCATTATTTCTTATTTGCTCAAGTAATAAATAAAGAACCTAAACCAATTCATAAACCAAAGTATCAAAAAGTAAGTCTTCAAATGGCAACTTACAAAGAACCTATAATAGAAAAACCAAAAGAAATAAAACCAGAACCTAAAAAAATTGAAGAGATAAAAGAAGTAATTAAAAAGCCTATTATCAAGAAAAAAGTTATTAAAAAAGTCGTTAAAAAAAAGCCTGTTAAAAAAATTATCAAGAAACCTAAAGTTATAAAAAAAACAAAAAAAGTAAAACCTAAAAAAATAGAAAAAAAGATAATCAAAAAACCTATTGAAAAACCAGTCGTTAAACCTATTGTTAAAAAAATAGAGAAAAAAGAAATAAAAAAAGTAAATGCTATTAATAAAGCTCAATCTTTACAAAAATACAAACAACATAAACAAACATATCTTACGAAACTTCGAGCAAAGATTGATAGAAACAAAAAATATCCAAATATCTCAAGAAGACTAAAAGAGCAAGGCGTAGTAAGTGTATCTTTTAGAGTTCTAAAAAATGGTTTATTTGAAAATATCAAAGTATCTAAAGGAAGTGGAAAAAGAAGATTAGATAAAGCAGCTATAAAAGCCTTGGAACAAACTAATCATTTTGGAACCTTCCCAAAAGAAATAAAAGATGATTTTTTAGATATTACTGTACAAATTGCGTTTAAATTAAAATAAAAGGAAAAAAGTGAAACATTCATTAATAGAGTACATACATCTAGGTGGTTATGTTATGTATATTCTAGTATTTCTAAATGTTATTGGACTTAGCATATTATTATGGAAGTTCATACAAATTCAAATTGAAAATAAAAGAGCTCAAAAAATAGTAACTAATATTTTCAATGAAGTACAAAAAGAACACTCAACATCATTTAAAAACCTTGAAGATGAAATATATAATAAAGCTACTAGATATTTATTATCTTGTGAGTCTGGAATGAATACTATTAAAATTATTGCAACTATTGCTCCAATACTTGGATTATTAGGAACTGTAATTGGAGTATTATCATCTTTTGAGACAATAGCAGCAGCTGGTTTTGCAAGTGGAGCTAACTCTTTTGCATCTGGTATTTCTTTAGCACTTATAACAACTGTAGGAGGGCTTATAGTTGCACTTCCACATTATGTAGGATATAACTACCTTTCTGGTTCTTTTACACGTTTAGAGGCAAAGTTTGAGCAATTAATTGTAAATAGGATGACTCGTGAGACGGCTAGTTAAAAAAAGAGAATTAATTTCAATGGATTTAACACCGCTTATTGATGTGGTGTTTTTATTATTGATCTTTTTTATAGTAACAAGTGAGTTTAAAAAGAACGAAAGTATATTAAATTTATCTCTTCCAAATTCAGCATCTACACAAAAAGTTCTTGATAAAAAAGATATTCAAATTGAAATATCTAAAGAGGAAATAGCATATAAATCTGAGAAAATTACTTTTGAAGAACTAAAAACAAAATTAACATTAATAAAAAAAGACTCAGCTATTACAGTAAAAATTGATAAAGAAGTTAAATACGAAAGAGTAGTTAAATTATTTGATATTTTAAATGAATTACAGCTTAGTAACTTACTGTTAATTACGAAAGAAAACAAAAAGTAAAACAAGATACAATAGTTTATGCAAACTATTCCATTAATAAATTTATTATATTTAATACTACCTCTTATAGTTGTTTGGTACTTCTATAAAACATGGGTAGGGAATCAAAAAGAGATAATCTATGCAACAAGTAGAATGATAATACAACTACTTCTTATAGGTTATTTACTTTTATATCTTTTTGAAAATAAGAATATATATTTAGGTGGAATAATTCTTTTATTTATGATTCTTGTATCTGCTTGGATAAGTCTACGCAATATAAAAAACAAAACAAAATACGAATATTCACTTATAGTTATATCCTTAGCCGTATCAGGACTAATACATCTATTTATATCAACATATTTAGTACTAGATTTAGAATATTTATACGAACCACAGTATGTAATACCAATTGCAGGTATGATATTTGCAAATATTATGAATGCTCTATCTTTAGGTATTGAACGCTTTGAAAATGAGTATAATCATAGTAAAGATTTTGTAAGTGCTAGAGCTATATCAATTAAAGCCTGTATGATACCTCAAATCAACTCACTATTAGCAGTAGGATTAGTATCACTACCAGGAATGATGACAGGACAAATCCTATCAGGAGTTGATCCTCTAATAGCCGTAAGATATCAAATAATGATAATGGCTATGTTACTCTCAAGTGCAGGAATAAGTATAATTACATACTTTATTCTAAAAGAAAAAACTCTTAATTATTAGAGTTTCTCTCTTTGTGAATTTCACCCCATAAATATAAAGACTTGATAATAGGTTTTAAACTTTTTCCATATTCTGTTAATGAGTATTCTACTTTGGGAGGTACTACTGGATACACTTCTCTATGTACAATTCCATCTTGTTCTAACTCTCTTAATTTTTGTATTAACATCTTTTGAGTTGTTCTTGGAAGTAATTTTTGTAATTCATTAAATCTTTTTGTTTCAGCTCTTAAGTACCATAAAATTAAAATTTTCCATTTTCCTGCTAATACATCTAATGCCGTCTCAACTGGACATTTCTCTATTACTTCATCTATTTTATTATCAATCTTTTTTGTCATTTTGTACTCCTATAGTATCTTTTTAGATAGTACCTTTCTTTTTTGTCAGTTCTTGCTGTTTAGTTATATTTTAGCTAAACTTTTAGAATAAACAAAATAAAAGGATAAAAATGAGAGCTTTTGTAGTAGAAAAAATAGCAGATAAAGAATTTTCAGCAGATGTTAGAGAAGTATCAGTTCCAGTTTGTGGAGAAGATGAAGTAGTAATTAAAGTAACTTACTCTTCTTTAAACTATAAAGATGCCTTAAGTTCTGTAGGAAATCCTGGAGTTACTAGAAACTTCCCCCATGTAACAGGTATTGATGTTGCAGGAACAATTCATGAATCAACATCATCTATATTTAAAACAGGTGAGAGAGTATTAGTAACTGGTTATGATATGGGAATGAATACAGATGGTGGACATTGTGAATATGTAAAAGTACCAGCATCATGGGTAGCTAGAACACCAGATGCAATTACTGATAAAGAAATCATGACATTCGGTACAGCTGGATTAACAGCAGCATTATCTGTAAATGAATTAATAGAAAATGATGTAAAACCAGAAGATGGTGAAATCTTAGTAACAGGTGCAACTGGTGGTGTGGGATCAATTGCTGTATCTATTTTAAGTAAGATTGGATACCAAGTAGTAGCAATTTCTGGAAAAGCAGAAAGAATTGATTACTTAAAAGAGATTGGTGCTAAAGATGTTGTATTAAGAAACGACTTCAATGAAGGTGCTAAAAAACCTATGATGGGTGAAAAATATGCAGGTGTAGTTGATACAGTTGGTGGAGAAGTTTTAGCAAATGCTTTAAAATATATCAAATATGATGGTGTTGCAACTTGTTGTGGATTAACATCTTCTCATGAATTAAATACAAATGTATTCCCTTTTATTTTAAGAGGTGTAAGATTAATTGGTATTGATTCTGTTGAGTGTAAATTAGAAAAAAAACAAGCCGCATGGGAAAAAGTAGCTAGTAAATGGAAAGTTGATACTTTAGATAGTATTACAAATGAAATTTCATTAGATGAAATCAAAAAAGCTTACGATTTATTATTAGCAGGTCGAGCTGTTGGAAGATATGTAGTTAAAATCTAAAAATAACTTCTAGAACAACTCATTTAAACTCAAAAAACACAATTGTGGTAAATTAATTTCACTATGTGACATTAATTTGCCCAAATATCCTAAAACTCACCCTTTACATAACGAAATAAATATTATTAATTAAAATAAATTTGCTATAATAGCAATAATTAACAAGTATAGGAAAAAATTATGCAACAATTTTTAGAAGAAGCTAAAAAAACTAGCCGAACTATTGCTAACCTAAGTACTAAAACAAAAAATAAAGTGTTAAATGAAATGGCTGATGCTTTAATGGCACACTGTGATTATATTATTGATCATAACATTAAAGATATGAGTCAAGGTCGATTAAATGACCTAAGTGATGCACTTCTTGATAGACTACTTTTAACTGGTGATAGAATTGAGGCAATGGCGAAAGCAATTAGACAAATTGCTGATCAAACAGAACCTGTTGGTAAAATCCTTGATGGATGGGTTACTGAAGATGGACTAAATATACAAAAAGTATCAGTTCCTATTGGAGTAATTGGTATTATCTATGAAAGTAGACCGAATGTAACATCAGATACTGCAGCATTGTGTTTCAAAAGTGGAAATGTTTGTGTTTTAAAAGGTGGAAAAGAAGCTGAGTTTTCAAACAAAGCTATTGCAAATGTACTAAAACAAGTACTTGCAAAAAATAAACTACCAGAACAAGCAATTTCTTTATTACCTGATTCAAGTAGAGAAGGTGTAGCAAAACTTATTAAACAAGATAAATATGTAGACCTTATTGTTCCAAGAGGTGGAGAAGCGCTAATTAGATATGTTAGTGAAAATTCATCAGTTCCTGTTATCAAACATGATAAAGGACTTTGTCATACTTATGTTGATAAAGACGCAGCACATAATAGAGTTATTGATATTGCAGTTAATGCAAAAGTTCAAAGACCAGGTGTTTGTAATGCAATGGAGACTTTATTAGTTCACCAAGATATTGCACCTTATATTTTACCAGGACTTTATGATGCATTTATAGAACATGGAACTGAATTAAAAGGTTGTGAAGAAACAACAAAACATTTAGATATTCAATGTGCAACACATGAAGATTATGATACTGAGTATTTAGCAAATATCCTAAATATTAAAGTTGTAAAAAATGTAGATGAAGCAATTTCTCATATCGCAAAATATGGTTCAGGACACTCAGAAGCAATTTTAAGTGAGAACTATACTGTAGTAAATAAATTCTTAGATCAAGTAGATGCAGCTTGTGTATATGCAAATGCAAGTACTAGATTTACAGATGGGGGAGCCTTTGGATTAGGAGCAGAAGTTGGAATTTCAACTAATAAGCTACACTCAAGAGGACCTATGGGAATTAATGACCTTACTACATTCAAATTCAAAATTTATGGACAAGGACAAACAAGATAATGTCAAATAGACTATATTGTATTGCTTCATTTAGAGCAAAAGAAGGTAAAGAGCAAGAGTTATTAGAAACACTAAGAGCATTAGAGCCAATAACAAATGCAGAAAAAGGATGTATTCAATATATTGTTACAAAACATTATGAACATCCAAATGCAATGGGAAAATCATATCCTATTGTATTTAATGAAATTTTTGAATCTAAAGAAGATTTTGAATCTCATTGTAATCAACCATATATTACTGACTTCTTTGAAACACATTGTGTTAAAGAAGATGGTTTAGTGGAAGATTTTAATGTTTGTGTTTACACAGACGAAATTAACTAGAACAATCAAATATAAGATAAGCTCTTGCTTATCTTATTGTTACAACTCGATTACACACTTTTCTCAAAAAACAAAGCTTCAAAAGATATAATTTCATTTACTTCAAAAAGAGTGACTATGAAAAACATATTTGATATATTTATAAAATTCTTCTCCTTAGGACTAATTAGTTTTGGTGGACCAATGGCACATATTGCCTACTTTCAGAAAAGATTTGTTGAACAATTAAAATGGTTAGATGAACAATCGTATTCAAAACTTCTAGCCTTAAGCCAATTTCTTCCAGGACCTAATTCTTCACAAGTAGGTTTTGCCATTGGACTTAAAAGAGGTGGCTTAATAGGTGCTATTACAGCCTTTATAGCCTTTACTTTTCCTTCCTTTATCATTTTGTATATATTAGCTACTTTCTCTCTAGGAGAGGCTCAAAATAGCTTTATTGCTGGGATTATATTAGGACTTAAACTTTTTGCAGTTGTTATAGTGAGTGATGCAAGTATTACTATGTTCAAAAGTTTTTGTAAAGATAAAATTACAATTGGTATATTTACCCTAGCTACAATTTTACTTATTTTTATTTCATCAACTTTTATACAAATTGCAGTATTAATCTTAAGTGCGATATTAGGAAGAGTATTTATTAAAACAAAGCAAGATGAAGAAATAAAAGAGAGTAAAAAAACAAAAAAACTTCCGCTACTTATTTTCTTTGTTTTATTATTAACTTTACCATTTTTAGCAAATGAAAGTTTAGAATTAAAACTAATTTCATCTTTTTATGAAGTAGGAAGTCTAGTATTTGGGGGAGGGCATGTTGTACTTCCTTTATTAGAAGAGAATCTAAATACTTTAGTTTCAAAAGACAACTTCTTATTAGCATATTCTCTTGCACAAGCAGTTCCGGGACCTATGTTTACAATTGCTTCCTATTTAGGTGCAGATATTATGAACGAAAGTGCCTTGTATGGTGCATTAATAGCTACTGTATCAATATTTTTACCGGGCTTATTATTAATATTGGCATTTAGTGAAAGTTTTGAAAGTTATTCAAAAAAGAAAACAGTTTTAAGTGCATTGGCTGGTATTAATGCGGCAGTTGTGGGTTTATTAGTTTCTGTTTTAATAGTAAGTGTCGGACCAAATGCAGTTCATTCTTTATTTGATCTAATAATAGTAATAAGTGGATTAATACTAATAAGAAGTATAAAACTTCCCATTCTTATTATTATATTAATATTTATAGTAATAGGTCTTATAAAGTCTTTTTTTTAATCTTTTGACTTTTCTTGATGGCTAATATATTTAGCCATCTGCTCAATCTCTTCATCGCTATATTTAGCCATATAAAAATTCATAACAGTAGATTTAATCTTTTTATTTTTGTAAGCAAGTAATGAGACTAAAATCTCATACTCATTCATATCTGAAACCAATCGCTCTCCATTAGTTGATAATTCCCATGAAACACCATGACAATTAGCACAAGCACTAGCTAACTCTTCTTTCATAGACTTATCCATTGAAAAAAGAGTTGAAACAAATAAAAATATGCAGATTAAAACTTTCATTATTTACCTTTGTGATAAAGCTAATTTAATTCCTAAACTTACTAATACAAATGAAGTTAATACATTCATATATTTTACAATATTTGGTTTTTCTAATAATTTTGAACTAAGAAGATTTCCTGCAACTCCAATAGATGAGAACACAACTACTGTTAAGACCATGAAAACTCCACCTAGTGTAATCATTTGCATAGGAACATTTCCACTTGCTGTATTTACAAACTGAGGAAGAAATGCTAAGAAGAAAATAGATACTTTAGGATTAAGGATATTCATAATAAATCCTTTAAAATAAAGTTTCTTTAACTCAGAACTTGAGTTTTGAACAGATAAATCTAATTTCTCATTTCTATATTTAAATGATTGATATGCAATATATAATAAATATGCAGCACCTACATATTTAACAATATTAAAAGCAATTTCAGATGTTTGGAAAATTACAGAAATACCAAATGCCGCAGCACTAGTATGAATAATAAGTCCAGTTGTAAGACCTAATGTCGTAACTATTGCCGCTTTTTTACTTTTTGTCATTCCTTGAGTTAATACATAAATATTATCTGGACCAGGAGCTAAGCATAATAAAAATGATGCCGCAATGAACATATAAAGATTCGTTAATTCAATCATTTGTAACCTTGAAATAATTTTTTGATTATGAATTATAGCAAATTTTTAGAAAAAGAAATGTTAGACCACCAAATGGACACCCTTTATATATAAACTTAACAATATAGTTAAGGAGATTACTATGAAATATACACACAAACGATACTACACTTATCTAATCACTACCCTTTTAATATTTTGTATACCATTTATAACAATTGATGGTAAACACCTATTGCTTTTATCTTTTGATAAATTACAGTTTCACTTTATTGGCTTTGTATTTAATATGAATGAATTATATGTTATGCCTTTTTTATTGATGTTTCTTTTTATTGGGATTTTTGCAGTAACAACAATCTTTGGTAGAGTTTGGTGTGGATGGGCCTGTCCACAGACTATCTTTAGAGTAATCTACAGAGATTTAATTGAGGGCACACTTTTAGATCTTCGAAGAATTAAAAACAAACAAAAAGATATTAATTACTCGAAAAGAAGCAATCAAATTAAAAAAATTATTGCTATTAGTCTGTGGAGCCTTATCTCCTTAATTATATCAGTAAACTTCATGTGGTATTTTGTACCACCTCAAGATTTCTTTATGTACTTAAGAGACCCAGCAAATCATATGTTTATGATTATGTTTATCTTATCTATTGCAATGTTTTTAGTATATGACATTGTATTTATGAAAGAAAACTTCTGTGTTTATATCTGTCCTTATTCAAGAATTCAGTCTGTTTTATATGACAATGACACGAAACAAGTTGTTTATGATACAAATAGAGGTGGAAATATATATGAAAATAGAGAAAAATCTATTTTTAATATGAAAGAATGGAATAGCAATGAAGAGTGTACTACTTGTGAAGCTTGTGTAAAAGTATGTCCTACTCATATTGATATTAGAAAAGGTTTACAAGTAGAATGTATTAACTGTTTAGAGTGTTCAGACGCTTGTAGTACAGTAATGGGGAAACTTGGAAAGAAATCTTTAATTAACTGGGGAAGTACAAACACAGTAATTAATAAAAAACTTCAAACAGTATTTACAAAAAGAAACTTAACTTATTTTGCATCTTTAGTAATGTGTATAGTTTTAGCAGGTGTATTTGGCGCACAAAAAGAGTATTTTTTACTAAATGTAAATAAGACAACTAAACTATATAGTATTAAAGAAGATCAAAAAGTTACGAACAACTATATCTTGACATTCCATAATACTCAAGATAAAAGTCAGACTTATAATTTGAAACTGTTAGATAATGAAAAATTTAGAATCAAAAGGTTTAAACCCTTTACATTAAAAGCAGGGCAAAGAATTAAAAAGATATTTATTCTAGAAACTAAAGAGAGACTTTTCCTTTCAGATAAGAAAGATACAGCTCTAAGAATTAAACTAGAAGCTTTTGCAACACAAGATTTAAAAACAAAACAGATAAAAGAGTTATCTTTCATCTATCCTAGAAACGATCTATTTAAATAAAAGAGTTTTCTCTTTTATTTAAACTTTACAAGATTTCTTCCATTCTCTTTGGCTTCATATAAAGCCTGATCTGCTTTCTCTAAAACCTCTTCAATAGTATCAGCATACTCAAAGTCCGCAACACCAAAACTAGCTGTCTTATGCTCAACTCTTGTAAACTCGAAATCCTCTACACACTTACGTAACTTCTCAGCTAAAATACAAGCTCCGTTAATATTTGTATTTGCACAAATAATTAAGAATTCTTCTCCACCCCAACGTCCAAGAGTATCAGACATTCTAACTTCTTTTGAAAGAATAGATGCAAACTCTTTTAGTATTACATCCCCAATAATATGACCATATTTATCATTTACTTCTTTAAAATAATCAATATCAATCATAATCACAGAATAAGGTGTTAAGTACCTATTTACATTATAATGAGCTTCTCCTAGAACCTTATCTAAAGTAACTCTATTCTTAAGTTTTGTAAGAATATCAGTTGTAGATAAAGACTCTAACTCTTCCATATCTTTTTTGATTGTATCAGCCATATTAATAAAAGAGTTCATAACTATTCCAATTTCATCTTTTTGAAAAGATATCTCTTTTTCAATAGTTTTATTCTCTTTCATTTGTTCAATCCATAAGGCTAATTTCTCCAAAGGATTTACAATAGAATTTTTAAAGTTAAAATAACTAATAAATACAACTAGTAAAAGAATCATAGTAATTACTATAGAGAACTTGTAAGCAATATTTTCTTCTCTTTCTAATTGTTTAATATACATCTCTACATAAAGATCTATCTCACCAAATAAGTAATCAATACTTCCATTAATCTCTTTTTTCAGATTCCTATACTCTTCACTTAGAAGTAAAGCACTTGCATATTTATCACTAGCTGGAACTTTAACAGTAAAATCACCATTTTTATCCATGGCATAACCACGTAGTGCATTAATAGCTTCGAACTCTAAAGAAAGTAGTTCTTTAATTTTATCATCAACTTCAAATAACTTATCAAACTTACTTTGTGGAACTTTTATCTTTTGTAAAAATATTTTTAGTTCTAGTTTTCTAACATCAGAAATTGATGAAACAACTGGATATTTAAAAGCTTTTAAAATATCATTTCTATAATCTCTAATTTTTTTATTTGAGTAATCTTCTTTATTTAAAACATTATCTAATTTTTGTCTATATTTTTGATCATTTGTATTTATATATGTAATAAAAATATCTGTAAAATAATCAGTGTTTTGTTTATGTTGTACTACTAATTCATAAAATTTGAATCTCTCTTCTTGGATTAATTCTGCTTTTTTTGCATCAGTAAACATTGTTGATAAGGTAATAATTACAATAACTAAAAGAATAGCTACTATAATAAAAAATAAACCAATTTTATTACTAACTTTCATAAAACCCTTCTTTTTTTATTTTTCGAAGTATAGAGTAAAACAAGCCCCAGCTTCATTATTTTTCAACTCTAACCTTCCATCAAAACTTTTTTCTACTATCAATTTCACTAAATAAAGTCCTATTCCAGTACCTTCTTCTTTTGTTGAAAAATAAGGTTCAAATACTTTATCTAGGTTTTTCTTTTTTATTCCACCTGCATTATCTTCAATACTAAGTACTACCTCAGCGTTCGTGGATGAAACATTAACATTTATATATGGACTTTCACAGCTCTTTAGAGCATCATTTGCATTAGAAAGCAAGGCTAGAACTACTTGTGATAATTCATTTTTTATACCATAGATTTTTACATTATCATGGGTAGAAAAACTTAGTTCTAATTTAATATTATTTTTTTTCAAATCTGCTTTCAAAATAGAAATGGAATTGTTTATAGCCTCTTTTACCAAAAAGTTTTCTTTTACTTTTGATGGGGCATAAAATTCTTTGAAATCATCAATTGTTTTTGAAAGAAATTCTAATTGTTCATTTGCTTGTAATACTTTTTTATCAAAATAAACCTCATCGAGTTTTTGATTTTTATATTTTTTCTTTAGATTTATTAGAATATATGAAATATTATTTAATGGTTGTCTAAACTGATGTGTAATATTTGCAATCATTTCCCCAGATTTTGCCAGTCTTGATTGTTGTAAAAGCATATGTTCATAACTATCTGTTTGGTTTTGTAAACTATTGTATCTATAAGCAACAGAGAGAGTAAACAACATAGCTTCTATAGCAAAGGCACTTAATACTAAATCCATATATCCTTGTTGTAAATAATACGTCTTAAAATCTAAAACAAATAGTACAAAACAAAAAATAGACCAACCCAGTACATAAATAACCGTAGGTTTAAATTCAAACTTTAGATTAAATATCACAGATACAAACAGAATCATATATATAATCGTATAAGGTATATACTCAAATAACATATAGTGATAAAAAGCCGTAAGGATTGCTACATTAAAAAGTATGGTATTTATAATTAGTTCTTTATAATTAGTTATTTTAGGGAAGAACTTACCCTCATAGAAGTTAATAGCAAAGACTACGGCACTTAAACTTGCAGCTACAAGTGATAACTCTTGTATAAACATACTTATATCAAATAACTTACTATAAGCTGTAATAAAAACAAGTGAGAATACTTGCATAAAGCAGTATGAGATATAAAATATCTCTTTTGAATATATATACCTAATTAATGTATATACTATTGTCATAAGAACTATTCCAAAAGTAATACCGTAACTAAGTACCATACTCATATCATAATGCAATTTTATATCCTGTTCCAGATAGATTTAAAATCATATCTTTTGGTATTTTTGATTTAGTATTTTTAACCAAAGTTTTTAAAGCATCTTTACTCATACTTGAGTCTTTCCATACATAGTTTTCTATTTCTATATATGTTACATACCTATCTTTATTTTTAATAAGTATTGTTAAAAAATCAATCTCTTTTGTTCTTAGTTTAATTATCTCCTCATTATGAAGAAGAATATGATTAAACATATCAAAGAAAATACCTTCATCAAATTTAACTATGTTTGAACTATCATCTTTTATACTCTCAACACAAGAGAATAGGGCATCTTCAAACTCTTCTTCTTTAACAGGTTTTACCAAGTACTTAACTAGTTGTAACTCTATTGCTTTAAACAAATAGTCTTTATCTGAAAAAGCTGTAATTACAATAACTTGTACTTTTTTATCATTTTCTCTAATTCTACGTACAAACTCCAAACCATTTAATTTTGGCATTTGAATATCTGTAACAATAATATGTGGATGATGTTTCTCATATAGTTTTAAAGCACTAAGAGCATCAGGAGCTTCATATATATTATCAAAGTAGTTTTCTAAGTACTCCACACCATTTTCTCTAGCGACATCATCATCTTCTACATATAATATTTTTATATTTTTATTATCATCTTTTTTCATACTAAATTATATCTTATTTTCTTTATACAGTATTTATTATGTGAATTTTATAGGCACATAATATTTACCTTTAAATACACCACTTGAATCTAAGAAGTCATTCTTCTCAAAAATAGTATAAGAAGGTATAGTTGTAGCCTCATAACCACTTTCAGGAAGCCAGTGATGATAAGCCCACTGAATTAATTTTAAGATATCTATATACTGCCCTTCAAAACTAAAACAAGCACATAAACCTGCATGAATATCAAAAGAAGGCAAGTTCGTATTACTAAGGTCAATTTTTGAATTAGGAACTATAGCAACTACATAATAACAATCACTATGTTCTGTAATTATTGGATTATCATGATATATACCTATTTGTTCGTAATTTTCTATATCATTTGTATAAAGCCATGCTTTCATTTTTTGCCATAGCTTTTTTGATCTAGTTCCATAACCTTTTTCTCTTATATAATAAGCAACTTTTTTTTCTGTTTTTACAATTTGAGGTTCAAAACATTCATAATTTTCTCCAACTAGAGAAACTGTATTACAAATACTAAGTATTTTATTCGAATATTGACTATATCCGCCATTTCTCCACTGTTTTGGAGTTTGTTCAAACCTTTCTTTAAAAGCTCTAATAAAAGATGTTTGAGAGCTGTAACCACACATATTAGCTATTTTAGTAATAGTTGAGTACTTATTAGTTATTAAGAGATTTGAGGCTTTTTGTAATCTTATTGATTTAATAGTTTCATATATATTTGCACCCATTTGTTCTTTGAATATTCTATGAAAATGGTACTTACTTATATTAAATTCATAAGCTAAATCATCAATATTTATATCTGTATCAATATGATTATTAATATAATTCATCATGTCATTTGATATTTTATTATGTATAAAATTTGTTTCTTTCTTTTTCATATGGGCTCTTTGCATATAATTTTATATATACTAGCAAAAAATGTAAGTAAAATTAGCAATTATAGATAATAATTCTAGCAAAAATGAGTGAGATTAAATCTCTTATACTTGTTAATATAATAGAAAAAGAGTTTTATATGAAAACAAAAGATTTTATACTTGGAGTATTTGTTACATTTATTTGGGGAATTAATTTCTCAATTATAAAAATTGGACTTAATTCCCTTGACCCATTTATTTTATCAGCACTTAGATTTTTATTATGTGCAATACCCTTAATATTTTTTATTAAAAGACCTAATGTTCCTATTTCATATTTAGCTTATTATGGTTTAACATTTGGAGTAGGGCTTTGGGGAATAACTTACTTAGCAATATATTTTGGTATATCAGCAGGTATATCATCATTGATACTACAAATGGGTGTATTTTTCACTATTATTTTAGCTTACGTCTATTTTGATGAAGAAATTACTTTTCATAAAAAATTAGGGTTTGCTTTTGCTCTTTTTGGTTTACTTCTTATTTTAAATGTTACAGATGGTTCGGTTACTTTAATAGGTCTATTCTTAGTATTAATATCTTCACTATTTATGGCTATTTCAAATATTATTGTAAAAAAATCTAAAACAAAAGAAGTTCTTAGTTTTATAATCTGGTCAAGTTTATTTGCTCCAATTCCTTTATTTATTCTTGCTTTTATAACTCAAGGAGATCATGTATTTATACATTTTTTTGAGAACCTAGATAATAAAGCAATTTTTTCTATTTTGTTTCAAGTTTATCCAACAACGTTATTTGGATATTGGGTTTGGAACTCACTTATTAATAAATATCCAGTATCAAGCGTAGCTCCATTAGGTTTACTAGTTCCTATTTTTGGCTTACTTGGCTCATTTGTAATCTTTGATGAAAACCTTGGTTTTATAAAATTAATAGCCTGCTTTTTAATTATTTTAGGATTATCAATAAATACCTTTGGCAATAAATTAAAAAGTATTAAAACCAAATAATAAATATGATAAAATCCCTTTATGAGAGAATATAAATCAGAATCAAAAGAGATAGTTCTAACAACTATAATAGAAACACCACTAGGTCAAATGTTTGCTGCTGCTTCAAAGAAGGGTATCATCATGTTATGTTACTTTACACCTTTTAATATTGAAGCTAGAATCGAGATTTTAAAAAACAGTTTAGAAGTGGATATTGTTCCTTCTGAATGTGAATATTTTGATACTTTAAGAACTCAACTAGAAGAGTATTTTAATAAACAAAGAACAACATTTGAATTACCAATGCAATTAATTGGTTCATCTTTTCAAGTACAAGTTTGGAAAGAGTTACTAAAAATACCTTATGGACAAACACAAACCTTTTCCCAAGTAGCTGAAAGAATTGATGGTTTAAAATCAAAAAAAGCCTTAGAAAGCCCATGTGCACAGAATATGCTAAATATAATTGTACCTTGTCATAGAGTTATGAAAGAAGAGAATATTCATAATGTATATGCAGGTGGAGAAGAGAAAAAAGAGTTTTTATTAAACTTAGAATCTAAATAATAAAGAAAGAAATTGATAGATAAAAATATTTTTAGACAGTATGATATTAGGGGAGTAGTAGATACTCAACTAAATAAGAAAAATACAAAACTTATTGCTTATCACTTAGGAAAAGCAATACAAGAAAAAAGTAAAAAAAATGCCTATGTAGTAGTTGGATATGATATTAGAAAACACTCAAAGATGTTATTTGAAGCTTTAGTTTCAGGACTAAATAAAGCAGGGTGTAGAGTACTAAATATTGGCCTTGTTGCAACTGGGGTTAACTATTTTGCTTCATACCAAAAGTTTGAAATTAATAACAAAAAAATCAAGCCAAATGCTTCTATTATGATTACAGGTAGCCATAATGCAAAAAAATATAATGGCTTTAAAATTACTGTAAATAATGAACCTTTTTTTGATCAAGATTTAATGAATGTTTATGAAAATATCATAAATTCAAAAGAGATAAAAATCCCAAAAGATGTAAGTTTTACAAAAATTAATGCAAAAAAACCATATATCAAATATATGTTAAAACAGTTTGCCCACCTAAAAGGTCTTAATCAAAAGTTTGTAATTGATTGTGGTAACGGTGTTGCAGATACGGTTCTTACGAAAATTCTAGATAAATTAGAGTTAAACTATAAAGCCTTACATCCTAAACCAGATGGAAAGTTTCCTAATCATCACCCAGACCCATCAGTGAAGAAAAATCTAAAAGAGCTAAAACTTCTACTAAAAGGAAAAAGAGATTTAGGTTTTGCTTATGATGGAGATGCAGATAGAATCGCAGTTTTAACAAAAAAACATAATATCAAAGGTGATACTTTGGCATATTTGTTCTCAAAAACCATGAAAAATCCAGTGATTATCGGAGAGGTTACTTATTCTCAAAATATTTTTGATGAGATTAATACTCATGGAAAATCTATAATGGATAAAACAGGATATTCAAACCTAAGACTTAAACTAAAAGAGTTAAATGCAGACCTAGCAGCAGAAGTATCTGGGCATATATTTTTTAATGATAGATATTATGGTTATGATGATGCTATTTATGCAACTCTTAGAGTATTAGAGTTAGTATCTTCTGGTATGAATTTGGATAAAGAGATAAAAAAACTTCCAAAAGTTTATACAAGCTCGAACATTGAGATTTCAGTAAATGAAAATGAGAAGTTTAAAATCATGGATAATATTAAAAAGTTAATAAAAGAGCCTCAAAGAGGGTTTCCTGTAATCAAAGATATTATCAAAGTAGATGGAATAAGAATTGTATTTGAACATGGTTGGGCATTAGTTAGAGCTTCTAATACCAATCCTATTTTAGTAACAAAATATGAAGCAAGTTCACACGCAACAGCAGTTTCATATCAAAGAGCAGTAGAAAATTTAATACAAAAGGCAATAGATGAACTTAATAGCACTTCAAGTTAAAACAAGCGATGACTTTCAAAAAAATTTAGAACACTTAAAAGAGTTAATTTTAGAATGTGAAAATGATTCCATCATATTAGCCCCAGAAATTGCCCTGAGCGGTTTTTGTTATGACAGAATGGAAGAAGCAGCCCAGTTTAGTATTAAAGCCATAGAAGAGCTTAAAATGCTCTCTATTAATAAAACAATTGCTCTAACATTCATAACAAAGGAAAATGAGAAGTATTATAATACTTTACATATCTTTCATAATCAAGAATCAATTCATACTCAATCAAAAATGCAACTATTTCCTTTAGGGAATGAATTAGAGTATTTTACAGCTGGAAATGAAGATGATATTAAAATCATTGAGATTAATGGGGTAAAAATTGCAACACTAATTTGTTTTGAATTAAGATTCCCAAGATTATGGGAAAAAGTAAAAGGTGCTGATATTATTTTAAATCCTGCAATGTGGGGATTAAAAAGAAAAGACCATTATGAAACTATTTCTAAGTCATTAGCTTTAGTAAATCAATGTTTTGTAATAGCAACAAATAGTGCTGATGATAATATGGCAAAAGGAAGTGGAATTATTTCTCCTTTTGGAAATGTTACAAGAGATGATAATAAAGAAATTGTTATAGAAAAAATAGATTTAGAAGAAATTAAAAAAGTAAGAAAATATATCAATATAGGATTAGACAATGAGTAAAGCAAAATCAATAATATTTGTATGTTTAGGAAATATTTGTAGATCACCAATAGCTCAAGGTGTTGCTCAAAAATATATAAAAGAGAAAAATTTAGATATTAAAATAGCAAGTGCAGGAACAGGAGATTGGCATATTGGAGAAGCTCCATGTGAACATTCAATAAAAGTTGCAGCTATGAATGATGTGGATATTTCAAAACAAAAAGCTCAACAAGTACAAAAGTCTGATTTCTCAAATTATGATTTAGTAGTAGGACTTGATGATTCAAATGTAGAAAATCTAAAAAAACTAGGTGCTACAAATATTTTAAAATTAGGAAATTATGGTTTTGAGGGTGCTGATGTTCCGGATCCATTCTTTTTTGATGGATTTGAAGGTTTTGATAAAGTTTTCGAAATGATTGAGATTTGTGTTAAAAATCTAATAAATGAAAAGTGTTAGGAAAATAGATTAAATCTAATCTATTTTCATAGCTTCTTGAATATCATCAAATGATATTCCGCTTCTTCTAGCCATTAGTCCCATGTTCACAATTCTAACGATATGACTCGGGATACTTTTGTATGTTGTAAAAGTCGTAGCTTTTACACCTATATTTTCTGCAAAACTTCTTTGCGAAGAGAAACCAATCTCTTTAATTATTTTTTTAAATTCTTTCTTTTCCAAGGTACCAATATCTCATAAAAATTTTTTCGGAATTATAGTCTTAAAATCTAAATTTGAGATTAAATCAAATCCCAAAACAAGTAATTTCTAGCTAAAATTTGACAAAATTTCAATTTTTATATATAATTCGCGCTTTAATTTAAGTGAAAATAAAGGAGCTCTTTAATGAATTTGAAATTAATTCTATTTATTTCTCTGTTTATAACAAATATATTTGCAGTAAATTTTAACCCTAGTCACCTATCAAAAAAAGATATTGAAACTCTAAAATTGATAAAAAAACAAGGTAAAAAACACGGTTTAAGTTATTCTTTAATGGCAATTGCAATCAAAGAATCTTCAATTGGGAAATACCTAGTTAACGTAGATAGTAGAGATTTTGGTTTATATCAAGCTAATATTAAAACTGTTATAAGTAGACATAAAGTAAAAGATACATCATGGAATAGAAATAGATATGCTATGAGATTAATATCTGACTTTAAATTCGCAACAAAAAATGCTATTGCTGAACTTACATACTGGAGAAAAATCCATAATAATGATTGGAGAAAAGTGTGGAGTAGTTACAATGGTGGTTGGAAATATAATAGTAAAAGAGCTAGAAAATACTCAAGAGATATAGCAACAATTATTAGAAGATTAAAACAAGTAGAAGTTTAATCTTTTAAAACTAGGATTTATCCTAGTTTTCATCTCCAATAATTTCATTATTTTCAATTTTTTGACTGTATACAGTCTCTTTTCCCGACTCTAAAATTCTAGCTTGATCAATCCACTGAAATTTTTTGATACAACCTGATATCTGAAGAAACTCTTCAATCCAATCTGCATTCTTATTTGTCCATTTTGAAATCTGATCAAAATGAAAGATTCCTAATGCATTTAAATCAATTTCTGTTTGCTCGTTAATACCTTTGATCTTTTTCAAGTTATCTTTACCTGATTGTCTAGGGCTACTTAGAATAAGTGGTTTATTGTCTACACTTGAATTCTTTCTAAAAATTGGGTTTATACTATTTTTTCTAGCATTTGAAGTTGGTATCTTAGATTCGTCCATTGAGTCTGTATTATCTACAGGAGGAGTATATGATACTTTTGTAGCTCTCCCTAAAAAGAAACCTATTAAGATCCCTATAAAGGCTGCTATTAGCAAATTTACAACAATAAGTGAAGCTACTTCAATCATTACTTCTTCTCCTCAATAATATTAATTTCAACTCGTCTATTTATTTCTGATAAACCATCTTTATCATCTTTTGCAATTGGGAACTTTTCACCATAACCAACAGCTTTTAATCTGTTTTTATCTATACCTAAAGATATAAGAATAGCTCTTACACTATTTGCTCTTTGTTGAGATAATCTTTTATTTAAAGATGCTTTACCTCTTGAATCTGTATGTCCTGCAACTTCAATATTTAAGAAGTCATTATCTTTTAGAATTTGTGCTACTTTTTTTAAAGCAATATTTGAGGCATCTGTAACTTTAACACTTCGTCTTTTAAATATGATTTTGTTCTCATTTAAAACGTCATTTATCATAGATTGTAGCTTCTTTGTGTTTTCAATTGAATTAGTTATAGGTTCAATTATTTCACTTTCTTCTACTATTTCTTCATTTGTACTAGATTCTAGAGTATTTTCACTACTTTCTAGTATTTTTTGTGGATTTTCTACTTCTATTTTTTGAATTTCTTTTACTTCATCTAAGTTATCACTTAAATCTTCTGTTTTTGAAGCTTGAGGTTTTTCTACTACTTCTGTAACAATTTCAAGAGGTTCTTCAAGAGTTTTTTGCTCTTCTTCCATTCCTGAAGATTTTAATAGTTCTTCTTTCATAGAGTTAAATTTAACTAATATTTCATTTGTATATTTTGTAATATGAGAAGCATCAAAAGAGAAGCTATCTTCGTTTGTATTTGGGGTGATGTTATTTTTATAATCAAAGTTCATAAGGGTGTAAATAATTAAAGAAATTAATAAAATAAACAAAAATAAAATCTTCTTACCTAAAGACATTTTAACCCCTTGTAATTAATATGTATATTAAAGCTAGTATTATATATAAATAACATAAAAAATGACTGTAACATGTACAAATAATGAAATTTATTAATTTCAACTTAAATTAAAACTTTAATTTTATTGATTCAAGTTAATATAATAGTTTTAAAAACTTGTTATAATAGTGAATAAAAATTCATTTATTAAAGGTTTTTAATGCAACATATTATAAATTCTGCACAAACTTGTCTAGACTGTAAGAAGCCAAAATGTCAAAAATGGTGTCCAGTAAATACCCCTATTGCGGAGATGATACGTCTTTTCTTAGCAGGGGACATCAAAGAAGCTGGTGAAAAAGTTTTTAATAATAATCCATTATCTATTATTTGTTCTCTTGTTTGTCCACATGAAAAACATTGTGAGGGTCACTGTGTTTTAAACAAAAAACATACTCCCGTAAATGTTGGTGGAATTGAAAATTACATCTCAACTTATTACATGAATTACAAAGAATTTGAAAAACCAGAACAAAATGGAAGAAATATTGCCATTATTGGTTCAGGGCCTGCTGGAATTTCACTTGCAATGATTATGGCAATGAAAGGTTACAATGTAACTATGTTTGAAGCTCAAGAAAAAATAGGGGGAGTATTAAGATTTGGTATTCCTGATTTTAGACTTGATAAAACTATTCTAGATACTATTGAAGAAAAGCTTTTAAAAATCGGCGTAAAAATCAAAAAAAATAGCATGATTGGAAAAAACATTACTCTATGTGATCTTCAAAGAGATGGTTTTGATGCAATATTTATTGGAACTGGTGTTTGGAGACCTAAAAAACTTGGAATTAAAGGTGAGAGTTTAGGAAATGTACATTTTGCTATTGATTATCTAAAAACTCCAAAATCATATAACTTAGGTAAAAAAGTTGTTGTTGTTGGGGCTGGAAATGTTGCTATGGATGTTGCTAGAACTGCTATAAGAAGCGGAGCACATGAAGTTCAAGTAATGTATAGAAAAGATGAAGAACAAATGCCAGCAGAGAGAATAGAGAAAGAACATGCCAAAATTGATGGTGTAAAGTTCAATCTATTTAAATCTCCTTTAGAGTTCACAGAAGAAGGTATTAAGTACGAAACAACTAATCCTGATGAAGAAAAAACTCAAGGCTTTGAAGATGCTGATTCAATACTAATTGCTATTTCTCAAACAGCAAGAGATTTAATCGTAAAAAACAATGCAGGATTAAGTCTAGGAGAAAATGGTCTTTTAGAGAGTGATAAAGATGGACGAACAGCAAGAGAAGGGGTATTTGCCTCAGGAGATGTTGTAACAGGTGCTAGAACTGTTGTAGAAGCAGTAAACTTCTCTAAAAAAGTAGCAGTAGCTATTGAAGAGTATATAGACACTTTACCACCAAAGAATAAGGCTTCTTAAGCCTTATTTTTATTTCTCCCACCATTTAGAAGTAGGACTATATTCTAACAATGAAATAGCCTCTCCCATTATTGGAAACCTAATATCTACTTCTTTTTGTTTTGCTAAGTCACTGATTCTATCAAATGGTTCATACCAAGCATGTAGGGACAAATCAAAAGTACCATTATGAATTGGGAATAATACTTTTCCTTTTAAGTCCTCATGGGCTTGTATTCCATCTTCTGGCATCATATGAATATCTCTCCACTTATCATTATAAGCTCCAACTTCTAGAAAAGTCATATCAAAAGGCCCATGATTAAAAGCTATTTCTTTGAAACCCTCAAAATATCCCCCATCAGCACCAAAATAAAACTTTCCTTTTGGTGCTTTTATAACCCATGAAGACCAAAGTGTTTTATCCCTATCAAATAAACTCCTTCCAGAGAAGTGTTGAGCAGGAGTACAAACAAATTCTATTGAATCTTTTTCTTTACTCTCCCACCAATCAAGCTCTACTATTTTACGTCTAGGAACTCCAAATCTCATAAGATGTTGTCCAACTTCTAAAGTTGTATAAAAAGTCTCTACTTTGTCTCTTAGTTTGATAATACTTTGTTTATCTAAGTGATCATAATGGTCATGGGAAATTATCACTGATTTGATATTTGGTAAATCTTCAATATTAATAGGTGTTTCATGGAATCTTTTTGGTCCCATAAAAGAAAAAGGTGAAGCTCTTTTTGAAAATACGGGGTCTGTTAATATAAACTCATTTTCTATTTTAAAAAGCAAAGTAGAGTGCCCAAAACGAACAACACTATAATCTTTCATATTTTCTATATCTGCTTTATTTAAAGCTTTTACAGGAATTGAGTTCTTTTGTTTTGGTTTTGATTCTTTTGATTTTTCTTTTATCATAGAAGCTATTATTGATAGACCTTCTTTAAATTTTACTTTATATTCTATATGAGAATTTTTATATTTTGTTTTCAAGTTATTCCTTTTACATTTTGATAAGTATCGAAGTGTATAAACAAAAAAAGCCAAGTTTCTTGGCTCAATTTTTTAGTCTAAATCAATAAAACTTTTTATTTTTTCTAAAGTCTCTTTATTTATATGAGCCATTAAAAATTTACCATTTTTTTCAGTAGTAATCAAATCTGCATTTGACAACTCTTTTAAATGGTGAGAAATAGTTGGAGCGCCTATTTTTAGGCATGATAACAGTTCAGAAATAGAACATTCACATTTTTGTTCATAGTCTACATTTTCTAATTTTGCTATCTCTTTATATATTTCAAGTCTATTTTCATTTGATAAGGCTTTGAATATTTTTGCTAATTCTTTTGAATCCATATTACTCTTTTATAGTTTGATACTTGTCGAAGTATAATATAAAAAATATGTTTTTGTCAAGAAATTTTGAAAATTTATTTTAAAAGCCCTTGACATTAGTTTGATATCAAACTATAATTCTTCATATATTTAGTTTGATATCAAACTATAATAAACAAAAAGGTTAATTATGAAACTTATAAATACAAAAACACTTTTAGCATCTATTTTAGCTGCTACTGTTTTTTCAGGATGCGCATTAGCTAACAAACAAGTACAGGAGAATAGTATGAATACAGAAAAACAAAAAGTAGTTGAGTTATTACACTCAATAGAATCAGGTGACCCAAAACCAGTGTCTTACATAAACCCAAATAAATATATCCAACACAATCTACACGTAAAAGATGGCCTAGCAGGATTTGGTGAACTTATGCAAACATTACCAAAGGGAAGTGCAAAAGCTAAAGTAGTAAGAGTATTCAAAGATGGAGATTTCGTCTTTGCACATACAAAATATAATTTCTTTGGACCTAAAATTGGTTTTGATATTTTTAGATTTGAAGATGGCAAAATCGTTGAGCATTGGGATAACTTACAAGAAATTGTAGAAAAAACAGCAAGCGGAAGATCACAAATTGATGGAGCTATTGAAGTAAAAGATTTAGATAAAACTAAAGAGAACAAAGAATTAGTTACTAACTTCGTAAATGACGTATTACATGGTAAAAACCCAAGTAAAATCACTGAATATATTTCAAGTGAGAAATACAATCAACACAATCCTTTTGTGAAAGATGGATTAGATGGCTTAGGAGAAGCAATCAAATATCTAATATCAATCAATGATATGTTTGTTTATGAAAAAACTCATAAAGTATTAGGTGAGGGTAATTTTGTATTAACAGTAAGCCAAGGTAAATGGCATGGTAAAGACCATTCATTCTATGATCTATTTAGAGTTGAAAATGGCAAAATTGTTGAGCATTGGGATACAATCGAAGAGATTCTAGTAGAAGAAAAAAGACAAAATTCTAATGGTAAGTTTTAGGTAGTAAAATACACTTTAATCAAAGAGTGGTTATGATTTTAGCAATGATTTGAAGAGGAATAGATATTTATGCCAAATACAAATGCAATAATTGCAACAATAGCAAGTATTCATAATAGTTCTAACAAACTTATTGTTGAAGAGTTAAAAAAACACAACTTAGAAGGGCTAGCCCCTTCTCATGGTGATATTTTAGTACATTTATACGAACATGAAGATGGTGTTCCTATGAATAAAATAACAGCTTCAATAAACAAAGATAAGTCAACAGTAACTGCTTTAGTAAATAAACTAGAAAAGTTAGAGTTATTAGAAAAGTTCAAAAATGAAAATGATAGTAGAAGTACTATGGTAAAACTAACACAAAAAGGTTTAGATACTAAACCAATAGTAATGGGAAATATCTCAAAAAAACTTCTAGATATTACTTATGAAAACTTCACAAAAAAAGAAAAAGAACTAGTATGTAAATTACTAGAGAAAATCAAAGATAATTTTAATTAACTTGAGTAAATTTACTCAAGTTAAAAGCCTCCATATAAAGCTAAAACTACTGGAATATAAATAACAGAAACTATAGTACTAAGTATTACAGTAAAGCTGGCCTTTTCAGGTTTTGCATTTAATAAAACTGCTAAAGTTACCATATTTCCGGCAAGTGGTACAATTGAGAATAAGAATAAAACTTTATATAAATCTTCATTTAAGAACATAAAGTACTCTTTATCTGCGTAAATTACAGCAAGTATTGCCAATGGCCAGAAAATAAACTTCAAGATAAAAGTAATAGAGATAAATTTAGCATCTAAATCACTACCTTTTTGTAAACCAATAAGTCCCATTCCAAGCATCATCATTCCTAGAATTCCATAAGCACCTTTGAACTGCCCTGTATAAGCAGCAATAGCCTCTGGAATCTGAACACCTATTAAGTTACAAATAACTCCTAAGATAAAGGCATATAAAATTGGTAGTTTTAACATCTTTTGAATTGATTGTTTTACTGTAAAGTTTCCTTTTGCAGTAACATAAAAACCAGTTGTACTTTCATAAAGTAATGAAGCTAAAACTGTAAAAATATAAATATCAGCTAAATAAGGTGGAAAAAATATAATCGCCAAAGGAATACCAAAATACCCCGTATTTCCAGTTCCTGCACTAAAGGCTAGAATATTTCCCGTAGGGTCATTCCATGATTTTCCAAATATAAATAGAGCTAAAAAAGCAACAATTGAACCAAATATATATAAAAATACAGGTAAAAAAAGAATAGATAAATCAATCTTAACATTAAGTGTTGCAGAGAATACTACAATTGGCCCAAGTATATATATTAAAATACTTGCAATTGATTCTCGTTTTACATCTAAAAACTTAGTTGATAAATACCCTAAAACAATATTTATATACAATGGAAATATTTTTAATAATATTATAAAAAATAGTGACATCTTGCTCTCCCTCTTAGCTGACTAAATAGTCAAGAGAAGAATATAACACATTTATTATTCATAAGTCAAGGTTTTTATAGCAAGATTACTTACACTATCTTAGGTATATCTAATTGGTAAATAATATGTAGCTTTAAACTGCTCATCTTCCTCTAAAAATTGGTTTTTTGAGAATATTGCATAAGAAGGGTTTGTTGTAGTTTCAAAACCACTACTTGGTAACCACTCATGATATGCCCATTGTATGAACCTCAATACATCTCCAATCTTTCCCGTAATATCAAAAGTTGCATATAAAGATTCTGGCATATAAAAATGAGGAAGATTAGTATTTTCTAAACCTGAATCATCTTTAGGAATTACTGCTGCCACATAAAAACATTCATCATGGGGTGTAATAGCAGGGTTGTCATGATAAATACCAATTTCCTCATAGTCATTGATATTATTGGTATATTTCCAAGCTTGTAATTTTTGCCAAATTTTTTTGGCTTCTTTAACTTTGTAACCTTTATGTCTAATATAATAAGCAGGTCTTGCTTTTGTTTTTACAATTTTTACATCAATATCATCAAAGTTTGGTTTTTCATAAAAAGATAATTCCGAGTTTCTTAAAATCTGTGTTGAATATTCTTTATATCCACCATTTCTCCACTGCTTTGGGGTTTGATTAAATCTATGTTTAAAAGCTCTAATAAAAGAAGTTTGAGAGCTATATCCACACATATTAGCAATTTGTGTAATTGTTGAGAATTTATTTGTAAGTAGTAAATTTGAAGCTTTTTGCAATCTATTTGATTTTATAGTTTCATAAATATTAATGCCCATCTGCTCTTTAAATATCTTATGAAAATGGTGTTTACTAATATTAAATTTCAAAGCTAAATCATCAATATTTATATCTGTATCAATATGTTCATAAATATAATACATCGTATCATTTGCTATTTGCATATGTAAGTTATGAGTAGATTTTTTTTGCATAATCTTCCTTTATGACAATAATATTAACATAAAAAGTAAATAGAATTAACAAAAATAGATAACTTTATAGACACTATAAGTGAAGAATAAATATTTCTTTATTGATAAAATTGGTCAAATATTAAAAAAGGAGAAAAAATGGAAGAGTTTTATACTGTGGCAATGATAATATCAATTGCTACTTTTACTATATCAACTGTAACAACACCAGGACCTAATAATATTATGCTTTTATCTTCTGGTCTTACCTTTGGTTATAAAAAGACAATTCCCCACATGAGCGGTATAATAGTTGGTTTTCCCTTTATGGTTGTTCTTGTTGGTTTAGGAATGGGCGTAATTTTTGAGAAGTTTCCAGTTATTTTATCTATATTAAAAATTGTAGGTATTTTATATCTATTTTGGATGGCTTTTAAAATTGCAAATAATACTAGTGCTTATGAAGTAAATAAAGGTCAAAAAAGTGAACCTTTTACTTTTTTTCAAGCAGCAATATTCCAATGGGTAAATCCAAAAGCTTGGATTATGGCAATTACAGCTATTTCTATTTTTGTAACAGCAAATGAAAACAGCTACTTGCAAGTAATTACTATAGCTTTTATATATTTCTTATCATCTATTATCTCAGCTAATTCGTGGGCATTTGGGGGAGTAGTTTTAAAAAAGTTTATAAAAAATGAAAGTTCAGTAAAAAAACTAAATATCATTATGGCAGTTTTATTAATAGCTTCAGTATTACCAATAATTTTTGAATAAATCAAAGAATTTCTTTGATTTATTTGTAGTTTGAAAGCTCAATCAAATTCATATCAGGATCTCGAAGATAAAGAGATTCTATCTCACCCATAGTGCCAGTTCGGGCTACTATTCCTTCTTCTATTTTTATTCCAAGTGATTCTATGTAAGTTTTTGCTTTATTAATATCTGTGTTTATAATAAAACACAAATCGGCACTTCCTGCTTGAACTTTGTAAGCTTTTGGTTCAAATTCATTGCCTAATTCATGTAGATTAATTTTTTGATTTCCATATTTTAGGGCAATTCTAGAGCCTTTGAAAATCTCTTTTTCCATTCCTAAAACTCTTGTATAAAAATCAATAGTTTTATCTAAGTCTTTTACAGTCAAAACTAAATGGTCTAATCTATTTATAGTAATCATGGTTTTCCTTTGAAATATTTTATCAAAAAACTAGAAAATACTATTGTTTTTAGTTATAACGAAGTTAATTTAATACGATTATTGTAAGAGATAAGATATTAAGTGTGCAGATTGCAATATATAAAGATAGTTGTTTAAAAAATTGATTTGTTGTCATATACTTCCTTTTTCTAGGAAGAATTATATTTTGCTTTGGTTTCAAAATAATTACAAAAGAGCCGAAGCTCTTTTGGGTTTTTAGATAATAACTAAAAACGAAGCAGCAGTGCCTAGAGAATAAATACCTGCACAAAGACCTATAAACTTGATATTTTCTAAATCAAACATTAATTATCCTTTTGAAGTGATTGAAGTATTATAAAAATAGTTCATTTCAAATTGATTACAATGTTTTTATAGTCTTTTATTGAGATATTATATCTATCCAGAAAAACTTGTTTGCACTGCCTTTTGTAACGGCTTTCCAACCATAAGTAGTTGAGTGAAAATATAAAGTATCTTTAATAATTTTGAAAGCACACTCTTTTTCTACTTGTTCCCCTAAGATTTCACTAAAATTTACGTATAAATCCTCGCCATCTACTTCTATTTCATATCTAAAGTTTGTAAAATCAACTAATTGCTTGTCTAAAAAATCTTTAACTTGTTCTTGTAATGTCATAATAAATCCTAATTTTTATATAAAAATGTATTGTAAGTTTTTCATGCTTGATTATTCATAATATAGTAATTTACTTGTATTTAAAAGAATTAATACTTATATACATTATTTTTGTGCTAGAATTTTATAAAGGAGATAGTATGAAAACGATAATTTTGATAATTGCCTGTATTAGCGCTTTGTTTGCCGAACCTCCCGTAGAATTTGAAAAAGAAAAATATAAAATAGGGGAAATGGTTTTTGATAATAAATGTAGTTCCTGTCATGAAAAGTCTATGGATATAGGCTTACTAATGCATAACTTCATAGAAAAAGACAATAAACTACTAAATCTAAAAGCCCCGACTGGAAATGAAATATCATATAGACTAAAAAGTCAAATAGGAAATATAGACGATATAGAATTCCAAATAGAAGAAACTGCTGATTTTTTAATAGACTATTTATATAATCCTGACAAAAGCAAAACAATCTGCCTAGAAGGTGTAATAAGACATTTTGACACAATGCCTAGTATGAAAGGCAAAATAAGCGAAGAAGAAATAATAGAAGTAAATCATTTCTTATATTTTTTACAAGGTTTTAATGGAATAAATGAGTACTACCACAACGAAGACTTGGAGTTTAAATAAACACATATCTTTTTTATATATAATGCAGATATAAAAAGGATAAAAATTGAGAGATCAACTGATTATGAAAGGTATGTTAGTAGTAGGACTAGTTTTAGTTTTTTCTATTTATCAATACTTTCAATAAAAATAATATATAAGGATAAACAGATGATAAAAAATGTACTGTTAATAAGCCTACTAGCTTCTATAAGCACTCTTTTTGCAAATGAAGTACAAATCATCAAAGTAAAAGCAAATTGCTCTGAACAAAGAGTATGTAGCTTTAATGTGACACTAAAACATAAAGATACAGGATGGGATCATTTTGCAAATAAATGGGAAATCTATACACCAAATAATAAACTAATAGCAAAAAGAACTCTACATCATCCACATGTAAAGGAACAGCCTTTTACAAGAAGTCTATCAGGAGTTAAAATACCAAAGGAATTGGATAGGGTGATTATAAAAGCACATGATTCAGTGCATGGCTATTCTAGCGATGAGTTTGTATATAAGTTTTAAATAGAAGTAAAAAAGTACAACACTATTTTTGTTGTTGGACTTTTTTGTTTTGTTCTTTTATACTGTTGTATTTATCTACTTGAATTACAACCATATAGCCTAAAGCTACTACTATTATTCCTATAATAAATATATTTCTCACTCTCTCTCCTAAGTTAGATAATTAATTATGTTGTGATGATTATATAGAATTTATAATTACTTTTAGATTTTGTAATATTTTAATAATATTTAAAATTACTTATTGACAAAGTTTTATTTTTCTGTTAACATTACACTAACTTAAATACATGTTCATTCTATCAGGAGTGATTACCTGAAAAAATGACACCGAAGGCAAGAGGTTTTTCCTCTTGCCTTTTTTTTTAGCTTGTGGGTAGTGATGGGTGGGAGTGTCAATAAAAGGAATGACATGTATTTTAAGTTAACAGTATTACTTTTAATATGCCTAGTCTTTGCGACTAAGCTATATTAATAAAAGGGGGAATTAATCACTCCCCTGTTACTGTTTCATACATTGACTAACATAGATTAGTTCTTACAATATAATGCAATAACAACACTAAAAAGAAAAAAATAGTTTTTTAAATATTCGAAGTTTTAATATTAAGAATGGCATAATTCCAGTAACTACAAAAGAAGTGCACCTTAATAATTAATTTCAAATATTTATTAAAGTGCTACTTTTTATTTATAATTACTTTAATTTTAATAGAAAACATCAAAACTCCTTATTTTTATTTATATCTAAAAGTTACACTCAACAATTAAATATTAGTGATATTATATCTAAAAAATACTTCATAAATTCAAATTATGTTACCTTTTATTTAAATTTAAATATTTATTTCATTTTGTATATAAATTTAACCTTATTTTTATTTCATTTTGTATATAGGAATTAAAAAAGAGTTTTTATAATAGGTATTTTTGAGGAAGTTCAAGGCAAGAGTGGAAATTTTTATAGGAGCCTACTGGAGTAGATGAGTATGAAAATTTCTGAGATAACGCAGAAATTTCCCTGTGTTTACACTCTCTTTGAGAAAAAGAGCTGTTAGAAAAACTCTTTTTTAGAAATCGTCGAAGTCGATTGAACCTTTTGAATAGTTTACTACGTTACCTTCGAAGAAGTTTGTTCTTTGGTCATTGAATGAACTATAACCATCAACCCATGGAATAGGGTGTTTTACATTATATTCTGGTTTATATCCTACTGCTTCAAGTCTTCTATCTGCTAGGTATTCAATATATTGTCTAATAATTGCATCTGTAAATCCAAGGATTTGACCCTGAGTAATATATGCTCCCCATGAAGCTTCCATATCTACAGCTTTTCTAAACATACCTCTTACAGTTGCTTCTAACTCAGGAGTAAATAATTCTGGTCTCTCTTTTCTAGTAGAGTTAATCATGTTTTGGAATAAAAGTAAGTGAGTTACTTCATCTCTTTGAATAAATCTAATCATTTGAGAAGAACCAAGCATTTTCCCTGATTTTCCAAGTGCATACATAGCAGCAAAACCAGCATAGAAGTATAATCCCTCTAAGATTTGGTTAGCAAATAATGCAAGAACAATTTTTTCATCTGTAATATCACCTGCAAGGTTTTTATATACATCTGCAATATAGTTGTTTTTTTCTCTTAATTGAGCATCTGTTTTCCACATATCGTAGATTTCATCTGTGTTATCAGAGATTGACTCTACCATAACAGCGTATGATTTAGAGTGGTTAGCTTCTTCGTAGGATTGTCTTGATAAACAAGCATTTACTTCAGGAGCTGTGATATATGGGTTGATGTTATCCATTAAGTTGTTTGTTTGTAATGAATCCATGAAAATTAATTGAGATAAAACTAAGTCATACATTCTTTTCTCTGGTGCAGTTAAGAATTTGTAATCTTTTGCATCACCAGTCATTTGTACTTCTTTAGGGAACCAAGTATTAGCTTCCATTGTATCCCATAAATTTAAGGCCCACTGGTACTTCATTCTAGTGAAGTTAATCATTCCATCACTGTCTCCACCAAAGATTCTTCTATCGTTTAATGATTCTTGTGAGTCGGGGTTGTATATTTCTTTTCTATCCATGGGATTTCCTCTGTTTATTTATATATTTTATTAGTATTTTTTGATTGTTTGTATTGGAATACAAGCTGTCTTACTGACAACCTGAACATTCCATACTTCTATCTTCTACATCATTATTAGCTTCTGGAGATTGTGATCTTAGGTAATAAGTCGATTTTAATCCCAGTTGCCATGCTAATGTATAGATTTCATGTAAGTGTTTACCACTTGCTTTATCTAAGCTCATGAAGATATTTGTAGACTGACCTTGGTCAATCCATTTTTGTCTAATTGAAGCCGCTTTAATTAAGTCTAATTGGTCAACCTCAAAAGATGGTTTATAATAAGACCAAGTCTCTGGGCTTAAGTTAGGAACAACAACAGGAATTAATCCTGATAAGTTCTCTTCAAACCATTTTCTTTTATATACTGGCTCAATTGCTTGAGTAGTACCAACAAGAATAGAGATAGATGAAGTAGGAGCAACAGCCATTAAGTAACCATTTCTCATACCATTTTCTTTTACTTTAGCTCTTAATACATCCCAGTCATATCCACCATCAAATAAGTCTTTATTTAATAATGCATTTACAGCTTGAGGTGCGTGATCGTGAGGCATAATACCCTCAGACCATTTAGAACCATCAAATGTTGGGTAAATACCTTTTTCAACAGCTAAATCAGAAGATGAATTAATCGCATTGTATGAAATCGCTTCCATTACTTGGTCAATCTTCTTGAAGTGCTCTTGGCTTCCCCAGTGAATTTGTTGTTCCGCTAACATTTGAGCTTCACCCATAACACCAAGACCAATTGATCTTGATTTTAAGTTTGTAGCTTTTACTTTTCTAAGAGGGTAGAAGTTTAAATCAATTACATTGTCAAGCATTCTAACTGCAATTGGAACTACTCTTTCAATATCCTCTTTTGAGCTAATTCTAGATAAGTTTACAGAAGCTAAGTTACAAACTGCCGTATCTCCATCAATTTTCTCTTTTTCTACGATGAATACTTTCTTTCCACCAATAGAATCTAAAGCAGTTACTTTGTTTGCTTTTTTCGTAATACCACCGTCAACTACTATTAGTTCAGTCTCTTCATAAGTTTTGAATGAACCATCAACAAATTCTAATTTGATTTTGTAGTGGTTAGGGTTTGTATTTTGGAAAATCTCAGTACAAAGGTTTGAAGATCTAATATGCCCTACATGAGAGTTTGGATTAGCTCTATTTGCATTATCTTTGAAACATAGGAATGGACTTCCAGATTCAAAATATGATGTTAATATTTTCTTCCATAAATCTTTTGCTTTGATTCTGTCTTTACTTACAGAGTCATCTCTTTCGTATTCTTCATATCTAGCTCTAAATGCATCACCGTGAAGTTCAGATAAATCTTTTACTTCATAAGGGTCAAATAAAGTCCAGTGAGAATCGCTTAAGATTCTTTCCATGAAAAGGTCTGTAATCCATAATGAAGGGAATAAATCATGTGCTCTACGTCTTTCTTCCCCAGAGTTCTTCTTAAGGTCGATAAAGTCAACGATATCCATATGCCATGGCTCAACGTAAACTGCAATTGCACCTTTTCTAGTACCTAGTTGGTCAACTGCTAAAGCAACATCATTTGTGATTTTTAAGAATGGAACTGTTCCACCAGCAGCACTTTTATGGTCATCAATAACACCACCTAAAGCTCTAACTTGGTTCCAATCCCAACCAATTCCTCCACCATATTTAGATAATAAAGCCATCTCATGGTAAGAATCGAAAATACCTTCAATATTATCAGGAGTAGATCCAATATAACAAGATGATAATTGGTGTCTATTAGTTCTAGCATTTGATAATGTAGGCGTTGCTAACATTACTTCAAATTTAGAAACTACATCATAGAACTCTTTTGCTCTTGTTTGTTTATCTTCTTCATCCTGTGCAAGGAACATAGCAATAGCCATGAACATTTGCTGTGGTAACTCAATAGGGTTACCAGCTTTATTTTTGATTAGGTATCTATCGTATAAAGTTTTGATTCCTAAGTAATTGAAAAGATAATCTCTTGAAGGATCCATATGATCATTAAGCTCGTCAAGATCGTATCCTTCTCCAAGATTAGGAATTAATCTTCCTGCATCTTTTCCATACTTTAAATAATCTTTTAGATGGCAATATGGCTCGCCTTTGATACCATGAGTTTCTTTTCCAACTCTATGATAAAGGTCGAATAAATATAATCTAGCTGCAGCAAAAGTCCAATTTGGAACATCGATATCAATTTTTTCTACTGCTGTTTTAATTAATGCATCTTGAACATCTGCACTTTTCATACCATCAATAAATTTGATTTGTGAATCAAGTTCTAATTCACTTTGAGATACCCCAGATAAACCCTCTGTAGCTTCAATAGTCATCTTTTGAATTTTAGTGATATCTAAAACTTCTTTTCGACCATTTCTTTTTTCGATCATAATTGCCATATTATATTACCTTCTATTATTTATATTTTGTTGTATTTATTAAAATTTTTTAGTTACTAATATTATTTAAAAACTCTTTTGAAAATTGCACTTACGTTTTTAGTGTAATATTCAAAATTAAAACATTCTCTAATTTGTTCTTCTGATAATGATTTTCTTAATTCATCGTCAGCTAATAAGTGACCTAAGTATAAAGATTCACCTTTTTTGTTTGTTGTTGCTTTACCTTGTTGGATTTCTCCCCAAACTTTCATTGCATTTCTTTGAACGATTCTATATGCATCTTCTCTTGAAACACCTTGAAGTGGTAACTCTAATAATACTCTTTGAGAGAATACTAATCCACCAGTTAAGTTTAAGTTTTTCATCATGTTTTCAGGCATTACAGTTAAGTTTGCAATAACATTGTTCATTCTGTGTAACATGAAATCAGATGTAATAAATGCATCTGGTAACCAGAATCTTTCGCTTGATGAGTGAGAAATATCTCTTTCATGCCATAAAGCTACATTTTCCATTGCTGGTACTGCGTGAGCTCTAATAGATCTAGCAAGTCCTGTAATATTCTCAGTTAAGATTGGATTTCTTTTGTGAGGCATTGCAGAAGAACCTTTTTGACCTTTTGCAAAATACTCTTCACATTCGTAAACTTCTGTTCTTTGTAAGTGTCTTACTTGAACAGCGAATTTTTCAATAGTTGAAGCCATAGAAGCTAAAGCAGTTGCAAGTCTTGCATATCTATCTCTATGTACAACTTGGTTTGAACAAGGCTCAGGTTTTAAACCTAATTCTTTCATTGCATACTCTTCTAATTCTAAAGGAGCGTGTGCGAAGTTACCCATTGCACCAGAGATTTGACCAACAGAGATAACTTTAAGAGTTTGTTTTAAGTTCTCTAAGTGTCTTTTCATTTCATCATACCAAACAGCAAGAGTTAAACCAAAAGTAATAGGTTCTCCATGAATACCATGAGATCTTCCTACCATAAGAGTATATTTGTGCTCTTTAGCTCTTTTTTTGATAGATTTCATAAGCATTTTAACATCTTTGATAATTAGCTTTAATGAATCTCTCATTTGGATTGCAACACCAGTATCAACTGCATCAGAAGAAGTCATACCGTAGTGGAACCATCTTGATTCTTCACCTAATGATTCTGAAACACTTGTATTAAATGCAATTAAATCGTGTTTAGTAACAGCTTCGATTTCTTCAATTCTTTCAACTGAAAAAGTTGCATTCTTAACAATCTTCTCTGCATCTTCATCTGGAATTAACCCGATTTTATTCCAAGCTTTTACAGCTGCTTTTTCAACTTCTAGCCATGCTGCATATCTAGCTTGTTGTGTCCACTTTGAGCTCATCTCTTCTCTAGCATATCTTTCAACCATCTATAAAACCCCTATTTGTAGTATTTTAAAATTAACAAAAAACTTTTATCAAAATCTTTTGTTAATTTTTGTATGATATGTTATCAAAACAAGATAAAAAATAAGATAAAATTTGACCAATTTTGTAAAAAAACTTTAGGAAAAAATATTGCCGTTTACTTTAAAGAAAATTAAAGCTATAAAAGATAAAAAATTAAGTTTATTTTTGCTACAAGATTTAAAAATAAACCACCGTAACGCCCAAAGATACGCCTCTAGAGGTAGAATTTTCGATGAAAGCATGACAGCTATCAAGCCAGGAGACTTAATACCTGATGAATATATATACATGGCTGTTTTTGAGGGAGTTTCTAGGGGGTTAAGACCTATACTAGAATTTGAAGAGTTTGCTATTTTTGATAAACCAACACACCTTATGGTTCATCCAATTTCAAAAAATACTGAATACTCGTTATTAGACGAAATTCGCTTTCATTTTGGAGAAAATGCCAACTTAATTCATAGAATTGATGCAGAAACATCAGGATTAGTAATAGTAGGTAAAAATAAAAAAAGTGAAAAAATCCTAAAAGATATGTTTGAAGAAAAAAAATATTATAAATCATATTTAGCTCTAGTTGATGGAAAACTTGAAAAAGAAGTTGTGATTGATAGTAAACTTGAAAAAGAAGGCAAAAATATTGGCGTGAGAATGAAAGCAGGGGATACTGGAAAAGAATCCTGTACAACAATCAAACCAATGATATACAATGAAGAAAAAAACATAACTTTAGTGGAAGCCTTGCCAGTTACAGGAAGACAACATCAAATTAGAGTTCATTTATATTCAATTGGACATAGAATTGTTGGGGACCCAATTTATGGAATTCATGACGATATTGCAGAAGAATATCTAAATAAAACCCTAAGTAAAGATAGGAGATTCGATGAGACTGGAAGTTCTAGATTATGGTTACATGCAAATTATTTAGAATTTACATTCAAAGGTATTACATATAAAATAAAATCAAAAAACAATGAAATTATCAAAGAATTGAACTCATAAAAATTATATTTTACAAATCAGCAAAATAATAATTTATTTTTAAACTTTAAAATAATATAATTTATTCATGTTAAATCACAGTGAAAAAAATATTTTAAAGTTTATTAGGTTCGCACCTATTGTATTCATCATTTTATTGTCCTTTCTTATTACATACTCATTTATTTTAGAGAACAATAATAATTTAAAAAGAGATATTAAAACACTAGAAGAAGAGTACTTTGAATCAAGTAAAAGTACCGTAACTACGGAAGTTCAAAGAATATATGACTACATTTCTTACCACAAAACACAAAGTGAAACTAATCTAAAAAAAGAACTAAAAGAAAGAATCTATGAAGCCCATAGTATTGCTTCAAATATATATGCAGAAAATCAAGAAAAAAGTAAAGAAGAAATACTTAAACTTATACAAGATGCTTTAAGAAATATAAGATTTAATAATGGTAGAGGTTATTATTTTATGCATAACCCCCAAGGATATAATATATTATATCCTTTAGATATCAAACTTGAAAATATTGATTATTCTAACTTACAAGATAAAAATGGCTATTTCTTTGTGCAAAAAATCAAAGAAACAATCAAAAATAAAACAGAAAATTTTGATACATACTACTGGAGTAAACCAACAAATGAGGGTTCTCGAATATTTAAAAAAATTGCTTTTTATAAATATTTTGAACCTTTGAATGTATCTATAGGTACGGGTGAGTATATAAAAGACTATGAAGACTCTTTGAAAAAAGAAATTTTAGATTATATTTCAACAGTAAAATATTCAAATGATGGTTATGTTTATATTGTAGATAGAAAAGAAAAAATATTAGCACATATAAATAAAGATTTAAGAGGTAAAACACTTCCACAAATTGATAAGAATAGTTCAATTACTAAACTAATTGTTCAAAGCGCAAAAAAGGGTGATGGTTTTGTAAAATATAATACTATTTACCATAATAAAAAGACAGATAATATAGAAAAAACTGCATTTATTAAAAACTTTAATGACTGGCAATGGATTATAGGAAGCGGTTTTTATACAGATAAACTAGAACTAGCAATTAAAAAGAAAAAAGAAGAACTTGACTCTTATAAAAAAGAGTATTTATTTAACGTATTTCTAATTATTATAATAATAACGACTGCACTATTGATTGCTTCTATATATTTTTCAAATCTAGTTCAAAAGAAATTTATGGGTTATAGAAATAAAATCTATAAAGAAATAGAGAATAATAGAAAAAAAGATACCTTATTAGCTCAACAATCAAAAATGGCGGCAATGGGAGAGATGATAGGGAATATTGCCCATCAGTGGAGACAACCATTATCATTGATTTCTACTTCTTCTTCAAGTTTAAAGTTAAAACAAGAACTTAATCTTATTACAGAAGATGACATCACTAAAACCTCTGATACTATTACTACAACAACTCAGCATTTATCTAAAACAATTGATGATTTTAGAAACTTTTTTAAACCAAATAAAGAGAATACTAAAACTACTACTTCTGAAGTTTGGAATAAAACATATAATCTTATTAAAGATCAATACATAACAAAAAATATTAATATTATTACAGATATTGAAGAAAAAGCAATCTATTTATTAGAGAATGAATTAATTCAAGTAATACTAAATCTATTAAATAATGCAAGAGATGAGTTTGATAAAAAAGATTTAAAAGAAAACTTTATCTTTGTAGATATTAAAGAAGAAGCAGAAAAACTATATATTCATATTAAAGATAATGCCGGAGGAATCCCTGCACATATAATGGGTAGAGTTTTTGAACCATACTTTACAACGAAACATCAAAGTCAAGGAACTGGTATTGGATTATATATGAGTCAAGAGATTATTAAAAAGCATATGGAAGGAACTATAGAAGCCTACAATAGTGAATACACTTATAATAATCAAAAATTTAATGGTGCTAAATTTACAATTACTATAGACTCATACTAACAACAATAGCTAAAAATAAATACCTTAAAAACTTAGCAATAAAAACAGAATACATATACTTCCATATTTATCAAAATACTTTTTTGTTTTTTCTATTTTTTCTTACGTTTTAGTTTTTCCATAGGCATTTGAGATAAGAATACTCCACCTAAAATAGTTGCAGAAGCAATTAATTCAACAGAAGTTAATTTCTCATTTAAAATAAAGTATGCCAATATCAATGTTGATACAGGTATTAAGTTTACAAAAATAGCAGCTTTTGAAGCATCAATTTTTGTAAGAGCATAATTATATAATCCATATCCACCAATAGTTACAACAATACCTAAATAAAATACCCAAGAAACCGCTTCAACTGTAAAATTCATTTCCAATGTAAAATACTCATATATAAAAAATGGTAAGAAAAATACTGCTCCAATAAAGGCTTGAGCTGCTGTAATAAACAAAGCAGAGTACTTATGTGTTAGATATTTTGCAACAATAGTATAACCAGCAGCACAAATCATGGCTAGAAACTCCAAGAAGTTACCTAATAGAGGATCTGGCGCACTTTGCGTTGTTGTAGCTTGTACACTTAACCAAACAGCACCAATCATAGCTAGAGCAGAACCTAATATAAGTTTTCTAGAAATAATCTCTTGTAGAAAGTATCCTGCAGCAATAGCAGTAATTAGAGGCATTAAAGATGTAATCATTCCAGCTTGTGATGCAGAAGTGTATTGTAAAGCTTTAGCTTCGAATAGAAAATACAAACAAGGCTCAAAAATAGCTAGCAATAAAATATATTTTAAATCTTTTTTTGTAAATTCGTATTTTAGAAACTGTTTTATGAAAAATACAAAAATGAAAGATGCAATAATCATTCTTAAAAATATTACTGTGTATGGTCCTAGGTCAACCATTGCGGCTTTTAGACCAATAAAAGAACTTCCCCAAATAAACATTGCGAAGATTAAAGAGGAAATACCAATTAAATTAAAATTTTTTGTCAATTTATATACTTTTTTTATGAAATTTTTATGAATTATACCTTTTCAAACTCTATTTGCAATTAATTTATTTAAACTTTAAGATTTCTTGGCTATAATTTCAGCTCGAAAAAGAAGAACAATGAGAATATCTAGGTATTTTGATTGCTCTTCTTTAGACCTTTACAATCATTATGTTGAGACACTGCCCCAGGATGGGAACATAGCAAGGCACCTCTCTTAGTGGTGTGTTTAGGTATCTGGAGAGGAGTACTTTTATAAGTACTCTTTTTTTTTGCCCAATTTTTAGGCTAAATCTTCAAAATCTGATTTTAAAATCAGTAATTTTTTCTCTTTTTTATTATAAATAAATCTACTATCTTTTTTTTGAATTGCTTGAAATATAATATATTTAATCTCTTTTTCCGTTTTATTAAACCTTTTCATAATTACAAAAAAGTCTTTTAAAGTCATAAACTCTGTAGTACTCTGAGTATTAATAGGATTTGATTCAATTTGTGGTTGAGTTTTATAAATAGTTCTCATTTCATTAAATGCACTTTGAAGAAGTTTTATCTCCGAGTTAAAAACATTAATGATTTTCTTTTGATTTTTTTCTAATCTTGAGATTTCTGATTTATACTGTTTTTTCATCCATTTCATTGAGTCTTTTAATAAAATAATTTGTTCATTTTTTACATCAATGATAGCTTGGGATTGTTCTTGATTTGAAGTGTCTGCTTTTATAGCTTCAACTTTTGTATTATGGTTTGAAGAAGCGTTTTTTTCCATTTCTTCAGACACATAAACAAAAGTCTTACCAGATTTTTTGATAGATTTTAATTGATTTTTTTTAATTCTGTAGTGTATACCTTGTAAAGAGAGCCCAAGTATATGAGCAGCTTGTGAAGTCGTAACTAATCTTTCCAAGGCTTATTACCTACATTTTTGCACTATCTATTTCAATAACAGTATGTACATTTCCTCTTGGTTTGAAATCAGCAATTACTTTTAACCATCTTGGTTGTAATTTTTCAAATAAAACGTCAAAAATTTCATTTGCTGAATTTTCATGAGAAACTTCTCTATACATAAAAGTATTGATATAAATTTTAAGTGCTTTTAATTCAATTACTTTCTCATCTGGAGTGTATTGAATTTTGATTGTTGCAAAGTCAGGGTATCCACTTCTTGGACATTTTGCCATGAACTCTGGTAATTCAATATCAATGATATAATTCTTTTTATTCGTATTTGGCCAATAGTTTTCATCATTGTTAATATCGAATTCAAGTATCTCTTTTTCACCGTATTTCATTTCCATATCTTTTATAACCTTTATAATAATTAATTTTAGGCAATTTTATCAAAATCTTACTTATATATGTTACTAATTGAAAAAAAACTAAATTTTTAGTATAATCCCCTTCTATAAGTAAACAAATATAAGAGAGTATTATGACAAATAAAATATATGATATCGTAATTATCGGTGGTGGACCAGGTGGTATTGGTACTGCAATCGAAGCTTCAGCGCACAAAGTTGGAGAAATTCTATTAATTGAGAAAACGGACAATCACTCAAATACTATTAGAAAATTCTATAAAGATAACAAAAGAGTTGATAAAGATTATAAAGGGCAAGTTACAACATTACAAGGGAATGTTGAGTTTTATGATGGAACTAAAGAGACTACATTAGATTACTTTGATGACTTATTAGATTCTGACAAAATTGATTCTTCTTTCAATACAGAAGTTGAAAAAATGGTAAGAGTAGGGGATTTATTAGAAATTCATACAAGTGCTGGATTAATTAAAAGTAGAAATGCAGTAATTTCTATTGGTAAAATGGGTAAACCAAATAAACCAGCATATAAAATTCCACCATCAATTAAAGCTCAGGTGAATTTTAACCTTGATAAATGTTCTACAAACGAAAAAGTCCTAGTTGTTGGTGGTGGAAACTCTGCTGCTGAGTATGCTTATGATTTAGCTGATCAGAACAATAATGTAACTATGGTTTATAGAAAAGCTTCTTTTTCAAGATTAAATGAAATAAATGAAGAAATGTTAAATAAATATCATGGTGAAGAAAAACTAAGACTTAGAATGAATACAGATATTGATTCACTAGAAAATGACGGTGGAAAAGTAAAAGTAAACTATAATGATGGATTCTCAGTACTATATGACAGAGTAATTTATGCAATTGGTGGAACTACTCCTGTTGATTTCTTAAAATCATGTGGGGTGGATGTGAACGAAAATAATCAACCTACTTTCGATGAGCATCAAGAAACTTCTGCAAAATGTGTTTATGTAGCTGGAGATATTGCATTTAAATCAGGTGGTTCTATTGCCATTGCATTAAATCATGGTTACCACATTGTAAATAATATTATTAGAAAAAGAGGGCAAATTTTCTCTCATACAGAAAAAACAGCTAGCTTATAATATAAATTTTAGAGTATAGTTAAGCACTATACTCTAGTAATTCTGGACATCCTGTGCAGTTTAAACCTCTCTCATCTTTTTGACAAGTAACACAAGCTCTTGCATTAGGAAAATCTCTTTTGATTCTAGATTTTGGATTTTTGGTAGCCATATAGGCAACATTCTGTACTGGGTCGTATGCTAATTTTTTTAAAACCTCATCTGCAATATTAATATTTCTAGCTAGTGCTCGTCTAACATTCATAGATGGATTTCTTTGTAAATATGACATCTCTTTTACATCTTTTGTACGTAGTGCCAACTCAATGAGGTCTTCTACCCCCAAAGTACGAATATTCATTAAAACTCCTAAAATAGTTCTGATAAAAAAGATTCTAGCAACTTTTATATTGTAAGTAAAGTCATTTTTAGTATATATTTTAACAAATTCTTAAATTTAGCAAAAATATTAGTAATATCTCTTAAAAATTTCATTTTTGACTAAAACTTCACAAAATACCTAACTCATCAATTTTATACAATAAATAAATTTTTCATTCATATATAATTTTCTTTTTTAGGAGAACTATGGAACTTTCAATTTATTTTTACGACTTTCTAACTTTGGCTTTTGCACATTTTGTTGCACTTCTAAGTCCTGGTGTTGATTTTTTTATAATTATTACTAACTCTAGTAAACATGGAAAAATTTCTGGAATATTAACTGCTTTTGGTATAGCAATAGCTAATTTAGTTTATATATTACTTGCACTATTTGGTATTACTCTAATCAAGGATAATGAACTTGTCTTTGTGAGTATTAAGATTATAGGTTCTCTTTATCTATTTTATATAGCTTATTTACTTATATTAGCTCCTAGAAGAGATTTATTTCAAAAAAACGATAATCTATACACAAATCATAAAAAACAGCTTCTAGGGTATTTTATGCAAGGTTTTTTGTCTGCAATTTTAAATCCAAAGAACTCAATCTTCTATTTTACGATGTTTTCTATATCCATTCAAACCCATACACCAATTGAAATACAAAGTTTTTATGCATTATGGATGTTTTTAGCTGTTTTATTATGGGATATTTTTATAGTTTATTTAGTAAATCATGAAAATGCAAAAGGTTTTATGCAGAAATATTCAAATAGTCTCGAAAAAGTCTCTGGAGGGATTCTTTTTATAATTGCAAGTGCAATTATTTATAATATTTTTTAGAGACTAAATAGAGACTTTTTAAAAAGTCTCCAAAAAGTTTCTTTAGATTAAACGTCTAAGTGTTCAACGTCTTTTGCGTGTTCTTCGATATAGTTTCTTCTTGGTTCTACCTCATCACCCATAAATAGTGTGAATGTATCAGAAGCAACTTCAGCATCTTCGATTTTTACTTTTAGTAATCTTCTAGCTTCAGGAGTCATTGTAGTTTCCCATAATTGATCTGGATTCATCTCTCCAAGTCCTTTATATCTTTGGATATAAGCACCCTTCTTAGCTAAACCTTCAATTTCATCTAGGATTTCAATTAAATCTCTTCCATCAAACATAGAAATATCTCTTTCAACTAGCTTAGAATAAATATAAGTAGCTTCTGAGAAGTATGGAGATGCAAATAACTCATCATCAATGATTAATTCTTCTAAACCAGCACCAGTTTGAACGAATAATTGAATTTTATTTTCTGTAATAGTCTTAGATAAGATATTGTGACCTTTAGCATCTAAGAATGATTTAACTTCTTCATATAATTTGTCAAAATCAAGATTTACTAATTCTGGACTTTCAATTAAGTGTTTTAATACTTCTACAAGAGAGTATCTTTTTTCTAATTGAGCTAACATTCCTCTATATCTTGATACTGTTTTGAATAAATCAAGAAGGTCGTTATATCCTAAACCTTCAAAAGAGAATGATTCTAAACCATTTTCAATTAAGAAGTTAGATAAAGCATTATCATCTTTTAGGTAAATTTCATTTTTACCTTTTTTATATCTATATAACGGCGGTTGAGCAATATATAAATACCCAGATTCAATAATTGGTCTTAAGAATCTAAAGAAGAAAGTTAAAAGTAATGTTTGAATGTGAGATCCATCAACATCCGCATCCGTCATAATAATTACTTTATGGTATCTTACTTTTTCTTCATTGAAATCTTCACCAATACCACAACCCATAGCTGTAATCATGTTTCTAATTTCGTCAGATTTTAAAATTTTATCTAATCTTGATTTCTCAACATTTAAAATCTTACCCTTAAGTGGTAAAATTGCTTGATAAACTCTATCTCTACCTTGCTTAGCAGAACCACCAGCAGAATCCCCTTCCACCAGGTATAATTCTCTAATAGCAGGATCTTTTGATTGACATTCAGCTAATTTACCAGGAAGAGTTCCAACTGTCATAGCATCTTTTTTTCTAGTTAAATCTCTAGCTTTTTTAGCAGCTTCTCTACCACGTGCGGCCATTAATGCTTTTTCCATAATAGCTTTAGCTTGAGCTGGGTTTTCTTCGAAGTGTTTTACTAATGATTCAAAAGTAACTTTTTGACAAATAGGTTTTACATAAGAAGAACCTAATTTACCTTTAGTTTGACCCTCAAATTGTGGTTCTGGAACTTTTACAGAGATAACAGCAATAAGACCTTCTCTTACATCATCCCCAGTAATTTTAGTATCTTTTTCTCTTGCTGCTGCATTTTCATTTACATATTTAACAATTGCACGTGTTAGTCCAGCTTTAAAACCAGCTTCATGAGTACCACCATCAATTGTTCTAATATTATTTACAAAAGAAAGAGTTTTTTCTGTATATGTAGAGTTATACATAACAGCAAAGTCTGCTTCAATATCATCTTCACTTACGTTAAATGAAACTGCTTCAGTTACAGCTGTATCTCTATTTATATCATTAACAAATTGTGCTAATCCACCATCAAAGTGATATACTTCTTTTTTGTTAATTCTTTCATCTTTTAATTCAATAGTGATATTAGAATTTAAGTATGCAATTTCTTTAAATCTCTTAGATAAAATATCAAAATCAAAACTAACAGTTTCAAAAATAGTAGCATCTGGCCAGAATTCAATAGTAGTACCTGTTTTTCGACAAGTATCAATTACTTTTAAATCTTCAACTGGAATACCTGTTGTAAATTCTTGGAAATGAACTTCTTTATTTTGGTAAATAGTCATTTGTAATTTACTAGATAAAGCATTTACAACTGATACACCAACCCCATGAAGTCCACCAGAAACTTTATACGTATCTTTATCGAATTTACCACCTGCATGTAATACAGTAAGAGCAATTGTTGCAGCAGATTTTTTCTCAGTAGGGTGCATTCCTGTTGGAATACCTCTTGCATTATCAGAAATGATACAAGAACCGCTTTTAGTTAGTGTTACTTTGATAGTATCACAAAAACCAGCCATTGCTTCATCAATAGAGTTATCTACTACTTCATAAACACAGTGGTGTAATCCATTGATATTAGTATCACCAATATACATACCTGGTCTTTTTCTAACTGCTTCTAGACCTTTTAAAACTTTAATATTTCCAGCGCTATATTCATTGCTCATTGGGGGATTTCCTTCTTCTTTCTATTTTTCTAAAACTATTGGCATTACAATTGTAAAAAATCTTTCATCTTCTAGGTAGAATGGAAGATTAGATTCATTAAATCCAACAGTTACATTTTCATTATTCGTCATAGATAAAAAATCTAATAAATATTTAGCATTTACAGCTAAATAGAATTCTTCTTCTATTTCTAAATTTAAATCAATTTGCGTTTGTGATTCACTATCTTCATCTAAAGATTCAAATACTATTGCATTTGATTTAAATGTAATTTTAATATTTGAGAATAAAGAAGTAACTAGCTTAATAGACTCAACTAAAATATTTTTAGGTAAAGATAAAGTATGTTTTAAATTACTTGGAATAATTCTTTCATAATCAGGAAATTTTCCATTAATTAGTTTTGTAAAGAATTTCATTTTGTCATTCGAAATGACTAGGTTTGTATCATCATAAGTAATCTTAGCATCATCTAAGAATAATTTTTGAATTTCAATAATTGCTTTCTTAGGAATAATAAATTGAGATTCATCATTAGACATATTTTCTAAATGAGAAATAGCTAATCTTCTAGTATCAGTAGCTACAAAATTTGTTTTAGAACTTTTAATATCTATTAATGCTCCATTTAATTCAAATTTAGGATTATTGTTATCTACTGCTGGAGTAATCTTTCTAATAGAATTAATAAAATTTAATGTTGAAATATCTAAAGATTTTAAATTTGCATTATTAATTATAGTTGGATATTCATTAGCATCATACATAGGTAATTTAAAAATAGATTTATTTTGTCTGATTACTAAATTGTTAGTAGCAGTTTCAAAAGTAATATCTTCATTTTTTAATCTTTTAATAATACCAAGTAAGTTAGATCCATTAACTGTTGCTTTTCCATCTTCACTTTCATTTACATTATCGATATGAGACTCTAAGCCAATTTCATAATCTGTTGCTTTTAAAATTAGACCAGTATTATTAATCTCTAAATATATATGCGATGTTATTGCACTTGCATCTTTTTTCTCTAAAAAAGGTTGCATTGAAGCTATAACATTTTCAATGATATTCTTCGTAATTATAAACCTCATTCTATCTCCTATTTATTTATATATTTTAGTAGCGGTAGTAGTACATGTGAAAAGATGAAAATACATCTGTAATCCCGTCTGTATCGAAAGACTTTCATGTGATATAACGAAATGAAATATTCACACCTTTTCACACATCTCTTTTAAACTTATTTTTAAAAGATACTGTTACCACTCCTTATTTATAATTTTATTCTTTAAATTTTCAATAATTAATTTAAAGTTTTCATCTTTCTCAATTAACTCATTTGCTTTTTTAATATTATGAGAAATTGATGAGTGATCTTTCATACCTAAGAACTTAGCAATATCAGGCATAGAATTATGTGTTAATTCTCTTGCTAAATATATTACAACTCTTCTAGCATTAGCTACTGTTGCTGTTCTTTTCTTAGATTTGATATCACTTGGTTTGATATTAAGCTCACGTGCTACAATATCGATAACATCGGGTAATTTGATGTTTTCTTTTGTTTCTTTTATTTGCTCTTTTAATAGGTTTTGAACCATATCTAAACTAATTTCTTGATTTAATAAAGAAGCTGATGCATTAATTCTAATTAGTACACCTTCTATTTCTCTAATAGAATTATCAAGGTTTGTTGCAATGAAATTAATGATTTCTCTTGTAAGAGCAATACCATTTAAATCAGACTTTTTCTCTATAATAGCAATTTTTGTCTCTAACCCTGGAAGTTGAATATCAGCCGTTAAACCCCACTCAAACCGCGATTTTAGCCTATCTACAAGTCCTGCTATTTGAGAAGGAAGTCTATCTGATGTCATAACAATTTGTTTTTTTGCATTATGAAGTTCATTAAAGGTATGGAAGAACTCTTCTTGAGTTTGTTCTTTCCCTGAAAGGAACTGTATATCATCAATTAATAAAACATCACACTTTCTATACTTAGATCTAAAGTGTTCCATATTTTTATTTTTAATTGAGAATGTAAAGTCATTCATAAACTGCTCAATTGTTACGTAAATTACTGTTTGACCTTTTTCAATTGCAGCATTTCCAACTGCTTGTAAAAGGTGAGTTTTACCAAGACCAGTACCACCGTAAATAAATAGTGGGTTATACTGAGTTCCAGGTTTATTTGATACTGCAAGTGACGCATTATAGGCCATTTGGTTAGAAGGTCCAACAACAAACGAATTGAAAGTATATGATGGATTTAGTATCGTACTTTCAGCAGTTTCGTTTTTAACTTGTTCTTGGATTATTTCTTTTTTCGATTTTTTTTCACCGGCAATCTTGATTTCTACTTTTGGTTTAGTACCATCGTATTGCTCAAAACATTGTTGGATTACTCCTGTGTATTTGCTCTTTATCCATGAAGCTATATATTTATTAGATACTTCGAATACAGCTAGATTCTCATCAGATGAGATTTTTTTGTATGTAAGCTGCTTTAGGTATCTATCATAATCTATAGAAGTGGCTTCTTTTTGAATAAGTGCTAAAAAATCTTTGTGTGTCAT